>JBHGXV010000066.1:0-70529 GCA_041920505.1 Paenibacillaceae bacterium
GGTTTAACACAGCAGCCTTTCACGCTGTCATACAGGGGTTCGAATCCCCTACGGGTCACCATTCTGGAGGCTTAGCTCAGCTGGGAGAGCATCTGCCTTACAAGCAGAGGGTCGGCGGTTCGATCCCGTCAGCCTCCACCATATGTCTTCGCTACGTAAGAAAGTGAAATCGCCGCAAGCGCTACATCTTCGAAGCGAAGGCGGAAGTTGCGTATCTCCAATCGTCTTTCAAATCGTCGCGGGGTGGAGCAGCTCGGTAGCTCGTCGGGCTCATAACCCGAAGGTCACAGGTTCAAATCCTGTCCCCGCAACCAATTTTTCTTTTCTTGCTGTTGTCAACATGATCGACATAATCGTACACGGAGCTGTGGTGAAGTTGGAGTTCACGCCGGTCTGTCACACCGGAGGTCGCGGGTTCGAGTCCCGTCAGCTCCGCCATTTTTCTAAATATGACGTGGTTCGGTAGCTCAGTCGGTAGAGCAGAGGACTGAAAATCCTCGTGTCGGCGGTTCGATTCCGTCCCGAACCACCATTTTATGCCAAAAAGTGCCGGTGTAGCTCAATTGGTAGAGCACCTGACTTGTAATCAGGGGGTTGTGGGTTCAAGTCCTATCGCCGGCACCATTTTTATGTGGAAGTGTTGGGGTATCGCCAAGCGGTAAGGCAACGGACTTTGACTCCGTCATTCCTAGGTTCGAATCCTAGTACCCCAGCCATGTTTTTATGCGAGCCATTAGCTCAGTTGGTAGAGCATCTGACTTTTAATCAGAGGGTCGAAGGTTCGAGTCCTTCATGGCTCACCATGTTCCATATGCGGGTGTGGCGGAATTGGCAGACGCACCAGATTTAGGTTCTGGCGGGCAACCGTGGGGGTTCAAGTCCCTTCACCCGCACCATAGACCGAAAACCTTGAGAAATCAAGGCTTTTTTTATTTTCTCCGGAAACGTGACCGCCGCAAAATGAAGTGGGACAGGCGTGTTGGGGACGATTCAAAATCGATGCGGGTACCCCTGCAGCGGAATAAATGAAAACCGATCTTCCGTTCTGAAACAAAGATCGGTTTTCCCATGTGAGATCAGTTCTTGGTTTGGGAGATGTTATTCACAATTTGGCGCAGGCCCTGGTCGATTGGCGTTGTGGGCCGGCCGAGCAGCTTTTCAAAATCGTCGCTCTCGATTTCCAATGCACCTTCCCGAATGCCTTCCTGGATGGCTACGAGAATAGGAATGACGAATTCCGGCACGCCCGCCTGTTTCATGATGTCGGCATACGCGGCGTCATCGACCTGTTGCACCGGGACTTCCTTGCCTAATACCGCGCCAAGGATAGAGGCCAGTTCTTCCTGCGTCATCGGCTTGCCGGAAAGCTCGTAGATGGTGTTCTCGTGTCCGTTCCCCGCAAGCACCGCTGCCGCCGCCTCCGCATAATCTTGTTGCAGCGCCCATCCCACCTTGCCGGTTCCGGCAGATGTTACCCAAGGCGCTCCGGCCATCACCGCTTGAATGGCAGCCGTCTCATTCTCCAGGTACCAGTTGTTTCGCAAGAAAGAGTAAGGTATGCCGGTTTTCAGGATGGCTTCTTCCGTGGCACGGTGTACGGGAGCAAGGAATAACCGGTTTTCCCTTGCATTTGCCAAGCTGGTATAGGCAATGAACTTGACGTTCGCGCGTGCGGCTGCTTCTACCGCATTCGTATGTTGACGGATTCTCGTTTCATTGTCTCCGTCCGTGGAAATGATCAATAGCCGGTCAATCCCTGAAAAGGCCGCATCCAAGGTTTCAGGACGGTCAAAGTCTCCATGACGGACGTCCACTCCCCGAGCGCGAAGTCCTTCCGCTTTCTTTGGATCGCGAACACTAACAGCTAATTGGCTCGCTGGCACAGATTTCAATAATGCCTCTACCACTTTCGTCCCCAGTTTCCCTGTGGCGCCAGTAACTAACAATTTCATCGCTGATACCTCCCTGTGTTTGTTGTAATATATCTTGTTATAACATAAAGAGTTACAACGAGCGTATAAATAAAAGCTCGAAAAGGAGCTTTCATTTATTGGAACTTGTCAATCAGTTGGGCTAGCGTGGTTTGGGCCAGCCGTTGTTCCATAACGGATTGGGCGTCTCTCAATTCTGCCTGGAGGACTTGCTCGATATTCCGCCCGACCGGACAGCGAATATTGGGGTTTTCGTGTATGCGAAACAGTTGGTTCTCCTCTGTCACATTCACAGCCCGATATACATCGAGGAGGGTAATCTGGCTGGGATCCTTGAGCAGTGAAGCACCTCCAACCCCCGGCCGTACGTCAACTAACCCTGCCTTCTTTAGCATGCTCATGATTCTTCGGATGACGACCGGATTTGTGTTTACGCTTCCCGCGATGTAGTCTCCGGTACAATCATGCGGACTGACAGCAATCAGGGAAAGGGTGTGCACGGCAATCGAAAATCGCGAGCTGATTTGCTTCAAGGGAATCACCACCGTTGTAACCATTTTAGTTACTTCCAAGCGTCGTGTCAAGTCACACCGCCGCTTGCTTCAAGAAAATGCAAGGGTTTCAACTATCTGGTCTGCCCCTTTTTCATTTCAATGAATTGACAGTGAACAAATTGTGGCGGTATTATTTTTGTATCTTCAAACAATCAAATATTACAAAAGAAGAAGGGTTTCGGACATGAAGTGGACGGGAAGATTTGAAGGCTACAACATGGATTCATTCCGGAAAGACTGCGTTTCGGGATTGATCGTCGGGATTATCGCCATTCCTTTGGGGATGGCCTTTGCCATTGCGTCCGGGGTAAAACCGGAATACGGCATCTATACGACGATCATTGCGGGGATGTTGATCTCCATGTTTGGAGGCTCCAGGTTTCAAATCGGAGGACCTACTGGCGCGTTTATTCCCATCTTGTTTTCGATTGTCATGCAATACGGCTACGAAAATCTGCTCATTGCCGGGATTTTGGCGGGAATCATGCTTGTTTTGATGGGAGTGTTTCGGCTGGGGGCTCTGATTAAGTTTATTCCCCGCCCGGTCACCATCGGCTTCACCGCAGGGATTGCGGTCATCATTTTTTCCGGACAGATTGCCAATTTCCTGGGGCTTCGTGATATTGAGAAACACGAAGATTTTTTTTCCAATATGAAGGAGATCGTGATGCATCTATCCACGGTCAATCTCTATAGCGTGACGACGGCCTGCATTTGTTTGTCTATCATATTGGTGACGCCAAGACTGTTGCCAAAAGTTCCGGGATCACTGGTCGGGCTTGTCGTTTCCAGCATGCTGGCCGCGTTTTTCTTTGAAGGAAAAGTGGCGACGATTGGCTCCACCTTCGGTCCCATCCCAAGCGCGCTGCCGGGTTTTCATTGGCCTGACATCACGCTGGAACGCATTCAGCAATTGCTGGGCCCAGCCTTTGTCATTGCGATGCTTGGCAGTATCGAGTCTCTGTTATCCGCAGTTGTCGCGGACGGGATGACGGGTTATCGGCACAACAGCAATCGGGAATTGATCGGTCAGGGGATTGCCAATATCGTAGCGCCCTTGTTCGGAGGAATTCCGGCGACTGGAGCCATCGCCCGGACGGCCACCAATATTAAAACCGGCGCGGTGTCTCCCATGTCCGGTATCATTCATGGGCTTGTCGTCTTGCTCGTGCTGTTGTTGTTCGCTCCTTACGCATCTCATATACCGTTGGCGAGCATGGCTCCCATTCTGATGGTGGTAGCCTGGAACATGAGCGAGCGCAAACAATTCGCTCATGTCCTCAAAACGAAGACGAGCGATTCCGTCGTTCTGTTGATGACGTTTCTGCTTACGGTCTTTACGAATCTGACGACCGCTGTGGAAATCGGGTTGATTCTGGCTGTGATTTTGTTCGTGAAACGGATGAGTGAAATGCTGACCGTAGCCAAGGTGCTGCCCGATCCTTCCACGAAACATGAGAAGGTAAAACCGCACATGGTCACGGAAGGCCACGATTGCCCGCAAATCAGCATCTTCACTGTGGAGGGGGCACTGTTCTTCGGCGCGGCGACCATGTTTGAACAATCCATCATGAACACGATCCACTATCGCCCGAAAGTCCTGCTCCTTCGCATGGGGAAGGTCCCTTTTATGGATACCACGGGTGAATCCAATTTGGCCAGTGTGGTCAAAGATTTTAAACGCACCGGCGGCATGGTGCTGATCTCGGGTATTCAACCGCAGCCCAAAGAAGTGCTGAAACGTACCGGACTTTATGAATTCATTGGTGAGCAACATTTCTTTGAACATACGGGGGAAGCGATTGATTTTGCGCTTACCCGGCTGGATCAGAAAAAATGCTTGGGGTGCCAGCATTTTGCCTTCCGGGAGTGTGCGCATTTGTCGAACTCTGAACGGTCCCAAACACGTCCCGCAGCCGAATTACGCCCAGCCAACCGGATGTAATGTGAAATGTGGAACGTTTTCATATAAAATAAAAGCAGGAGCAAACTCCTCACGAGCATTTATCGTGATACATTCGGATTGGGGGATATATGGTTGGATCTTGAGCTGCAACGATTCAAAGCAGATTTTTTTAAAGCATTGGGCCATCCATTGCGCATTCGAATTCTTGAGCTGTTATCCGAGGGAGACAAGAATGTCAATGAACTGCAAGCGTTGGTTGGAAGCGAAGGTTCTGCCGTTTCCCAGCAACTTGCGATTTTACGGAGCAAAAACATCGTGTTTGGGAAGAAAGAGGGCAACAAAGTCACGTATTCGCTTCGCGATCCGATGATTATCGAGCTGTTGGCTGTCGCCCGCCAAATCTTTAACAATCATTTGATTGATACGATTTCCATGCTGGATCGGTTCAATGAAAACTGAATCACGCTTGCGGGATAACAGATTTGCATCGGGGAGACACGTGATGTATAATCATCATGTAACTCGGTTCGCTGGTAGCAGGTTCTGGCGGGTGGTCAATCTGCGGACAAAAGCTCCATTTGCAGAGCGTCGCCTTGGCAAGGCGAAGGTCGCGGGTTCGAGACCCGTCATCCGCTCCACGATGCGCGAATTTCATACGATGTGCCCTTAGCTCAGCCGGATAGAGCGTTTGACTACGAATCAAAAGGCCGGGAGTTCGAATCTCTCAGGGCACGCCATGAGAACAATAGAGTAGGATCCATTATGCCTGCTCTTTTTTATACGATCCAAAAGCCAAAAGCATAAGTGAATCCTCGAATCCGCCTTCGCCAACAGGCTTGGCGATCGGCGGGTTTTCTTTGCGATCGGTTGAATCGTCTGTGACAGATTGGCGGTATGGCAGGTAGCAACTGATCGTTTTCGAAAAAGTCAAACGACATCCGATGACGGTTGGCCGTTTTCTGACAAAAGAGGAGGCGTAGCTGTGAATCCGATCCAAGTCGATCAGCCTCACCAATTGATCGTGAGTCTGGTGGAAAATATCGAAAAAGTATTGGTTGGAAAGAAATCCGTGATTGAATTGAGCATTGTGGCGTTGCTGGCGAGAGGGCATGTACTGCTCGAAGATGTGCCGGGTGTCGGCAAGACGATGCTGGTGCGTTCGTTGGCGCGTTCGATCGGGGGCGTGTTCAAGCGGATCCAGTTCACTCCGGACTTGTTGCCCACGGATGTCACCGGCGTTTCGATCTTCAATCAACAGACGCTGGCGTTCGAATTTCGTCCGGGACCGATCTTTGCCAATGTGGTGCTTGCCGACGAGATTAACCGGACGTCGCCGAAGACGCAGTCGGCCCTGCTGGAAGCGATGGAAGAGCATTCCGTGACGGTGGACGGCACGACGTATTCGTTGTCCGAGCCGTTTTTTGTCATGGCGACGCAAAACCCGCTGGAGTACGAAGGGACGTTTCCGCTGCCGGAGGCGCAACTGGACCGGTTTCTGTTGCAACTGAACCTGGGGTACCCCACGGAAAAGGAAGAAGTGGCGATGCTGACGCGCATGACCGGCGTGCATCCGTTCGAACTGCTGGAGCCGGTGATCAACGCGGAGGAGGTGTGCCGGCTACAGCAGCAAGTGACCGGGGTAACCGTCAGCGAAGGAATCAAGGAGTACATCGTCAGACTGTGTCAACGGACGCGCAACCATCCGGACGTCTACCTTGGCATAAGCCCGCGCGGGGCGCTGGCGCTGCACCGCGCCGCCCAGGCCCTTGCGGTGGTGCGCGGGCGCGATTTCGTCATTCCGGACGACGTGAAAGCGTTGGTGCCGTACACGTTCCGCCACCGGATCATCCTCAAGCCGGAAGCGCGGCTGGAGGGGGCGTCGGTCGACCGGCTGATAGCGGCCGTCCTGCAGGAGACGCGGGTGCCGATCGGTTGAAGGGGCGGTGAACCGCGATGAAACGAAACAACTACGGCAAGGCGAAAGTGATCGCGCTGTTGGCGGTCACCTATGCGTTTGCCAAGTTCCAGGGCGGTTTTGCCAGTTGGTTTTTGTTTTACAGTACCTTTACGTTTTTTGGCTACGGGGTGCTGGCCTACGCGTTGATGTTCGCAGGCTTGCAGGTGACGCGCGAGATCGACCGGGACCGCCTGCAGGACGGGGAGGACGTGGTCGTCTGCCTCAGGCTTCGGCGCAAGGTCTGGTTTCCGCTCGGCTGGAATCTGGTGACCGAGTCGTTGCCGGACAAACTGGCCGGTTTTTACGAACCGCACCGGCAACTGGTGTTTCCGTGGTTTCGCCGGGAGATCGTCATCCGCTACGTCATTCCGGCGGTTCCGCGCGGGTTCTACCAGCTCGGGGAATGCACGGTGAGCGCCGGGGACTTTTTCGGGTTTATTCAGCGGACGAAAACGTTTCCGCTTCTCAACGAATTTCTGGTCTACCCGTCGTACCGAAAACTTAGCGACTGGCAGACCGGCGACGGACGCATCAGCGGGAACATTCACGTCTCCCATCGCAGTTCTGACGATGTGGCCGCCGTGCGCGGCGTGCGCGATTACCAGCGGGGGGATCGGCTGAGTCAAATCCACTGGCGCGCATCGGCGCGCGGGCAAGGATTGAAGACCAAGGAATTTGAGCACCAGGCGATGAACCAGATGGTGTTTTTCCTCGATGTGGAAAAGCGGGCCTACCAGCAAAAAGACCCGCAATTGTTTGAACTGGCGGTCAAGTGGACGGCCAGTCTGGTCTACGACGCCAGTCGCCGCCAACACCCGTTTGGCTTCGTCTGTAAACAAAAGGACCGGATTGTCATCCCCCCCGGAAATACCCAGGCTCATTTTTTTCGCGTGTTTGACCAGTTGGCGCGGGTCACGCCGGACGGAGAGTATCCGTTTGCCCAACTACTCGGGCGGGAAGCGATGGAGTTTTTGCAAGGTTCCACACTGGTCGTGATCACATCTGCGCTCGACAAACCGTTGTTGAGACAGATGCTGGAGCTGGCCGGTTCGGGCCGCAATGTGCATTTCTTCTGGATCCATCAGCGGCAGACACTTACGGACGAGGAACGGCAGGCCCTGCGGTTGCTTGCTGCGGGACGGGTCGCGTGCCGGACGGTGTTGCCGGAAGAATACGATGAACGAAGACGGATCGGGGGTGCGTGAGATGGGCATTCAGGTATTCCGCCGCGTCCGGCTGCTGGACGGGCTCGCCGCCGGTTGCCTGTTCCTGCTGTTGCGCGAGTGGCTGTTGCCTCTTCCGGCGCTGACCGATACCGCTGACATACGTGTGTTTTTATCCATTTGCGCCGGTGTGCTGCTGCTTGACCTGCTGCTCGCCTGGCGGTGGCTGGCCTTTCTCCTCAAGCTGGCCGGGGTGTTGTGGCTGTTGCATGACGCCTTCTTCGCCACTCCGTTGTTTGACGCGTCCTGGATCGGCGAGATGATGGCGCGGCTTCGGCATGACGTGCCGTATGTGTTGGAGCAGAACTGGCTGGCCATGTCGCTGATCTCCCGCAATCTGCTGTTTGACCTGATGCTTGTCGCGCTGGGCTCCCTGTTGTCCTACCTGGTGCTGGAACAGCGGCAAGGATTGTGGTTTGTCTTTTTGACAGAGGTGTATCTGGCGACGCTGGACACATTTTTGCCGTACGACGCCGATGGGGGGATCATACGCTCGTTGATCGCCGGTTTCCTGCTGCTCGCCATCCTGCATCTGCGGCACATGGAGAAGCTGGTCTTCGGTCAACGGCGAAACCGTCTCGCCTACGGGAAGTCGCTGGTCGCGGCGGTGATGGTGATCGCCCTGTCGGTGGGCATCGCTTATGGCGCTCCCAAGCAGGCGGCCAGTTGGCCTGATCCCATCGCCTACTTCACCGGCAAGCAAGGCGCAACACCCCCCTCGGTGAAAAAAGTGGGCTACGACGGTGACGACACGTCGCTTGGCGGACCGTTTCAGCAGGACGAGGGGCTGGTTTTTGTCGCCAAGACAAACGAGTCTTATTACTGGCGAGGCGACGCCAAGGACCAGTACACCGGGAAGGGCTGGAAGCGCTCGGCTTTCCGACCCGAAGGGATTTCCGCTCCGGTCGACTATGTCTGGAGAGACATGTTGTTTCACGGACTGGAGACGAAACAGGTGAAGGCTGCGCTGCGATTCCAGGAAACCGAGCGCTACCCGCTGATCTTTTATCCGGGCCAGTTGAAACGGCTGACCGCTTATACGCCGGACAACGCGACGATCCTCTACAACCCGGTTGATCAGCACCTGGAAACGCACGACGGCACGGTTGCCGTGTCCATTCCCAAGCGGGGAGGTCAGGCTTCCGCCGGGTCGGATGTTGCGATCGTGATCAATCCGACGCTCGTTCCGATGCGGTCGTATCAACTGGTGGCAGAGGTGCCGGTAATCAGCGAAAAGAAGCTGACCGAAGCGGGGGACGCGTATCCGCAGGAGATCCGCGAGCGCTACCTCAATCTGCCGAAAGATTTGCCGCCGCGCATCGCCGAGCTGGCCCGGGAGATCACCGTAGGCCGCAAGTCGGCGTACGAAAAGGCGCGGGCGGTCGAAGCCTACCTGCGCTACAGCGGCAACTATCACTACGAAATGAAAGACGTGCCCATGCCGAAGCCGGAGCAAGATTTCGTGGATCAGTTCCTGTTTGAGACCCATCGCGGGTACTGCGACCACTTTTCCACGGCGATGGCCGTGATGCTGCGGACGCTCGGGATTCCGACGCGGTGGGTAAAAGGGTTCGCGCCCGGCACGGAAATGGGGACGGACGAAGCGGGGAACAAGATCATCGAGGTGCGCAACAAGGATGCCCACTCCTGGGTAGAGGTGTATTTCCCCGGATACGGCTGGATTCCGTTCGAGCCGACGGCCACGTTTACCTCGCCGGTGCGGGTGGAAAATGATCTGGTGAACAGCACTGCGGAGCAACCCAACGTGCCGGCGACGATTCAACCGCAACAGCCGAAGGATGACGGCGACGGACGGATCAATCGGGCGGAGCAGGACGAGGCAGAATCCGGCGGTCAAGCCGGCTTCTCGACCAAGACGTGGGCCGCCTTGTTCCTCGGGGCCGCCGCCGTGCTGGCGTTGCTCTGGAAGTATCGCGGCCATCTGTGGATGTGGTGGTGGAAACGCCGGTTGTCCGCTTTTGAGGAAACCCGCTTCACCGACAAATACGGCATGTTGTTGGTAATGTTTGAGCGGATGCTATTGCCGCGTCGGCCAGGCGAAACGTTGCGCGAGTATGTGCACAGGCTGAGCGTGCCGGGCGAAACGCGACAGGATTTGTGGTATCTCACAAAACTGTATGAGCGCATCTGTTACGGCTCAAAGGAAATAGGGGAAAAGGTGCGAAAGATGGCCGACGGGATCATCGACCGCCTGACGCGTCAACTGAAGCCTTGAAGAAAGTTGTCCAGTCTGCTAGAATGTGCTTCGAAACGTGTTTTCTCGTATAATGTCAGGGATATGGCCTGAGAGTTTCTACCGTCCGACCGTAAATCGGACGACTACGAGGAGAGCAGCCAGGAGTATTGTTGACGAATTCGTTGCAGAACCGGGCTATGCCTCCGTCATGCTTGCGGAGGGAGCCCCGGTTTTTTTGTACCCATGACGACGGGAAAACGTTTGGATGAAGAACACGAGGAGGATATCATGAGCAAGCCGCAGGAAATGGTAGTCGTGATTGATTTCGGGGGACAGTACAACCAGTTGATTGCGCGGCGGGTGCGCGACCTCGGCGTGTACAGCGAATTGTTGCCGTACAACACGCCGATCGAAACGATCAAACAACTTCAGCCCAAGGGGATTATCTTCTCCGGCGGCCCGGCCAGCGTGTATGAAGAAGGGGCGCCGCAAATCGATCCGGCGATCTACGACCTGGGGATTCCGATTCTTGGCATCTGCTACGGGATGCAGATGATGGCCCATCACCTCAGTGGCAAGGTGGAGCGGGCCGGGGTGCGCGAGTACGGCAAGGCGGAAATCCGCCTGCACAACCGGCATGACCTGTACCGCGACTGGGAAGACCAGGAGGTCGTGTGGATGAGCCACTCCGACAAGGTCGTGGAGCTGCCGGCCGGCTTTGGAGTCGACGCGGTCAGCGATGCCTGCCCGGTGGCGGCGATCAGCCATCCAGAGCGCAAACTGTACGGCGTCCAGTTCCATCCGGAAGTGCGCCACACGGTAAAAGGCAATGAGTTTCTCGCCAACTTCCTGTTCCATATCTGCGGCTGTTCCGGCGACTGGAGCATGAGCAGCTTCATCCAGGATGAAATCCGGCGCATCCGCGAGACGGTCGGGGACAAAAAAGTGCTGTGCGCGTTGAGCGGCGGTGTCGACTCCTCTGTCGTCGCGGCTCTCATTCACCGCGCGATCGGCGATCAGCTCACCTGCATGTTCGTCGACCACGGTCTGTTGCGCAAAGGGGAAGCGGAGAGCGTGATGGAGACGTTCGTCGGCAAGTTTGAAATGAACGTCATCAAAATCGACGCGCGCAAACGCTTCCTGGACAAGCTGCGCGGCGTCACCGATCCGGAGCAGAAGCGCAAGATTATCGGCAACGAGTTCATCTACGTGTTCGAAGAGGAAGCGGCCAAGCTGACCGACATGGAGTTCCTCGCCCAGGGAACGCTGTACACCGACATCGTCGAGAGCGGCACGGCGACGGCGCACACGATCAAGTCCCACCACAATGTCGGCGGGCTGCCGGAAAACATGAAGTTCAAACTGATCGAGCCGCTCAAAACCTTGTTCAAGGACGAGGTGCGCAGGCTGGGAACCGAACTGGGGTTGCCGGACGAGATTGTCTGGCGTCAGCCGTTCCCGGGACCGGGTCTGGGCATTCGCGTGCTGGGCGAGGTCACCGAGGAAAAACTGGCGATCGTTCGCGAATCGGACGCCATCCTGCGCGAGGAGATCAAGAAAGCAGGACTGGATCGGGACATCTGGCAGTATTTTACCGCGCTTCCCGACATGAAGAGCGTCGGCGTGATGGGCGATGCCCGCACGTATTCCTACACGGTCGGCATCCGCGCCGTCACGTCGATCGACGGCATGACCGCCGACTGGGCGCGGATCCCGTGGGAGGTTCTGGAAAAAATATCGACCCGGATTGTCAACGAAGTGGAGAACGTCAACCGCGTCGTTTACGACATCACGTCCAAGCCGCCGGCGACAATCGAGTGGGAATAACGGATATTTAACAAAAAAAAATTATTAACGTTCGCTTTTAGCGTTGACAGTCTGACAGATTCTTGCTACACTTCACGTTGTGGTCAAAAAATGGATAAGGTTCGGAGATTCTTTCGGTACGCCGGTGAAATCCGGCATCCGTGGACGCCGAATGGCCTGTTTTTGGAAGGAAACGACGACGTGAGTGAAGCGGAATCATCTGTTTATCGTCTATTTCCGAACGTTCCTTCTGAAATTCATGGCATAGGCGCACTCCTATGCCTTTTTCATTGGGCCCGAACAATTGGTTAGTGAGGAGGAAATTCGAGGTGCGCAAGTACTTTGAGTTTGACAAGCTGGGTACCAATTATCGTCGCGAAACCATCGCGGGTATCACCACCTTTTTGGCGATGGCGTACATCCTGGCCGTCAACCCGTTTATCCTGAGCGGGGCCAATCTGCCGGCCGACGTCAAAATGAACTATCCGCCGTTTACCGCCGTCTTTACCGCGACCGCTCTGGCGGCTGCGATCGGCACCTTGACGATGGGCTTCCTCGGCCGCCTGCCGATTGCCCAGGCACCCGGCATGGGGCTGAACGCGTTTTTCACCTTCACGGTCGTCCTGACCATGCAGATTCCGTGGCAGCAAGCGCTGGCGGGCGTGTTTGTCTCCTGCACGATCTTTTTGTTGCTCTCGCTTACCGGGGTGCGCGAAGCGATCGTCAATGCGATTCCGCAAGGGCTGAAATACGCGACGTCTGCGGGGATTGGCTTGTTCATCGCCTTTATCGGTCTGAAAAACGCGGGCATTATCGTCGCCAATGAGGCGACGTTCGTATCGCTCGGCCATCTCAGTTTCCACGCCGGCATGCCGCCGGAGCAGGTGTTGGCCGCGAAAAACGCGCTGTTGGCCGTATTCGGGCTGGTGGTGACCGGGATTCTGATGTCCCGCCGCGTCCACTCCGCGATTTTTATCGGCATGGCCCTAACCGCGATTGTCGGGATGATGTTCGGTCTGGTGGCGCTTCCGGAAAAACTGTTCTCCGCTCCGCCGAGTCTGGCTCCGACGTTTGGTGCCGCGTTCCAGTATCTTACCGATCCGTCGGTGATGTTTTCCGGCAAAATGCTGATCGTCATTTTCACGTTCCTGTTTGTTGACTTCTTTGACGCGACCGGCACCTTGTTGGGCGTCGCCAACCAGGCCGGTCTGTTGAAAGACGGCAAGCTGCCGCGTCCGGGTGCGGCGCTGGCGTCCGACGCGATCGCCGGGATGTGCGGCGCCATCCTCGGCACGTCCACGACGACCAGCTACATCGAGTCCGCTGCGGGGGTTGCCGCTGGCGGCCGCACCGGGTTCGCCTCCGTCGTCACCGGGGTTTTGTTCCTCTTGTCGCTGTTCATCTCGCCGATTCTGGCTGTCGTCACTCCTTCGGTTACCGCTCCGGCACTCGTCATCGTCGGCGTGCTGATGGCGTCGCACATGACGAAAATCGCCTGGGACCAAATCGAAGAGGCGCTGCCGGCGTTCCTGACCGTGTTGATCATGCCGCTGTCGTTCAGCATCGCGTCCGGGATTGCCGCCGGATTTATCGTCTATCCGATCACCAAGCTGTTCAAGGGGCAAGGTCGCGAGGTACATCCGATGATGTACGTGCTGTTCTTCATCTTCCTCGCCTACTTCATCTGGCTGCGCGAATAGAAATGACATATCGGTTCTCGAAAGGCCACGCCGGGCGTACCGGCCGTGGCTTTTTTGCTTGGATACCGGGCTAGACGGGCGGCGATTTGGCAAAAATGAAAGCAAAGCACGAGCGATTCGTAATACAATGTAGGTAAATACGACAGACAAGGAAGATGCAGATGAAGCGTTGGATAGCACCTACGGTGTTGGCGCTGGCTGTCATTTTGGTACAGGTCCCCTCGGTGTTTCAGTGGCTGGCGGCGCCGTTTTTCTCCAGGGAGGAAACGCTCAACTATGTCACTTCCGCACCGCCCGTCCTGTATCGGGCCAACGTGACCGTCGACCCCGATGCGCATCGGGTCAGCGGGGAACTGTCGGTCCGGATGATCCCCAAAGACCGGCGGCACGTCTACTTTCATCTTTATCCCAACGTGTTTCGCGACGGCTCGCGAACAACGGACGCCAACTGGGGGTACATCCTGGGAAAAAACGCGGAACCGGGCGAAATCTCGCTACGCGATGTCAGCGTGCAGGGCAAGCCGGTTGCGATTGAGGTAAAGGACACCGTCGTCGACATTCCGCTCCATGGCGAGGTGAAAGCGGACGAGGAGACGGAGGTGCACATGTCGTTCGATTTGAAGCTGCCGCACAACAACGGGCGGCTTTCCTACGACGACCATGCGATGTGGCTGGGCAACTGGCTGCCGATTCTGGCGGTGCGCCAGACGGACGGCTGGCGGCTCGACCCGTATTATCCGATCGGCGATCCGTTTTACAGCGACGTGGCCGACTATCAGGTGACGGTCAGTTTGCCGGATTCGTATCAACTGGCCACCAGCGGGGTGGAGAGCCAGGCCCTGGTCAGCGAATCGCGTTCGACGAAGCGCAAGGAGTACGAGGTGCGCGCGTCCCGGGTCCGCGACTTCGCCATGGTCGTGATGGACAAGACCTATCAACCGCTGACGACCCGGGTGGGGCACACCTATGTGAAGACATGGGCGCAAACCGGCGACCCGGACGAGACGGTCAACCGCTTGCACGAGGCGGCGGTGGAAGCGCTCGGCTATTACAACCGGGCGTTTGGCACCTATCCGTATCCGGAGTACGATGTGGTGAAAACGGGCGGATTTTTCGGCGGGATGGAATATCCGGGAATCGTGTTTGTCGAGAAGACGTACTTCGACAAGCCGGTGCCGCAGGGGGCGGCGGTCGTCGCGCACGAAACCGCCCACCAGTGGTTTTACGGCCTGGTCGGCAACGACGAGGTGAACGAAGCCTGGGTGGACGAAAGTCTGGCCGACTATGCGACGATGGCTTTCCTCAAGCAGTACGATCGCAGGCTGGCGGCGGAGTATATCGCCAACCGGACGCGGCGCGGGGAAGAGGCGGCCGCCTACGCCAGACAGGGGCTGAGCGTGTGGCAACCGCTCTACCGTTTCCCCGACTGGCGAAGCTACATTGATCTCGTCTATGGGCGCGGCGCGACCATGCTGTGGAAACTGCAAGAGGTGTGGGGAGAGGATCGGGTAAATCTGGCCCTGCGCTACTACGTGCAGAAGCATTTGTACAAGCTGGCGTCCGGCGAAGACGTGATCAGCGCTTTTTCCCAGGTGGCCGGTTCCGATGCCCAACCGTACTTTGACTACTGGCTTCGGCTGGACGACACGAATCGGGAAAGCGCGGAAGCCTGGATGGGGCAGGGAAAAAACAGTACGGAGGCAAATACGAATAATCTAACTCCTATAAAATAGATTGTTCGGGAATAAGGTTGACAGCCTGTTCTTTTCCCTGCTACACTGATAGCGAATCGATAAGCTTTACGGATGAATGGCCCGGCGGCAGGACGGAGACTCCCTGTCGTTTTGGGCCTTCTTGAACGAATGCGGAAAGGGGAAGATGGGCGTGGCCGAACCCTTGGTAGGCGTCATCATGGGGAGCACATCGGATTGGGAAACGATGAAAGAGGCATGTCAGGTACTGGAGGAATTGCAGGTGCCATACGAGAAAAAAGTGGTGTCGGCACACCGGACCCCTGACTTAATGTTTGCATACGCCGAATCGGCGAAAGCGCGCGGGTTGGAAGTGATCATCGCCGGAGCGGGCGGCGCGGCACACTTGCCTGGGATGGTCGCGTCCAAGACGGAGCTGCCGGTCATCGGCGTGCCGGTGAAATCGTCTGCGCTGAGCGGGCTGGATTCGCTATTGTCGATTGTGCAGATGCCAGGCGGCGTGCCTGTGGCGACAGTGGCGATCGGCAAGGCGGGAGCGATTAACGCCGGGTTGTTGGCCGCGCAAATCCTCGGGATCAAATATCCAGAGATTCAACAGCGGTTTGTCGCCCGGCGCGAAGCGGTGCGGCAACGTGTGCTGGAAGGAAGCGACCTGTCATGACAGCGAAGGAAGCGACAGAGATGAAAGGGCGCGCGGGACGGCGCACGATCAAGCCCGGGGCGACGGTCGGCCTGCTTGGAGGCGGACAACTAGGCCGGATGATTGCCCTCGCCGGACGGGCGATGGGGTATCGGTTCGTCACGCTGGACCCGACCGAAGACGCGCCGAGCGGACAAGTGTCGGACCGGCAGATCGTCGCCGCCTACGACGATGTGGCCGCCGCGATGCAACTGGCGGAAGAAAGCGACGTGATCACCTACGAATTTGAAAACGTCGACGCACAAGTGGCGCGGGTGCTGGAGACGGAGTCGTATGTGCCGCAGGGCAGCGAGCTACTTAGCATCACGCAACACCGGATTCGCGAAAAGACGGCGGTGCAGGCGCTCGGCATTCCCGTCGCGCCGTTTCGGGCCGTCGGGAGTCTGGACGACCTCACGCGGGCGATCGACGAACTGGGCCTGCCGGCGGTGATGAAAACCGCGACAGGCGGGTACGACGGCAAGGGGCAGCGCGTCTTGCGCAAGCGAGAGGAACTGGCCGGTGCCTACGTCGAACTGGCGCGGACGGGAGCGGAATTGGTCGTGGAACAGTTCGTCCCGTTCGTCAAGGAACTGTCGGTGATCGCCGCCCGCAGTGTCTCAGGCGAACTGGCGACGTTTCCTGTGGCGGAAAACGTGCACGTGGACAACATCCTGCATCTGTCGATCGTCCCGGCCCGGGTGGATCGGGCGGTCGTGGCCGAAGCGGAGCGGATCGCCGCACGGATCGCCGAAGGACTTGGCGTCGTCGGACTGATCGCCGTCGAAATGTTTCTCACCGCCGACGGCAGGCTGTACGTGAACGAACTGGCGCCGCGGCCGCACAATTCCGGCCACTACACGATGGACGCCTGTGTCACGTCCCAGTTCGAACAGCACTTGCGGGCCGTCTGCGATCTGCCGCTCGGCTCCACCCGGCTGCTCACCCCTGTGGTGATGGTCAATGTGCTGGGGGAGCACCTGGACAAGCTGATGGAGCGGGTGGACGCGCTTGGACCCACCTGCAAGCTGCACCTCTACGGGAAACAGGAGAGCAAGGCGAAGCGCAAGATGGGCCATCTGAACGTGCTGGCCGACACGGTGGACGATGCGCTTTCGATCATTCGCGGACTTGAGATATGGGAACGGGAGGACTAGACGATGATTGAACGTTACACACGCCCGGAGATGCGGGCAATCTGGACCGAAGAAAACAAGTTTCGGGCATGGCTGGAGGTAGAGTTGCTCGCGTGCGAAGCCTGGTCGAAACTGGGCGTCATCCCGGAGGAAGACGTCAAGAAACTCCGGGCCAACGCCGGATTTGACATCAAACGCATCTACGAAATCGAGGAAGAGACGCGCCACGACGTGGTGGCGTTTACCCGCGCCGTCTCGGAGACGCTGGGCGAGGAGAAAAAGTGGGTGCACTACGGCCTGACCTCTACGGACGTGGTGGATACGGCGCTCTCCTATTTGCTCTTGCAAGCCAATGAGATTCTGGAAAAAGACTTGTTGGATTTCATCGACATCCTCGCGGAAAAGGCGCGGGAACACAAGGACACGGTGATGATGGGTCGCACCCACGGCGTGCACGCCGAGCCGACCACCTTCGGACTGAAGATGGCGCTCTGGTACGAAGAGATGAAGCGCAACCTGGAGCGCTTCCGCGACGCGAAGAAACAGATCGCGGTCGGCAAAATCTCCGGCGCGGTCGGCACGTACGCCAACATCGACCCGTTCGTCGAGCAGTACGTCTGTGAAAAGCTGGGATTGACGCCCGCGCCGATCTCGACGCAGACGCTGCAGCGCGACCGGCACGCGCAGTACATGGCGACGCTGGCCCTGATCGCCACCTCGCTCGACAAGTTCGCCACGGAGATTCGCGGTCTGCAGAAGAGCGAGATGCGCGAGGTGGAGGAACCGTTCGCCAAAGGGCAAAAAGGCTCGTCAGCGATGCCGCACAAGCGCAACCCGATCGGCTGCGAGAACATCTCCGGGCTGGCCCGGGTGATTCGCGGCCACATGCTCTCCGCCTACGAAAACGTGCCGCTGTGGCACGAGCGGGACATCTCCCACTCGTCGGTGGAGCGGGTGATTTTGCCTGACGCCACCCAACTGCTCAACTACATGCTGCGCCGCTTCATGAACATCGTGAAAAACCTGACCGTTTTCCCGGAAAACATGAAGCGCAACATGGACCGCACCTTTGGCCTAATCTATTCGCAACAAGTGCTGCTCAAGCTGATCGACAAGGGACTGAGCCGCGAAAAAGCCTACGACACCGTGCAGCCGCGCGCGATGCAGGCATGGGAGGAACAGCGGTCGTTCCGCGAGATCATCAGCGAGGACGAGACGGTGAAGTCGCTGTTGACCCCGGAAGAACTGGACGACTGCTTCGACTACCGGTACCACTTGAAGCACGTGGATACGATTTTCCAACGGCTTGGTTTGCTGTAAATGTTGCGGGCACCCGCTGCCACGAAAGACGATGGCGGCGGGTGTTTTTTGTGTGATAGGATGGATGTGTGAGGGTTCCTGAAATGGGAAAATGTGTTTTGGTGAAGGGGGGCTGTTGCTTTTGATCGCGAAGGTGGGTAGCCGTACCGCGTTTGTCATCTTCGGTTTGTTGACAATCGTACTCGGTTTGGCGACAGGGTGTACGCCCAAAAGTTCAACGAACGGCCCGCCGGTTTCAAGGGAACAGGCAGTGGAAGCGGCTATACATGCTTACAGACTGACAGGAGTTCGGCATACTGATCTGCGACACCTCTCGAAAGAGGAGTTACAAGCTGTTCCTGGCCATGTGAAAACTCTTTCCCCCATTTATTATGTAATGGAAGGAACCGATTCATCTGGTCGAGCCGTTACCATCTATGTTTCTTCCATGGACGTTGCCTATCATTTTTTATCTGGCAAGTCTGCGACCGGTAAGTAATCCAGTAACCTCTCTCCCTTGCGGAGAGGGGTTTTTGGATTTCACCAGTCTGTAGTAACATATAAGGAAAAACTCGGAGGTGGTCAGATGAAGCGGACGCAGACGATCACGGACGTGCCCGGGATCAAGGTGGGGCACGCGCAGGATGAACAGGCGCTGACCGGCTGCACGGTGGTGCTGGTGGAGGACGGAGCGGTTTGCGGTGTGGATGTGCGCGGGTCGGCTCCGGGGACGCGGGAAACGGATTTGCTCTCGCCCGTCAATCTGGTGCAACAGGTGCACGCCATTTGCCTTAGCGGCGGCAGTGCTTTCGGTTTGGACGCGGCCTGTGGCGTGATGGCGTATCTGGAGGAGCGGGGGATCGGGCTGGATGTGGGTGTGGCCCGCGTGCCGATCGTGCCGGCGGCGGTGCTGTTTGACCTGGCGATCGGCGATCCGCGCGTCCGGCCCGATCGGGGGATGGGATATCAGGCGGCCAGCCGGGCAAGCACGGGGGCAGTCGCCGAGGGAAACGTTGGGGCGGGATGCGGCGCTACGGTGGGCAAACTGGCGGGATTCGAGCGGGCGATGAAAAGCGGGCTCGGCACCGCGTCGCGTCTTCTCGGGAGCGGACTGGCCGTCGGGGCTGTGGTGGCGGTAAATGCGATCGGTGAGGTGCGTGCCAGAGAGACGGGCGAAGTGCTTGCCGGGCCGCTCGGCGACGACGGACAGTGGCTGGACAGTCTGATGTTGCTTGCGGAGCGGTCGTTTGCCCCGATCCCGCCCGGCACCAACACGACGATTGCGGTGGTGGCAAGCAACGCCAACCTGACCAAGGCAGAAGCCAACAAAGTGGCTCAAATGGCGCACGACGGCCTGGCCCGGACGATAGTCCCCGTGCACACGATGTACGACGGCGACACCGTGTTTGCGCTGGCGACTGGCGGAGTGAATGCGCCGGTCGATCTGGTCGGGGCGCTTTCAGCCGAGGTGCTGGCTGAGGCAGTGGAACGGGCGGTGAAGGCGGCCCGCTCGGCAGGCGGACGTCCGGCGTACGCGGACATCAGGGGCTGAGACGGCGCGATGCCGCCCTCGCTTGAGCGAGCGGGAACCATCGCCCATGACATGACGGACTTTGACCATAAACAAAACGCAGTCGCCCGGCAAGCGGGTGACTGCGTTTGCTTGTTTGTTGCGTCTGTTGTTGATTATACCAGGTTTTCCGGGTTGAGCCCTTCCAGTTCTGGCAGGACGAAACGGCCGTCTTTGCGGATCAGCACGTCGTCGAACCAGATTTCGCCGCCGCCGTACTCCGGACGCTGGATTTGCACCAGGTCCCAGTGGATCGAGGAGCGGTTGCCGTTGTCGGCGATGTCGTAGGCGTTGCCCGGCGTAAAGTGGAAGCTGCCGGCGATTTTTTCGTCAAACAGGATGTCCTGCATCGGGTGCAGGATGTACGGGTTGAAGCCAATGGCGAACTCGCCGATGTAGCGGGCGCCTTCGTCGGTGTCGAGGATTTCGTTCAGCACCTTGGTGTTGCTGCTGGTCGCTTCGACGATCTTGCCTGCCTTGAAGGTCAGCTGGATGTCGGTAAACGAGGTGCTGTGGTAGTTGGTCGGCGCGTTGAAATAGATCGTGCCTTCTACGGAATCTTTTACTGGCGCGGTATAGACTTCGCCGTCCGGGATGTTCATCTTGCCGTCGCACTTGATCGCCGGAATGCCCTTGATCGAGAAGCGCAGGTCGGTTTTCGGCCCGACGATGCGCACGCGGTCGGTCCGCTCCATCAGCTCGACCAGCGGATCCATCGCCGCAGACATTTTCGAGTAGTCCAGGTTGCATACGGAGAAGTAGAAGTCCTCGAAGCCTTCGAGGCTCATGTTGGCCGCTTGCGCCATCGCCTTGTTCGGGTAGCGCAGGACCACCCAACGCTTTTTCGGGATGCGCTCGCCGAAGTGCACCTGTTTGTAGAAGATGCGGGAGTACAGCCCCATCTTCTCTTCCGGGATGTCCGAGTATTCGTTGATGTTGTCAAACGCGCGGATCGCGATGTAGGCGTCCACGTCCTGCATGCGGGACAGCTCGTGTTTGGCCAAGAGCGCCATGTGTTCTTCGCTCGTGTCCATGATCAGCGCGCGCATCACTTCCTGGTCCTTGAGCGTGACCAACGGCAGGGCGCCCACGGCAAACGCTTCGCGCACCAGCGCGCGGACGATCGGCACCTGCAGGCCGATGTTTTCGATCAGCACTTTTTCTCCTTTTTGCAGGTTGAGCGAGTAGCGGATCAGTTTGCTGGCCAGTTCCTGAATACGTGGGTCCATGACAGCACCTCGATAAAGTTATTTTTGCTGATTGACAATTCTTATTATAGCCGTTTGGCCAGAGAGAATCACGGGTTTTTTTCGGCTGTCACGGGTTTCATCAGAAGCACGCTTCGTAGATCGCCAACACGTCGCGTTCGTACAACGGGCGGGAACTCATGATGTGGTCGGCCCCCCTGCCGCCAATGCGCACCGCTTCGCGGGCCATCTCCGCAAGCGAATCGCGGGTGACGCCGAAATCGGACAGGTGTTGGGTGATGCCCATCCGGGCAAACCATTCGCCGACCGCTCCGATCGTCTCTTCCGCCGCCGTCCGGTCGTCCGAGGCCTGTACGCCGAAGCACTCACGGCCCATCCGCGCCAACCGCTCCGGACGATCCTCAAGGATCACCTGGCGGAAGTAGGGCAGGGCGAGAATCGCCAATCCTCGCCCGTGAGCGATGTCGTAGTAGCCGCTTACCGTGTGCTCCACCTGGTGCAGCGGGTAACCAGCGCCGCGTCCGCTCAAGGTAAACGGGCTGATCGCCAGCGTGCTGGTCCACAAGAGCGTGGAGCGAGCCTCTTCGTTTGCCGGGTCGGCCATCGCCACGGTGGAGAAGCGAACCACCTGGCGGATAAGCGACTCGGTGAAGCCGTCCTGCACGTGGGCGTCGCCTGCTCCAATCAGGTAGGCTTCGAACAGATGAGAAAAGATGTCGGCGCACGATTCGGCGGTGACGTTGGCGGGAACCGTATAGGTAAGCGACGGATCGAGAATCGCCACCTTGGGATACAGGCCGGGGCCGCTGATCGACGATTTCTCGTGGCTTTCCCAGTGGGTGAGCACACTGAGGTGGTTGGCCTCGGAACCGGTGGCCGCCACGGTCGGGATGGTCATGATCGGCAAGGCGTGCTCGATCGGCAACAGTTCTTTCCACAGACCGGCCGGGTTGCCCCGCATGTAGTCGTAGATCGGCCGGCCGGAGAGGGCAACGGTGGCGATCGCCTTCGCCGCGTCCATCACCGAGCCGCCGCCGAGCGCGATGACGAAGTCGCATCCGTTCTCGCGGGCGATCCGCGCTCCTTCGTCGATGGTCGTTGTCCGCGGGTTGGGCTCGACGCGGTCAAACAGTATGTGCGGCACCTCCGCCTGCTCCAACAGGCGAATCACCCGATCCAAAAGGCCGGTCGCCTTGGCGGAACGGCCGCCGGTGACGAGCAGCGCTTTTTTTCCCAACTGCCGGGCCTCTTTGCCGACGCGCTCCAATTCACCGACACCGAACCATACGCGGGTGGGGAACGATATGTCAAACGGGAACAATACAATCACCTCATCAGGGTATTCTTGGGAAGATGGTTCTCATCTATTCTAGCACAACCGGCAAAAACAGCGCGAATCCGTGTGTGCCTTGGGCAAAATCCGAACATTTTTCAACCTTGCCATTTGGCTTTAAACGTTGAAAATCGCGTATATTTGTGGTTTAATTTAAATGTAATGTTCGTAAAATGACTGTATTTGCGAGTTTGGACCCTGCGGGAAGGAGAGTTGGCAGTGGAAAAACGGGAACAACTGTATGAAGGGAAGGCGAAGAAGATTTATCGCACTTCCGAACCTGGTCTCTACTGGGTGGAGTACAAGGACGACGCGACTGCGTTCAACGGAGAAAAGAAAGGGACGATCACCGGCAAGGGCGAGCTGAACAACCGGATCACCGCGATCTTTTTCAACCTGCTGAAAGATCACGGGATCGACAACCACTTCGTCCGGCTGTTGTCCGCCAACGAACAACTGGTGCGCCAGGTGGAGATTATTCCGCTGGAGGTTGTCGTCCGCAACATCGCTGCAGGCTCTCTCGCCAAGCGGCTGGGCCTGGAGGAAGGCACGCCGCTCCCGCAGCCGGTGATGGAGTTTTACTATAAAAACGATACGCTGGGCGATCCGCTGATCAACCACTCGCACATCAAGGTGCTGGGGGTGGCGAGCGAAGCGGATTTGGCCGAGATCGAGGCACTTGCGCTGAAAGTGAACGACGTGCTGAACGAGCATCTCGCCCGGCGGGACGTGCTGCTCGTCGATTTCAAGCTGGAGTTTGGCCGCACCCCGGACGGGACGATTCTCTTGGCGGACGAGATTTCCCCGGACACCTGCCGCTTCTGGGATGCGAAGACGAAGGAAAAACTGGACAAGGACCGCTTCCGCCGCGATCTGGGCCATGTCGCGGAAGCGTATCAAGAAATGCTGCGCCGATTGGGAGGAGAGAATCATGCGTAAAGCGATTGTATATGTAACTCTGCGAGAAAGCGTTCTGGACCCGCAAGGCCATGCCGTGAAGGGAGCATTGCACTCCCTCGGGTTCAACGAAGTCACTGACGTGCGTATCGGCAAGTACATGGAACTGAACCTGGATACCGAGGACCGCGCAGAGGCGGAGGCCAAAGTGCGCGAGATGTGCGAAAAGCTGTTGGCCAACACTGTGATCGAAGACTACCGCTTCGAGATCGTGGAGGGCTGAGCGATGCGAGTAGCCGTAATCGTCTTTCCCGGTTCCAATGCCGATGTGGACATGTACTACGCCGTCGAAGACGTGATGGGCGTGCCGGTCGATTATGTCTGGCACAGCGCGACCGACCTGTCAGGGTATGACGTGATTCTGTTGCCCGGCGGCTTTTCCTATGGCGACTACCTGCGCTGCGGGGCGGTCGCCCGATTCTCGCCGGTGATGGAGCAAGTGATGAAGGCAGCCGAAGCCGGCAAGCTGGTAATGGGCGTGTGCAACGGCTTCCAGATCCTGCTCGAGGCAGGACTGTTGCCGGGCGCGATGCTGCGCAACACCACGCTCAAATACCGCTGCAAACTGGTGCCGCTCGTCGTCGTCAACAACGAAACGCCGTTTACCCGCGATTACGCGCCGGGCGAAGTGATCCAGATCCCGATCGCCCACGGGGAAGGCAACTACTATTGCGACGAGGCGACCTTGGCCAAACTGAAGGCCAACAAGCAGATCGTGTTCCAATACGAAGGAGAGAACCCGAACGGTTCCATTGAAAATATCGCGGGCATTATCAACGAACGAGGAAACGTCCTGGGCATGATGCCCCATCCGGAACGGGCGGTGCACGAGTGGATGACCTCCGCCGACGGACGACGCATGTTTACCTCGATCTTAACGACTTGGAGGGAACGTAACGGTGTCACAGCTCACGCATAAAGAACCGACAGCGGCGGAAATCGCCGAGAAACGCCTCTACGCCGAGATCGGCCTGACCGACGAGGAGTACCAACGCGTCGTCGAACTGCTGGGCCGCCAGCCGAACTGGACGGAAACCGGCCTGTACAGTGTCATGTGGTCGGAGCACTGCTCGTACAAAAACTCCAAGCCGGTGCTCCGCCGCTTCCCGACCAAGGGGCCGCGCGTGCTCCAAGGTCCGGGCGAAGGCGCGGGGATCGTTGATATCGGAGACAACCAGGCCGTCGTGTTTAAAATCGAAAGCCACAACCACCCGTCCGCCATCGAGCCATACCAGGGGGCGGCTACCGGGGTGGGCGGCATTATCCGTGACGTCTTTTCCATGGGCGCGCGCCCGATCGCGCTGTTGAACTCGCTGCGTTTCGGCGAATTGACCTCGCCGCGCGTGAAGTACCTGTTTGAACACGTGGTCGCGGGCATCGCCGGTTACGGCAACTGCATCGGGATTCCCACTGTCGGCGGCGAAGTCAACTTCGACCCGACCTACGAGGGCAACCCGCTGGTCAACGCGATGTGCGTCGGCTTGATTGACCACGACAAGATTCAAAAAGGCGTCGCCAAAGGGGTGGGCAACCCGGTCATCTACGTCGGGGCCAGCACCGGCCGCGACGGCATCCACGGCGCGACGTTCGCGTCCGAGGAGTTGAGTGAAGAATCGGAGAAAAAACGGCCCGCCGTGCAAGTGGGCGACCCGTTTATGGAAAAACTGTTGTTGGAAGCCTGCCTGGAGTTGATCGAAACAGGCGCGGTCGTGGGCATCCAGGACATGGGTGCCGCCGGGCTCACCTGCTCCAGCGCGGAAATGGCCTCGAAAGCGGGCAATGGCATTGAGCTCGACCTCGATCTGGTGCCGCAGCGCGAAGCTGGCATGAGCGCCTACGAGATGATGCTGTCCGAGTCGCAGGAGCGGATGCTGGTCGTCGTCGAACGGGGCCGCGAAGAAGAGGTTATGGCAATTTTTGACAAATGGGGACTGCACTCCGCCATCGTCGGCCGGGTGACGGACGACGGCATGCTCCGCTTGATCCACAAGGGCGAAGTGGTGGCCAACGTTCCGGTTGACACCCTGGCCGAAGACGCGCCGGTGTACCACAAACCCTCCACGGTGCCAGCCTACTACGTGGCCAACGCCAACGTGGACACGACCGACCTGCCGCAGCCGGACGACCTCAATCATGTGCTCAAACAGCTCTTGTCCCAGCCGACGGTGGCCAACAAGCACTGGGTGTACGAACAGTATGACCATATCGTCCGCGCGTCGACCGCAGTGAAGCCGGGATCGGACGCCGCCGTCGTGATGGTGCGCGGCACGCGCAAGGCCTTGGCGATGAGCACGGACTGCAACGGACGCTACGTCTACCTCGATCCGGAAGTGGGCGGCGCGATCGCCGTGGCCGAGTCGGCCCGCAACGTCGTCTGCTCCGGCGCGGAACCGCTGGCGATCACCGACTGCCTCAACTTCGGAAGCCCGGAGAAACCGGAAGTGTTCTGGCAGTTTGAAAAGGCGGTCGACGGGATGAGCGCAGCCTGCCTGGCGCTGAATGCGCCGGTCATCGGCGGCAACGTCTCGTTCTACAACGAGCGCAGCGGCGACGCGATCTATCCGACGCCGGTCGTCGGCATGGTCGGCCTGATTACAGATATCGACCATATCACCACGCAGGATTTCAAACAAGCGGGTGATGTCGTCGTTCTGCTCGGGGAAACCTATGGAGAGTTGGGCGGAAGCGAGTACCAGAAATGGGCGCTGGGCCGCATCGCCGGCCGTCCGCCGCGCATCGACCTGGAAAAAGAAGCGGCTTTGCAAAAACTGGTGCTGACCGCGATCCGACAGGGGCTGGTCAAATCGGCGCACGACTTGTCCGAGGGCGGTCTCGGCGTGGCTCTCGCGGAAAGCTGCTTCGGCAATGACATCGGCGCCACCCTGTCGATGGAGACTGACTTGCGCGCCGACGTGGCCCTGTTTAGCGAATCCCAGTCCCGCGTCCTGCTGAGTGTTGCTGCCGACGCTCTGGACGGCGTGTTGAAACTGGCTGAACAATTTGACGTACCGGCGAAGGCCATCGGCCAGACCGGCGGCGATCGCCTGGTGGTGAATATCAACGGGGAAGAGGTTGTGAATGCGCCGCTTTCCGAGCTGAAAGCGGCATGGAGGGATGCGATTCCATGCTTGATCGGGTAATCTGGGACAAACTCAACGAAGAATGCGGCGTGTTCGGCATCTACAACCATCCGGAAGCAGCCCCGCTCACCTACCTCGGCCTGCACGCCCTGCAGCACCGCGGGCAGGAAAGCGCGGGGATGTGTTCGTCCGACGGGGAGAAGTGGTATAAACACCGCGGAATGGGGCTGGTCAGCGAAGCGTTCGGAAAAGGCGACCTGGAGAAGTTTCGCGGCCACATCGCCATCGGCCACACCCGCTATACCACTGCCGGATCAAGCAAGATCGAAAACGCCCAGCCGCTGTTTTTCCGCTACGCGCACGGGAGCATGGCGGTGGCGCACAACGGCAATCTGGTCAACGCCGCGCCGATGCGCAAACAGTTGGAAGCGATGGGCTCCATTTTTCAGACGACCAGCGACACCGAAGTGATCGCACACCTGATCGCCCGGGCGAAAGCCAAGGATTTGCCCGGCGCGGTCAAGGAAGCGCTGCAGCACATCAAGGGGGCGTACGCCTTGCTTGTGATGAACGAAAAGCAACTGGTGATCGCGCTCGATCCCAACGGATTGCGGCCGCTCTCCCTCGGGCGGCTCGGCGACGCCGTCTGCGTCGCCTCGGAGACCTGCGCGTTTGACATCATCGGGGCGACATACTGGCGCGACGTGCAACCAGGCGAACTGATCGTCGTCGACGAGAGCGGCGTGCACAGCAGCACATTTGCCGAGAAGACGCAGCGTTCGATCTGTACCTTTGAATATATCTACTTCGCCCGGCCCGACAGCGACATCGACGGCATCAACGTGCACATGGCGCGCAAACGGCTGGGCAAACAACTGGCGCTGGAGGCGCCGGTTAAGGCCGATGTCGTCACCGGGGTGCCCGATTCCAGCATCTCGGCGGCGATCGGGTTCGCCGAGGCGACCGGCATTCCCTACGAACTGGGCTTGATCAAAAACCGCTACGTCGGCCGCACGTTTATCCAGCCGACCCAGGAATTGCGCGAGCGCGGCGTGCACATGAAGCTGTCCGCCGTCCGCAAAGTGGTCGAAGGTAAGCGGGTGGTCATGATCGACGATTCGATCGTGCGCGGGACGACGAGCAGCCGCATCGTCAGCATGCTCCGCGAGGCGGGCGCGACGGAAGTGCACGTGCGCATCAGTTCGCCGCCGGTGATGAACCCGTGTTTTTACGGCATCGACACCTCGACGCGCGACGAGCTGATCGCCGCCACCCAGCCGGTGGAAGAGATTCGCCGGTTCATCGGGGCTGATTCGCTCGCGTTCTTGTCCGTGGAAGGGATGCTGGAAGCCATCGGCCGAACCGACACGGCGCCCAACCGGGGACACTGCCTCGCTTGTTTCACCGGCGAGTACCCGACCGAGATCGAATTCGAGGCGGCACTGCCGGCGAACAAGTGCTAACCAGGAGGAGAAACCATGAGTGACGCGTACAAACAGGCCGGCGTGGACATCGAAGCCGGCAACGAAGCGGTTGAACGAATGAAGAAACACGTGAAGCGCACGTTCCGACCGGAAGTGCTGACAGACCTCGGCGGGTTTGGCGCGCTGTTTCGGCTGAATACGGCCAAATACGAAAAACCGGTGCTCGTCTCCGGCACGGACGGCGTCGGGACAAAGCTGAAAATCGCCTTTGCGATGGATCGCCACGACACCATCGGGATTGACGCCGTGGCGATGTGCGTCAATGACGTCGTTGTCCAAGGGGCCGAGCCGCTGTTTTTCCTCGATTACCTGGCGTGCGACAAGGTGGTGCCGGAGAAAATCGAGGCGATCGTCAAAGGCATCGCTGACGGTTGCGCGCAAGCCGGATGCTCCCTGATCGGCGGTGAAACGGCGGAAATGCCGGGCATGTACGGAGCGGGCGAATACGACATCGCCGGATTTACCGTCGGTGTGGTCGACGAGCACAAGCTGATCGACGGCAAACACGTCACCCCCGGCGACGCGTTGATCGGCATCCGCTCCAGCGGCGTGCACAGCAACGGCTTTTCGCTGGTGCGCAAAGTGCTGCTCGCCGACCAGGGGATGTCGCTGCATCAGCACGTGGACGCGCTCGGCAAAACGCTCGGGGAAGAGTTGCTGACTCCGACCAAAATCTACGTGAAACCGATCCTCGCGTTGCTGGAGCAATACACGATCAAGGCGATGGCCCACATCACCGGCGGCGGATTTACCGACAACATTCCGCGCGTGTTGCCGGCGGGCACGCAGGCGGAGATCGATTACGGCTCCTGGCCGATCCACCCGATCTTCACGCTGGTCGAGGAGTTGGGCAACGTGTCGCGCGTCGACATGTTCCGCACGTTTAACATGGGCATCGGCATGGTGCTGGTGGTGAACAACGAAGACGCCGTCAGCGTCATCAAGGAACTGGAGCGGCTCGGCGAGGAAGCGTACCTGATCGGCCGGATCGGTTCCGGCGGCGGCGGTGTCGTCTACGGCGGGGTGGCATGGGCATGAACATCGCCGTCTTCGCGTCCGGCAGCGGCTCCAACTTCGAGGCGATCGTCCAGGCGACGCGCGACGGCCGTCTCGCCGGTGTAGACGTGTCCTTGTTAGTGTGCGACAAGCCGGGGGCGTACGTCATCGAGCGGGCTGCCCGGCTTGGCGTGCCTTGCCGTGTCTTTGACCCGAAATCGTATCCCGATAAGGCCGCTTACGAGACCGAGCTTGTCGAGACGCTCCGCGAGCGCGGCATCTCGTTTGTCGTGCTGGCCGGGTACATGCGCCTCGTCGGCCCGGTGCTGTTGTCCGCCTACGAAGGACGGATGATCAATCTGCACCCGTCACTTCTGCCCGCGTTTCCGGGCAAGGACGCCATCGGCCAGGCGCTCGCCTACGGCGTGAAGCAGACGGGCGTCACGGTTCACTTCGTCGACGCCGGCATGGACACCGGCCCGATCATCTCCCAGGTGGCCGTCCCGGTTGGCGAGGAGGACACGGCCGAGACGCTCGCCGATCGGATTCACCAGGTGGAACACGAGTTGTTGATCGACGTGCTGCGCGAGATCGCGGCCGACCGGTTGAGCGTGGAAGGGCGCCGCGTGCGGCGGCGAAGAGGGTAGCCCCTCCTGTTTTCCAGTCACGTTTGCCGCGCCGCGTCATACCGTGAAGGGAGACGACGAAAAAAGGAGGTCCCTGCGGTGGGCGGCGACGTGATCACAAACCTGTTGGACAAATTGAGCGCCAAGACCGGGCGCGAGTGGTCGCTTGAGGATATTTTGCGGCTGGCGCAAAAACTTCCGGAGATAAACGAACAAAACCTCGACAATGTGCTGGACGAATTGGCCGAGATGGGGGTGGCGGTGTCACCCGACGCCAAGCAAAAGGTATGGGATCAACTCGGCGCCTGTCAAGACGGGCTGCCGGAGAAACTGGACGAGTTGGCCGATGCTTCAGGCGATCCCAAACAACGCAAAGCCGGCAAAAACGTTTCGCCGGCCAAGATGGGCAAAAGGAAACGGGACTTACTCTTGGAAAAAGTGCGCCGCATGCAGAAAAAACCGAAGAAAAAATAAAAGGGGAAAAACAGCTCTGGACGCCGGTTGGCAGCCAGGCTGTTTTTTTCGCGCGAAAAGCCCCTTTTCCTTGAAAAGTCCGTACAATTATGGTTTAATATATGTATAATGTTCGTTATTTGACGATTCTTTTACGACTAGTCAGGAGGTTCTGCACGTGAGCATAAAACGAGCGCTGATCAGTGTGTCTGACAAGACCGGCATCGTCGAGTTCGCCCGGGCGTTGGCCGACCGCGGGGTGGAAATCATCTCCACCGGCGGGACGGCTTCCTTGCTGAAACAAGCCGGGGTGCCCGTGACGGGGATTTCGGATGTCACCGGTTTTCCGGAAATTCTTGACGGCCGGGTGAAGACGCTGCATCCCAACATTCACAGCGGCCTGCTTGCCGTGCGCGACAGCGAGACGCACCGCAAACAACTTACTGAGCTTGGCATCGAGCCGATTGATCTGGTGGTTGTGAACCTGTATCCGTTTAAGCAAACGATTGCCAAACCGGACGTCACCTACGCCGAAGCGATTGAAAACATCGACATCGGCGGTCCGACCATGCTGCGCGCGGCGGCGAAAAACCACGCCTACGTAACCGTCGTCGTCGACGCGTCCGACTACGCTACCGTACTGGCCGAACTGGATCAGGGCGGCGACACAACCTTGCAGACACGCCGCCGGCTGGCCGCCAAGGTGTTCCGTCACACCGCCGCATACGACGCGCTGATCTCCCGTTACCTGAGCGAACAGGCGGGCGAATCGCTTCCCGAGAGCTACACGGTCACGTTTGAGAAGGCGCAGGACTTGCGCTACGGCGAAAACCCGCATCAACGCGCCGCGTTTTACCGCGAACCGCTGGCGGAGGAGGGCACGATCGCCACGGCCAAACAGCTTCACGGCAAAGAACTTTCCTATAATAATATCAACGACGCGGACGCGGCGCTCGCCATCGTCCGCGAGTTTGCCGAGCCGGCAGTGGTCGCGGTCAAACACACCAATCCGTGCGGCGTCGGCATCGGCGCGACGATAGCCGACGCGTACCGCAAGGCGTATGAGGCCGATCCGGTCTCGATCTTTGGCGGCATTATCGCGGCCAACCGGACGATTGACGAAGAGACCGCGCTCATGCTGAAAGAAATCTTCCTGGAGATTGTGCTTGCGCCCGGTTTCACCCCTGAAGCTCTGGCGATTCTGCAGGAGAAAAAGAACCTGCGCCTGTTGAGCTTGGGTGAAAACGCCCTGGCGTCAGACACCGCCGTGTCCGGCTTCCGTTTGGCACAGGTGGCCGGCGGCGTGCTGGTGCAGGAATACGACCGCAAGCAGTTGGCTGCAGATGAACTCACTGTTGTGACCGAGCGCAAACCGAACCCGGAAGAGCTGGCTCAGCTCGCCTTTGCCTGGAAAGTGGTCAAGCACGTCAAATCCAACGCCATCGTGCTCGCCAAAGACAACATGACCATCGGCGTCGGCGCGGGGCAAATGAACCGCGTCGGCGCGGCCCGGATCGCCATCGAACAGGCCGGGGCAAAAGCGGCAGGATCCGTGCTTGCCTCCGATGCGTTTTTCCCGATGCCGGACACGGTGGAAGAAGCGGCAAAGGCGGGCATCACGGCGATCATCCAACCGGGGGGCTCGGTGCGCGACCAGGATTCCATCGACGCCTGCAACCGGTACGGCATCGCGATGGTCTTCACCGGCGTCCGTCATTTCAAACACTAAGAGGAGGATCTGCTGATGAACGTACTCGTTGTCGGCGGCGGCGGCCGAGAACACGCCATCGTCTGGAAGCTCTCGCAAAGTCCCAAGGTGAAAAAACTGTACTGCGCTCCGGGGAACGGTGGCACCGCCCAATTGGCGCAAAACGTCGCCATCCCCGTACACGACTTTGCCGCCCTGGCGCAGTTCGTCAAGGACGAGGGAATTGATCTTACCGTGGTTGGCCCCGAGGATCCGCTTCTGGCCGGCATTGTCGACTTTTTTGAAGCGCGCGGCCTGCCCATCTTTGGTCCGAGCTCCCATGCGGCCAAGATTGAAGGCAGCAAATCGTTCGCCAAAAGCCTGATGAAACGCTACGGCATTCCGACGGCCCGTTACGAGTCGTTCATCGATTACCAGTCGGCTCTGGCTTATCTGCGGGAACAGGGGGCGCCGATCGTGCTGAAAGCGGACGGCCTAGCGGCGGGCAAAGGCGTCGTCGTCGCTTCCACTCTGGAAGAAGCGGAACAGGCGCTGTACGCCATGATGCAGGAAAACGCCTTCGGGCAGGCAGGCGCCCGCGTCGTGATCGAGGAGTTCATGAGCGGCGAGGAGTTGACCCTGCTGGCGTTTGTGGACGGCGAGACCGTCAAGCCGATGATCACCTCGCAGGATCACAAGCGTGTGTTTGACCATGACCAGGGCCCCAATACCGGCGGAATGGGCACCTATGCCCCCGTGCCGCACGTGCCGTCCGAATTGGTCGATCAGATTGTGGAGACGATCGTCCGTCCGATCGCCAAAGGAATGGCGCAGGAAGGGATTCCGTTTAAAGGCGTGCTCTACACCGGACTGATGCTCACCGCCGAAGGGCCGAAAGTGGTGGAGTTCAACGCCCGTTTCGGCGACCCGGAGACCCAGGTCGTCCTGCCGTTGCTGGAAACCGATTTGTTGGACATTTTTGTCGCCACGGTCAAGGGAGAACTGGCCGGTCTGGACATCAAATGGAAGCAGGGCAGCGCGCTCTGCGTGGTCATGGCCGCACCCGGATACCCAGGCGAGTATCCGAAGGGAGCGCCGATCCACGGGCTTAAACAAGTGGGGCCTGATGTCGTCGTCTTTCACGCCGGTACCAGCCGCACCGAGGACGGCATCGTCACCAACGGAGGCCGCGTGCTTGGCGTCACCGGGCTGGGTGAGACGTTCACGCAGGCCAAAGAGCGGGCGTACGTCGGCGTGGCCGCCATTTCCTTCGAAGGAGCGCACTACCGGCGGGACATCGGCGACCGCGCGCTGCGCCGCGTCTGACGCCGTTTCCACATACAAAAGCACCGCCGGTTTACCGGCGGTACCTGCCCTTTTTTCGCCCCGTGTTGACGATAAACGCGATCATCACGGCCACGGAGCCGACGGCCAGGGCGGCCACAAACAGGTTGTGCGACACCCATTCGTACAGCGTGGATCCGACGACAGCCATCCCGTCACCTCCTAGGAGTAGCTGGGGTACCGCTCTTCTTCCCGGTAACCGCTGGCGATTCGCTTGATCGTCCGTTTGGGCCGCTCCGGCTGTTTCTCCGATTGCGGCTCATCTGCGTGTTCGCCTGTCGGGTGGCTCGTCCGTCCGACAGCCTGCTTCTCCGCGTGCCGCCTGTCGGTTCGCGTCGGCACGCCGGTTTTTCTGGCCCGTTCCCGCGAAACGCCGACATTTTCGCCTGCCTCTGCCAGGCGGTTGAAGGCGGTGCCCAGGTCGTTTGCGGTACGGGTGTTGATTCCCATGCTGTACAGCATCGGGCAGAAGCGGGTGACGCCTTCCGCCACTTTCATCGCCGACATCGTCATCAACAGCCAGGGGGTGCGGTGCGGACGACGGGACATCCGGCCGATCCCGTAGGCCAGACCGAGCAGCCCGATGGTGATGCGGATGGAAGCGTCCACGGTGCCTACATTTTTGCGCATAACGTTTCCCTCCCTTATCTAGGGATAGTTTGCGCGCGCCCGTAAAAAACAGCCGAGGTAGTTTTTTCTAAAGAAATTCCGTCTTTTCAAATCCTGCCCGTATATATTATGATGTGAGAAAACACACCATGATCGAGCGTTCAGTCGTAAAAAACGCGCGAAAGCAGGTGGTACCATGCGGGTACGGCCGTTGACGGAAGAAGCCTATCTGCGTCTGTTGCGCACGGCCAAGCGGCAGGCTCCGGCCAGTCTGTGGATCAGCAAAGCCAAGGTGCTTGACGTCTACATGCGCGAATGGCGTGAAGCGGAAGTGGTTGTTTCGGGCGAGCGGATCGCCTATGTCGGCGAGACGCAGCCGCTTGTGGACGAGCGGACGGTGAAAATCGACGCGACCGGGTATTGGCTGGTGCCCGGTTACATTGAACCGCACGCTCATCCGTTCCAGTGGTACAATCCGTCCAGTTTGAGCGACTACGCTCTTCAGACGGGCACGACGACCATGATTTGCGACACCCTGATCCTGTACGGGATTCTCCCGGCAGACGAAGTGGAAAAGATCATGGAAACGCTCGCCGCCCATCCGGTGAAGCAGTTTTTCTGGGCGAGGCTCGATCCGCAGAGCCACAAGCCGCAAAACAAGGCGAAATTTGCCGGTGAGCGGCTTGGCCGCATGATTTCCCATCCCCTGGTGATCCAGGGGGGAGAGTTGACCGACTGGCGCGGCATTCTCCAAGAGGATGACGCGATCCTGACGGGGCTGAAACAGGCCCGCGACCTGGGCAAACGCATCGAAGGCCACCATCCCGGCGCCTCGCCGGACACGCTCAACATTGCCGCCGCCGCGGGCGTGACCGCTTGCCACGAAAGCATTGCCGCCGACGAGGTGATCCACCGGCTGCGTCTGGGGATGTACGCCACGCTGCGCCATTCCTCGATCCGGCCGGACTTGCCGGAGTTGGTTCGCGGCCTCATCGAAAAAGGCGTGCCCTGGTCGTCGCGGTTGATGCTTACGTCGGACGGTTGCACGCCGCCGATGATGCGCCACGGGTTTATGGATTACACCGTGCGCGTCGCGATCGAAGCGGGCATGCCGCCGATCGACGCCTATGTGACGGCGTCGCTTACGCCTGCCGTGTATTACGGACTGGACGCCGAAATCGGGGGGATCGCCCCCGGCCGCCTCGCTGACCTGCTGCTGCTGAGAGCGCCGGACGATCCAACCCCGGTCACGGTGATCGCCAACGGAACCGTCTGGGCGCAAAACAGGACGCTTTGCCAAACGCCTCCTCGTCTTGACTGGAGCCGTTACTGTTTCCCCGACCTGCGCGGCGCCGCCCCGCGCCTGTCGGCGGAGGCGTTCCGCATGTGCGACACCGGCGAAGCCGTACCCGTTTTGCAGATGCAGAATGCCGTCATCACCAGGCTGTCACTAGAGCGCCTGCCTGTCGACCAAACGGGCTGCCTCAGCCTTGACCACGATGCCGAACTGGCCTGGATTGCCCTGATCGATCCGCACGGCAAACGCCTCACACAGGCGGCCGTGCGCGGTTACGGCCGCGATCTGGAGGGCATCGCCAGTTCGTATACGGCTTCCGCAGACTGGCTCGTCATCGGCCGGGACCCGCACGCCATGGCCGCCGCGTTGGAGCGGCTCAACCAACTGGGCGGCGGGTTGGTGATGATCGACCAGGGCCAGATCGTTTACGAGTTGCCGCTGCCCTTGGGCGGCATGATGTCCGATCTGCCGATGGAAGACGTGATCGAGCGGGCGGAGGAGTTTTTCCGCCTGCTTCGGGTCAAGGGTCACCGCCACATCGATCCGATTTACTCGCTGTTGTTCTTTTCCGCCACCCATCTGCCGTTTGTCCGCATGACAGCCGAAGGCGTCTACGACGTCAAGCAAGGAAGGGTGATATCCCCCGCCCGAACGCTTGACGAACGCTTCTTTGGCTGAAAGAATGTGATTCACAAAACAAACCGCGTCACAAGAGAGCCAATCCCCCGGGTTTCATTGTGATAAAAATTATTTTTTCTCTTGTAAATTTTCTTATTTATTCTACAATAAAGGAAGCCAAGCCACCCGCAGACGGGGAAATGGTAAAAAATTCCTGACAATCCCCTTCGTGTGTGGCAAATAGGCTGAAATTTCATTATCTTTCAATCAAACAGAAAGGTCACAAAAAGGGGGATTTACTTTTTATGAAGAAGCGGACACAACTGGCATTTTTTACGGCGATGTTGGCCGTCGGAACGGCCCTCGCCGGATGCGGCGGCGCAAACAACGCGAGCGGCGGCAACTCTGCGCCGTCCACCAACCAACAGGGATCAGGCAGCTCGGATTCAGCCGCAGGCAGCGGCGGCAAAATCGTCATCGCGACAGTAGGTCCGCTCTCCGGTTCCGCGTCCGACTACGGTGATTCGGCGAAAACGGGTGCCGAGTACGCGCTCAAACTGAAGCAGGAAGAGTTCAAAAAACTGGGCTTTGACCTTGAGTTGCTGGCGCAAGACGACCAGGCCGACCCGAAACAGGGCGTAGCCAGCGCGGAAATGCTGATCTCCAACCCGGACGTGCTCGGTGTGGTGGGTCACGTGACCACCGGCTCCTCCATCCCGGCTTCGGCCAAATACGAAGAAGCCCACCTGGTGATGGTCTCTCCGTCCAGCACGGGTGAAAAGCTGACGGAGGAAGGCAAGAAGGTCGTTCACCGCGTCTGCGCCCGCGACGACCAGCAAGGCTCCAAAGCGGCGATCTACGCCAAAAACAAGCTGAATGTGAAAACCGCGTTTATCATCCACGACAAGGGCGCGTATGGACAAGGCCTCGCCGAGCAGGTGAAAGCCCAGTTCGAAAAAGACGGCGTGCAAATCCTCGGCTTCGAAGGCATCACGCCGGGCGAAAAGGACTACAGCGCGGTCATCAATCAGGTCGCGGCGAAAAATCCGGACATTCTCTACTTCGGCGGCTACTACGCGGAAGGCGGCATCCTCGTCAAGCAAGCGCGTGAAAAAGGCTTCAAGGGCTACTTCATGGGCGGCGACGGCCTCGACTCCGCAGACATGCTGAAAATCGCCGGCAACGCTGCGGACGGTTTGGTCTTCACCTCCACGGTCGGCGACGTGACCTCGACGGAGGAAGGCAAGAAGTGGGTGGCCGATTTTGAAAAAGCCACAGGCAAAAAAGTTGGAATTTTCACCTCTTTCGGATATGACGCGATGAACGTCATGCTGAACGGGGTGCTGGAAGCGATCAAGGCGAACGGCGGCAAGAAACCGACTCGCGAACAAGTGCTGGACGCCGTTCACAAAACCACCGACTTCCAGGGCCAGTTCGTCAAGGTAAGCTTCGACGACAAGGGCGACAACAAATACGCCAAAGTGTTCATCTACAAGTACGACAAGGGCAACAAAGTGTACGTGGGCGAAGCGGAATGAGCCTGTAAAAAGCCAATCGGCACTCTGGAGGAAGAACGAGTACGCGTTGTCTTTTCAATACCGCAATGGATGTGCATCCAATAGAGTCGCTGCTGATACTTCCAGAAAAAGAGAGAAATAATGAGGGGGATTTTCTGATGAAAAGGCGGACTCAACTAGGCTTCCTCACCACAGCCGTTGCGGTAGGCATGGCTCTTTCGGGGTGCGGCGCTTCGCCCGCCGGCAATACGGGCGGCCAGGCTCAGCAACCGCAAGCCCAGCCCCAGCCCCAGGCAAGCGGGAATGGCGGACAGAATGCGGCAGGCAGCAGCAACAAGATTTTGATTGCGACGCAAAGCCCGCTGTCCGGCCCGCAATCCGTCCTGGGGGATTCGATCAAGACGGGTGCCGAGTACGCGCTCAAACTGAAGCAGGAAGAGTTCAAAAAACTGGGCTTCGACGTCGAACTGTTCCCGCAGGATGACCAGGCCGATCCCAAGCAGGGGGTGGCCAACGCCGAACTGCTGGTGTCCAACCCGGACGTGCTGGGAGTGGTCGGCCACCTGAACACAGGGGTGTCGATCCCCGCCTCCGTCAAGTACGAAGAAGGCAAGCTGGTGATGGTCTCGCCGGCCAACACCGGGGTCAAGCTGACGGAAGAAGGCAAGAAAGTGGTTCACCGGATTTGCGCGCGTGACGACCAACAAGGTCCGAAGGCGGCCAAGTACGCGGAAAAACTTGGCGTCAAGACCGCCTTTCTGATTCACGACAAGACCGCCTACGGACAAGGCTTGGCCGATCAGGTGAAAGCGCAGTTGGAAAAAGACGGGGTGAAGGTGGTCGGCTACGAGGGCATCACCCAGGGAGAGAAGGATTACAGCGCCGTGCTCAACCAGGTCATCGGCAAGAACCCTGACATGATCTACATGGGCGCGGTGTACACCGAAGCCGGCGTGCTGGTCAAACAAGCCCGGGAGAAAGGCTACAAGGGGCTGATGATGGGCGGCGACGCGATTGACTCCTCGGAGATGTTCAAAATCGCCGGTCCGGCCGCGGAAGGCGTCGTGTTCACCACGACTGCGGGCGATGTCACTTCGAGCGAAGAAGGCAAGAAGTGGGTGGCCGACTACGAGAAGACGATGGGCAAAAAACCGGAAACCTACTCCGTCTACGGGTTTGACGCGATGAACGTCGTCCTCAACGGGGTGATGGAGGCGATCAAGGCCAACGGCGGCAAGAAGCCGACCCGCGAACAAGTGCTGGAGGCGGTTCACCACACCAAAGACTTCCAGGGACAATTCACGAAGGTTACGTTTGACGAAAAAGGCGACAACAAGTATGCGGACGTATTTGTTTACAAATATGGCAAGGACAAAACGATTTTCCTGGGAAAAATCGACTGATAGCCAAAATGATTTGAAAGAAAAGAAAAACATACACTGGGGGTTTTCGCCAATGAAAAAGCGTACGCACATTAGCTTGTTGACGGCAGTTCTTTCTGTTGGTATGATTGTCGGAGGTTGCGGTGGTGGCGGCAACAACGCGACAGGCGGCAATTCGGGACCCGCGCAGCAGGGCGGATCCTCGGGCGGCGGCGCCGCTTCCGGCAGCAACAAGATTCTCATCGCAACGCAAAGCCCGCTCTCCGGGCCGCAATCCAACGTCGGTGACGCAATCAAGACGGGTGCGGAATTTGCGTTGAATCAACAAAAAGAAGAATTCAAAAAATTGGGATTCGACTTGGAATTGTACCCACAGGACGACCAGGCTGACCCGAAACAGGGGGTAGCCAACGCCGAGTTGCTTGTCTCCAACCCGGACGTATTGGGCGTCGTCGGCCACTACAACACCGGGGTGGCCATCCCGTCCTCGGTGAAGTACGAAGAAGGCAAACTGGTCATGGTGTCTCCAGCCAACACCGGCGTGAAGCTGACCGAAGAAGGCAAGAAGACTGTTCACCGGATCTGCGCGCGCGACGACCAGCAAGGCCCGGCAGGCGCGACGTACGCCGAGAAGAAACTGGGTGTCAAATCGGTCTTCCTGATTCACGACAAAACCGCCTATGGTCAAGGGCTCGTCGACCAGGTAAAAGCGCAGTTTGAAAAAGACGGCGTAAAGGTGCTTGGTTACGAGGGCATCACCCAAGGCGAGAAAGACTACAGCGCGGTGCTTAACCAAGTCATCTCCAAAAATCCCGACATGATCTACTTCGGCGGGATCTTCTCCGAAGCCGGCATCCTCGTCAAGCAAGCCCGCGAAAAAGGCTTCAAGGGTTACTTCATGGGCGGTGACGGCATCGACTCCACCGATATGATCAAGATTGCCGGTCCCGCGGTCGAAGGCGTGGTCTACACCTCAACTGCAGGTGACGTCACCCAAACCGAGGAAGGCAAGAAGTGGGCGGCGGAATACGAGAAAGCGACCGGCAAGAAACCGGAAAACTACTCCGTATACGCCTATGACGCCATGAACGTTCTACTCAACGGCGTCAAAGAAGCCATCAAGGCGAACGGCGGCAAGAAGCCGACCCGCGAGCAGGTGCTGGAAGCTGTTCACAACACCAAGGACTTCCAGGGCCAGTTTGTAAAAGTAAGCTTTGACGAAAAAGGCGACAACAAGTTCGCAGACGTGTTTATCTACAAGTTTGGCAAAGATCATATCGAATTTGTCGGAAAAGCAGAATAATACATTCAGCCTCAACCAGAAAAACAGGGGCGACACTGGTGGTCGCCCCTTCATTCTGGAGAAAGATTTGATTAATCAATTAAAGTCTATAAACGAAAAACGAAAAGAGGGAGAAGACAACGATGCTAAGCATACTACCTCAGGTTCTAGTTGACGGACTGACCCTCGGGTTTATGTATGCCGTCGTGGCCCTGGGTTACACGATGGTTTACGGGATCTTGGAATTCATCAACTTCGCCCACGGGGAAATCTTCATGGTGGGGGCGTTTATCGGGACGGAAGTGTTGTTGATCTCCGACTCGTTGGGCGCGCTCCAGGGCATGAATCCGTACGTTGCCTTCGTCCTCAGCCTTGTGATTGCGATGGTTCTGACCGGCGCGCTCGGTGTGGGGATTGAACGGATCGCGTATCGGCCGCTTCGAAGCGCTCCGCGACTGGTTCCGCTGATTTCCGCGATTGGCGTGTCCTTTTTGCTGCAAGACCTTGTCCGTTTTACCGAAGCGATTTGTCGTAATGAATTTATTCTGAATGCTCCGATTCTCTTTAAAGGTATGATCAATCTGGGATTTGCCCAAATTCCGCAAAAAGCATTACTCGTTGTGCTCATTGCGATTGTGATGATGATCGGTCTGACGTTGTTTGTCAACAAAACAAAGTGGGGAATCGCCATGCGGGCCGTAGCGCAGGATCAAAGTACGGCTTCGCTGATGACCATAAACGTAGACAAGGTAATCATGCTGACCTTCCTGATCGGTTCCAGCCTGGGGGGTGCCACCGGGGTTCTGTTTGCCCAAAACTACGGAACCATCGACCCCTACATCGGGTTTATTCTCGGCCTGAAAGCGTTTACCGCAGCCGTTCTCGGCGGTATCGGGAACCTGCGCGGCGCGATGGTGGGCGGCGTGATTCTCGGTTTGCTGGAGTCGCTGGCCGGCGCGTACATGGGTCCGCTGACAAATGGAGCGTTCGGTGCCGAGTATAAGGACGTATTTGCCTTTGCCATTCTGATTCTCGTGCTTCTGTTCAAACCGGAGGGTTTGTTCGGAGAAGCCGTGAAAGAGAAAGTGTAGGTGAGAGAACGTGGCTAAAAACGTATTCAACACGATGTTTAAGGACAAGCAGATCCCGCTTCTCTTTACCGTCCTCTGGGTGGCGGCTTTCTCCGCCGCGCTCCACATCATGGAGAAATCAGTCACCGCCTTTATCGGGATTTTGGCTTCCATCATCCTCATCTACTACACCCGTGCATCGAAGCTGGTGCGCTTCGTGCTGGGAGCGGTTGTGCTGTTGCTGATCATTCCGCTCGTCGCCGGTGACAACCGGTACTACATGGAGGTCGCGTCGCAGGTCGGGATTTACGTGGCCATGGCGCTCGGGCTGAATATCGTAGTCGGCTTTGCCGGTTTGCTCGACCTTGGGTACGTTGCCTTTTTCGCCGCAGGGGCTTACGCGTACGCGATCTTTGCGACGTCGCAAGCGAACGAATTTATTCCCGGGAACCTGTTTCCGCTGAGCGGCGAATGGTTCTGGCCTTTCTTGATCGTCGGTCTGATCGTGGCCGCGATTTTCGGGATCTTGCTTGGCTTGCCGGTCTTGCGGGTAAAAGGGGACTACCTGGCGATCGTCACCCTTGGGTTCGGGGAGATCATCCGGATCATCTTCAACAACCTGGACAAGCCGATCAACATTACCAACGGTCCGCAAGGGTTGACGCCGATCGCCTCGCCTGAACTGTTCGGCGTCAAGATGACGACACCTTTCTACTTCTACTTCATCGTGCTGTTTGTGATCGCCATTATCGTGCTGGCCAACGTGCGCTTTGAACACTCCCGTCTCGGACGAGCCTGGATCGCGGTGCGCGAAGACGAACTGGCTGCGCAGTCGATGGGGATTTCGCTTTTGCACACCAAGCTGGCGGCGTTTGCGACCGGCGCGTCGTTTGCCGGGGTCGTCGGGGTCATTTTCGCCGCGAAGCAAACGTTCGTCGACCCGACGTCCTTTACCCTGATGGAATCGATCGGGATTCTCGTCATGGTCATTCTCGGCGGCAGCGGCAGCATCCCGGGCGTTGTGCTCGGCGCGTCGTTTGTCACCGTGCTGCAGGTGCAATTGCTGAAAGAGTTCTCCAACTTCCTGCACTCCCTGCAACAATCGGGCGTGATCAATCTGCCGAGCCAGCTTGACCCGTCCAAATTCCAGCGTCTCATCTTTGGGATTATGCTGATTCTCGTCGCGTTGTACAGGCCAAACGGGTTGATCCCCGCAAAGCGCAAGAAGAATGACATCGACGCAATCAAACAAAGTCCGTACGCCAAAGAAAAGCTGGGCATACTGGCCAAGACCAGCGGTGGCAAACAAGCATAAGCCGAATGGGGGGAACGCAAGATGGCACTACTGGAAGCAATCGGCTTGACGAAGCGATTCGGCGGTCTCGTTGCCAATCAGGACGTCACCGTGAAAATTGAAAAAGGAACGATTACCGCTGTCATCGGGCCGAACGGGGCCGGGAAGACGACGTTCTTCAATATGATCACCGGGTTCTACGTGCCGGACGAAGGAGACGTGCTCCTCAACGGCAAAAGCATCAAGGGACTGCGTCCCGACCAGATCGCGGAGCGGGGGATCACCCGGACGTTCCAAAACATCCGTCTGTTCAAGGAGATGACCGCGCTGGAAAACGTCATGGTCGGCGTGCACAGCCGCCTGTCCGCCGGTCTGTTGGGGATTTTGTTCAACACCAAGCGGGTGCGTGAAGAGGAAGAGCGGGCGCGCGTGGAAGCGTACCAACTGCTGGAATACGTCGGGATCGATCACATCGCCAACGAAGCGGCCGGCAGCCTGCCGTACGGGTTGCAGCGCCGTCTGGAGATCGCCCGCGCGCTGGCGACCAATCCGCAGATTATCCTGCTGGACGAACCGGCGGCGGGGATGAACCCGCGCGAGACGGTGGAGATGACCGATTTTATCCGCAAACTGCGCACCGAACTGGACTTGACGATCATTCTGATCGAGCACGACATGAAACTGGTCATGGGACTGAGCGAATATATCCACGTGCTTGACTACGGGCGGAAAATCGCCGAAGGCACGCCGGACGAAATCCGCAACAATCCGAAGGTCATCGAGGCGTACCTCGGGAAAAGTGCTACGGAAGCGTCGTAAGGGGGGGAGAAACGAGTCATGGCACTTTTGGAACTGCAAAACGTACACACCTATTACGGCGGGATTCACGCGCTGAAAGGCCTGAACATCAAGGTGGAACAAGGAGAAGTTGTCACACTGATCGGCTCCAACGGGGCGGGCAAGTCGACCACGCTGAAAACGATTTGCGGCCAAACCCGCGCTCGCGAAGGCAAGGTGCTGTTCAACGGCAAGGACATCACGCAGATGCGGACGCACGAGATTGCCTTGATGGGCATCGCGCACGTGCCGGAAGGTCGGCGGATTTTCCCGAAATTGACCGTGCGCGAGAACCTGGAGATGGGGGCGTTCTCCGTTACGGACAAGAAGCAGATCGAGGAAGGGATCGAGCGGGCGTTTCACTATTTTCCGCGCCTGAAAGAGCGGATCGACCAAAAGGGCGGCACGATGTCCGGAGGCGAGCAGCAAATGCTGGCCATCGCCCGTGGGTTGATGATGAAACCGAAGATCTTGATGCTGGACGAGCCGTCGATGGGTTTGGCGCCGATCCTGGTGGAACAAATCTTCGACATCGTCACCGAACTGAACCGGGAGGGCATGACCATCCTCCTGGTCGAGCAAAACGCCAACCAGGCGCTCTCCGTGGCGCATCGCGGCTACGTGATTCAGACCGGGGAGATCATCCTGCAAGACGACGCCAAAGCCCTGCTGACCAATCCGCAGGTGCGCGAGGCGTATCTCTCGTAAAACGCATCAAACAGCGAAAACCGGCGAGCTGAGAAGCCCGCCGGTTTTTTGACGTTTAAGGAGATGGACATCAGCGGGTAGAAAAACGTTTGACGCGAATCTTCCCGGCGATGGTGGGCCACACGTCCGGGTCTTCCAGCCCCGGGCGCCACAGGGCGATCCCCGCCAGGTTGTACCGTTCGACAAGTTGAAGTTTGAACCGGAGGCTGTAGCTGTTTTCGTACCAGACGTTATGGTTGGCTCCGGTTTCGTCTGTGTAGGAGAGGTGCGGGGATTGGGAGAGGCTGTCCCAGACCGGTTTGGCGCGGTATTGTTGTTGGATGCTGAGCACCATCGGATATGAGGTGTACTTCGCTTTGCCCCCGGCAGAACTCCAGTCCCAGCCGTACGCGGGGACGCCGAGCAGGATACGGCTGCTGGGGACGCCTTGATTCAGGGCGTAGCGAATCGTCGACTCCGTCCAGTCGTACGAGGCGACAGCACCGGGAGCGGTCCGCGGATTGTGCTCGTCATAGGTCATGATCACCAGCCGGTCAGCGGATTGTCCCAGTGCGCGATAGTCAAACCAGGGGGACCATGGATTGGCCCGTTTGTCCCCGGTGTTGGCTGCCACGCACACCGCCACCCGTTTGTCGCTCTGATGCAGCCGGTCACTCAGGTGTTTGACAAACTGGCTGAACGCCTGCCGATCCTCCAGGTACAGGTTCTCCATGTCAAGATTAACGCCGTCATAGCCGTATGCAGCCATCTCGTGTTCCAGTTCGTCGAGGAACCGCTGCTGGTGGTTGGGGTGGCGCAGGATTTGGCGGGCGACCTCTTTTCCCTCGGTGAGCGTTCCGTAAAACAGGTTGTGCACGAGCAGATAGACGTGCAATCTTTTCTGGTGCGCGTTGGCAACGATCTGGCGGCGGTGTTCTGCGGAGACGGAGGCAATCAGGCGGCCGGGTTGCCTGTTGTCCAGTTTGTACCAAAACGGAGCGATCGCGCTGATCAATCCGTACTGGTTGTCGAGGACCGCTTGCGAGCCGGGATAGCCGTCCTCGGGATCGGTGTAATAGGCGAGAATCTCTCTTAAAGGAAGCTTGGTCGACGAGGAGATCCGGATGGTTTTGGAGACGGGCGGCGGGAGCAGGGCCGGGATGGAGGCGGTGTGAAGGTGTTGTGCGGCGGGTTTGCCGATTCCGTAGGTAGGTCGGGCGGTTGTCGTCCGGGGACGTTCGGCTCCTTCTTCACGAGCGGGGAGAAAGGCGCACGAGACCAGCATCCCGGCGAGGGCGAGAACGATGCCGAGGCAGACAGCAGGGCAAGCAGCGGGGCGCATCCCGAGAGTCATCTCCTTTGTTTGGCCGTTGGTATCTATTAAGATAAGATGCCAAAGCCCTGAAAAACTTATTCCACCCTCCGCAGGCGAGCGGCTTGTCTGTTGAGCAAACATCCTTCATGACTTGTCGGCTCTTGTCGACAAACAAAAGGCCGGCACCGGTGTGCCGACCTGTTTCGTCATGAAACGGTTGTTATTTCACAGCTTCGCCGAGGAACTCAGCTTTGTCTTTGCCGTATTGGTAGATATACACTTTGGAGGATTTGTTGTCGCCTTTTTCGTCGAAGGCGACTTCGGTGAATACGCCTTTGAAACCGCTGGTTGCGCGGATCGCGTTCATCACTTGCTCACGGCTCGGTTTTTTGCCGCCGTTGTCCTTGATCGCTTTTTCCAGACCGTTCAGCACGACGAGCGTAGCGTCATAGGCAAACGGAGAGAATGCAGCCGGATCTTTGCCGAATGCCGCTTTGTACTTGTCGACCCACTTCTTGCCTTCGTCGGAGGAGTGAACGTCGCCTACAACGGTTGCGTATACGATGCCTTGAGCCGCATCGCCGGCGATTTTGTACATGTCGTTGGACTCGATGCCTTCGCCGCCCATGATTTTGCCGGTGAAGCCTTTTTCTTTTGCTTGTTTGGCGATGATGCCGCACTCAGCGTACATGCCGCCGAAGAAGATCATATCCGGTTTTTTGGCAACCACTTGGTTGATGATGGCACTGTAGTCTTTTTCGCCGGGAGTGATGCCTTCATAGCCCAGTTCCTGTACGCCCAGATCTTTGAACGCTTTGCGCACTTCGTCTACCAGACCTTGGCCGTACGAGGTCTTGTCGTGGATCAGGAACACGGATTTGATGCCCAGTTTGTCTTTCGCGTATTTCGCGGCGGCCGGAGCGATTTGGTCGTTGCGCGCCACCAGACGGTTTACGCTCTTTTTGCCTTCTTCCGTCAATTGTACACCGGTGTTGGCCGGAGACACCATGGCGATTTTGCCTTCTTCGTACTTCACGGAAGACGGGATGGCTACGCCGGTGTTGTAGTGGCCGACGACAGCGTACACGTCCGGGTCGGAGACGAGCAATTCGGCGTTGGCTACGCCTTGTTTCGGGTCAGCCTGGTCATCTTGCGGGAAGAGTTGAATGTCAAATCCGAGTTGTTTGAATTTGTCGGCGTTGTCTTTCACAGCCAGCTCGGCGCCCAGCTTGATCCCTTCGCCTTCCAGCGATTGCGGACCGGACAGCGGGCTTTGCGTCGCGATTTTAATGACGTTGGAGCCGCTGGAACCGCCGTTGGTTCCGGAAGAGGAGTCATTGCTTTTGCCAGCGCCACAGCCTGCGAGCAGTGAACCGACCAAAAGTGTCGAGAGCAATAAACTAATGGATTTACTGCCTTTACGCATATTTATGCAACCCCCAATGTTCTTGTATATAACTTCTCTATTAAAATAGCAGTTGAAAACGGTTTCGTCAATGAGACTTTTTAAAAAATAGTGAATACAATTTTAGTTAAAAGTAAGCGGAATACTTCATCAATAAACTAAATAGAAAAAATATTCGATATATTTCGACTAAATTTGACAAGGGTGCGGAATCGCTGCATGGCAAAAAGCCCCTCACGTCAAATGAGGGGCCCGGGACTATGGAGCAGCCCGATGTTCGGGATGCGCCGGCAGCGTGATGATAAAGCGGACGCCCGGCGGCTCGTTTCTGGCCTGGATGGTTCCGCCGTGCGCCTCGAACACGGCGCGCGCGATCGCCAGTCCCAGTCCGTGCTTGCCGCTTTTGCCTTTGCGGAACCGCTGGAACAGTTGGGGCAGCAGCGACTCTTCGATCGGCGGACCGTCGTTGGCGATGGTGATCCGAAGCGAATCGTCCGATTGTTGCCCTTCGATGATCAACTTGCTTTTGGCGTAGCGAAGCTGGTTTTCCAGGATATTGAGAAACGCGGTGCTCAACTGCTCGCCGTCCCCTTCGGTCGGCAGCGACTCGGGCAGGCGAATTTCCCAGTCCACCTGCGGATTGAGCACACGCAGCCGCTGCTCCAGGTAGTCGAACAGTTCACGCAAGTTGAGCGGCGTGATCTGCAACATTTGCGCGACCGACTCGATCTTGGTCAGATAGAGAAGCTGCTCCACGACCTTTTCCAGCCGCTTGGATTCCTCCATGATAATCTGCAGGCCTTTTTCCGCCTGCTCTCCCTGGAAGACGCCTTCCATCAGCCCTTGCGCGTACCCCTGGATCGCCATGATCGGGGTCTTTAGTTCATGCGAGATGTTTTGCACGAAATGGCGCTGCGACTCGTCGTATTCTTTCAACTGCACTTTCATCGTGTCGAACGAGCGGGCGAGCTGGCCGATTTCGTCCTCCCGATCGAGCGTCAGCGGGATGTCGAACTGGCGCCGGGCGATTTTCTGGCAGGATTCCTCCAGGCGGCGCAGCGGGTTGGTCAGGTAACGACTAAACCAGACGGCAAGAAGCCAACTTATGGATAGCAAAAAGGCAAAGACGAGGAAGAACTGGCGGGTCAACACCGCGTTGATCTGATTCAGGTCGCGCTCTTTGGAAAAGATCACGAGGTAGTAGGGAAATCCGTGATAATCCATCTCCTTGCTGACGAACAGGTAGGTCTCCTGGCCGTGCTGCAGGGTGCCGTGCTGCAAGTCGCTCTTCGGATACGTGGCGGCAAGACGAAACAGTTGCGCCTGGTCGTCCGGCGGGATCGGCTCGGTGTTGCGCATGCCCAGCCGCTGGCCGTTGACCGCGAACACAATCACGTCAAACGAGTATTCGTAGTTGGACAGAAGCACCTGCAGGAAAAATGGCGCCGACGCCGGTACGGGCAACAGCTCGTGCCGCTCGGTAAACGAAATGTGCCTGGAGAGCGAATCGAACTCTTCTTCCAACAGAGAAAAGGTATTGTCCACCAGGTACTGCTTGATGGAGAACGGGTACAAGATCCCCACGCTGGCCCCAAGCACGGTGGTGAGTACCATGAACAGGGCGAGAATCTGCCGGGAGAGCGGCCAGTTTTTCAGCTTCCAGTTCATGTCGTCATCCGGTAGCCGAAGCCGTAAACGGTCTCCAGCGGAAATCTCGGCAGTTTTTTGCGGATGCGTTTGACCAGATCGTCAACGGCCCGGTCCGAGCCGATGTAGTCTTCGCCCCAGACGGCGGTGAGGATTTGCTCCCGGTGCAGAGCCTGTCCCTGGTTGCGGATCAGATAGCTGATCAGATCGAATTCCTTGGTGGTCAGTTCGATGTGCGTGTCTCCTTCCTTGACGATCCGCCCCTTTTCCGAGATCAGGTAGGGACCGACGGCCACCCAGTCCTGAAACGGTTGTTGCGGAGACGGGCTCGGAACCACTCCTTTCTCGTACCAGCGCTGCAACAACTTCTGGGTGCGGATCACCAGTTCGCGCGGCAAAAACGGCTTGGCCAGGTAATCGTCGCTGCCCAGTTCCAGGCCGATGATTTTGTCGATGTCCTGATCGCGCGCGGAGATGAAAATGATCGGCACGTCCGACTTGCCGCGAATCTGGCGCAACAACTCATACCCGTCGATGTCGGGCAGCATGATATCGAGAATCCACAAGTGCGGGGTCTCCTGATCCAGCACGCGCAACACTTCTTCGCCGGTTTGAAACGCTTTCACCTGGAAACCCGCGTTCTGCAGGTAGGACTTCAACAGCTCCAACAGGTTTGCTTCGTCGTCCACAAGATAGACGAGATAAGGCGTGGCAGGGCTCATATCGAATCTCCCTTTCTTTCTGGGTTGAACGATTGCCTTTTCCTTATTGTATCACAGCGAAAAAAGGCGGGTGTGGCAGGTGCGTAAGAGGAATGTGGGAAACTTGTGTAAGCCGCGCGGCGAGGCAGGATTCCGCCGACACGTTGCAGAAACACTCTTGAAACAACTGGAAGCGCGAAAGGAGCGGATGGATCGTGAAGCGGTTGAAACACGTATGGCCCTCCCTGATTGTCAGTCTCTCCCTGGTTGCTTGCAGCCAAGCGGCTGTGACTTTGCCCAAACAGGCGGAACCGTCGCCGTCCGGCCCCGTAACGCAACAGCCGCAACCGCAGACGTTTGCCTATCGAGCTCCTTTGACCGGATTGGGCACAGATGAAAAGCTGGATTCCCGCCGACCGGTCATGGTCATGGTGAACAACCATCCCCTGGCGCGGCCGCAGTCGGGACTGGACAAGGCGGACATCGTTTACGAGATTTTGGCCGAAGGGGAGGTGACTCGCTTCGTCGCCATCTACCAGAGCCAGAAGCCGAAGGTGATCGGTCCGGTGCGCAGCATCCGACCGTATTACATTCAGATCGGCGCCGGATTCGATGCGGTGATGGTGCATGCGGGCGGCAGTGAAGAAGCGCTGGAGACGCTGGCCCACTCCGATTATTCCTATATAAATGAGATAAAAAACGGCAAATACTTCTGGCGGGAGTCGTTCCGCAAACCGCCGCACAACCTCTACACCGATCTGGATCACATCTGGCAGGCGATGGAGGACAAAGGCATGCGGACGATGGCAGAGGTGCCGACGTTTCCGTTCCTCGCGCCGGGGACGCGGATTGAGCAGGGAGAGACGGCCAACCGAATTGATGTGACGTTTCATCCGCTCTACAAAATCGCCTACGCATACGACGAAAAGACGGGACGCTACCTGCGCTTCACGCAGGGCAAGCCCCACTACGACCTGACGACCAACCGGCAGTTGGCGGCGGTAAACGTATTGGTGATCGCTTCCAGACACCGCGTGCTGGACAGCGAGGGACGACGTCAGGTGGACGTGTCCGGGCCGGGGGACGGCTATCTGTTTCAGCAGGGCAAGGCTCGGAAAATCAAATGGAAGAAGAGCGGCGGAGTGATCCGCGTCTATGCGGACGCTTCGTTCAGTGAAGAGCTGCCGCTCTTGCCGGGGAATACATGGGTGAGCATCATCCCGACCGTTCCGGGCTTGACGGCTGCGGTGAACTATCAGTAGACTCTTGAATTACTGTGATTTTTCCCCTAAGATTGGGAGTGGCAGGACTTTAACGCTTGAAAATTTTACAGAGATAAGAGATACGTGATTCCCACGAAAACTATGGGGTGATTCACATGCAATTGGAGAAACTGAAAGGCAAGGGTATCGAACAGTTGTTTGAAGCGGTGTTGTCATTGCAGACCATCGAGGAGTGCTACCGGTTTTTCGACGACCTGTGCACGGTCAACGAGATGCAGTCGCTGGCCCAGCGGCTGGAAGTGGCCCGCATGTTGCGCAAAGGCTACACGTACAATCAGATCGAGGCAGAGACGGGAGCGAGCACGGCGACAATCTCGCGCGTCAAACGCTGCCTGAACTACGGCAACGACGGCTATCAGCTCGCGCTGGAGCGGATCGGCAAATAGAGGCGGGAGGCAGCTTGGGTGATTGATTTTGGCAACTGGCGGCACGTGTTTAAACTGGACCCGGATAAACCGCTCGGCGACGACGCGCTGGAGGCGCTCTGCGAGTCGGGGACGGACGCGATCATCGTCGGCGGTACGCTGGGGATTACCTATGAAAATACACTGGACCTGATGGCGCGGATCAGGCGGTACGCCGTCTCCGCCGTGCAGGAGGTTACCGATTTGCAGGCGGTGGTGCCCGGCTTCGACGCGTATTTGATTCCGCTCGTGCTGAATGCGGGCGACCCGGATTGGGTGTTTGCGCCGCACGTGGCAGGGTTGACCGCATACGGTTCGTACATCCATTGGGAAGAGGTCTTCGCCGAAGGCTACATCATCCTCAACCCGGATGCGGCGGCGGCGCGACTGACGAAGGCCCGTCCGGTGGCGGGAGCGGCAGAGGCCAAGGCGTACGCCCGCGTCGCTTCGCGGCTGTGCCGGTTGCCGGTGGTCTACGTCGAGTACAGCGGCATCTACGGCGATCCGCAGATCGTGCGGGCGGTGAAGGAAGGAGCCGACGGGGCGCACGTCTTTTACGGGGGCGGCATCCGCACGCCGGAACAAGCCCGACAGATGGCGGCGATCGCCGACACGATCGTCGTCGGCAACGTGATTTACGACGATGTTGAGGCCGCGTTGGCCACGGTGCGGGCGGTAAAGGAGCTTGCCGCCGAACACCGGGGCTGACTGGCGTCCATATGCTTGATACGGAAGCGACACCCCTTGGAACCCATTTTCGCTGCTTGCGGGGGGTGTCGTCTGTTGATAGCGGCAGCCTTGACCAGCATGGGTTAATGGCGCCGATTTTGGTATGTCTCTACGGTATTGCCCATCATTCTCAGTTTCAGATCCACATCAATTTTGATGTCGGCCTCGTCAAAAAAGCTTTTTGGCTCTTTGCGGATCCAATCGTAAAGCTCGGGGGTGTTTTTCAGGCGGGGCGTGATTTCCAAAAAGTCGTTATGGTATTGGTCGCGGATCTTGGCATACGAACGGGAAAGGATCGTTTCGAGCTGTCGGGAAAACTTCTGCTCCAATTGTTTGATCTGCTCCGGCTTGGAAAATTTTTGTCCGCCGCATTGTGTTTCGATCAATTCCCCTTCGATGCGCATGGCATAATGCAGAAAGGGGCGTTGATTATTCATGCCGTGTTCTAAGTTGGTCTTGCCGCGCAGAATGCGGACAACGGCTGACTTTCCGCCATCGCAGGAAAACGACATGTTTCCTCTTTCAATTTCGTTTTGAAAAAACGCAAGGCTTCTCATTTCCTCTTCATTAATCGTACCTGCCATCGTAAAAGTGTAGAAAACCGCTCCTTGGTTCACCTTGATCTGGGTTCCCGATTTTTTCGACAGGTATGGCAAAACATACGGCCGTTTTTCCCGGATGTGTTTGCTGAGTGCGCCGAAGTTTCCTTCCGGCATGTTCAGCGTTTTTTGGTTCGCATCGATCACCTCGGCAATATGCATGGCTGGAGTAGGTTGTGTGGCGGAATTTAACGTTAAAAACTCTTTGGGCGCCCCCTGGGTAATACCCACTTCCGTGTGACGGCGCATCTGCGGAAATCGGGCCAGGAAATCATACAAATCCTCAAATCCTTTTTTGGCCACTTTTTCGCTGATCAGAAGAACCTGCAGGTGAGACAGATTGGGAAGGCGTTCGCTTTGGTAGACTATATCTTCGATTGCCTTGGAGATCGAAGAAGCTGTGACGGTAAAGTTGATGTATCCCTGCTTGGATTGAGCTCCCGGCGTCCCCGGGTTTCCGGCGGTTGTTTCCGCTGACGGTTCAATTGCCTGCAGGGTAATTTCGTACGCTTTGTTGGGATGCTTTGCCGTTTTTGCTTCATCGATCCCCAGACCAATGATAAACGCGCGTTTCTCCAGTTCGGAATAATCCCAGCAACCGGACAAAAGAAGGCTGAAGACAGCGACCCATCCCGCAAGCCACCCGGTTGCGACAGTTTTCCTCGATGTGCCTATCTGCTGTGGCATCAGTAATCACCTCTCAAGCCTTGCGTGTTTTCTGAGCGCGTCCCAATCCTCTGAGATAAGCGACCAACAACAGCAACAAGGGATAGACGATCAACAGGAAAATCCCCGCATTCCCAACCCATTTTGACCAGACATCCATCTGTTGAAGGTTGGGTGGAGTGAGGGCGAGCAAGTAGATCAACGGTGACTGAAGGACGATCCACCAGCGAAACGGGACGCGGGGAATGGTGTGGTGAAACGAAAACGCCGTCGAAAAAAACGTGACCACATGCGTTGTATAAGCCAACGGCAGCCACAAGACGATCAGCAACAGCTCCGCCCGCTCCACAAATTGCCTGACAACCTCGACGGTTTTTGCCATGGTGATCACCGGAAAGGTTTGCGCGATGGTCACGTCAGGCCCGAGGATGACCAGCGTGCCGATCATCAGGAACAAATAAAAAATCCCGGCCAGTCCCACCCCGATGGAGGCTGCGAAAAAGGCCTGATTCTTCTTGAGCAAAAAGGGATAGAACAGATACAGGATTTCAAACCCGAGAAAGGAGTAGACGGTTGTCGGCAGCGGTTCCAACACCGGTTTGACGCCGGACAGGAAGGGGTAGCGCAGTTCGCTCCAATCCGCCTCCGGAAAGGCGAGGATGAGAAACAGGATGATGAGGCAGAAGGAGAGCGGCAGGCCGGATTCGAGCAATCGCGCGATCGGAGTAAGTCCGTCCCACGAACTGTACACCAACAGGAGAATCATGGCGATGACAATCACTTCCAGCGGGGTAAACGGCAGCATTTCGGCGCGTACAACCTCGGCCATTGTCCGAACGCCGGTGACGGTGAAAAACAGAAAGTAGACGGAGATCCCGAGGTTGAACAAAAAACCGAGCGGGCGTCCGAACACGGTGAGATTGTACTGAAACGCCATTTCATCCGGGAATTTCCTGGCCGCTTGCAGGATGAGCCAAAGCGCCCCCAATGCGATCAGTGTGGCAAGCAAAATCGTGATCCAGGCATCCTCCCGCGCCTTTTCGATTACCCCTCGCGGCATGGTGATAAATCCTACGCCAACGATCGTCCCGAAGGTAAGAAACAACAGTTGCGAGGAAGAGATGGGACTGTTTGCTCCCTTGAGTTTCATGCGCATCACTTCTCTTTCATGGGGTAGGATCGGCTTTTGGTCGGGCGGAGCGTTTTCATGAATCCGGGCCGTTTTGTTATCTTCTTGAACGGGAATCGCACCACTGTATCCTTCCAATCCTGGATGTTTAAGGGAGAAAACGGTGACAGATAAGAGACACCGAAGGAATTCAGTTTGCACAGATGGATGTGAATCAGGAAAAACCCCAAAAGCAACCCGTACAAACCGAGAAACGCGCTGCACAAGATCAAAAAGAAACGCAAAACGCGCAAGGTGACACCCAGCGCGTAGAGCGGGGCGGAAAAGGACGAGATCGCCGTCAGCGCCACGATGACAACGGTTACCGGGCTTACCAGATTGGCGTTTGCCGCCGCTTCCCCGATGACCAAACCGCCAATGATGCTGACTGCCTGGCCAATTGGTTTCGGCAATTTGATCCCTGCTTCCCTCAAGATCTCGATACTGATTTCCATGGCCAAAATCTCCAGGATGCTGGGAAGGGCGACCCTGGTTCTGGAAGCGTCCATCGAGATGACGAGTCGGGTTGGGATCAGTTCGGGATTGTACGCGACCAGGGAGATGTACAATCCCGGCAGCAAAATGCTAAGGAGAAGGGCGAAAATCCTCACGAACCGGACCAACGTTGCGTATTGCCACCTGGAATAGTAATCGTCTATCGTGGTGATGAATTGCATGAAGGTGATGGGTGCGATCAAGACTTGGGCGGCATTGGGCAGGATGATCAGCACATGCCCTTCGAGGAGGTATGAGGTGGCCACATCCGGCCGTTCCGTCGTGCGCAATTGCGGAAACAGCGAAAAGGAATTGCCTTCGATGAGTTCCTCAAGGTGTGCCTGGCCGTGAATGGCGTCCACACGGATTTGGCCGAGACGCTGCTTCACTTTCTCCACGAGTTGCGGATTTGCCACGTCTGACATATACAAAACGGCTACCTTGTTTGTTCCCCTCACGGCGACCGTCACGGGTTCCGCCCTCAGATTCGGATCCGGGAGAGTTTGCCGAATCAAGGCGATGTTCGTGTTCAGATCCTCAATAAAACTTTCTTTCGACCCGATGACACTTTGTTCGGTTTCGGGGGGAGCGATGTTTCGCTTCTCTGTTTTGCGGATGTTCAATAGCAGTCCTTCGCCGTGCCCGTCCAACAGCAACAGCGCCATTCCGCCGGCCAGCTTTTCTGTTGCCGCGCGGAAGTCGGACGTGCTCTCCGTATCAATAACAGGCAACTTATGCCGGATCAACTCGTCCGGGCGGGCGGTTCTCCTGTCCGTCTTGGAATGTTCGTTCTGATCAGGCTCCATCTCTTGCAAGGGGCGAAAGAGGATATCAGCGACAACTTCCTGGCTCACCAGGCTGGAAAAATAAAACAGCATGCCTCTGCCGAAAGGGGAGAGGATCTCTTGGTAAGCGAAATCAAGATTGTCTCCGAAGAGGGCTTTCAATTTCGCGGCGTTTTGGTCCAATGACGTGTGGAAGGTTTCGGAAAAGGGACGATCTGTGCCTGATTTTCTCCTTATCCTCATGGTAGTCCTCCGGATTCAGCGTCTCTTGTCGTCCTGATTTCCATGGTTAGTATACCCTGACGATCTGGCAACATTCGTCAGTCCAGTCGGCGGGAGTGACGACAGGGGCGGCCGGATGGGGGGCTGGGAAAAAGAAAACTGGCAGGATTGTTTGTTCTGTGCCAAAATAAGAACATATGCTTTCTTTTGTGTGGACGGAACTAGTTGAAAGGTGGCAAGGCAATGTCAACGGTAGAACACATCCTCGCGGGTCTCAATCCGCAACAAACAGAAGCGGTCCTGACGACGGAAGGGCCCGTGTTGATTCTGGCCGGTGCGGGCAGCGGAAAGACGCGGGTGTTGACCCAGCGCATCGCTTATCTGATCGGCGCGCAAAACGTAGCTCCCTGGAGCATCCTGGCGATTACGTTTACCAACAAAGCGGCCCGCGAGATGAAGGAGCGGGTCGGCCGCATCGTCGGACAAGGGGCGGACGACATCTGGATTTCCACCTTCCACTCCCTGTGCGTGCGGATTTTGCGCCGGGACGCGGACCGGCTGGGGATCAGCCGCAACTTTACGATTCTGGACGCGAGCGATCAATTGACCGTTGTCAAACAATGTTTAAAGGAACTGAACCTCGATCCGAAAAAATACGAGCCGCGCGCGGTGCTGGCGGCGATCAGCGGGGCCAAGAACGAACTGGTCGATCCCGAGCGGTTCGCCCGTCAAGTCGGCGATCCATTCAGCCGCGCCGCCGCACAGGTGTACGAGTTGTACCAGAAAAAACTGCGCGGCAACCAGTCGCTCGATTTTGACGATCTGATCATGACCACCGTCCGGCTGTTCCGCGAAGTGCCGGAAGTGCTGGAGTTTTATCAAAAGAAATTCCGCTACATCCACGTGGACGAGTATCAGGACACCAACCGGGCCCAGTACATGCTGATTCACATGCTGGCCGAGAGGCACCGCAACATTTGTTGCGTCGGCGACGCCGACCAGAGCATCTACAAGTGGCGCGGGGCTGACATCTCGATTATTCTGAACTTCGAGAAGGATTATCCCGAGGCCAAAGTGATCAAACTGGAACAAAACTACCGCTCGACCAAGACGATCCTGCAAGCGGCCAACGGCGTAATCGCCCACAATGTGATGCGCAAGGAGAAAAAGCTGTGGACACAAAACCCGACCGGGGACAAAATCGTCTGGTTCCAGGGCGACTCCGAACACGACGAGGCGTATTTCGTCGTGGAGACGATCAAGCAACAGTACGACACGTACAAGGACTACGGCAAGTTCGCGGTGCTGTACCGGACGAACGCCCAGTCCCGCGTGCTGGAGGACGTGTTGGTCAAATCCAATATTCCGTACACGATCATAGGCGGCACGAAGTTCTACGACCGCAAGGAGATCAAGGACATCCTCGCCTACCTGCGGCTGATCTCCAACCCGGACGACGACATCAGCCTGACGCGGATCATCAACGTGCCGAAGCGCAACATCGGCGAATCTACCGTGGAAAAGATCGCCGCCTACGCCGCCGCGCACGGTCTCTCCATGTTCGCCGCCATCCAGGAGGCAGGCTACATGGGTCTGCCGACGCGAACCACCAACGCGATCGGCGCGTTTTCCGACCTGATCTCACACCTCGCGCAGATGGCCGACTACCTGTCCGTGACCGAATTGGTCGAAGAGGTGCTGGAGCGCACCGGTTACCGGCAGGCCTTGCGCGAGGAAAAGACGCTGGAAGCGGCGGCGCGGCTGGAGAACATCGAGGAGTTTCTCTCCGTCACGCAGGAGTTTGAACGCAAAAACGACGACAAGAGCCTGTTGGCGTTCTTGACCGATCTGGCCTTGATCGCCGACATCGATCAAGTGGAGGACGCGAATGACGATGCGGCCCCGGCGGAAGGCCAGGTGATCCTGATGACCTTGCACAGCGCCAAGGGGCTGGAATTCCCCGTCGTCTTTCTCGTCGGCATGGAAGAAGGGGTGTTCCCGCACAGCCGGGCGCTGTTTGACGACAGCGAGATGGAAGAAGAGCGCCGCCTTGCTTACGTCGGCATCACCCGCGCCGAGGAGCGGCTGTATCTGACCAGCGCCCGCACCCGCACCTTGTTCGGGCGCACCAACAGCAACCCGCCGTCCCGGTTTTTGTCCGAGATTCCGGCCGAGTTGCTGGAAGGAAACGGCGTCGCGCAGGAGGGAAGCCAGCCCAGCAGGTTCGGGGGCTACCGGAGCGAGTCGCGCGGAATCGGCGGCGGGGCGGCCGCGTTTGGCCACCGGACGCAGGCGGCGCCCGTGTTTAGGAGCGCGTCGGCGACGGCGGGCAAGCTGGCGCAACACGGCGCGGGAGCAGGAATCGACTGGAAAGTAGGCGAAAAGGTGAAGCACGCCAAGTGGGGCATCGGCACCGTCGTCAGCACCAAGGGCAGCGGCGACGGACTGGAGCTGGACATTGCCTTTCCCAGCCCGATCGGCGTGAAAAAACTGTTGGCCAAGTTTGCGTCGATCGAACGAGCGTAAGTGGATGAAAGGATGAACGACATGGACCGCCTGACGGCAGAAGCCAGGATCGCAGAACTGAGGAAACAAATCGAGCACCACAATCGTCTCTACTATGTGGAAGACCGACCGGAAATCACGGACCAAGAGTATGATCAGTTGATGCGCGAATTGCAAGACCTGGAGAATCTGTTTCCCGACATGGTGACGCCCGACTCCCCCACACAGCGGGTCGGCGGCGAACCGCTTCCGTTTTTTGAAAAAGTGGAACACAAAACGCCGATGCTCAGTCTGGGCAACGCCTTTGACGAAGGCGACTTGCGTGACTTTGACCGTCGCGTCCGGCAGGCTTTGGGCGATCAGCCGGTGCACTACGTCTGCGAGTTGAAAATCGACGGGCTGGCCGTGTCGCTCCGCTACGAGAACGGCCTGTTCGTCAGGGGGGCGACGCGCGGCGACGGCCAGATTGGCGAAGACATCACGCAAAACCTGAAAACGATCCGCTCGATTCCGCTGCGGCTGTCCCGTCCGCTGACGCTGGAAGTTCGCGGCGAGGCCTACATGCCGAAGCGCGCGTTTGAGAAGCTGAACCAGGAGCGTCAGGAGCGGGGAGAAGCGCTGTTTGCCAATCCGCGCAACTCGGCAGCCGGTTCGCTGCGCCAGCTTGACCCGAAAGTGGCCGCTTCCCGTTCGCTCGACACGTTTATCTACGGTATCGGCGAGATTGAAGGCGAGACGGTCCACTCGCACAGCGAAGGGCTGGCATTGCTGGAATCGCTCGGGTTCAAGGTAAACCCGGAGCGGCGCGTGTTTAGCGACATCGAGGACGTGATCGCTTTCGTCAGCGGTTGGGCAGAGAAGCGGCCGCACCTGCCGTACGAGATCGACGGCATGGTGATCAAGGTGGACAGCTACGCCCAGCAGCAGGAGTTGGGCACCACGGCGAAAAGCCCGCGTTGGGCGATCGCCTACAAGTTTCCCGCCGAAGAAGCGGTGACCGTTCTGGAAGGAATCGAAGTAAGCGTCGGCCGGACCGGCGCGGTGACGCCGACGGCTCTGCTCAAGCCGGTAAGTCTGGCCGGGACGATCGTCAAGCGGGCCTCGTTGCATAACGAAGAGATCATCCGCGAGAAAGGGCTGTTGATCGGCGACCATGTCGTGGTGAAAAAAGCGGGGGACATCATCCCGGAGATCGTCGCCGTACTGCCGGAGCGGCGGACGGGCGACGAGTATCCGTTCCAGATGCCGACGCATTGTCCGGAGTGCGGAAGCGAACTGGTGCGCTTCGCCGATGAAGTGGCCTTGCGCTGCATCAATCCCGACTGTCCGGCCCTGATCCGCGAAGGCATGATTCACTTCGTCTCGCGACAGGCGATGAACATCGAGGGGCTGGGGGAAAAGGTGATCGCCCAGTTGTTCGGCGAAGGACTGATCCAGAGCGTGGCCGACCTCTACTACCTGCGCGAGCGGCGTGACGAGCTTCTCGGGCTGGAGCGGATGGGCGAGAAGTCGGTCGACAACATGCTGGCCGCGATTGAGGCGAGCAAGGAAAACTCGCTGGAGCGGCTCCTGTTCGGGCTGGGCATCCGGCTGGTCGGAGCCAAGGCAGCCCGCGTCCTGGCCGAACACTTCGGCCACCTCGACCGGATCATGGCCGCCACCCACGACGAGTTGACGGCGATTGACGAGATCGGGCCGAAAATGGCGGACAGCATCGTCACCTATTTTGCCATGCCGCAGGTGCACGAGCTGGTAGAGCGGCTGAAAGCGGCAGGCGTCAACATGGCCTACAAGGGCGTGCGGCCGGAATCGGTCGAAGGCTTGCCGCTCGCCGGGAAGACCGTGGTGCTTACCGGCACGCTGGCCAGCATGACGCGCCAGGAAGCGGAAGAGAAAATCGCGTTGCTCGGCGGGAAGGTGACGGGCAGCGTCAGCAAGAAGACAGATTTGGTGATCGCCGGGGAAAAGGCCGGTTCCAAGCTGGAAAAGGCGGAAAAGCTCGGCGTCGCCGTAATGGATGAAGCAGGTTTCCTCGAATTGCTTGCACAGGTGTCTCCGTAGAAGTCCGAATGTTTGCGGGGGAGTGTGATGGGAGATGAAGGTCCTGAAACAACTGTTGGCGGGCGTCGGCATCGCCGTCCTGCTTGCTGGCTGCGGCACGGGAGGCGACGGGCAGGACGCCACCCGCAAGCAAAGCGTGCTGGCTTCCGCCGTGACCGGTGATATGACCTACCAGGACGTGCTGCAAAAAGGCGGATACGTCACGTTCGTCACCGTCACATCGGACGGCGGACGCATCTGGCTGGGGACGCATGCCGGACTGTACGTATCAGCCGGCGACAAGCTGTGGAGCTTGGCTTCGAACGACGTGGCCCAGGACGAGGCGACCGGCCTGTTTATCGACCCCAGTCAGCCGAAGCGGATGTTTGTCGGCACACGCACTGCCTTCAAGCTGAGCACAGACGGAGGTAAAAGTTGGAAAAATACACCCGGGAAGGGGCTGCCCAAACAACCCGAGATCCACAGCTTTGCCGGTGTGCGCGAGGGAAACCAGATTCGCCTGTTTGCGTATGTTAACGACGAAGGAATCTATCAGTCCGCGGACGCCGGTGAACACTGGCAGAAGTGGCTGTCGTTCGACCAGGACGTCACCTCGATGCTCTACCAGCCCAGGGAGCGGCGGCTGTATGCCGTTGCCCAGGACGGCCTGTACAGCGGCACATCGGACCTTTGGGAGAAAGAGAATCTGCCGGATGTACAGCAGGTCTATTCGGTAGCGATGGATCCCCAGGATGGCTCGCTGTATGTCGCGACCGACCGGGGCATTCTCGTCAAGCGGGACGGCGCATGGACGTCGCATCCGGTCAAGGTGCCGGAAAAACTGATGATGCTGGCGGCGGGCAGCGGCCAGCTGGTTGCGGTGGGGGAATCGGCCTTTCTCTACACCCTTCAGGACCACACATGGAAAAAGTGGGAATAATGCCATGAGCGAAAAGGGGGGCAGGCAGTGGAGAAGATCGCCATCATCGACATGGGCTCCAACTCCATCCGCATGGTGATTGTCCAGGTGTCCGCACAAGCGTACCACCTGATAGACGACACCAAAGAAACGGTACGGCTGAGTGAGAATATGGGGCCGGAGAAAACTTTGAAACAGGCGGCGATGCAACGGGCACTGTCCACCCTCACCCGCTTTTTGAAACTGTGCCGGTCACGCGGCGTGACGACGGTGATTCCGGTCACCACCGCCGCCGTCCGGCAAGCGGCCAACCAGTCCGAATTTCTCCAGCAGGTAAGGCGGGCGACAGGACTGGTCTTCCGTGTGTTAAGCGGCGAAGAAGAAGGGTATTACGGCTTTCTCGGGGTCAATCGCGGTTTTGCCGAGGATAGCGGGTTTACGCTGGACATTGGCGGAGGAAGCAGCGAAGTGACGTATTTCGTCAACCGAAAGTTGCGGCAAAGTGTCAGTCTGCCGTTCGGCGCGCTCACGTTGACGGAAACCTTTTTTGACAAAAACAGCGCAAACAGGCTAGCGACGGAACAGGTGTGCCGGTTTCTGCGCGAGACGTTTGCCCGGGAAGAGTGGATCGGGCAGCGGCCTGGGCTGCCGCTCATCGGTCTCGGCGGTACGGTGCGCAATATTGCCCGGATTCACCGGCAACTGACAGGCTATCCCCTGGAAAGCGCGCATCAGTACGAAATGGACAAACAGCAGGTGGACGAGACAATCAACCGCATGGTCAAGTGTTCGCCGCAGCAGTTGCTCGCGTTGCCCGGACTGTCCAAGGACAGGGCCGACACCATCGTCGCCGGCGGGCTGATCATCCAGTCGCTGATGGAGGCGTGTGGATCGCCGAGGCTCTTGATCAGCGGAAACGGCCTGCGCGAAGGCTTGCTGCATGAATACCTGGAGCGCCGCGTCGGCCGGCTGGCGGACAGGGACGTGACCATGGACGACGTGTCCAATATGATGCACTACTACAACATCGACATCGAGCATGGCCGGCATGTGGCGTTTCTGTCCGTCCGTCTGTTTGACGAGTTGGCTGCCCTGCACGCGCTTGGCGGGCGGGAGAGACACCTGCTTTATGTCGCGGCGCATTTGCATGATGTAGGGGTGGCCGTCAGCTTTTACGAGTGGCCCACCCATACGTTTTACATTCTGCTGCACTCCAAGATCGCCGGACTCTCTCACCGGGAGCGTTTGCTCGTCGCCTTGATCGCTTCCTTCAAAAACCGGAAGAAATCGCGCGAGCTGGCGGGGCCGTATCAGGTGCTGCTCAAGCCGGGCGACGAAGAACTGGTGCAAAAGTTGGGCATCCTCCTGCAAATGGCGCGGGCGCTTGACCGGACGCTGTCCAACGACGTGCGGGACGTCGCCTGCGAGATCACGGACAAAGAGATCAGGATCGCCGTCCACAGCGTCACGCCCGACATCGGACTGGAGTTGAAGGAAGCCGGCGAGATCCAGCAGAAGTTCGAAAAGGCGTTTGGACGCGCGTATTACCTGACCATGGTGCTGCACACCCGATGTCAGCGGTAATGCAAAGGAGTTTTGCACATGAAAACGAATCATCACAAGCGAGTGCTGACCAGTTTGGCCGTTTGTCTGTCGCTCTCGCTGTCGGCGTGCTCCCTGTTGCCGGGACAAAAAGACGCGCCGCAGCTTGCCACGCCGTCGATCTCTTCCGTGGTGGAAGTGAAGGACGACTACTACGCCAGCGCCGTTCCCTACAAGCCGAATCAGACGCGCGGCATGCTGGCGAAAGTGTCCAATACCCGGATCGACTTCGGCCATCTGGAGTTGGGTCTGATGGAAATCGCCCGGGAAACGTTTCAACCGGACGACTATCTGTTTCAGGAAGGGCAGCGGATCAGCAAAAACCAGGTGCTGGCGTGGCTCGCCCGCTCCAACGAGAATCCGGAAGGGCTGAATCCGGAAAAAGGGCCCAACCTGCTGATTCACGTGCTGGAGCATGACTATCTGGACAAGGAGAAGCAGCAACTGGCCGGGATCGTGCTGGGCGTGTCCCTCTCTCCGGCCTACAAGGACGCCTCCGGACAGGACGCCAGTTACACGACTGATCAACTGCGGGCCAAAGGGCAGCAAATCGCCGCCCGCATCGTGCAAAAGGTGCGTGCGGAAAATCCGCAAATCCCGATGGTCGTGGCGCTCTACCAGGTTCCGGACAAATACTCGACACTGGTGCCCGGCCACTTTATCATGACCGGCACGGTGGGCGCTTCGGAAAGCTCCGTCTCCAAGTGGCAACCGATCGACGAGGCGTTTTATCTCTTCCCGAGCGACGACGTGTACAAGGCGTATCCGCAAATTTCCCTGGAGTACGACAAGTTGATGAAGCAGGTACAGGGCTTTTTCGGGGAGTACATCGGGTTGACCGGGCTGGGCCGGTTCATGGACGGGCAGTTGATCGAACTGACGATTACCGCGACGGCCGAGTATGATTCGCGGACCGAAGTGTTGGAGTTCACCCAGTATGCGGCCTATTGGATCAACCAGTTGTTCGACAAGAACGTGCACGTGAATCTCTATGTGCAGTCGGTCAATGAACCGCTCGCGATCTACATCCGACCCACCGAGGGCGAACCGTATATGCACATTTATCGCAAGTAGACAAGCGTCAGACATTTGTGTCTCGAATGCACACAGTTTTGAACAAATCTGTTCACTGATGAATCGCGCTCTCTCGCGTGTGGAATCTGGCCAAATCGCGAAGACTAGGTGAGAATGGACAAATTGCGCGGTTGGTATGATCTTTGCATAGGAATAAAGATCGGTAAGACCGAACCGCAGAATGATATGAGGAGGCGAACAAACGTGCAAGTAGATTTCAAAAACGAGCCTTTTACCAATTTTTCCTTGCCTGAGAATAAGAAAGCGTTCGAAGAGGCGCTCGCCAAAGTAGAGAGCGAACTGGGCCGCGAATACGACCTGATCATCGGCGGCGAGCGGATCAAAACCGAGAAAAAGGTGAAATCGATCAACCCGTCCAACAAGGAGCAAGTGGTGGGGATCGTTTCCCAGGCGGACCGCGAACTGGCCGAAAAAGCGATCCAGGTGGCGGCACAAACCTTTGAAACCTGGAAAGCCGTTCCGGCAACCGCACGCTCCCGCTACCTCTACAAAGCGGCAGCGATTCTGCGCCGCCGCAAGCACGAGTTCTCCGCATGGCTGGTGAAAGAAGCCGGCAAGAGCTGGGCGGAGGCAGACGCTGATACCGCAGAAGCGATCGACTTCATGGAATACTACGGCCGTCAGATGGATAAGCTGGGCCAACGCCACGAACTGACCCGCATCCCGGGTGAAGACAACGAGCTGTACTACATCCCGCTCGGCGTCGGGATCGTCATCCCGCCGTGGAACTTCCCGCTGGCGATCATGGTGGGCATGACGACGGCTGCGATCGTCGCCGGCAACACGGTCGTGCTGAAACCGGCTTCCACCACGCCGGTCATCGCCGCGAAATTCATGGAAATCCTGGAAGACGCGGGCGTGCCGGCAGGCGTTGTCAACTTCCTGCCCGGCAGCGGCGGCGAAGTGGGCGACTTCCTCGTCGAGCACCCGCTGACTCGTTTCATCAGCTTCACCGGTTCCCGCGACGTGGGTCTGCGCATCAACGAACTGGCTGCGAAACACCGTCCGGGCCAAAAATGGATCAAGCGTCTGGTGGCCGAAATGGGCGGCAAAGACTCGATCATCGTCGACAACGATGCCGACCTTGAACTGGCGGCGCAAGCGATCGTCGCGTCCGCGTTTGGCTTCTCCGGCCAAAAATGTTCGGCTTGCTCGCGCGCGATCATCCATCAGGATGTATACGACCAAGTGCTCAACCGCTGCGTCGAACTGACCAAAAAACTGACCGTCGGCGACGTCAGAAGCCCGGAATTCTACACCGGTCCGGTTATCGACGAAAAAGCGTACAACAAAATCCTTGAGTACATCGAGATCGGCAAAACCGAAGGCAAGTTGATGGCGGGCGGCGAAAAAGGTCCGGACACCGGTTACTTCATCATGCCGACGATCTTTGCCGACGTCGATCCGAACGCGCGGATCATGCAGGAAGAAATCTTCGGTCCGGTGGTGGCGTTCACCAAGGCGCGCGACTTCGATCACGCCCTGGAAATCGCCAACAACACCGAATACGGTCTGACCGGCTCCGTCATCAGCCGCAACCGCGCGCACCTGGAAAAGGCACGCGCCGAGTTCCATGTGGGCAACCTGTACTTCAACCGCAAGTGCACGGGCGCTCTCGTCGGCGTGCATCCGTTCGGCGGCTTCAACATGTCGGGTACCGACTCCAAAGCGGGCGGTCCGGACTACCTGCTCTTGTTCACACAGGCCAAACTGGTTTCCGAGTTGCTGTAATTTCACACGTCAAGCACAGCCACCTTCCCCTTCGGAAGGTGGCTTGTTGTTTTTGTTCGAAAAGATTCATGATTCTGCTTCTTTCTGTGGCAGAGAATGGTATGATAATGTTAAAGAGTTATATGTTTACCTGTCGCCGGAAACGGGAATATCATCGGGAAACGTGTACTGGTGGCATCAGAAGGGGAGGAAATATGTATGCGCTTTATAATTGACCTGGTTCGAAACACGCTGACGGACAAAGACGGGTTCATGATCTTCATTCTCTGGAACCATTTGTGGATAGGCGCATTAATCTCACTGCAGACGGGCACATCGTTCTGGTATGTGGTCTCGCTCGGGCTTGTGGTGACCCTGATCGTTTCGCCGTTTTATTTCATCCGCAAAGACAGCATCCTGATCCGTTATCTGGTTGCGCTGGGTCTGTTGTTCTTCTCGATTACGTTCAATCATTACACCGACTATTCCGAAACCAGTTACCAGGCGTTCATCTCGCTCGGGCTGCTTGCCGCCTATCTCGACTGGAAACTGGTCAGCTTCGGAGGGACGTTTTTCGGGCTGTCCTACATCGTCGGGTACGCTACGGGTTGGTATGACATTTTTAACGGCGGAAACACCCTTGGCGACCTGATTTTACATATTATTTCGATTTCGTTGATGTGCGCGTTTATGATTTACCTCTGTCTGGCGGGACAAGCATCCCTGAAGCAGGCGGAGTCGGCACGAAACGAAGCGGAGGAAAAAGGGCGTCAACTGGCGGCGCTGTTGGAGGAAGTCACCCGCGTCACCGAGACGCTGGATCAGACGTCCAAACAGGTCAATCACAACGCCGAGGTAACCAAGCGGAACACGGACGACATGATGAGCGCCTTCCGCGAGGTGGCCACCGGGATGGAATCGCAAGCCAACTCGACGGTCAAGATCGAGGAAGAGATCACTTCGATCGATCACGAGATCGCTTCGGTCAATGCCCAGTCCATGGCGATGAAGGAAGAAGCGGAACGCAACAACCGCCGTCTCACCTCCGGTATCGAGATGATGCGCGAACTGTCTTCCCAGATGGATCACATCGTCGAAACCGTCCGCGTCGCCTCGGAGACGATTTATCAATTGAACGAACGGGCGGAAAAAGTGGAGACGATCGTCGGTGCGATCAATCAGATCGCGACCCAGACCAACCTCCTGGCGTTGAACGCCGCGATCGAATCGGCGCGGGCGGGAGAGCACGGCCGCGGGTTCGCCGTCGTCGCGGACGAGGTGCGCAAGCTGGCCGAGCAGAGCGCGCAGGCGACGCAGGAGATTACCGACATTCTCGAATCGCTACGCCAGGAGAGCCAAAACGCGGTCAAACAAATCCGCGAGGGCGAAGCGTCGGTCATCAAAGGACAGGAAATCGCCACGAATACAGCCGGGTCGATGGAAAAAGTGAAAGCCGGGATGGCTACCTTTATGGAAGCGGTGGAAGCCGTTCGTGCCAGCATGGACAAGGTGAAGCGGCGCTCCGGCGAAGTGGCCGAAGAGATGTCCAACATCACCTCGATCACCGAAGAGTCGGTAGCAAGTCTGGAGGAGCTGTTCGCCACCGCTGAATCGCAGCGTGAAAAGGTGAGCGAGATCGCCGATGAAATCCGCCACCTCAACGATTTGTCCAGCACGCTGCGCAAAACCTTGCGCTGATTGCCCGCGCGGCAGGTTCGTGCTAGAGTAGAGGGGAACCAATCGTTTGCTTCAAGGGGTTGTCCTATGCCGAAACATATCCTACCCAGAATCATTCATCGCCTGCCGCAAAACGCGATGTCCCGCACGATGGGCAAAATCACCGCCTCCCGTTTCAGCCGGTTGGCGATCCGTCGATATATCCGTCATTACCAGATCGACGTGTCCGCCATCGAAAAACCGGTGGAACAGTACCGGTCGCTCAAGGAGTTTTTCACTCGTCGGCTGAAGCCGCACGCGCGTCCGATCGCCCCGGGGGAGGATGTGGTCATCAGTCCGGTCGACGGCACCGTTTCGCAGATGGGTGACATTGATCGGGAAACGCTGATTCAGGCCAAAGGGAAAGAGTACAGCGTGACCCAACTGTTGGGCGACGAACCCGAACTGGCCTCCCGCTTTTTCGGCGGCCGGTTTATCACCATCTATTTGAGCCCGCGCGATTACCACCGGATTCACATGCCGGTCGACGGCAAGCTGGTGAAGTACACCTACCTGCCCGGCAAGCTGTATCCGGTCAACCGGCTGGGAGTGGAACACGTGGAGCGGCTGTTTGCCCGCAACGAGCGGCTGGTGACGTTTATTCGCTCGGATCGGCTCGGGTATGTGGCCGTGGTCAAGGTAGGGGCGCTGTTTGTCGGCAGCGTGAAAGTGGCCTACAACACGGCGACAACCAACGTGCGAAAAGCGCGTCCGGCGAGCGAAGGGATCGCCGGGGAACCGTTTTACGAAAAGGGCAGGGAACTGGGCTGGTTTGAATTCGGCTCCACCGTCATCCTGCTGTTTGAACCGGGCCGGGTCGAATGGGCAAAGGGCGTGACGGAAGGCAGTTCCTTGTTGATGGGCCAGAAGCTGGCCGCTCTCATCAACCATTGTTAAACGACAGCAACAGGCGGTGAACCCGGTGTACGGCTGGGGCACCGCTTTTTCGCTGTCCGACGCGTTGTTTCGTCTTTTCCGCGGCTCAAATTGACGAACGAAGGAAGATTCCAGTATGATCAATATTATGTGGATAAAACGATTTCGGAGGTGGAGAGCGTGAGCGCAATTTCGCGAAAAGAGGTAGAACATGTCGCCAATCTCGCCCGTTTGCAACTGACCGAGGAAGAGGCGGAGCGGTATACCAAAGATCTGAACGCGATTTTGGAATTTGCGGCTAAACTGAATGAACTGGACACGTCGGACGTGCCCCCGACCAGTCACGCGACCGATGTGAAAAATGTGATGAGGGAAGACGAGAATCGCCCGTCGATTCCGCTGGAAGACGTCCTTAGGAACGCTCCCGAACACGAGGACGGCCAGATCAAGGTGCCGGCCGTATTTGAATAGATGTGACAGGCGAGGAAGGAGGAGACGACGTGTCCCTGTTTGATAAACGATTGTCGGAAATTCACAGCGAATTGCGGAAAAAACAGCTCTCCGTGAGCGACCTCGTGGAAGCGTCGCTTAAGCGGATTCGCGAGGTGGACAGCGAGTTGAAAGCCACCCTGCTGGTGGATGAGGAGGCGGCGCGCAGGCAAGCCAAGGCGCTGGACGAGCGTCTGGCCAAAGGAGACGGCGAGTGGGGCCTCTTGTTCGGCCTGCCTGCCGGGCTCAAGGACAATATCGTCACCCAAGGATTGCGCACCACGTGCGCGAGCAAAATCTTGTCCAACTACGACCCGATTTACGATTCCACCGTTAGCAAAAAGCTGAAGGCGGCTGACGCGGTCGTGTTCGCCAAGTGCAACATGGACGAGTTCGCGATGGGCGGCTCCACGGAAAACTCGGGCTTTTACCCGACCAAAAACCCGTGGAATCCGGAGTATGTGCCGGGCGGCTCCAGCGGCGGTTCGGCGGCGGCCATGGCCTCCCGCCAGTTTTTCTTCACGCTGGGCAGTGACACCGGCGGCTCCATCCGCCAGCCGGCCGCGTTTTGCGGCGTCGTCGGGCTGAAACCGACGTACGGTCGGGTGTCCCGTTTCGGCCTCGTCGCCTACGCGTCGTCGCTCGACCAGATCGGCCCGATCACCAAAAACGTCGAAGACGCCGCGTACGTGTTGCAGGCGATTGCCGGCCACGACGAGTACGACTCCACCTCGGCCAATGTGGAGGTGCCGGATTATCTGTCCGCGTTGACCGGGGATGTCAAGGGGCTGCGCATCGGCGTGCCGAAAGAGCTGATCGGCGAAGGGATCGACGCGGAGGTGCGCGACGCCGTGCTGGCCGCGCTCAAGCAACTGGAGAGCATGGGCGCCACCTGGAGCGAAGTCTCCATGCCGCACACCGAGTATGCGGTGCCCGCCTACTATCTTCTGGCTTCTTCGGAGGCGTCGTCCAACCTGGCCCGCTTCGACGGTGTGCGCTACGGCGTGCGCGCCGACAATGCGGACAACCTGATCGAACTGTACAAGGAGTCGCGCAGCCAGGGCTTCGGCCCCGAGGTGAAGCGGCGGATTATGCTGGGGACGTACGCGCTGTCTTCCGGCTACTATGACGCGTACTACAAAAAGGCCCAGCAGGTGCGGACGCTGATCATCCGCGACTTCACCGAAGTGTTTGCCCAATACGACGTGATCCTGCACCCGACCACCCCGACGACGGCGTTCAAGCTCGGGGAGAAGATCGACGATCCGGTCAAGATGTACCTGGAAGACATCTGCACCGTTCCGGTCAACCTTGCCGGTCTGCCGGCGATCAGCGTTCCGTGCGGGTTCGCCTCCAACGGCCTGCCGATCGGCATGCAAATCGTCGGCAAGGCGTTTGACGAGTCCACTGTCTTGCGCGTCGCCCACGCGTACGAGCAGGCGACCACGCACCATTTGCGCAAACCGGAATGGGTCAGGGGGTAAGAAACGATGAGCCAGTTTGAAACCGTCATCGGCCTGGAAGTCCACGCCGAGTTGTCGACGAAGAGCAAAATTTTCTGTGGCTGCCCGACAGAGTTCGGCGCTCCGCCCAACACGCACACCTGCCCGATTTGCCTCGGCCATCCGGGCGTGCTGCCGGTGCTGAACAAACAGGCGGTCGAGTTCGCGATGAAAGCGGCGCTTGCGCTCAACTGCGAAATTTCCCGCGAAACCAAGTTCGATCGGAAAAACTACTTTTATCCGGACCTGCCGAAAGCCTACCAGATTTCCCAGTACGACCAGCCGATCGGCAAAAACGGCTGGATCGAGATCGAAGTGAACGGCGAGAAGAAGCGGATCGGCATCAACCGGCTGCATCTGGAAGAAGACGCGGGCAAGCTGACCCACTCCGAGTACGGCGGCGGATCGCTGGTCGACTACAACCGCGTCGGCGTGCCGCTGATCGAGATCGTCTCCGAGCCGGACATCCGTTCGCCTGAAGAGGCCAAGGCCTACCTGGAAAAGCTGAAAGCCATTCTCCAATACACCGAGGTCTCCGATGTGCGGATGGAGCAGGGGTCGTTGCGCTGCGACGCCAACGTCTCGATCCGTCCGGTCGGGCAAAAGGAATTCGGCACCAAAACCGAGCTGAAAAACATGAACTCGTTCCGCAACGTGCAGCTCGGTCTGGAATACGAAGTGGAACGGCAAATCCAGGTGGTCACCTCGGGCGGCACCATTACCCAGGAAACCCGCCGCTGGGATGAAGCGGGCAAGAAGACGGTGGTGATGCGCACCAAGGAGGAAGCGCACGATTACCGCTACTTCCCGGACCCGGATCTGGTCCGCCTGCAAATCTCGGAAGAGTGGATCGAAGCGGTGAAGGCGACCATCCCGGAACTGCCAGACGCGCGACAGGCGAGGTATATCCTCGAATACGGCCTGCCGGAGACGGACGCGGGCGTCATCACCATCTCCAAAGAGTCGGCAGACTTCTTCGACGAGGCGGTGAAAACCGGAGCCGATCCCAAGGCTGTCGCCAACTGGCTGATGGGCGAACTGTTCGGTTATCTGAACGCCAATAACCTGACGCTGGCCGACGTGAAAATCACGCCGCAGGGCCTGGGCGAGATGATCAAGCTGATCGAGAAGGGCACGATTTCCACCCAGAGCGCCAAGACCGTCTTTAAAGAGAGGGTGGAGACCGGCAAACACCCCGCCAAAATCGTCGAGGAACAGGGATTGG
>JBHGXV010000003.1:0-16704 GCA_041920505.1 Paenibacillaceae bacterium
CGGGTGAACTGAAAGGCGCGGTAGGCCACCTCGTAGGTGTCCTGATACAGCGCTTTCACGTCGGCCGAGTCGCTCGCCGTCAGCGAAAAATCGACGTACAACGATCCGTTTTCCCACTTCACACGCTTAATATTATAATGAGTTCGTGCCAAAGTAAACAAATCGACCAGATTTTGTTGATTCAATACGATGGGCTTCTGCGACTGAAACGCCGGCACGTCCGTGACCGATCCGTGCCAGCGCACGCTGGGCACGAACGACAACAGCAACGCCAGACAAGCGGAAACAAGCAATGCGGCAAACAGGTTGCGGGGCATACACATTCCTCCTCACCACATTGTACAAACAAAACAAGCAGGCTATGCCTGCTTGTTCCGCTATTCCTCCGACGTGTCGACGACGCCGTGCCGGGTCAGGATCAAGGCCTTGCCCCGCACCTTGATCGCCGACGTGTGTTCCGTGAACTGGGCCAGCATCACTTCGCCCTTGTCCAGCTTTTCGGTGTGGTGAAAACGGGTGTCCAGCCCTCGCGTCAACCCGATGACGTGGACGCCGTTTTCCTTGGCCTTGATGACGAAAAAGTCCTGGTTCGTGCATGTATGTAAAGCGTTGTGTTGATCCAATGTGGTTCCTCCTCTGTGTAAGCCCTTCCCTTTTACTATGGCCTACGCGGCAGGATCTGTCAACGCCTCCCGGTTACCTGAAGGTGTAATAGACAGCGTAGACGACACCGATTAACAGAGCAAGCGGCAACACCCAGACGAGGATTAACGTCTTCGACTTGTTCATGGTCTTCACCTCACTGTTAGGGTGCGCCGCCTGTCATCCTTTCATGCAGTCCCGCCCGCCACTGCCGCATCGCTCCTGCCCGAACGGCTGATTCAGGCGCGATGCAGCCGGTTCGCGATTTTGGTCACGTACCGCTGCGTCTCTTCAGGCAACAACTCCTGTTTGGCGTCAAATTCCGCATCGGAGTCGATGCCCAGCCGATCGACGCGGCCAGGCCCGGCATTGTACGCCGCGAGCGCCACTTTGACGTTGCCGTCGTACTTGTCCAACAGATAGCGAAGATAGCGGGTGCCTCCCGCGATGTTCTGATCCGGATCGTAGGCGTTGGCCACGTGCATCGCGCGGGCCGTGCTGTCCATCAGTTGCATCAGCCCCTTGGCGCCGACACGCGAGGTGGCAAACGGATTGAAGTTCGATTCGGCCCGAACCACTTCACGGACGAGCGCCGGGTCTACTCCGTACGACCGGGCGATCCGGTCAATCTTGGCGAGAATCGCTAAACGGTCCGGCTTGTTCGCCGCATCGCCCGCAGAAAGCGACGGCTCATCCAGATACTCCGCATCCGAAAACGACGATGATCCGTCCAGTTGGGCAATCGCGTCTTCCGCCTTGATCACCCGCTGCACCTTGGCCAGTTCCGCTTCCAGCAAACCGGCAAACGCGTCTTCCGCGTCCAGGGCCGTTCCGGCGGCGCCTCCGTCAAGTCCGGCCGGTGAAAACACCCGCATGTCACCCGGATTGTTCAGCATGGAAAGAAAGCGCAAATCTAGCTTCATGATCCACCAACCTGTCCGGAAAAAATAGGATGCTTCTATTATAAAGCAGGGAGACTTCCCCGCCAAGAGCTTGATTGCGCAAAAAAGGAACCCCGCCATGGAGTTCCTTTTTTTGCTTGATATGGTCGGAATGCAGGGATTTGAACCCTGGACCTCACCCACCCCAAGGGTGCGCGCTACCGGGCTGCGCCACATCCCGACTGTTTGCTGGGCACATGATGTAATATAGCACACGCACCCAGCATTGTCAACACTTAATCTATGACATGAACGAAAACGACGTTGTGCCCGTTGTCTTTCAACGCCTGCTCCAGTTGATCCGCTTGTTCGCGGGAACCGGTAAAGCGCAGCAGCAAGTACACCTTGCCGTTGTGGTTGTTGTGGTACTCGGCGATGCTGGTAATATTGCCGACAGTACCGGAGACCAGGCTGGCGACTTCAGCGAGCACACCGGAACGGTCGTCCAATTCGAGCGTCATCCGCACGCCGGGCTGGCCCGCGCCAAGAATGTCGATGAAGGCGTCAAACACGTCCGCTTCGGTGATAATGCCCACCAGTTTGCCGTCCTCCACCACCGGGATGCCACCGATATTGTTCTTGCGCATGATCAGGATGGCTTCCTCGACGAGCATGTCCGGCGAGATGGAGATGATCTTTTTCGACATGACGTCTTTTACCTTGACCTGCTCCAGGAGGTAATTGATCTCATGCTTGGACAGCGATGTCGCCTCCGACGGGCTGGCCTTCAGGCAGTCTCCTTCGGTGAGAAACCCGACCACCACGTGATCCGCGTTGACAACGGGAAAGCGCCGCACATTCCACTCTTTCATCTTGTTCATCGCGGTCGAGATCGACGTTTCCGGCATGACTGTTTTTGGATTCGCTTTCATCCATTGACGTACCAGCATCTGCTTTTCCTCCCCCTGTGTAGACCCAGTGATATGGCCTTCTTCTTCATTTTAATACAACTCTTCAGGAAAAGAAAAGCAAAACCCGACCACTGTCACAGGATCGGGTTATTTTTTCAGCCTTTGATCAAACTGAACACTTCAGCTCGGGCCGCGCTGTCGTTGACGAAAATGCCGCGAACGGCCGACGTGACCGTCTTGGAGCCGGGCTTTTTCACTCCGCGCATGGTCATGCACATGTGCTCCGCTTCCACCACGACGACCACACCGTGCGGGTCCAGCTTGCGCACGATGGCGTCCGCCACGGTCGCGGTGATGCGCTCTTGCAGTTGCGGGCGTCGGGCCACCGCTTCGACGGCACGGGCCAGTTTGCTCAATCCGACCACCCGGCCGCCTTTTGGTATGTAGGCGACGTGCGCCTTGCCAAAAAAGGGCACGAGGTGGTGTTCGCACATCGAATAGAACGGAATGTCTTTGACGAGCACCAGCTCTTCGTGATCTTCGCTGAAAACCGTCTCGAAATACTGTTCTTCGTCGATCCCAAGACCCGCAAACACTTCCGCGTACATTTTGGCCACGCGTTTCGGCGTGTCCAGCAACCCTTCGCGATTGGGGTCTTCGCCGACGGCTTCGAGGATCATGCGCACCGCTTCCTTGATTTTTTCCTGATCGACGTTCATCATCATAACCTCCTCGGCACTCAGCAAAAAGGACAAGCCCATCTTAACACAACCGTCGAAAAAAAATCAAAAGGCGAATGTGCTGTCCGAGGCCGTGAAACGAAAAAAATCCACATTTGGACAATGTGGATTTTCTTATGTAAGGTACTTTTGCCGACAAGAGCTACGATTCCTTAATGGAGTCCTTCAGTTGCTTGCCGGGTTTGAAGGCCGGGATCTTGCTGGAAGCAATCTCGATCTCCTCGCCGGTTTGCGGGTTGCGGCCTTTGCGAGCAGCGCGTTCGCGCACTTCAAAGTTGCCAAACCCGATCAGTTGTACCTTCTCACCTTGTTTGAGCGCTTCCGCAATGGCGTCCAGAACGGCGTCCACAGCTTTGGTAGCGTCCTTTTTGGTGAGTTCGGTGGTCTCCGCCACTTTCGCAATCAGTTCCGTTTTGTTCATCTCTTTCACCTCCCCTCAAGGTCGTGGTGTATGGTTATTACATGTCTTAACCGAAAACGAAATTTTTATACACTTACTTGGGGGTTTTTACCGTGTTGACAAGCTTATAGTAATATACTGCTTTTGTAAATTCAAGCCCCTTCCTGTCGAAAACGGCGTGAAAACGCAAAAAAGGCTTCCCTTATCCCGGAAGCCTCTTGCCTGTATTCGTCGATTCTGGGTCTTTTTGCCTGGTTCTACAGAATGATTGCGATCAGGCCACCCGAACCTTCGTTGATGATGCGCCCCAGTGTTTCCTGAAGCTTGTAGCGGGCATTGTCGGGCATCATCGTGATTTTCGCCTGAATGCCTTCGCGCACGATGGAGTGGAGCGAACGGCCGAAAATGTCGGAATTCCAGATCGACAGCGGGTCTTTGTCGAAATCCTGCATCAGATAGCGGACCAGTTCTTCACTCTGCTTTTCGGTCCCGATGATCGGCGCGAATTCGGACTCGACGTCGACGCGGATCATGTGAATCGACGGTGCCGTCGCTTTCAGGCGAACGCCGAAACGCGGTCCCTGGCGGATCATCTCCGGCTCGTCGAGCGACATCTCATGCAGGGACGGTGCGGCGATGCCGTATCCGGTGGTGCGCACCATGTGCAGCGCGTCGGCAACCTGGTCGTACTCCCGCTTGGCGTGGGCGAACTCCTGCATGATCTTGAGCAGGTGATCCTTGCCGCGAATTTCCACGCCCACGATCTCCATCAGGATGCGGTCGTACAGGTCGTCCGGCGCGTACAGATCGATCTCGGCAATCCCCTGCCCCATGTTCATGCCGGCGAGGGCGGCTCGTTCGACGAAATCGTAATCGGCGAATTGTCCGACGACGCGGTCCACGTCGCGAAGGCGGCGAATGTCCTTGACGGTTTCGCGGACCGCCTCTTCGTAGTTTTGACGCAGCCAGTGGCCGTTCTCCAGCACCATCACCCAGCTCGGCAGATTGACGTTGACCTCGTGAACCGGGAATTCAAACAGGACTTCCCTGAGGATCAGCAGCACTTCCTGTTCGGACATGTGATCGGCGGAAAGCGCGATGACGGGAACATCGTACTTTTCTTGCAATTCGGCGCGCAGCGTTTGCGTCTCTTCGGAACGGGGGCGCGTCGAGTTGACGAGGATGACGAACGGTTTGCCCACCTCCTTCAACTCGCTGATGACGCGCTCTTCGGCCTCAAGATAATGCGGGCGCGGTATCTCGGCAATCGAGCCGTCGGTGGTGACGACGATCCCGATGGTCGAGTGCTCCTGAATCACCTTGCGGGTGCCGACTTCCGCCGCTTCTTCAAACGGAACCGGTTCCTCGTACCAAGGGGTGTTCACCATGCGCGGACCGTTCTCGTCTTCGAACCCTTTCGCTCCCTCGACGGTGTAGCCGACGCAGTCGACCAGACGAACGTTGATGCTCAGCCCCTCCGTCACGTTGATCTGCACCGCCTGGTTGGGCACGAACTTGGGCTCTGTCGTCATGATCGTGCGTCCGGACGCGCTTTGCGGCAGTTCGTCGGTCGCGCGAATCCGGTCTGCTTCCGACGGGATATTCGGAATCACGACTTGTTCCATGAAGCGCTTGATAAACGTGGATTTTCCCGTTCGGACCGGCCCCACCACACCGAGGTAGATGTCGCCGCCCGTCCGTTCGGCAATGTCTTTAAAAATATCGATTCGTTCCACCTTCGATGACCTCCTTGTGTTTGTCTATTTCTACTCTATGACCGTTTTTCCGAATTATCCCTCGCCGTGGTGTATCCCCCGGGGAGAATCTCGTACTAGAATCTAGGACAGTATCAATATATGTGCGAACCGGCCGACTAGAACAAAAAAACGCCGCCGTGCAGGCAGCGTTTTTTCCCCTCTTTCAACCAAAGGGAGAGGCGCAGCGCTGGCGCAAGCATACGCCGCGCAGGATTCGTTAAAATTTGAGAAAATGCGGTTCCCCGTTTTTCAGTTCGTACGGAAACGACTTGACCGGAACATACATGGACTCCCGGGCCAGCACGTAGCGCGGGTCGGTGTTGGGCGGCACTTTCGCCTTGGTGTTGCGCAACACGGCGGCAATGTCGGGTGCGTAATCGATCCCGACCTCGCCTTTTTCATTCATCACCATCGACAGCAGTTGATCGGTAAAAGGGCTTTTCACAACCGGTTCTTTCATGCCAATCGCGTCAAAATCGATGGCAGCGTAGCCGTTTTCCAATGTCTGTTTGACCGGCAGTCTGCCCCGGTTGTTCCGATAGCGGTTGACCGCCTGCTGCACATCGGCCACCCGGCTGACCAGCCCGAGATCCAGCAATTTCACTTGCGGCTTGGTCTCTGCGTCGATCAACACGTACTGGTATACGCCCCCTTTTTCAAAGGCGTTGGCCGGGATGTCCGGCAGATAGCGGGGAATCAGCCGGCGAAAATCGATCTCGTACTTTTCGAAAATCGGCGTGTCCGCCGGTTTGGTCACGATCGGCAACACGCCCTCGGCAGCCTGGAACTGCTCCACCGCTTTTTGTGCGGCTTCCAGATAAAAGGTGCTCGGTACTTGGTTTTCAACGAGCCTCTCCTTCGGGTACAGGCAGCCGGACACTAGCATGGCAACCATTGTGATCGACGCGATGGCAAGCAGGCGAAAGATACGGGTCTTCCCCTTCATCTAGGTTACGTCCTTTCTCCGTCATCGGCATCGGCCTCCTGTTGCCGCTTCAGCGCGGCGGCGACCACCGATTTCCATTTGCTCTCCGCGACGCGCACGACACAGTCCCGGTCGACGATGCGCGCCTGGCAGGCCAGGCGAATGCCCGAGGCCAAATCCGTCTCTGGCATCTTGCGCAACTCCAGTGCGGAAGGGGCGGACAGAGCGCCCTCCTCCACGACGACTCGGCAAGACAGGCAGGAAGCGTGCCCGCCGCAACGCTGCAAAATGACGACCCGAGCGGAATAAGCGGCGGCGAGCAGTGTCTGACCCGGCCGTGCCTTTACCGTTTTGCCGGACGGGCGAAACGTCAATCTGGGCATGGTTCTCTCTCCTTCATCGGACGGCGCACCCGCTAAACGGTGCCTGTCCGTTCCATGGCAATCTGGCAGCCCCTCCCCGCGCGTTCCCTCTTGCGCCGTTGGATTGGGCTAGAGAAACACGACGATGACAATCATGCCGAACACGAGAAGCAAGAGCATGAACGCCAGCGTCCTGAAGGTGAAGCGCAGCGCGCCAGTCTTCAGCTTGCGGGAGGCGATGACCAAAAGGTTGATCGCAAACATCAGCCCCATCGCCGCAAGCGAAATCCACATTTTCGTCATTGGATCGACAGCCATAAACGCACACAGCATCCTTTTCTGTTGGTTCTCATTGGATTATTATAGCATACCGGGCCGCGCGTGAACCTCGTATCGGACATTCGCATAGACTATCGTGATCATTCCGCCCATGGAGGGGATATGTATGCCAGAGCGAAGATGGCGCAATCCGTACGCACCCATCAGCAAAAAAACCGGGCGGCCGACGGGCGTAGCGACCGGTTCATCCCTGGCCCTGACGCCGAACAAACAGGCGGCGCCGCCGCTTGATCTGCGCACTTCCGTTTCACGTATGCGCAGCAACATCAAAGGCATCAGCAGCACGATCCGGCAAATGGAGGAGACGATGGACACGATTTACGGCGCCATCGAGATGCTGGATTCACTGGGCAAGAAAATGGGTGTGACCAGACTGAAATCAGTCTTGCCGCAGCGCACCGAAACCGGCAAGGCCGACCCTGCCCCTGAACAGGAAGCGACGGGCAATAATCCGCTGGGAAATCTGGACATCGGGCAGTTGTTCGGCATCCTGCAGTCGCCCTTGGTGCAAAATTTGTTGCAGCAGAGCGCGGGGGGCGGCACAAACCGAAAAAAAGAGGGGTGATGCCCGCCCCTCTTTTTTCCGTGGATCGAACTGTAGGCCAGCCATGTCCCTGTAGAGCCATGATTGTTCCTAGTCTTACTGTATGTGGTTTGGTGCTGAGGGGAACAGGCATAACCGCCCAATTTCCCCCTGCTGTGCGGTTCGGTCAGCGAAGCCATTGCCGAAGCGATTGCAAGTCGCCGGGGTCGATCTGTTTTTCCCGGAACATCTGGATGATCCGTTCCTCTTTTTCCTCGGTCACCATGGTGCCGCTGACGGCGGCCAGCGTTCTGATCAACTGGCGAAGCTTCGCTTCGTCTGCAAAGTCGCTTTTCTTGAATTGGCCGGCAATCATGCGAAGCTGACCGTCGTCAACCTTGCCCGCCAGTTTCTTCTGCATCTTTCCCAGCAAGCGGCGGGTCATGTCATTGCTCATAAGGCTCCTCCTTCACCATCCGGGTTCTTCCTATCGTATGAAAGAGGAGGCAAAAAGGTGAGACATCCGCCTACTGGCTGTACTGGACGATGTCTTCCATCTCGAAACGGCGGCCGCGCCCCATCAATTCTTCGACTCCCTGTCGCGGGTCTTTTCCCTCAAACAGGATCCCGTACAAGACAGAGGTGATCGGCATCTCGATGTGTTCACGGGCGGCCAGATCGCGGGCCGCCCTGGTGGTGCGCACCCCTTCGACCACCATGCCCATCTGCGCCAAAACCTCGTCCAGCTTTTTCCCCTGGCCCAGCAGGTATCCGGCGCGCCAGTTGCGGCTGTGCTTGCTGGTGCAGGTAACGACGAGATCGCCCACCCCGGCAAGCCCCGCAAACGTAAGCGGATTGGCTCCCAATTTTACGCCCAAGCGGCCGATCTCCGCCAATCCGCGTGTCAACAGGGCGGCCTTGGCGTTGTCGCCGAAACCGAGGCCGTCCGACAGTCCCGCTCCGAGCGCGATGATGTTTTTCAGTGCGCCGGCAATCTCGGCGCCCACCATGTCAGGGTTGGCGTAGACGCGAAAGGCGGAACTCATCAGCACGTCCTGGGCGAGGATCGCGCTCTCCTGCGACCGGGAGGCCACCACCACGGTGGTGGGCGACTTGCGCACCACCTCTTCGGCGTGACTCGGACCGGTGAGCACGACCAGCCGTTCGGCCAACGCCGCCGGCACCTCTTCGGCAATCACTTCCGACATGCGCTTCAACGTCTCAATCTCGAAGCCTTTGGTGGCGTGGATCAACAGCGCGTCTTGCGGCAGATGGGGCGCAAGCTGGCGCACCACTTCCCGCATCGCGTGCGACGGAACGACCAAAAGCACCACCTGCTTGCCGGTGACCACCGCTTCCAGATCCGAAGCGGCGGAAATGCTCTCAGGCAGCGTCACGCCAGGCAGGTATTTGGGGTTGGTGTGGGTCTGGTTAAACGCGTCCGCCTTGTGTGGATCACGTACCCACAGCGTGACCCGGTGTCCGTTGTCGGCGCAGACGGAGGCGAGCGCCGTGCCCCAGCTTCCGGCGCCGATCACCGCAATCTCCTTGGTCAATCCTATTCCCTCCGTTCACTGTAATTTCCGGTACGATTTGTCGCCCAGCTTGCGTTCCTTGCCTTGCAGCAGGTTGATGATATTCTGCCGGTGGCGGTAAAACGCAAACACGGTGATCAACAGACTGGTCCACGCATACACCGGCTGGTTCTCGACGATGCCCAGCAGGATCGGCAGCAAGGTGACGAACACAAGCGAACCCAGGGACACATACCGGGTGAAGAAGATGACGATAACGGTAATAATCCCTGCAATCAAAAACGCCGTCGGGGAAAACCCAAGAGCGACACCAAGCGTGGTGGCGATCCCTTTGCCGCCGCGAAACCCGAAAAAGACCGGCCAGTTGTGACCGATGATCGCAAATATTCCCGCAAAGGCGTACGCGACGGGGTCGCCGCCCGTCAACAGATTGGTGACGCCCATCGCCGCCAGCCCCTTGAGCGCATCCAGAATGAGCACCGCAATCCCCGGCCCTTTTCCGAGGACGCGCAAGGTGTTGGTGGCTCCGGCGTTGCCGCTGCCGTAGGCGCGGATGTCGATGCCGGCCACCTTTTTGGCAATCACATAACTGAAACTGATCGACCCCAACAGATAGCTGATCACCAGCGATACGAGCAAGCTCATCAGATCCCTCTCCCTACGTTTTTTTGCGCGTCAGTATCCGGATCGGCGTCCCTTCGAAAACAAAGGCTTCGCGGATTTTGTTCTCTATATATCGCTCATAGGAAAAATGCATAAGTTCCGGGTCGTTGACAAACAGGATAAAGGTGGGCGGTTTGACCGCTGCCTGGGTGGCGTAGTTGATTTTCAGCCGCTTTCCTTTGTCCGTCGGCGGCGGCGCCATGATCGTGGCATCGGTGATCAGGTCGTTGAGCGTCGCAGTGGGCACACGCATCGCATGCGCTTCGGCCACCTGATTTACTTTTGGCAGGATGGTATGCACGCGCTGTTTCGTCTTGGCGGAGACGAACAAAATCGGTGCGTAGTCCAGGTACTTGAATTCCTCGCGAATCTCCTCGATGAATCGCTGCATCGTCTTGTCGTCTTTCTCCACCGCGTCCCACTTGTTGACGACGATGATGACCCCTTTGCCCGCCTCATGGGCGTACCCGGCAATCTTCTTGTCCTGCTCGATGATGCCTTCCTCGCCGTTGAGCACCACCAGCACCACGTCGGAATCCTCGATCGCCTTGAGAGCGCGCATGACGCTGTATTTCTCGGTGGTCTCATACACTTTGCCGCGCTTGCGCATCCCGGCCGTATCCACCAGCACGTACCGCTGACCGTCTTTCTCAAAGGGCGTGTCGACCGCATCACGGGTGGTTCCGGCGATGTCGCTGACGATGACCCGCTCTTCGCCCAGGATGGCGTTGGTCAGTGACGACTTGCCCACGTTGGGACGACCGATGATTGAGACGCGGATGATGTCATCCGACTCGACTTCTTCGTCCGTCTCCGGGACGTTTTTGAACACCTCGTCGAGCAAATCGCCCAACCCGAGACCGTGCGCGCCGGAAACGGGGAACGGGTCCCCCACTCCAAGCTGGTAGAACTCATAAATTTCATTTCGCATCTCCGGGTTGTCCACCTTGTTGACTGCAAGCACAATCGGCTTTTTCGTGCGGTTCAACATACGGGCCACTTCCTGGTCAGCCTCGGTGACGCCTGTCCGGCTGTCGACGACCAAAATGATCACATCGGCCTCGTCAATGGCCAATTCGGCCTGCAGGCGCATCTGGGTGAGAATCTCGTCCGTGTCGCCAATCTCGATGCCGCCTGTATCGATCACGTGAAAAGGACGATTCAACCATTCGCCTTTGCCATAGAGGCGGTCTCGGGTGACACCGGGTTTGTCCTCGACGATGGCGATACGCTCGCCGACGAGCCGATTGAATATCGTGGATTTCCCTACGTTCGGTCTCCCCACAATCGCTACTACTGGCATTCCCATGATCCAACACTCTCTCTCATCATCTGATTTACCTGCTAATCATACCATATCCTAGTGATGGCGAACAACGATCAGGGTTTCCGGCGTCACCTGGTGCACCATGCCGTCGAGGATTTTTTCCAGAATGAACGCCGTCTGCTGCACCTCTTCCACCGTCTGCATGACAAAGATCGGCGCGCCCCCGCCGATCTGATCCTTTTTCATCGTCACCACTGCCAAAATATGCTTTTCCATCATGCTCCTCCTTGTTTGTACACCGGCGCTTCCTTTGGCAGGCGGATGGCATTTTCCAGAATGGGCACATTGCCGATCACTTGCCTCCCTTTTTCCGGATCACGCACCAGCGGGAGCAGAAACACGCCAATCCGCCCGGTTTTCAGATCCCGTTTGGCCATCGGCGTAAGCGACGGTTCTCCCTGGTCCGTGTACACGCCCAGAATCGTCGCGGCGTCGTGCAAAATCGCCTGGCGCTGGCCAGGGTGGGAAATGATCACACGACTGTTCAAATCGCGCGGCACCAGCACGAACCCCATGCCGTGCTGCCGGATTTGCTCCTGGGCTTCGATTGATCCGATGTTCATGATGTAGATGTTGTCCACATACAGGTTGGCCCCATCCATCCGCACGTCGGCGGGGATGACCTCGACGATGCGGCTCAACACGTTTCCAGACTTGAAGAACCTCGCGATCAACAGCGAGACGATCCCGACGATGACACCGCCCCACCAGGCGAACAGGACGGTGGCGAACGTGGTGAAGCAAGCGGTGAGAATCACCAGGTAATTGCGCCCTTCAAACACCATCGCAATCCCCTCGATGTACGTGCCGCCGCGCGGGACCAGCTCGTGCTTGTCAATCTCCTGCAAGGTTTTGCGCTCCATGTTGCGCACGTCGCGAAACTGTTGAGCGGCCAGTCCGAGAAAGGTGATGGCCGTGTACTCCTCTTTCAGCAGCGCGGGCACGGCCACCGCCCCCAGGGCGGAAGCGATCACGCCGAGCGAGATGTGAATGATGCGGCCATGCGGATAGGTTGGATACTGGCGATAGTCGGTTTGCAACAGGTAGAAGCGACAGAGCACCCCGAACCCGAAGCCGATCGCAAGCGGTATGACATACTCGTTGGACAGCAGTTGTTTGATCAGCACGCGAGCATCACCTGTGGGAGTGTGTTTTTGACTTCATCCTGACTCCTGACAACAGCAGCCCAAACAAGATCCCCGCACCCTTGCCCAGCGCGGTCCAGACGATAGCGGCACACGTCCAGAGAGCGATCGATGTCCACAACAAGTCTTGCGCCGCTTCAGCGCCGATAACGCCTGTGCCCGTCTGCCGAAGAAAGCTGAGCGTGTAAAACGCGTCCGAGATCGGCAACGCGATCAACAGCAAAAACCAGTGGATCTGCCAGTCTCGCGAAAGCAAAAAGAGCATCGTCACCGTCACGATCGGCACCAGGACGGATTCGTCGAGAACCAGTAGAATCGGGTCGCCAAACAGCATGCGGCGAAACAAAAACAAGGTGGACGCGCACAGACACGCCGCCGCCACCGCATACCCCCGGCGCTTGTTCGGTTGCAACGTCCAGGCGTGGGCGGCGGCAAAAAAAGGCACCAGCGCACCGGCCACGTCGATGTCAACCGCCGCCGCGCGCAGCCGCCAGCCGGCAAACGCAGCAACCAGGGAACCAACCAGTCCGGCCAGAGCCAACCTCCGGGTCAGACCGATGCGCGTCACGGCCTTGTCCAGGCTGCCCATCCAGACCAGGCACAACAGACACCACTGCACGAGCAATGCCAAGATCCCTTCGTTCATTTTCTACTCCTTTGCCTGTCGGAACGTCTTATCCCAAGTATGCCTCAACCATTCCGCTTTCATAACGGAGAAAGGGACCGGGCTTACCTTCCGCCCGTTTCCGCCCGCAGTGCATAACGGGCGCAATCGATCCCCCGCTGTGCGGCCCAGACGGCCGTCTCGCCGCCGATGGTCAAGGAGACACGACGCAAATCGGCCACCGTCGGCGCGCCAAGCGCGGTCATCGCGATCCGCAGTTGCTCGTGCAACTCGTCCACGGCAGCCAGACACCCCTCCAGCGTTTCTGTCTGAACCAGCCGCAGGAAAAACCCGGCCATGCCGACAGCAGAAGCTCCCAATGCCAGGGCCTTGGCGATGTCAAGCCCGTGCCTGAGCCCGCCGGTGGCAACGAACGCGGCGTGGCCGCATCCGCTCTCCCCCGCCTCCAGCAAACTTTGCACGGTCGAAAGCCCCCAGCTTTCGAACATCGCGAAAGGCCGGGTGCCCCGCCTGTTTTCGATCTGCGCAAAATTGGTGCCGCCCGCCCCTCCGAGATCGATGATCGTCACGCCGGCGCCGCACAGTTGCCGAATCGTGTCGCGCGCCATGCCGAAGCCCACTTCTTTGACGATCACCGGGACGGACAGTGCGGAGGCGATCCATTCGATATGGTCCAGATATCCGCGAAAATCGCGATCCCCCTCCGGCATCAGCAACTCCTGCATGACATTGAGGTGGAGTTGCAAGGCGTCCGCTTCCAGCATCTCAACGGCCCATTTCGCCTGCTCAACACTGGCCTCCGCGCCGAGGTTGGCAAAAATGACCCCGCCAGGGTTTTCCTTTCGCACCACCCGGTAGCTGTCCGCCACCGCCGGATCGCGCCACGCGGCCATCTGCGACCCGACCGCCATCGCCAGCTTGCGTTCGCGCGCCAACACCGCCAGTTTTTGATTGATCCCCGTCGTTGGTTCGGCCCCGCCGGTCATGGCGTTGATGATGATCGGCGATGTCAGGACGATGGCGCCAAGGCGGGTCTGGATGTCGATGTTACCATAACATATATTCGGTAAACTGTTTGGGATGAAGTGAACATCGTCCAAGCCCTGGTTGCCGGAGGGAAGTGCCGCCAAGGCGTGCCGGATGTGCTCCCATTTTCTCGCCGATCGGCTCATTGATGTCCCTTCTTTCGTTCTGTCGGTTTCCGCTGAAAAAAGGGTACGCAGATGCGTACCCTCCGTTTTTGGTCAGACGTGCGTTGACCGCTTATTTCAACTTTTCTTTGAGATCGCCGAACAGATCGCCCAGCGTCACGCCCAGGCCCTGATTGTTCTCTTGCTGGAAGGCCTGGTGTTCGCGCTTGCTTGCGCGTTCCGCCTGCTCGGCGCGATGTTCTTCCAGCGCGCGGATGCTCAGGCTGATGCGTTGCTCGCCGATATTGACATCCAGGATTTTGACCTGGACTTCCTGTCCTTCCTTGAGCACTTCACCCGGCGTAGCCACGTGGCGGTTGGCGATTTGCGAGATGTGCACCAGTCCTTCGACGCCCGGCGCGATTTCGATGAAGGCACCGAAGCTGACGAGACGTTTCACGATCCCGGTCACCACGTCGCCCCGCTTGAACTGCTCTCCCGCCTTTTCCCACGGACCCGGCGTGGTTTCCTTGATGCTCAGGCTGATGCGCTCGTTCTCTTTGTCTACCTTGAGAACTTTCACTTTTACCTTGTCGCCTTCCGAAACCACGTCAGACGGTTTTTCTACGCGGGTCCAGGCCAGTTCGGAGACGTGCACCAGACCGTCGACGCCGCCGATGTCGACGAACACGCCGAAGTCGGTCAGGCGCTGCACGGTACCCTCCAGGATTTGCCCCGGTTGCAGGCTCTCCAGCACGCTTGCTCTCTGCTTTTTCGCTTCTTCTTCCAAAACCGCTTTGTGAGAGAGGATCACTTTGTTTTTCTCGCGATCCATCTCCACCACTTTCAGCTTCAGCGTGCGGCCTTTGTAATCGGTGAAGTCTTCGACGAAGTGGCGCTCCACCATCGACGCCGGAATGAAGCCGCGCAGACCGACATCAACCACCAGGCCGCCTTTGACGATTTCCTTGACGGTTGCTTCGATCACCTCGCCGGACTCCATTTTGCCGGCCAGTTCTTCCCACGCTTTTTCAGCGTCGACCGCTTTCTTGGAGACAACCAGTTCTTCTTTCTCGTCGTTTATTTTGGTCACCTTCACGTCAAACTCGTCGCCGACCGAAACCACATCGGAAACTTTGTCCACGTGCAGGCTCGATAGCTCGCTGATCGGAATCAGCCCGTCGTATTTGTAACCGACGTCAACCAAAGCCTGTTTCTCTTCCACTTTGGTCACTTTTGCTTTGACAATGTCGCCGACAGAGAGAGTTTTCACCTCCGTCAGACTCGGGTTGTTTGTCGTTTCTTCCACCATTGACGAAACCTCCTTGAGTACCATCCATTTCACAAAAGCGAAATTAATGAAGAGGGACAGTATGAGTATTTATAGTAACCTCCGCTTTGAGGCGGGCGGTCAGACTAGACTGCGACGGAGATACGCAGTGATAGTATTCTACCATCTCCGTGTTTCAATACTCTCTTGCTGGCGATTTGTGCCGATCCAGCAAGGTTTTGATGTGCCGCATGATCAGATCGGCGGTTTCCTTCATCGTCTCGGACGTCACTTTGGCCGAGCGTTGCGCCGACAGGTCAATCGGCTCGCCGTAAACAATCGTGACGGGCCGAAACAGCCGGTACGGCCCGACGATCGCTACCGGAACGACCGTGGCCTGGGACTTGAGCGCAAACATCGCCACGCCGGGCAAGCCCGCTCCCACTTCTCCCGTCTTGCTTCGCGTCCCTTCCGGAAAGATTCCTAATATTTTCCCTTCTTCCAGCAAGGAGAGCGCCGTGCGGATCGCGCCCCGGTCACCGGCGCCGCGCTTGACGGGGAACGCGCCGAACTTGGTGATCAGAAACGAGATCACTGGAATCCGGAACAGTTCCTCCTTCGCCATGAAGTGCACCTGCCGGTCGATACCCGCACCCAACAGCGGCGGGTCGAGGTTGCTGATGTGGTTGGCGCACAAAATCACGGGTCCTTCCTTAGGTATATGTTCAACACCGATCACTTGCCAACGATAAAAGAAGGAAAAAAACCGTCGAAACAACATTCGGAAGAATTTGTAATAGCGCACGCTTTTTACTCCCCCGCCTGTCTGCAAAGATGGAGAATCCGCTGAACCACTTCTTCGATCGAAAGCCCGGTCGTGTCCACGAGAACGGCATCATCCGCCTGTCTGAGCGGCGCCACCGTCCGTTCGCTGTCGCGGCGGTCGCGCTCGGCGATGTCGGTCATCAGGCTGTCCAGGTCGGCGGTATGCCCCTTGGCGATCAGTTCGGCGAGGCGCCGTTCGGCCCGCTCGCGGATGGACGCGGTCAAAAAAATCTTGACGTCGGCGTCTGGCAGCACATGCGTACCGATGTCCCGGCCGTCCATCACCACGTTGCCCTCCGTTGCCATCGCCCGCTGCAAGCGGAGCATCTGGCTGCGCACGGCGGCGTAGCTGGCGACAATGGAGGCGTAGTTACTCACCTCTGGCGTGCGGATCTCGGCCGTGATGTCCCGGCCGTTCCAATACACCCGCTGCCCATCATCGCCCCGCTCCAGCCGAATCGCCGCTTCCCGCAACAAATCCGCGACGTCGGCTTCGTTCTCCACAGGGATGTTGTGATGGATAACCGCCCATGCCAAGGCCCGGTACATCGCCCCCGTGTCAATATAGACAAATCCCAGCCGGGCGGCCACGATCCTGGCGATCGTGCTCTTTCCCGCGCCAGCGGGACCATCGATTGCAATTTTCATGTCGGACATCACCTTCTGTGCTGTGCAAAATCAAGCTGCCAAACGAAATAACAAAA
>JBHGXV010000010.1:0-75233 GCA_041920505.1 Paenibacillaceae bacterium
ACGACCCCGTCCGCCACTTATGATTCCTGCTTGCTACGCGTTTGGAGGGGCGGGACCAGCCGCGGGGTAAATTTCACCAACACGATCAGGCCAAACCCCAAACCGACCGCCGCTGTCCCACACGACAGCTTCGCCAGATAGGAAAGCTGGGCCGTCGCTTCCGCCACCGGGGAGGTGAGGTACAGCACCCAGCCGGTGACAGGCACCTGCGTATAAAAGGCATACTTTTCCGTCCCTTCAAAGACGTAGCGAACCTCCCCTGTCTGTCCCTTCAAGGCCTCCTGATGCGCCTGGGTCAACAAGTCCGAGCCCAGTCGCGTGATATTCAGCTTCAGCAAGTGTTCCGGATTCGGGTGACTGATGACCAGTCCGTCCTGTTGGGTCATGTAGGCGTATCCGGTCTGGCCAATCTTTACCTCGCCCACCAGTTTGGACAGTCGATCAAGCGGAATGGTCGCTCCCAGCACGCCGACCGCCTGGTCCGCCTGATTGCGAAGCGGGCTGGCGATGACGACGACCATTTTGCCCGACACCTTGCTGATCAAGGGCTGGGAAATGACGTACGGCTTACCGGCCATCGCCTCGCGAAAGTACGGCCGATCGGCGATATTGACGCGCTGGTTGGTGGTGGTCCATGCCTCTCCGTCCGGTTTGGCGACCAAAAACATCTCGTATTCGCTGTGCTCGCTTATCTGTTTTTGCAGGAAGCTCCTTTGCTTTTCGCTGTCCATGCCGTTGAGATCGGATATTTGCGCCATCCCTGCGATGTTCTCCGCGTGCTGTTGCAGCCAGTCGTTTACCTTTGTCTGCAACAGATCAAGCGCGAGCATTGACTTTTCGCGGTAATTATGTTCCAGAAATTCTTTTGCCTTGCTGTGGTTGATCCAGGCGACCGCCACCAGGGCCACAATGAGGATGGGAATAACGATGACGAGCAGTTTGGAACCAATGCTTTTCAGAGTGAGCCCTCCTTTACAAAGATTGGGAAGTATGTTCCTCCCATCGAGCCTCAAGCCGTTTCTGGTTCATGAGGTACGCTTCCATCTCCCCGGCAGGCAATGGACGGCTGTACAAAAACCCCTGCACCGCGTCGCATCCCTGCCTGCGCAAAAACGCCAATTGCGCGGTGGTCTCCACGCCTTCCGCCACCACGTCCAGCCGCAGGCTGTGGGCCAGGAGGATGATGGAGCTGACGATTGCCTCGTCGTCGCGGTCGAGCGTAATGTTGCGGATAAATGACTGGTCGATTTTGATCCGCTGAATGGGAAATTGTTTCAGATAGCTGAGCGACGAATAGCCGGTGCCGAAGTCGTCCAACGCAATCCGGATGCCGCGTTCGCGGCAGGCGCCGAGGATGTCAACGACGCGGGTGACGTTGTGCAACGCCACTCCCTCGGTGATCTCCAGCTCCAGACACGGCGGGGCCAGCCCCGTCTCCCGCAGGATGCCGTCGATCACATCCACCAGGTCGTACTGGAACTGGTAGGCCGACAGATTGACGGAAACGGGCACCCGAAGCGCGCCCGCGTCTTGCCAGCGCTTGTTTTGCCGGCAGACCGTGCGCAAGACCCACTCGCCAATCGGCACGATCAGGCGGGTCTCCTCGGCCAGCGGGATAAACTCCGCCGGAGAGATCAACCCCCGCTCGGGATGATTCCAGCGCAGCAAGGCCTCCATCCCGACGATGCCGCCCGTCTCCACGCTCACCTGCGGCTGGTAGACGACCGTCAACTCCTCCCGCTCCAGCGCCCGCCGCAGATCGTGTTCCAGAGCCACCCGCCGGGCGATCCGGTCGTTCATCCCCGCTGAGAAGAAGCGGTAGCTGTTTTTTCCCGCTTCCTTCGCGCGATACATCGCGATATCGGCGAACTTGACCAGCGTGATCCGGTCCCTGCCGTCATCCGGATACAGGCTGATTCCAACGCTGGTGGTGATGAACAATTCCTGATGATCCAAACAAAACGGCCGGGACATCTCCTCGATCAGGCGGGTGACGATCCGCTCCACCTCGTCCTTGTCGGCCACGTCCGGCAACAAAATGGTAAACTCGTCCCCGCCCAGCCGAGACGCGATATCCGTTTCGCGCAGACACGCCTTCAACCGGTCGGCGACAGCCATCAGGAGCAAATCTCCTTTTCCGTGTCCGAGTGTATCGTTCACATGCTTGAAATTGTCCAGATCGAGGAACAGGACGGCCAGCTTGCCCCCTGTCCGGCTTGCTTTCTTCAGGGCGCTGTCCAGCTCCTGGTTGAACAACAGCCGATTGGGCAGGTTGGTCAGCGGATCATAGTAAGCCAGCCGGTGGATCATCTCCTCCGTCTGTTTCCGTTCGCTGATGTCGCGAAAGACGGTGACGCAGCCGATCACCCGCTGGTCCTCAAGAATCGGCGTGGTCACGTACGCCACCGAAAGGCGTCGGCCGTCTTTGCGGATGAACACGTCGTCCTCATTTACCACCCGGTTCGATACATCCCCCTGAAGCACCTGATAAATCGGACACTTGTGCATCGCGTGCAAACCGCCGTCCTTGGCTTCGTAATGGATCGCGGCGTGCAGGGGATTACCCAGCAACTCTTCCATCTGACAGCCGAGCAAACGTTCAGCTTCGGGGTTCATAAAAACGACCCGCCCCTGTTTGTCCAGCACAAACACGCCTTCCCCCAGCGCAGCGGTGATGGTCTGCAGCCGCTTTTCGCTTTGGCGCAGCTTCTCTTCCACCTGCCGGTTGCGCCGGTACGGCTCCTCGATCGTCCGGAAGTAGATCCCCTGCAACAGGTAATAATAGCCGAGCAGCTTGTAGAGATGGCCCAGCAGATTGTCGAAATCGTAGACATGCCGGTACGAGGTGAAAATCAGTTCACTCAGCAGCAAAAAGTACAGGGCGAGAATCAGCGTCAACAGCCCCTGCTCCCGGTTCTGCCGGTACTGGACCAGCAAGACGACGATGTTGACCGCGTGCAGACACGCCACCAGGTACTCCAAACCGTTTTTCAGCGAGGTCGTTCCCGCGCCCTCGACGAACAGCACTGGAAGCGTATCAGCCTGTGCGGCGATAAATGAGATCAGCGCGGACACGTACAACAGGGCAATCAGAAACACCAGTCGGCGCTTGCCGTGATCCACCGTAAGATCCTTCGAGATGAGCGCGAAGAAGATACAGGCCGCCCCTGTCAGCCTGGCAGCGATCCAACACCAAGTAGCCACCACCTCCGAGCCGCCCGCCCAAAAAAACGGCATGCCTTTATACGAGAGCGTGTGAAACAGGTCAAATAGACCCACCGCCAGAAACACGGCCCCCAGAATCAGACGGTGGCTGGACATTGTGTGCGGAAAGATCATCCAAGCCTGCAAGGCGATGAACAGCGCTACCGTGACGCTGAACATTTCGAGCACCGTGTGAACCGCCAGGTAGTTGTCCGGATTGTACACGGCGTACAGTTGTTCGTGAAACAGATGGACACAGGCGTACACCAGCAACCCTAACAGCGCTTTCCATCCTGTCATCCATTCCGCTTTTCGCCCGCTCTCATGAAGCGGTATTTGTTTGCTTCTGTCGCCAGCAGTTACCATAAAGACAAACCTCCCGGCCCATCCGCCCAAAAAAAGAAACAGCTATTCCAATTTGTGTTGAAATAGCTCTCTCAGATGTGCTTTGCGATAACACAATTACCCTATTCGTGTGACTAATTTCATAGTAGAAGAGAAAATATGTCAAATCAACAACAATTTGTGACACTATTTTTACAATTCGATAAACATCGACAGGAAACCAGAAATCGCGGCGGACCTGTGCCTATCTCCATACACTTGACATAAAAAGAAGAACAAGCAGGACAAAAAAGAGACCATACCATACATAACCGAATATTCTCAACCATCTTGGCATGGTTAGCATATTTACTTTTTTAGGTGGTCCGCTCCCTTCTATCCGCTGCGCATCTCCCAACATTTCATTGATCACATCGCGTTGTGAAACCCGTTTATCTGCGGGATGCGTTTCATGGTTTTTATTCATCTGTCATCCCTCCCGAACAGGTAAAGCCGGAGTTGCCAGCCCCAGCTTGATGAAGAACGGATTTTGCCCTATGTTTTGTCCGTATCCAGTTCAGCGCGCAGCACCAGGTACATCGCGTGCGACCAAAGCAAGGGACAGGCGGGCTCTCCGGCCCGCTCCACCCACTCCTGATACTTCGCCGGGGCGAGCAGGACATCCTGCACCTGCTCGGGCAAGCCCTTGTCGCCGCACTTCCCCTCAATCCACGCGCAGATGTCGGCCGCTTTTTCCCGTTCGCCGATCCGCGCGTAGTACCAGCCGAGCCAGGCGGAAAGCAGAAGCCACTGGCCGCCTCCGTAATACACATCGTCCCGATAGCGGTGCACCCCCCAGCCGTTCAAGAGCTCCCGCTCAATCGCCCGAACGGTCCCCGCCATCCTGCTGTCCCGCTCCTCCACCAGCCCGAACGGCACGCTCAGCCAAAGCAGGCTGGCGTCCACTTGTCTGTGCCCGAGCGATTTGGTGAACACGCCGTCCGCCACGCCGTCGGACAGCACGCGGGAGCGGATCTGTTCCGCGCATGCCGCGATCGCGGCGGCGCGCTCCGGACACAGCGGCGCGATCGCGGTCAGTCCGCCGTAAATAGCGGCCAATGTCGCCGGATGAACCCGGTCGGGGAACTCTTCCCAGCAGTCGAAGTTGGGCAGCCGCCAGCAGGCTTCAAGGTAGTCGACGGTCACCTCGACGGCCCGTCGAAACCGGGCGAACTTTTGCGGCTGATTGGTCATGCGCAGGTGACCGGCCAGTCCCCACAGCCACGTGCCGTAGCCGTCCAGTTGAAAATGGCCCCACTCTCCGGGCACCTCGTCGCCGTCGACAGTGTAGCGTGTGTGCAAGAACAACCCGTGGTGTTGACCCGTCTCCCCGGCGTTCACGGCGGCAATCGCCATCCGCGCCTTGGCTTCGTGCTTCTCCATCACCCGCGCGCACCAGTCGTAAAACCGGCCCGCGCTCTCGTGCTGACCCTGCCGATCCATGGCGTACGCGGTAAACGTGCCGTCGCGCAGCCAGCAGTAGCGGTAGTGGGGGAAATCGGGTGACGCGACGTAGGCGCCGGAGGGAGACTGGTTGGCGGCAATCACTTCCAGGCTGCGTTCAAGACAGTCAGAGGTTGTCAACCGTTCCCCCTCCTTTGTCTGACGGGCTTATCCTTCGTTGTACGGAAACGCGATCCCTTCACTCACGTTCAGGTAGTGGCGCAGTTCCTCGAAAAAGGTGGGATTGCAGGCCATCACGCTGCTTTTTTCGTCGAACGGCAACGGGTCGCCCGACATGTTGGTCACCATTCCGCCCGCTTCCTCCACAATCAGCCGGCCGGCGCAAAAATCCCAGGGATTGAGCGACAGACTGATGTAGCCGTCCAGCCGGCCGGCGGCCACGTAAGCCATCTCCAGCGCCGCGCTGCCCAACAGGCGCATGCCGCGTACCTTGCCCGCCAGCCGCTTGACGATCTGGTCGATGCCCATCTGCTCGGCCCGCTTGTTCCAGAAAACACTGGTGCACAACAGCGCTTCCTCAAGCTTCACCTGGCGATCCAGCCGCAACGGCCGCCCGTTGAGCCAGGCTCCCTGCCCTTTAACCGCGTAAAACATCTCGTCGCGGGACGGATCGTACACCACGCCGATCAGCCCCTGCCCCCGGTGGTAGACCGCGATCGACACAGAGAAATTGATCTGCTGGTGCACGAAGTTGGTCGTGCCGTCGATCGGGTCAATGATCCACAGGGTGTCAAACTGTTTCGGGTCCCCCTGAAACGTGCTCTCCTCGCCGAGAATGCCGTGGTCGGGGTACTGGCGCAAAATCGCCTGCACCACCGCCTGTTCCACTTCTTTGTCCACCGCCGTCACCAAATCGGACGCGGATGTCTTGTACTCCACCAGGAACGGTTCCTTCATGCGCTTAAGGCTCAGCTCTCCCGCCGTGCGCGCGCAGGAAAGCGCCAGTTGTAACAACGACTCTGTCTCCATCGGTTGCAAACCTATCGCCACCCAGCCCTATACATTTTCCTTTAGTTTACCATACTTGCCGGGGGCATTACACCACGGCGAAGCGGGGCCCTCGCCGCGAGAGCCCCGCTTTCTTTCAGCAGCAGCGCGTCGTTCCGCCTCTTTCGTAGCGGTCGCGCAACGCGCACAAGTAGTATTCCTTTTCCGACATCGGGAAGACGCCCGGCGCGGCGTGGTTGGCGTACCAATGCCTGAGATAACGATCGTAGTCCGGCATGCCGAAAATGGTCTTGACCGTCGATTTCGCCTGGCGCAGATACGTCCGGATCGCGCTCCACCGCTGTCTCATGCCACCACGTGCCCCTTCGGATCGTAGTAGTTGTCTCCTTTGGACTGGACGTAGGGCGACTCTTGCAACTGGTACTGCTTACCCCGCCAGATCGAGATCCACAGGCGTAGCGCGTCAATGATGACCGCGATCGTGATCACCATGAAGATGCCGCAGACCACCGCGTCCACCTGGTCGTTGAAAATCATCTTCTTCGCCGCCTCCACAGTATTGACGCCTGCGGGCAGAGTACCCGCGTCAAGCGCTTTCTGGAATGCCTGCGCATGGGAGAGGAAGCCGATCTTGACGTCCGGCGAGAAGAGCTTTTGCCACCCGGCGGTCAGTGTCGCCGTCGACAGCCAGGCCATCGGCAGAAGCGTCACCCAGGAGTAGCGGGTTTTGCCCATCTTGATGATGATCGTCGTGCCCACCGCGAAGGCGATCGCGGCCAGCATCTGGTTGGCGATCCCGAACAGCGGCCAGAGGGTCTTGATGCCGCCCAGCGGATCGACCACGCCCTGATAGAGGAAGTACCCCCAACTGATCGTGATCACCGCCGAGCCGATCAGATTGCCCGGCATCCAGTCGACCTGCTTCATTTTCGGGAAAATGTTGCCCAGCATATCCTGCACCATGAACCGTCCGACGCGGGTGCCGGCGTCAACCGTGGTCAGGATGAACACCGCTTCAAACAGGATCGCGAAGTGGTACCAGAACGCCATCAGGGCTTTGCCGCCCAGCACCGTGGAGAAGATCGTCGCCATCCCGATCGCCAGCGACGGAGCGCCGCCCGTGCGGGAGAGGATCGTCTTTTCGCCGATGTCGTTGGCCAACGCCGTCAATTGATCAGGCGTGACCGTAAAGCCCCACTGGCTGATCTTCGCGGCCGCGGCGGCCACGTCGACGCCGATGGCAGCGGCCGGAGCGTTTACCGCAAAGTAGACGCCAGGCGTCAGCACAGACGCGGCGATCATCGCCATGATGGCGACGGCCGACTCCATCAGCATCCCGCCGTAACCGATCATCGGCGCGTGCGATTCCTTAGCGATCATCTTCGGCGTCGTCCCGGAGGAGACCAGGGCGTGGAAGCCGGAGATGGCACCGCAAGCGATGGTGATAAACAGGAACGGGAACAGGTTGCCGGAGAAGACAGGGCCGGTTCCGTCGATAAACTTGGTAATCGCCGGCATTTGCAGCGGCGGCAGGGTCAGGATGATTCCGACGGCCAGCACGCCGATGGTGCCGATTTTCAAAAACGAGCTGAGATAGTCACGCGGCGCCAGGAGCAGCCAGACCGGCAGCACGGATGCGATAAAGCCGTAGATGATGATCATCCAGGCCAGTTGCGTGCCGGTAAAGGTGAAGGCCGGTCCCCAGGTGGGCGATTGCGCCACAGCCTGCCCGAGGAAGAGCGAGACGAACAAAAGCACCATCCCGATCACCGACGCTTCCAGTACGCGGCCCGGGCGGATGTAGCGCATGTACAGCCCCATGAAAATCGCGATCGGCAAGGTCATGAAGATCGTGAACGTCGCCCACGGCGATTCGGCGAGAGCGTTTACAACTACCAGCGCAAGCACGGCAATCAGGATAACCATGATGGCCAGAATCCCGATGAGCGCCAGCGCGCCGCCGAACGGTCCGATCTCTTCCTTGGCCATTTGTCCCAGGGTCTTGCCGTTGCGGCGCATCGAACCGAACAGAATCACGAAGTCCTGCACGGCTCCTCCCAGCACCACCCCGACGATAATCCAGATCGTCCCGGGCAGGTAGCCCATCTGCGCGGCCAGTGTCGGGCCGACGAGCGGACCCGCCCCGGCGATTGCGGCAAAGTGGTGGCCGAACAAGACCCACTTGTTCGTCGGCACGAAATCCTTGCCGTCGTTGTTCACTTCCGCCGGCGTCGCCCGGTTGTCGTCCAGACCCATGATCTTCTTGGCGATGAACCGGCTGTAAAACCGGTACGCGACCGCGTACGTACACAAGGCGGCCGTCAACAGCCAGAACGAGTTGACCGACTCGCCGCGCGAGAGCGCCAATGTGCCGAACCCGACGGCGCCGAGCGCAGCGATACCGCCCCAGATCAGAACGGAAAGTAATCCTCGTTGCATCCTTTGTTCCTCCTTTTTTCAGCGGGTATCAAAAGAATGAGTCCCTGATTCCAGCATAACGACGAGGAAAGGACGAAAGAATACAAATTGTCTAAACAGTACAAATTTGCGCATGAACAGTAAAAACGCCGCCCGAAAGCGATTACAAAACAAAATATTTGGTCAAATTGCACAAGCCGTCCGGTCCCTTAGAAACCGAGACGGCGTTTCACTTCCTTGACGGCGTTGCGGCTGACCGGCACTTCACTGTTGCGCCGATCCTGCATGATCAGATGCACCGAGCCTTTGAACCACGGCACCAGCTCCGCCGTCTTGGCCAGATTGGCGATATAGGCGCGGTGCGTCCGGAAAAACTGCCGCGCGGGCAGACGGCTCTCCAGCTCCTGCAAGGTAAACGAGGTGGCGTATTGTTCCGTCTCGGTAAAAATGGTCGCGTGCCGCCCTTCGACGGTGGCGTAGACGATTTCGTTCGGATCGATCAACAGGATTTTGCCGTTTTTCTCCACCGGGATGCGCTTGGGGGGCGGGTCGGTCAGGACGTCGTGCAACAGGGAAGCGAGCCGTTGTTCGATCCGCTCCGTCTCAGCGTGTGCGGTCGCGTCGGAACGTTCCCGCCGCTTGCGCACGCGCTGGATCGTCTTTTCCAGGCGCTGTTCGCTGAACGGTTTGACGATGTAGTCGACCGCTTCCGTCTCGAACGCGCGCACGGCGTGAATCTCGTAAGCGCTGGCGAAGATGACGATCGGCGGCGGCTCCATCCCCTCGATGATTTCCTGGGCGACGTCCACCCCGTCCCGATCGTGCAGGTGGATGTCGAGAAACACCACGTCCGGTTCTGCTGCGGGAATCGCCTCCAGCGCCTCCTCCCCGCTCGCCGCCTCGCCGATCACCTCGACGTCGGGGAACTGTTCCAAGAGGTAGCGCAACTCGGCACGCGCCGGCATCTCATCATCCACTATGAACGCTTTTAGCATGCTGTCTCACTCCCACAGGCATGGTTATCGTGCAGATCGTGCCTTCCCCCGGCCGGCTCTCGATGGCAATTCCGTACGGCTGGCCGTAAATCGACTGCAAGCGGGCGCGGACGTTGGCAAGCCCGATCCCGGAGAAGCGCCGCTTGCCTTCCCGTTCGGCCGGCGGGCGGGTGAACGGGTCGCCTTCCATGCCGACACCGTTGTCGGCCACGGTCAATTCCAGCGTGTGTGCGCCGAGGCAGCGGGCGCGGATGGTGACGACCCCTCCCTCCCGCTTGGGCAAGAGGCCATGCTTGATCGCGTTTTCCACCAGCGGCTGGAGGATCAGGCCGGGAACCATGTACTTTTCCACTCCCGGCTGAATCTCGTACTCCACCCGCAGCTTGTCGTCGAACCGGGCCCGTTCGATCGCCAGGTACGCCTCGACGTGCTCCAGTTCCTCGGCAAGCGAGACGAAGCCGCCGCTGTCGTGCAGGTTGCGGCGGAAGTAATCGCCGAGGTGGATCAACAGCTCGCGCGCCTTCTCCGGCCGGAAGCGGATAAACGAGACAATCGTATTGAGCGCGTTGAACAAGAAGTGCGGGTTGATCTGCGCATAGAGCGCCTTGATCTCGGCGTCGGCCAACAGCCGTGACTGCCGCTCCAGATCGGCCAGCTCCAGTTGCGTCGAGATCAGGTTGCCCAGCCCGCGCACCAGCTCCAGATCGACCGCCGACAGCTTGCGCGAACGGTCCTGATACAGTTTCAGCACCCCGACCACCTCCCGCTTTCGCATCAGCGGCACGAGGATGGCGCAGCGCAGCGGACAGTTTCGCTCGTGACAGCCGATCTCCTCTTTGGACGTGGCGATTTTCATCTCCTTGGTCGCGAGCACTTCGCGCGTGGCTTTGGTGATGATCTCCCGGCCGACGAGATGGTGCGTACAGCCCGCTCCCACATGGGCCAACACATACTGGGTATCGGTGATGGCCACGGCGGCGACGCGGGTGGTGCGCAAAATCTCCCGCGCCAGTTTGTCCGCCGACTCGCGGTTGAGCCCCTGCCGCAAAAAAGACAGCGTCTTGTCCGCCACCTGCAAGGTCCGCTGCGCCTGCAACGCGCCGATCCGGTCCTCTTCCTGTCTCGCCAGGTCGACGATCATGGTGAACACGCCCACGCCCACCGAATTGACCACCGACATCGGCACACAGATGGCCTTCACCAGCGACAGCGCCTGCTCGTAGGGCGTGGCCAGCAACAGGATAATCCCCATCTGCATCCACTCGGCGACGAAGCCGACGACCAACGCCAGCAGCCAGTGTATCTCCCTGTCCTTCCACCAGCGGCAGACAAGACCGGCGAACAGTCCCTCGGCAACCGTGGACACGGCGCAGGCAAGCCCGGTAAAACCGCCCAGCGTATAGCGGTGCACCCCGGCGATCACGCCTGTCGCCAATCCGACCCACGGACCGGCCAAAAGCCCCGCCATCACCGTCCCGATCACCCGCGAATTGGCGATCGCGTCCATGTAGGGCACGCCCATGTACGTCCCGAGGATGGAGATGATCGAAAAGATCACCACCATCACAACTTTGTCCCTGAGCGTCGCCTGCCGGTTGAGGATGCTGCGAAACGCGCGGGCCCGCGTCAAAAGAAACGCGAACACGATCAAAACCGCCGTCCGCTCGGTCATGGCAATCATCAAAGGATGGAACAGACTCATGCTGCCCCTCCTCCCGTTGCGAATTTTCTGTATCTCTCATTATCGCCACAGGGCAGGCGAACGGTCAAGGGAAAAGGGCTGGATACCCGCCGACGCCAACAAGCCTGCTCTTCCCGCAGGAAGAAACAGGCTTGTTGTGGTGAGATTACAGGTTGCCGCGCAGCGCTTGTTCCCGCTCCAGCGCCTCGAACAGCGCCTTGAAGTTGCCGTTGCCGAAGCCGCGCGCCCCTTTGCGCTGGATGATCTCGAAGAACAGCGTGGGCCGGTCCACGACCGGTTTGCTGAACAACTGGAGCAGGTAGCCTTCGTCGTCGCGGTCGACCAGGATGCGCAGGTCGCGCAGTGTCTCGACGTCTTCGTCGATTGCGCCGACGCGCTCCTTCAGGTCTTCGTAGTAGTTGTCCGGCACGTGCAGGAAGTCCATGCCGTTGGCCCGCAGTTGCGATACGGTCTTGACGATGTCGTTGGTCAACAGGGCGATGTGCTGCACGCCGGGCCCTTTGTAAAAGTCGAGGAATTCCTGGATTTGCGACTTGCGGCGGCCTTCCGCCGGTTCGTTGATCGGGAACTTGATCCGTCCCGTGCCGTTTTGCATCACCTTGGACATGAGGGCCGAATATTCGGTGGAGATATCCTCGTCATCGAAGTTTTGCGTCGCGGTGAAGCCCATCACTTTTTCGTAGTACGCCACCCATTCGTCCATCACTTCGACGTTGCCGACGATGTGGTCAATGCCGATCAGCCCGGTCGACTCGGCCCGCACCGGCGGAGTGTAGGGCGTATAGCCGGGGAAGAAGACGCCGTTGTAGTTGCTCCGCTCGATGAACGAATGCACCGTGTCGCCGTAAGTGGCGATCGTCGCTTTTTTGACCGTGCCGTGCTCGTCGGAGAACTCTGTCGGCTCCATCACCGGAATCGCGCCGCGCGCCACCGCTTCGCGATACGCCTGTTCGCAGTTCTCGACGCGCAGGGCGATGTCTTTTACCCCTTCGCCGTGCTCCTGGACAAACCGGGCGATCGGATGCTTTGGGGTGAGCGCGCCGCTGAGGACGAAACGCACATGATTTTGTTTCAGGACATAGGAGACTTTTTCGCGCGACCCCGTTTCCAAACCGGCGTAGGCGTACGCTTCAAAGCCGAGTGTTTTCGTAAAGTAGTGCATGGCCTGTTTGGCGTTGCCTACGTAGAACTCTACGTAATCCCAGTCTTGAATCGGAAAGAAATCCGTCTTCGACATGCTTTCGCCCTCCCAAAATTGAAAAAAGTGTGACATTTCCCACTGTTTTCAGCTTAACTTGAAAGCGCTTTCCTCGCAAGAACACCAAGTGCCGCTGAAACGCTTTGTGACGGAGAAGCGATAACGTGGCGATGATTTCAGAATCATCCCAACGTGTAGACATAATACGTATGGCTTGGGTGATAGTTCCTGTTCGTTCTTTTGAAAAGCACCTCGCTGTTGCAGAGCCACTGGGAGAGATAGCGAATTCTCGATCACTCTTGTCCATCGCCTTTTATTCGTGTAAGCTGATGACAGTCCCACTTCTAAGCATAGTTATCCTCTGTTATACCTCGAGATTTGGAGGTTTTCTATTCGACAAGAGTGGGGCATTTTTATTCCGGTGATCCTGGGTCAATTACAGTCCGGCGGTGACATGAGAAGATTCAGCCGCTTCTTAAACGTAATGTATTCGTCAAACTCAATATGAAGATTGAAGAATCTGTTGAATATACAAGTGCAATCAACTATCACATGAAACAAACATTAAGAAGAGCAAATTCATGATGCATGATCCAAAGTGAGGGGGGTATTTCTGAAGATATTCAAAGCTATTTTATGGGCCGCATTATTGGTTTTTATCCTGGACATTGTATTTGATGAAGCAACGGAGCCGTATAAGCAAGCCATTGCCCCATTTATTAGTACTATTCAAAATACAAGTTTGCCTTATGAATTCTGGTTCGGATCACTTATTATTGTTACACTGATAATCATACAGTTTATTACCGAAATTCGCGAAAGGAACGCCGAAATTAAAGAATTGTCTGATCAGTTAGATGAAGCAAATAAGTCGATTGAGATGCTTTCTGCAAAATATGATGAAGTAAAAAACAAGTTGTACGAGACAATTAGCCGATCAACCACACCGGGTGTTGAAAAAGACCCATACCGCCATCACAATAAAATATTTGCCGATGCACATGCAGAGATTGTCGGAATCCAACTTTATGAAATCGTTACTTCATTGAATAATCAAGATATGTCCTATTCATATAATGTGCTGGAGAACAATAGTTACAGAAAGTTGTATTCTCCATTAACCTCTCCTTCTGACACCGTTCAAATTCCAGAACGTCTTATTCGCACATTAAAGGATTGCATGGTTTCAGGTAGACTAGGGGAATATATCAGACAGCAAGTTGACACGGTAAATCGTCTATGCAAAAACAAATCCGCTTATAACGAAAATTTGATTTTAGCAAATTTAATGACGCTACGAGTTGCAATAACAATTCATAGTCAAAACGCTGGTTATTCACCCCAAGATTTGGAGCCTGCTTTTGAGTTCCAAGAAATCGTCACAGAAATTAGTAGCAAGAGACGGACAGGCGTTATCGAAGCTGTTATATTGAATGAGGTATTAGGAAATATTACCTCATATTTCTTTAATAAAAAAGATGGGGCACCCCCGAAACAAGGACGATGGTATTCAGCCATTAGGAAGACCAAATCTAATCGTTTGTTTCTGATTACTTTTGACAGTCATACTACATATGAAAAAGTACAGAAGTTGACTGATGATTATATGTCATCCTTGCTGGATAACCATTTATTGTAGTAAAATACAAGTAACCAGTAGGGGAAGGTGATGGTAATGTTTAAATACTTTTCACCCCGAATAAATTTGACACGTAAGAAAAACCCAAAGCGACAGATCGAAGAATTAATAAAAAGCGGTGTTTTGAAGAAAAATCCTCGTCAGAATTCTGAATTTGTAACTGGTTTTTCTATCAGGAAAATTAGTGTTCGTTAAGTAACAAACAGCCCATAAACAGGGCTGTTTTTATTGTATTGCGTCTTAAAACGCTTTCGGAAATGCTCTTTTATTCGTCATAACTTTCATTCTACATTCGCTTTCTGCTGATAGGCAAACCTTGTGTGAGGGTGATCCATTAAAAGCAAGGACGGATCAAAGACGTTTGTTTTCGCCTGCGAAACCCATTGACGCTGAAGCATAAAAGCGCGAAGCCCCCGGACTTTGCTGTCCACGGGGGCTTGATACTGATAAGGTTGAAGAATGTTCAAGTGTTTCGGGTCTTTTGCCGTCCCGGTCACGCTTGGACTACAGCGCCCGCTCCAATAGGTCCATGATGTGCACCGCTTCCATCTGTCCCTCAAGACCGACGCGCTGGATGCCTTTTCTCATCTGCAACAGGCAGCCCGGATTGGCGGTGACGACGATGTGCGCCTGGGTCGACTTCACGTGGCTCATCTTGTCGTCGAGCACGCGCATCGACATGTCAAAGTTGGTGATGTTGTAAATCCCGGCTGAGCCGCAGCAACTGTCGGCATTGGGCAACTCGACGTATTCGACGCCGGGGATGCTCTTGATCAACTGGCGCGGCTGGTTGCGAATGCCTTGTCCGTGCGCCAGGTGGCAGGAATCCTGGTAGGTGACCCGCGCGTGGATCGGCTTGGTGAAGGTAAGCGGCGGCAGTTCGGCCAAAAGTTCGTTGGCGTCGCGCATCTTGGCGACGAACGCCTTGGCCCGCTCCTCCCAGACAGGGTCGCCGTGGAACCAGTGATGGTACTCTTTCAGCGCGGCACCGCAACCGCCCGCGTTGTTCACGATGATGTCGACATGGGCCCGCTCGAACGCCTCGATGTTGCGTTTAGCCAGTTCGATAGCGCCGTCCTTCGCCCCGGAGTGGGCATGCAGCGCGCCGCAACAGGCCTGGTCCTCGACGAACACGACGTCGCAGCCCGCTTTGGTCAACAGGCGGGCAGTCGCCTGGTTGGTCTCGTAAAACATCATGTCCATGATGCAGCCGGTGAAGAACCCGACGCGCAGCTTGCGCTCTTTCTCCGCCTTCATCACCGGTTGCCGCTCTTTGCGCCGAAACGGCGAGGCGAACGGGCCGACGGCTGCCTGCATCTCGGCCATCTCGCGCGGCAGGATGTTGATGAGGCCGGTCCTGGCGGCCAGCTTTTGCAGGCCGAGCGCCTGGGCGAACCAGATCAGCGTGCCCAGCGCCTTCAACCGTTTCGGGTGCGGGAACAGATGGTCAAACACGAGGCGGCGGACAAACGGCGGCTTTTGCCGGGCGAGTTTGTGCTCGGCCACCACTTCGCGCGCCGTCTCGATCAGCCCGCCGTATTTCACGCCGGCCGGGCAGGCGCTCTCGCAGGCGCGACAGCCCAGGCAGGCGTACATGTTTTTCTCGAATTCGGCGTCAATGTCAAGCTGGCTAAGCGCCACGCCTTTCATCAGGGCGATCCGGCCGCGCGGGCTGTGCGACTCCAGCCCGGTCTCACGGTACGTCGGACACGTCGGCAGACAGAAGCCGCAGTGCATGCAGTTCATGATCTCGTCCATATTGAACTTCTTCAACACTCCGTTGCCGCTCATTTTCTCACCACCAGTCGGCGCCGTTCGCTGTTGGCGAACATCTTGCCGGGATTCATGATGTTGTTCGGGTCGAAGGCCGCTTTCAGCCGTTTCATCAGCTCCATCCCGCCCGCTCCTACTCTCAGCTCCAGGTAGTTCATCTTCGCCAAGCCGACGCCGTGCTCGCCGGTAATCGTGCCGCCAAGGCGAATCGCCGCCTGGAAGATCTCTTCAAACGCCTGTTCGACGCGGTGGATTTCCTCTTTGTCCCGTTCGTCGGTCATACAGGTCGGATGCAGGTTGCCGTCTCCGGCGTGGCCAAACGTACAAATCTGCACCTGGTACTTTTGGGCGACGCGCTCGATCTCTTCCACCATGTCGGCCAGTCGGGAACGGGGCACGGTCGCGTCTTCGAGGATGGTCGTCGGCCGCAGGCGGGAGAGAGCCGACAAGGCCGCGCGCCGGGCAGCCAACAGCTTCGCCCCTTCCGCTTCCGTTTGCGCCACCTGCACGATCGCCGCTCCTTCCGCCTTGGCAATCTCGGCGATTTTGTTGATGTCGGAGACGACCTGTTCCTCCACCCCGTCCTGCTCGATCAAGAGCATCGACTTCATCTCCAGCGGCAGGCCCAGGTTGGCGAAGTCATCCACCACTTTCATCGTCGACTGGTCCATGAACTCCATCGTCGCGGGGATGATCTTGGAGGCGATCACCCGCTCCACCGTGCGCGCCGCGTCCACGAGATTGGTGTAGTACGCCACGAGGGTACGCTTGGTTTCCGGCAACGGCAACAGCTTCACCGTGATCTCGGTGATCACCGCCAAGGTGCCCTCCGAGCCGACGAGAAGGCGGGTCATGTCGTAACCGGCCACGTCCTTGACGTTTTTGCCGCCGCAGCGCAGCACTTCGCCGTTGGGCAGCACGTACTCCAGTCCCATGATGTAGTCTTTGGTCACCCCGTACTTCAGCCCGCGCATGCCCCCCGCGCACTGGGCCATGTTGCCGCCGACCGTGGAGATGCGCATGCTCCCCGGATCGGGCGGATAAAACAGGCCGACCGCTTCCACCGCTTTGTGCAGATCGCTGGTCACCACGCCAGGGCCGATCGTCGCCGTCAGGTTTTGCTGGTCGATCTCGTAAATCTGATGAAACCGGTTCATGTTGAGCACGATGCCGCCGTGGATCGGAATCGTTCCTCCGGCCAGATTGGTGCCGGAACCGCGCGGCACGATCGGGATGCGGTGTTCGTTGGCAATTTTCAGAATAGCGGAAACCTCGGCGGTGCTGCCGGGGATGATCACCGCGTCCGGCTGCGCCTGATAGATCGGCGTCGCATCGTATGAATACGCATACAATTCGTTCGGCGAATCAAGATACCACTTTTCTCCCACGATGGAAACAAGCTGCTGTTTGACGTCCTGAGGAATCATGCCGGTCCTCCCTCTCTGTTTTATAGTTGGCAGGTCATCAGACGAATTTTTAATTAGACTATCATAGTCCAAGGAAATTGTGTAGAGTAAGAATATAAATTTCTTGGAGGGTCATGATGAGCTTACATAAAAAAAACTCGGAAATCGTGGCGGAAGAGCTGCACCGCCTGATCCGTTCCGGGGTGCTGAAAGCCGGAGAAAAACTGGACACGATCGAGACCCTGGCCAAACAGTACCACGTCAGCCGCTCCACCATCCGGGAAGCCCTGAGCCAGTTGAAGGCGCTCGGCCTGGTGGAGTCGGTGCAGGGCGGCGGAACGTATGTGAAGATGAGTCCGCTCCAGATGCCGGAGACGCTCACCCAGTTGCAAAACTCCAGCGCCGAACTGATGCAAATCCTGCAGGTGCGCAAAATCCTTGAGGTCGGCTGCATCGAGTTGGCCGCCCAGTACCGCACGGACAGCAACATTGAGGAACTGGAGAAGATCATCAACCAGATGCGCGACGCGGTCGGCAACGAAGAGATCAGCCAGGTGTACGACGCCAATTTTCATCTGGCGATCGCCAAATGCACGCAAAACCCGTTGTTGCAAACCTTGATGGAAACCCTCTCCCCGGCGATGATGCGGACGATCCGCGACAGCCGCAAACTGTGGCTGTACAGCGAAAAGGAGTCGGCCGCCCGCCTGTTTGAGGAACACAAGCAAATGCTCGAAGCGATCAAAGCCAAAGACAGCAAAACCGCGGTCAAGGTGATGACCAAGCACCTGTTCACCGTCGAATCCGTGCTCGCTTTGTAGCGCCCGGCGATGCAAGCCTTTTTCTCTCGGGCCCCGCGATTCCTTGAGGGAAAAAGGCTGTTTTCTTCCAAGCGGATTGATAAGCACAAAAATTCAAAAAACAATCTTGATTATTTTGGCAATCCCTCCTATAATCGAGTTACTCGCACAAATTTATCTGATGACCTTACAAGATGATGAATTTCACAAAAGGGGGACTGCTCGTTGTTGTAACCGCTTCCACTTGCACCCGCCATTATTCCCCAATTTCCTGCTAAAATTATTCAATGCAAAAGAGGTGTATGGCATGACATGGACTCAGGTGTTTACTCCGGTCGGAGGCAGCCTCGGCTTGTCCGGGCTCGTGGCGGTGCTGCCGATCCTCTACTTCTTCTGGGCGCTCGCCATCAAACGCATGAAAGGCCACTGGGCGGGCACCACCACCTTGCTTTTGGCGATTCTCGTCGCCGTGCTGGCCTACGGCATGCCGGTGCAGATGGCCGTCATGTCCTCGATCCAGGGCGGCGTCTACGGCATCCTGCCGATCGGCTGGATCATCATTGCTTCCGTCTTCCTCTACAAGCTGACGGTCAAAACCGGACAGTTTGACATTATTCGTTCCTCTATCGTGACGATCACGGAAGACCGCCGGTTGCAGGCGCTGTTGATCGCCTTTTCGTTCGGCGCGTTTCTGGAAGGGGCGGCCGGATTCGGGGCGCCGGTGGCGATTTCCGCCGCCTTGCTCGTCGGATTGGGCTTCAACCCGCTGTACGCCGCCGGACTTTGTCTGATCGCCAACACCGCTCCCGTGGCGTTCGGCGCGATCGGGATTCCGATCATCGCCGTCTCCGGACCGACCGGCATCCCGGCGATGGACATCTCCAAAATGGTCGGCCGCCAACTGCCGTTCTTGTCCGTGTTTGTCCCATTCTATCTGGTCTTGATCATGGCCGGATTCAAGAAAACGATGGAGGTGTTCCCGGCCATCCTGGTGTCCGGCGTCTCCTTTGCGCTGACCCAGTACCTCACCTCCAACTTCATGGGGCCGGAGCTGCCGGACATCCTGTCTTCCATCGTTTCGTTGGTCGCCCTGTCACTGTTTTTGAAAGTATGGAAGCCGAAAAACGTGTTCCGCTTCGAGTCGGAGTTGGGCACGACAGAAGCGGCAGCAACCGCGGCAACCGCCCACAGCGGCTACTCCACGGGACAAGTTTTCCGCGCCTGGTCGCCGTTTATCGTGCTTACCGCCTTTATCTCGCTGTGGGGCATTCCCGGCATAAAGCTGGCGCTCACCGGCAAATACGCGGGAGACAATGTGCTGCTGCAAGTGCTTAACCCGATCGGCAAGGCGCTCACCTTCGGACCGGCCGTGCCCGGACTGCACAACCTGATCATCGACGCCAACGGCAAACCAATCGCCGCGACGTTCAAGCTGGAGATTTTGGCCGCTGCGGGGACGGCGATTCTGTTCGCCGCCATCATCTCCAAGTGGATCGTGCGCATTTCCTGGAAAGACTGGTTTGCCACGTTCGGGGAAACGCTCCACGAACTGAAATTTCCGATCCTCACCATCGCCACCGTCGTCGGTTTTGCCTATGTGGCCAACGCTTCCGGCATGAGCACGACGCTCGGCAAAACGCTGGCCTCGACCGGCACGCTGTTCCCGTTCTTCGCACCGTTCCTCGGCTGGCTGGGGGTATTCATCACCGGTTCCGACACTTCCTCCAACCTGCTGTTCGGCAACCTGCAAAAAGTGACGGCCACCCAGCTTGGCATCGATCCCGTTCTGGCGGTCGCAGCCAACACCAGCGGCGGTGTCACGGGCAAAATGATCTCGCCGCAGTCGATCGCGGTCGCCTGCGCGGCGGTCGGGTTGGCCGGCAAAGAAGCCGATCTGTTCCGCTTCACGGTCAAACACAGTCTGCTTCTGGTGACCATTATCGGCATCATCACCTTCCTGCAAGCCCATCTCTTGTCGTGGATGATTCCCTGACGACACGCGATCTATCTAAGATGCGGGCGGTCCAAGCGGCCGCCCGTAAACATTTCCTTTTCTTTCCGCTGACGCAACGCTAGAATGTAGCTAGCACGTCCAACCACGCGGAAAAGAGGAGAACGAAACATGACAGAGAGCAAGTGGAACCGCAACGTGGCGCACCAGTGGAACGAAAACGCGGCCAACTGGCACGCGCGCAGCGAAGAGATGTGGGAGCGCGGCAGCCGCAAGCCGGTGCTGCCCCTGTTCACCCGGCTAGTGAGCCCGGCGGACGGACCTGTGCTGGACGCGGGCTGCGGCGACGGCTACGCAAGCTGGCAGTTGGCGAGACGCGGATATGCCGTGGAGGGCATTGACATCGCCGAGGAGATGATCCATCTCGCCCAGGGGAACGGGCCACAGGGCTTCCCGATCCGCTTTCAGACCGGCGACGTCACCCGCTTGCCGTATGACGACGGACACTTCGCCGGCATTCTCTCGATCAATGTGGTGGAGTGGACCCAATCCCCCCTCGCCGCGCTGCGTGAGTTTCACCGTGTGCTCAAACCCGGCGGCGTCCTCTTGCTCGGCATCCTCGGACCGACGGCCGGACCGCGCAGCTACAGTTACCGCCGCCTGTACGGCGAACCGGCGATCCAGAACACGATGATGCCCTGGGAGGCGCGGCAGTTGGCCGAAGAAAACGGCTACCGGCTGATCGCCGAAGAGCATGTGTACAAGGAAGGCGTGACGCCCGGCCTCGCCGGCCAGCTTTCGGCGGAACTGCGCCAGGCGCTCAGCTTCCTTACCCTGTTTGCGCTGGAGAAAGAATGAGAAAGAGCACGGTCGCCCGTGCTCCTGTTTATTTCATCAATTTTTCCAACTCTTGGTAACTCAGTTCCAGTTCGCGGTCGACCACGCCCGCCTCCTGGACATGGGAGACGACCAGTTGGTGCATCTCGTCCAGCACGCCCTTGGCCTGGGTGAGCTGATGGGCGATGTCGTCGGCGTATTGTTTCTGGTGGTGGATCGTTTCCATCACGCCTTTGACCTCGGCGCTCACCTGATTGAACGCTTCGACGATTTCGTCCATCTTCTGCGACGCTTCCTTGCTGGTGACCAATCCGTTGCGGATCGCCCTGGTGCTTTTTTCGGCATTGGCCAAGGCCACTTTTGTTTCTTCCTGGATTTTTTCGATGAGTTCGGCGATGTTCTTGGTCGACTTGGCGGTCATCTCCGCCAGTTTGCGCACCTCGTCGGCGACGACGGCAAATCCCCGCCCCTGTTCGCCCGCGCGCGCCGCTTCAATCGCCGCGTTAAGCGCCAGGAGGTTGGTCTGGTTGGCGATGTCGCTGATCACCTGGACGATGCTGGTGATCTCCGTCGAGCGCTCCTCCAGCCGGCTCATCGAGGCCGACGCGTTGGTCGACTCCTGCTCCAGTTGGGAGATGACATGGACCACGTTTTCCAACGCTTTCTTCCCTTCCAGCGAGCGGCTGACCGATTGGTTGGAAATCTCCGTCAACCTCTCCCCGCGCGTGAGCAACTGGTTGGCGGACTGGTCGGACGTCTCACTGATCGACTGGATCTGATCGATCGTCTGCTTCATCCGCGTCGCCAGGTCGGCCAGTTCGCCGTGCTGCGAATTGACGATGCCGTGCTGCTTGATGATGGCGCCGATCCGGCCGTACAGGGAGGCGATCTCTTTTTCCATCTCTGTTCCTTTCTCCTCGGACGACGCGGTTGCCACCCCCGCCGCTGCCGCCTCCTCAATCACTTGCCCTTTTTGCTTCTTCCAGAACATCTTCCCTACCTCCTACAAGATGGTGGTAACGCTACAGCTCTCTGTGGGCGAACTGACGCGATTCCTTAACGTCGGGATACTGTTTCACCTGGGCCATCAGGTTTTCCATAAACAGGTAATGACCTTCCAACAGTTCCATATCCTTGGGTTCAAACTTCTCTGCCTGCAGGTACTGTTGCATTTCCAGAAGATAGCGATCCATCTTGTGATGAAAGCCGTTGGCCGTGAGCATCTGTTCCACTTCCGGATACGCTTCCTTCAGCCGCTTGATCTCCGCGTGAATGTTGGTCGCCTCCAGAATCAGTTGGTAAGCGGTCCGCTCCCAGGAAGCCTGGGTGGACAGCCGCTCCTGCCTGCGCGCCTCGCGCAAAGCGGACAAGTACGTGATAAAATGGTAAATGGTCAAAAACAGCGGCCCCAAAAACAGCAGGATGCCCGCCTTGTACACATGTTGATTGGTGACATTACTGATCAACAGGAAGAGATGAAACAGGATCGCGCCCAGCCAGGCGTAGATGATGACATGGTGGTTCACCGGGCCCACCTGCTCCTGCCGGGAAAACAGGAAGGTCAATCCCAGGAGGTAAAAGGCCAACAACGTGAAGCTGGCACTGAACAGCGCCATCTCCATCTCCTGCAACCAATCCGGCCGCTCGGGAATGTCTATGTAAAATTCAAAGGCGAACACCAGGAGGCAGAACAACGAGCCAAGAATCCAGAACCGGCTGACGTCGAGATCGACACGCCGCCGCGTACGGTATCTTTCTACCCGGGATATTTTCAAACAGGTTCACCTCACTGGATGTTAAGATTCGCCGCCCATTCGCCTTTCTCCTTTTTTTCACACGGAATTCCGCGAAAAATCGACATGGAGGTTGACATGGAACCACAATTGCCCCAACGCTTTCTCGAACGCATGCGCCAACTGCTGGAAGACGCCTATCCGGCGTTTGCGGCTAGCTATGAACACCCCTCCTGGCACGGACTTCGGGTCAATCCCCTGAAAGTGACGCGCGAGAGGTTTGCAGGCATCAGCCCGTTTGCGCTTCGTCCCGTCGCCTGGTGCCCGGACGGCTTCACCTATCCCGAGAGCGAACGGCCTGGCAAACACCCCTACCACGCGGCCGGTCTCTACTACATCCAGGAACCGAGCGCGATGGCCGTCGCCGCCGCGTTAGATGCCAAGCCGGGCGACACGGTGCTCGACCTGTGCGCCGCCCCCGGCGGGAAAACGACGCAGATCGCCGCCGCGATGCGGGGAGAGGGACTGTTGGTCGCCAACGAAATCCATCCGCAACGCGCCAAGGCCCTGTCGGAAAACATCGAACGGCTCGGCATCGTCAACGCCATCGTCACCAACGAGACACCCGAGCGGCTGGCCGAGCGTTTCCCCGCCTTTTTCGACCGGATTCTCGTCGACGCCCCGTGTTCGGGCGAAGGCATGTTCCGCAAGCTGCCGGAGGCCATCAACGACTGGTCGGAGGCCAAGGTGGCCGAGTGCCACGCCATCCAGGGCGACATTCTGTCAGCGGCGGCGCGGATGCTGAAGCCGGGCGGCACGCTGGTCTATTCCACCTGCACGTTCGCCCCCCTGGAAAACGAGCAGACTGTAGCCGACTTTCTCGCCGCCCACCCCCACTTCGCGCTGGTGCCGGTACCAAACGCCGACCGCTTCGCCCCGGGACGGCCGGATTGGGCACAGGGCGGTGACGCACGTCTGGTGCAAACCGTGCGGTTGTGGCCGCATCTGCTGGAAGGGGAAGGTCATTTTATCGCCGCATTTATTAAACAAGAATTGGATTGTGAAAAAGGTGACAACCATCACAGTCCCCCGCGAGCGGACAAGCAGACCCGACAATCGTCCTCCCTCTCCGCCGCCGCGAAAAGAGAGCTGTTGCAAGCGTGGCACGCGTTCGCCGAAGACGCCGCTCCCGGCGTGCTCGACCGCACCGCCGACACCGGCGCTTACCGCCTGTTCGGCGAGCAGGTCTACTACTTGCCCGTCCCGGACCTGGACCTTGGCGGGCTTAAGATCGTCCGGGCCGGGTGGCACCTCGGGACGCTGAAGAAGAACCGGTTGGAACCATCGCACGCGCTCGCGCTGGCGATGCGCGCGGACGACGCCGCCCGGTTGGCTGACTATCCGGCCGACGATCCCGACCTGCTCCGCTATCTTAGGGGAGAGAGCCTCTCGCGCACAGGCGCCAACGGCTGGACGCTGGTGACCGTCGACGGCTACCCGCTCGGCTGGGGCAAACAGGTGGACGGCCAGTTGAAAAACCACTATCCCAAGGGGCTGCGCTGGATGTAGGCGCAATCCCGCCAAAAGAAACAGACAGCCGGATGCGCCTGGCTGTCTGTCATTTTTGCAAAAAATATCCGTCACGCACGGGGGATGGTTCCCGCTCGCTCGCTTGTCGACCAGCGAAGCCATCCCCCCGTGCTTTTGCTTTTTTTATTACTTGCTACTCGCTTTGCGCCTCACCCGTTGCGCGGCGATCGGCGCGGTCCGTCGTCGTCTAGCACGGACAATGCCCCCTCGCGAATCAACCGGGTGATTTTGGAGATGGAAATGCCCGTCGCGTTGGCTACCTGCATCGCATTGGAGTTCGGGTAGCTGCGCAGGTATTCCCTGATGATCCTGTATTGGTTTTTTTCCGTTTCCAGGCACTCCTGACAATACGCCTGCACTAACGGTTTCGCTCCTCCACATGCCGGGCATACAGCACTCACCGGCTTCCCCTCCTCTTTCCGTCGGGTGGACGCACCCATTCCTACTCCTTTTTTCCCACTTTTTCGACTAGCCAAACGCCATTCGTCCTAGCAGCCGTTATTTCTTTCCATTGTAGCGAATTTTCGCGAAATGGAACACTCCATCTGGAAAAATGTCTGGGCAAACCGTGCTGCTTGTAGCTCCTCACTGGTTGTTCGACACTATCGCCTGAAGAAGTTGCCGGGAGCTTACTTGTTGGCGGTATTGAATAGATTCTGGACGTAATCGATGACTGGATGGCCACCAACTACATAGGAGAATAAAAGAATTTACAAAAAAGCATATACTCAGCCACAACACAAAATATTTGCATAACCCCTAAATTGTGGTAATATATCCTTAAAACCCACAAATTGACAGGGGGTGTCCCGATAAATTCCTAAATGAATTATCAGTTTCATTGTACTAAAGAATCAATTAGTTCAAAGGAGAGTGTGTGTAAATGAAAACAAGAGTATCATTCGTTTTTGTGCTGTTTATGATGATTGTTCTTGTAACCACTCCATTTATTTCAGCAGCTCAAACATCGATTCAAAATGAACAAAATAACACTAATAATAAACAGTGTAGTTGCAAAGCTGAATCTAGTGTTAATGATTTCTTGAGTAAAACCATAAATCTCAATTCTAGCAAAAACAAAAATACTGTTTCTTCCAAAACTATAACTGATGTACAGAAAGTAAATCAAGCCCTTGCTAAACTTAAAGGAGCCCAACTTATCAAAAAGTTAAAGACTAATTCTGATTTATCAAAATTAAAAATAAATTTTGATCAAGCCTTGGTAAAGGAAACAGACATTTCTCAGCTTGATTTAAAAAACAAACTCGCTGATAAAAACACATCCGTTGCTACAGTTGTAAAAGTTCCGTTACAAGAAAATGGCGAAGATGTTGGGCAAATAATCTATACTTACACTGATAAATTGTCAACTGCTTCATACTCCGTTAAAATAACTGGCAATGAAGTCGAGCAACGCAAGAAAAAACTATTGCAACAACAGGAATACACGCAGTTAATTCAAATTGCAACCAACCAAAATTTAAAATTGGATATCAACAATACAATCGGTTTAAAAAGTGTTGCACTTTCTTCAGAAAACGATGAAGGTAATGTTAACTTCGGAATTGTTATTCCGATAAAGGACAAATTTGGAAGTTATGTAGGAAAACTTATGAAGTTTGATAGTAGAGATTTGCCTATTATGCAATTAAAGGATAAAGTATATACTTATAAGGATGGGAAATTGTTAACAACAGCCGCTGCTTCATGTTCTGTATATGTTGGTTGTGTGATTAATTGTTTTTGCAGCGGTTCCAACACTAGCAATTGTGTTATGCAGATTCTCGGTTGCGTCTCAGCATGTTGCGCATGTGAATCTTGGTTAGCATGCATTTACTGTGCTTCTTGCTTCTATAATTATTATTACTGTGCTTTGATTGTTTGTTGAGTAAAAATCAATAAAGCTGTTGATTTAGTATATCAACAGCTTTATTAATTTTTTTAAAGGAGGGAACGATTATTGACCCGTACAAAAACATTGCTACTTAAACTTTTCGTGCTGTGTTGTGCCGTATTGACCTTTTTCACTCACTATCAGGCGCGTTCCTTCTATCTGGTTTGGTTAGTCGGGCTGATTGCCGTGCTGATTGACACGGGGAACTACATCCATCGTATGAAAGCAAAGCCCGGGCGTTCAAACTTTTTGGAAAAAGACAAACCATTCATTGCACCGATAACGTATCGTGCGGCAGTTTTCGCGGTTTGGTCTGTCTTTGTTCTTGTTCTTGTCTGGATGTGGCTGATGAACACCGGGATGGTAAACGCAAGTGGCGACTTTTTCCTGATAAATATATTTGTTGGCGGGTTTCTCCTGTTCGTGCTTGCCCGTTTCATACTTATACAGTTCGACAAGCGAAAGCGGTTCAAATAGACCCTTTCGTCCGCCGCCATGAAGCCTCTTTTGGTCATGATCAACGTACAGGAGCGGTTGGGTGAAGAAAATACGTTCTCTGCTTTTCTTGTCGGTTCTCTTGCTTATCGCATCGCTCGCCATATGGAATCTGGAGTGGATCGTCGGGGGATACCCGTAGAAGAAGCGCCAGTTGGACGCGGAGGTGAAAGCGTATTTGTTGCGCGAGCGGCATTACAACGAGCCGGATGTTTATGAAATCAGCACCTTGTACAATCGCAAATTCTCTAACTATGACACCTATGTGATTTTTACGGATGAAAAAGAGATCAAATACTGGTATCACCGGGATCAACAAGGAAAGTTTTATCAGGCAGGTTATGGAAGTTCGCTTATCGGTACGGGTTTAGAGCAGCTACGCCATCTCCAACACCCGCTGCATCTGGAACCGTACCCTCCCCATGAAAAAGGGCGGGAACCCGCAACGGTTCCCGCCTTGCCTGTTTCCGCTCACTTTTTCCTCGCTGACGGCTTGCCGGCCTTTTTGGCCGCTTTGGCCTCCAGCCGCTTCCGTTTTTGCTCGTACAGCTTTTGCCACTCTTCCATGTCGCGTGCCAGTTTTTTCTTGTAACCTGGTTTGACCTTGGCGCTTTTCTTCAACGCCTCGGCCAGCGGGGCGATTTTCCGGCGCTTTTCCTCTTCCTGCTCCTTGCGCTTCGCTTGGCGCAGCGCGGCCATTTGCGCCTCCCGCTCCTGCGCCCGCTGGCGCCGTCCTTCGTCCAAATGGCGGCCCGGCATCAAGAGCTTCTGCTCGATCTTCGCCTTGGTCACGTTGGCGAAGCGGGTGATGATCGCTTTTTGCCTCGGCGACACCAGCGAGATGGCCGTGCCCGTCTGGCCCGCGCGGCCGGTGCGGCCGATGCGGTGGATGTAGCTTTCCACGTCGTTGGGCAGGTCGTAGTTGAACACGTGGCTGACGCCTTCCACGTCCAGGCCACGCGCGGCGATGTCGGTCGCCACCAGGAAGCGGAACCTGATGTTGCGGAAGTCGCGCATCAACTGTTCCCGTTTGCGCTGCGTCAGGTCGCCGTACAGCGCCTCGGCGTCGTAGCCCAACTGTTGCAGCCGCTCGGTCAATACCTGCACCCGCTGCTGCGTGTTGGCGAAAATGATCGCCTGGTACGGGTTGGCGGCCTCGATCAGGTCAAGCAGCGCGTCCATCTTGTCGGTCTGGTTCACCTGATAGTAGATTTGCTCGATGCTCTCCACCGTCTTTTGCTTCGCTTCGATGCGAATGTGCGGCGGCTGCACCATGAAGCGGTGCGCCAACTGCTTCACCTGATCCGGCATCGTCGCCGAGAACAGCAAGACTTGCCGGTGCTTCGGCGTCGAGAGGACGATCTGCTCCACCTCGTCGAGGAAGCCCATCTCCAGCATCTTGTCCGCTTCGTCCAGCACCAGCGTGGAAATGCGGCCGAAGTGGAGCGTCCCGCGCGACAGATGGTCCAGCGTCCGTCCCGGCGTGCCGACGACGATGTGCACCCTGTGTTTCAGCTTGCTCATCTGCCGCTCGAAGTCGGTGCCGCCGTGCAGCGACAGCACGTTCACTTCCAGATGTTTGCCCAGCCGCTCGATCTCGTCGGCGATCTGGATGGACAGCTCCCGCGTCGGCGTGAGGATCAGCGCCTGGATGTCGTTTTTGTTTAGATCCAGTTTTTGCAGGATCGGCAGAACAAACGCGGCCGTCTTGCCTGTCCCCGTCTGGGCCTGGCCGATGACGTCCTTGCCTTCGAGAATCAACGGAATCGCCTCCGCCTGGATCGGCGTCGGCTCTTTATAAAACAGATCCTTGATGCCCGCGAGCACTTCCGGGCGGAATCCAAATGATTCAAACGTCTTCTTCATCTCTCTCACATCCTTCCTTCCCACACACTCCCCTATACTACGGTAGTATCCCCAAAAGAGCAAGAGAACCCGCCCGGCACAAGCGTACGCTATGCCGGGCGGGCCCCGAACTTTTTTACAAACATATGCCGGGGCAATTGCCCCGCGTTCTTTTTTGTCTATTCCGCCTTGGCCAGTTCGTAGATCGCCTGGGCGTACAGCGCGGTCGCCCGCAGCAAGTCGTCGACGAGGATGTACTCGTCACGCTGGTGGGCCGTATCTTCCCGCCCCGGGAACAGCGGACCGAAAGCGACCCCTGTGGTGAGCGAACGGCCGTAGGTGGCGCCGCCGATGGCGATGATCGTGGCGGGTTCCCCGGTCTGCTCGGTGTACACCCGCTGCAGGGTGGTAATAAGCGGATGGGTCGGTTCCACGCGGTGCGGCACCATGTGGTCCTCCACCGACAGCGCAAACGCGGCTTCCGCGATCCGCGCCGACAGTACCGGCTCCCACTTGTCGTACGGCTGGGAGTGCGGATAGCGGATGTTTACATCCAGGCGTACCTCCCCGTCGGCCTCGTAGCGGATCACGCCGGTATTGAGCGTGAGCGGCCCCATTTCGTCGTCGTGATGGGCGATGCCCAAGGCTTCGCCGTAATGCTGCCGGTACAGGTACGTGTCGCAGAAGCGGACGAATTGCTCGGCCCGCTCATCCAGGCGTAGCGTGGCGAGAAAATGGATCAGTTCCGTTCCGGCGTTCACCCCTTTGGCCGGATCCATGCCGTGAACAGAGACCCCCTTGAAACGAAGCGTGACCTGATCCGTCTCGACAACGGCTTCTCCTTCGCGCCCCTGGGCCAGATACGCCCGGTAGCGCGAGGCGATCTCGTCCGCCGTCAGGCCCGCCGCCTGCAACGTGGCGACGGCGGCGTCGGGCACCATGTTCATCCGAAGTCCGGCCGACAGGGAAAGCAGTCTCGCCTGCGGCGCTTCGTTTACAGGACGTCCCTGGGCGAGGTAGGCCTCCCGCGTCTGGGTGAGGACGAGATGGGTCAAGCCTTTCTCGGCGTAAATCAGCGGAAAGTCGGCGTCCGGGGTAAAGCCCATCGCCGGCATCTCTTCCGTCTGGAAATAACGTTTCATGCAGCGCCAGTTGGTTTCCTCGTCGGTGCCGAAGATCAGCCGGACGCGTTTGCCCAGCGGAAGGCCAAGCTCTTTGACGATTTTGGCCGCAAAAATCGCCGCCATCGCCGGTCCCTTGTCGTCCAGCGCGCCGCGCGCAACGATCTTGCCGTTCACCAGTTCAGCGGCGTAGGGCGGCGTCGTCCAGCCCTCCCCTTCCGGCACGACGTCGACATGGCTCAGGACGGCGACGATCTCTTCGCCCTGGCCGAACTCGGCGTGTCCGGCGTAACCGTCGACATTTTTGACCGTCATGCCGGCATCGGCACACTGTGTGAGCGCAAACGCCAGCGCCTGGGCGATGCCTTCGCCGAACGGCGCTCCCTCGCGCGCCGTGCTCGTGTCCAGCACGCTTCTGATCCGCAAAAAGGCTTGTGTGGCGGCGATCAGTTCGTCTTTTCGCTTTTGCACTTCATCGATCCAGGAAATCGGTTGTTTCGTCATTTGCCGTTACTCCTCTCGTATTTCGCCTTCGTCACCGCACGGCAGGCCGTCGATCTTTGCGTCTTCGTCCAGATCCAGCTCCACGCCGAGCAACGCCTCCATCGGCACCTCTTTTTTTCGGGTGAAGACGATCTGCGCTTCCTTGATTTCCTCGCGGATGTTGTTCATCTCGTTGTCCAGGGTATACGACGCCTTGGCCGCTTCGATCAGGCGCTGGCGGATATTGGTTGGTATGATCCCTTCGTACTTGTAGTTGAGAGAGTGCTCAATCGTCGCCCAGAAGTTCATCCCCAGGGTGCGAATCTGGATTTCCACGGGAATCGTCAACTGGCCGCGCGCCGTCATGATCGGATACTCGACCGCCAGGTGATAGCCTCGGTACCCGCTCTCTTTCGGCTTGGTCACATAATCTTTTTCCATAAAAATGTTCATGTCCTTGCGTTGCCGAAGCATCTCCACCACCGCCGATATGTCGTCGATGAACTGGCAAATGATGCGGATGCCGGCGATGTCCCGCAATTCCCAGCCGATGTTCTCGTTGATCGGGAATTGCAGGCGGTTGGCCTTGTTGTAGATGCTGCTGACGGACTTGACCCGCCCCGTGACGAACTCGATCGGTGAATGCTCCTTGCGTTTTTTAAACTCGTTGCGAATGTTTTTCAGCTTCACCTTCAATTCTTCCACAGCCTGCTCGTACGGCAGCAGGTACAAGTCCCAATCGATTCTTGACACGTCGTATTCCCTCCGACCCAGAAGTCCATTCTTTATGATTCAACATCTTTGGCAGAATATCCTGCCCCAACCAAAAAGGAGACCCGCGAGACGCGCTTGCCTCGCCGGGTCTTCCCGTTCCCGTCATCACTATGCTACGCGCTCGCGACCGACGCCGTTTCCCCGGCTGCGATGCCCGGGTTCGCTTCCTCTTCTCCGCTCGCCGCCGGGCGGCCGATCGCCTCTTCCTCGATGCGAAACTGGCGCAACGACTCGCGCAGGGCTTCGGCCAGTTTGGCCAACTCGGCCGTGGAGTGGACGATCACGTTCATCGCCGCGCTCTGCTCCTCGATCGCCGCGGAGATGCTCTGCATGCCGCTCGACGCTTCCTCCGACGCGGCGGACACCTCCTGGGCGTAGGAGACGACTTCCATCGCGCTCGGGTTCATCCGCCCGACCGCTTCGCTCACGCCGCTGATCTCGTCGGTGACATGGCCAATGGAGCGTTCGATGCTGGCGAACAAGTCGCCCGACTCCCGGGCCGTTTGCAGTCCTTCCGTCACCTTGGCGCACCCCTGCTCCATCCGTTCGGCCGCCGCCCGCGTGTCGTGCTGGATCTCCTGAATCATGCCCACGATGCTTTGCGCCGCTTCATTGGTTCCTTCCGAAAGCTTGCGCACCTCGTCGGCGACGACGGCGAACCCTTTGCCGTGCTCGCCCGCCCGCGCCGCCTCGATCGCCGCATTGAGCGCCAGCATGTTGGTCTGCTGGGCGATTTGCGTGATGATCTGTGTGAAATTGGAAATGTCGCTGGAGCGCCGCTCCAGCTCGCGAATCACACCGGCCGACTGTTCGACGACGGCGTTAATCTCCCGCATCTGGTCGATTACCGCCTGAATCGCCGCGCGTCCCGCCTGCGCGTGCTTGCGCATCTCGGCGGCCGACAGGGCCACCTCTCCGGTGTTGGCGGACACCTGCTTCACGTCGCCGCACAACGCTTCGGCCAGGCGGAGCGTCTGCTCCATTTTGTCCGCCTGCAGATCGGCCATTTCCACCACGTTCTCGGTGACGCTGGCGATCTGTTCCGTCGAGGCGAAGACGCCGCCCGCGTTTTCCCGGATTTCCTCGGTCGAGCGGAACAGGGCGGCTGACGCTTCTTTCACCTGCGAGACGATCTCCATCAGTTGGCCGCGCATCTGGTTGAGCGACCGGGCCATGTCACCGATCTCGTCCGGCCGCTTCAGGTCGGATGCGTCCAGGGCCACCGTGAAGTCGCCCGCCCCGATCCGCTCCGTCACCTGCGCCATCCGCGCCATCGGGCGGCGGAAGCTGCGTGCGGTGTACGTCGCCACCAGCGCGACGACGAGCAGAACGCCGCCGTTGAACAACAGGATCGCGTTGCGGATTTTGTCCGGTCCGGCCATGATCTCCGGCAGGTCGATCTCTGCCAGAATCCCCCAGTTCAACTTGCCGACCTTGACGTGATGATAGGAGACCAGTACCGGCTTGCCGAGATAATCCACGCTCTGGGTCGTTCCCGGCGGCTGATTCGGGTCCAGCGCGGCAATGGCCGCTGGCGTTTCCACTTTTTGCGTGAGCAACTCTGTCGCTTCCGTCTCCAACTCGCTGCGAAAGGTCTTGTCCGCGCCGATCAGGTAGATTTTGCCCGTCTGCCCCAGCCCGTCGTGACGCGCCAACAGGCGGGAGACGTAGTCGAGCGGCACCTCGGCGACGAGCTGACCGATCATCCGGCTGTTGTCGAAGATGGGTGTCGACATGAAGATCGCCGGGCGATTGCCGGACGGTTCGTAGCGGGTGACATCGGTCATTTCCGAACTTTGCCCGCGCTGTACCCTGGAGACGACCTGCCCCAGAGGGGTATCCTTGTAGGAGCCCGACAACAGATTGGTGCCGAAATCCGCTTGCGCTTTGGCTTCAAATATCAGATTGCCGTACTCGTCGACCAGGTAAAAGTTGCTGAACCCGTATCGCGCCTGAAACATCTTCATCTCTTTGCCCTGCGCCAGTTCCGTCTCCTGGTAGGCGGACGAGTCGCGGCCCTGTTTCCACACCTGTTCAAACGCCAGCACTGACTGGATGATCGACCCCGAGCTGGCGAGTGATTCGAGATTCTTGGAGCGTTCGCTGAAGTAGTTTTCCACCTGTTCCTTGCGGCTGTCCCGCAGCGCTTCCAGTGTGGCGGCGCTTTCTTTCAACAGTTCTTGCTTGGTCTGTACATAAGCAAATACCCCGGCCGCAGTCAGGGGAACAATCCCGACAAGCAGCAGGGTAATCAGCAGACGCGCTCCGATTTTCATGACAAAACCCCCTCAGCTATTGCGTGTGTTTATTTTGCGTATTTTTTATTATCGCAAAAATCTGGTAGTTTAAACAAGTGACGCTGGAGGGGTATTGACAAGCAAATTTTTTTGGATCAATAAGTTCCTGTTTCGTCCACGTTCCGAATCATCGCGATTTCGTCGCAAAACGGCAGTTTGGAGCAGTTGATGCAATCCTTCCACACTTTTTGCGGCAACGATTCTTTCGCCACCACCTGAAAGCCGCACTTGAGGAAAAACTCCTTCTGATACGTGAGCGCCAGCGCGCGCTTGATCCCCAGCCGCTTGCACTCGTCGACCAGCGACAGCACCAGCCGCTTGCCGACGCCAAGTCCCTTGGCCGACTCGGCGATTGCGAGCGAGCGGATTTCCGCCAGGTCTTCCCAGAGAATGTGCAGCCCGGCCACCCCTACCACCTTCTGGCCGTCGTGCGCCACGATAAACGACTGCAAATGTTCGCAGACGGACAGTTTGGTCCTCGGCAGCATCAGACCCTGCTGGGCATATCCATTAATGATCGCCAGCATGTGATCCACGTCCTGAATCTTCGCCTGGCGAATCGTCAGCGTACTCGTCATTCCCATCACACATTCCCCGCTTTCCACTCGCGATCCGATAGAATAATTATTCGTTATGATATATAAATATACATATCCATGTTTGTTTCGTCCAGCATTTTTTCGCCGCCGTGCCGCCCGTTTGTCGCCGTCCGTAAGAGCATCGGGATGTGTTATAATAATGCGCATGGAGGTGTTCGCCTTGACGACACGCAGAGAGCGCAAGAAACGGGAGACGCGGCAAAAGATTTTCAACGCGGCGATCAAGCTGTTCAAACAATATGGCTTTGAAGCCACCACGATCGACATGATTTCCGAAGAGGCGGACGTGGCGCGGGGAACGATTTTTCTCCACTTCCCTTCCAAGGAGGCGATTCTCGCCCACTGGGGATACGTGCGGATTCAGGAAATCGAGGAACGGCGCGAAGAGTGGGATTACGGAGACAGTTGCAAGCAGCGGGTGTTGCGCATCTACAAAATATTAAACGAGGTCAACATCCAGAACTACGACTTCATCAAGGTGTTGATCGAGTCGTCGATGAAGCACCGCAAAGTGCTGGAATCGGAGAAAAACATCTATGTCGAACTGCGTGAACTGTTTGCCGACCTGATCGAAGACGCGCAGGAAAAAGGACGGCTGAAGACGAAGTTCAATCCGCTGGTGGCGGCCAACATGCTGGAAAACATCTACTACAACGCCTTGTACGACTGGGTGCGCAGCGACGGGGGCTGGCCGCTGGAAGAGATTATGGAAGAAAAAGTCTCGATCGTATTTGAAGGGCTGGACGCGTAAGCGCCAGCCCTTCTTGCCTGCGCAAGCTGACTTAGGTACAGGTGAACCGTCCGGCCCGCCGCTTTAGCATATCCGCCTGTTCGGACAGTCTGGCCGCGCTGCGGGCGATGTCTTGCACCGTCGCGGTGATCTCCTCGGAGGACGCGGAAACCTCTTCGGCGTTGGCCGCCGTTTCGCTCACCCGGTCGCCCATCAACTCCATGCGCTGTTCCACATCGCGGAAGGTAGCGACAAGCTCTGACAGCCGCTCTTGCAAGGCCCCCACCTGCCGCTTCGTTTCGTTGGCCTTGCCGGCGATCTCTTCCAGCGCCAGTCCGCCTTCAGCCACCAGCCGGTTTTGCTCGGCGATGCTGTCAACGTTTTGCTCCATCGCGGCGAGCGACTGGTTGATCTCGTGCTGAATCGCGCTGACCACCCGCTCGATCTCGCCTGCGGATTGCTGGGACTGCTCCGCCAGCTTGCGGACTTCGCTGGCCACCACGGCGAACCCTTTGCCGTGTTCGCCGGCACGCGCCGCTTCGATCGCGGCGTTGAGCGCCAGCAGGTTGGTCTGGTTGGCGATGGCGCCGATCATCGTCGTCATCCGGGTGATCGACTCCGAATGGGAAGCGAGTGCGGAAATAGAGCGGCGCGCGTTTTCCACCGCCTCCATCACGACGGCCGATTGCAGGATGGCGTGTTCCACGGAGGTTCGTCCGTTATCCGCCACCTGACTGGTCGTCTGGGCCAATTGGTTGGTGGCTTGCGCTTCCGCGTATGCGGCTTGCATCAACCGCGTCGCTTCGCGCACGTGTTTCACCACCAGGTTGATGTACTCCGACTGCTCCGTGGCGTTCTCCGCCGTCCGTTCGATCGCCGCCGCCACCTGGCCGGTGGTCGTCGCCGCCATCTCCGCGCTCGCCCCCAACTCCGCCGAAGTGGCGTTCAGCAGTTTGGCCAATTCCTGCAATTCCGTCACGATCGACTTCCACTGTTCTGCCATCTGGTTAAACGCCAATCCCAATCGCCCCAACTCGTCCCGGGAGCGAACCTCCACCCGCTCCCGCAGGTCCCCCCGGGCCATCGCCGCCATCGCCTTTTCCAGCCGCTGCACCGGTTGCACCACGAGAAAGCGCAGCACCAAAAGGCCGACAAAACAAGCGATCGACGTCAACAGCGCCAGCGCGACGGTCACCACCAGGGACTGCCGGTAGCGTTGTTCCGCGTCCGCTTTCTGCTGGGCCGCCAGGTTGGTGTTGTATTCCGTCAAGTCGTTCAGCAGCTTTTGCAGGACCAATCCGTCCCGCTCCAGGCTGTTAAACATCTCGACTGACTCTTTGCCTGACTCCGTGATCACCATGACTCCCTCCACGTAGCCGGAGTAAGAGGCCCAGGCGTCATCGATCTCCTTTACCTTTTTCTGTTCCTCTGGCGTCAGGTTCATCGCTTTGTACTGGGTATAATATTTTTGAAAGATTTCTATTTTGCTTTCCACGGATTGCCGCGCCGCTTTTTTGCTTGCCTGGTAGGGTGTCAACATCTGCTTGGCCACGCCAAAGCGCATCGTGTTCGCCGCATCACGCACCTCGTTGAGCGTATTGATCGCCTGCAGGCGCTGGTTGTACAAAACTTCCATCTGCTGACTCAATACCCGCATCTGGTACAAACCGTTGGCTCCAAGGGCAACCGTAAACAGAAACAGCACCCCAAAGATCAGGGCCACTTTCAGCCGGATGCCCACATGCAGAGATTCCTTTTTCGGTCGATGCTGTCTTGTGTGCCTGGTTTCCGACGTTTTCATGCTCGTCCACCTCTCGTCCCGTTACCGGCCGTCTGTGCGGTCGCTGGTCGCTGTATCCTTTATTCTAAAAGTTTGGAAGCGGTGATTTTCAGTGATCTTTCTCATCATGCGTTTTTTTGCTGCGTTCGTTTTGTTTAGTAACAAGTCTATAATACTCAGAAAAATTTGACAATGAGCGCATTTTGTCGAAAAGAAACTTGCGCCCGCTCCGCCGTTCTCCTATCATGGAGTGGTGGAATGGAACAACATCCGGAGGGACGATATCCAAGTGCGTACAACGACTATCAGGCGTGAAGATATTGAACTGTTGGCTCCGGCGGGCAATTGGGACTGTCTGAAGGCAGCCGTGGCCAACGGCGCTGACGCGGTCTACTTCGGTGTGGAGAAGTTCAACGCGCGCGCCCGCGCGGAAAACTTCGGCATCGAGGAACTGCCTCAGATCATGTCCTTTTTGCACATGTACAAAGTAAAGGGCTTTGTGACGTTTAACATCCTGGTGTTTGAAAACGAGCTCGACGAGGCGCGCGAGCTGATCGAAGCCTGCATCGACGCCGGTGTGGACGCGGTGATCGTGCAGGACCTCGGACTGGTCAAGCTGATCCGTGAAATCTCCCCCGACTTCCCGATCCACGGCTCGACGCAGATGACGATCACCTCTGCGGAAGCGGTGGAATTCACCAGGCCGTTCAAGCTGGAGCGGGTGGTGCTCGGGCGGGAAAACTCGCTTGCCGAGATTCGCCAGATCGGCCAAAAGGCCAGACTGCCGATGGAAGTGTTCGTCCACGGCGCGCTGTGCGTCTCCTTCTCCGGCCAGTGCCTCACCTCGGAGATGTGGGGCGGCCGCTCGGCCAACCGCGGCGAATGCGCCCAGGCCTGTCGCCTGCCCTACGATCTGATCGTCGACGGCGAGCAAAAGGAGATGGGGAATGTCGCCTACCTGCTCTCGCCCAAAGACCTGGCGGCGATCGATCTCGTTCCCGAACTGATCGAGGCGGGCGTCACCTCGTTCAAGATCGAAGGGCGGCTGAAGTCGCCGGAGTATGTCGCCAACGTCGTCTCCAAGTACCGGGCGGCCATCGACCGCTATTTCGCGGGGCAATGGACGCCGCCGGACGAAGAGGAGATGCGCGAACTGAAACAGAGCTTTTCACGCGGCTTCACGCACGGCTTTTTGAAAGGCACCAACAACAAGACCTTGCTTGACGGGACGTTCCCGAAAAGCCGGGGCGTCTTCCTCGGCACGGTAAAAGCCGTGCTGAAACACGCCGTGCTTGTCGAGCTACAGGCGCCGTTGAAACGGGGCGACGGCATCGTCTTTGACGCCGGAGACCCGACGCAGGAGGAGGAAGGCGGCCGCGTCTACGACATCCTGCGAAAAGGGCGCAAGCAGGAGGGCGAGGTTCGAAGTGGCCTGTACGAGATCGTGATGGGGCGAAACGACGTCAACCTGCAGCGCATCTCCCCCGGCGACCGCGTGTGGAAGACCAACGATCCCGAACTGAACAAGCGGCTGCGCAAGACGTTCGAGACGGACAAGCCGTACCGTACCTTCCCGCTCTCCGTCTACGTGACCGGCAGCGCCGGTGAGCCGCTCGTCACCACCTGGGTGGACGCCGCCGCCAATCACGCGGTTACCGTCCGCTCGCAACTGCTACTGGAGACGGCATACAAACGGCCGCTTACGTATACCCTGTTGCATGAGCAGTTGGGCCGGTTGGGCGGTACGCTGTATACCCTGGAAGCGGACAGCCTGACCGTCGAACTAAAGGGCGATGTGATCCTGCCGGTGAGCGAACTGAATCGGATGCGCCGGGAAGCGGTGGAACAACTGACGTATCTGCGCACAAAACCCCCGGTCTACACCAAGCGGCGCGTCGACGTCTACGCCGACCTAACGAAAAAAACGCCGGTCGACAAACCGATGCTGACCGCCTTGTGCCGTTCGCTCGACCAACTGGAGGCCGCCGCGCAGACCGATGTCGATTTCCTGTATGCCGACTTCGAATTCGTCAAACAGTATCCCGAAGCGGTCAAACTGGCCCACCGCTACGGCAAACCGATCGGCCTGGCGACGATGCGCATCCACATGCCGGACGACAACGGCGTCCTGGCCCTGATCGCCAAAAGCCGGCCGGACGCGATCCTGGTGCGCAACACCGGAGCGCTCCACTATTACCTGTCGCGCCGCGATGAACTGCCGGTGACGCTGATCGGCGACTTTTCGCTCAACATCGCCAACCACAAGACGGTCGATCTGTTCCTTGAGCAGGGGCTGGCGCGCGTGACACCGTCCTACGACCTGAACATCCAGCAGATGGTCGACCTGCTCTTTCGCACCGACGCGTCCCGGCTGGAGCTGGTGATCCATCAGCATCTGCCGATGTTTCATACGGAACACTGCGTATACTGCACCTTTTTGAGCGAGGGTACGGATCACACCAACTGCGGTACGCCGTGCGAGACGTCGCGCATCTCGCTTAGGGACCGCGTCGGCTTCTCCCATCCGGTGCGGGTGGACACCGGCTGCCGCAATACCGTGTACAACGCGATCGACCAGTCGGGCGCCGAGTACATCGACGAATTCAAACGGCTTGGCGTCGGCGGCTACCGGGTGGAGTTTCTCGAAGAAGAGCCTGACCGGGTGCAGGAAGTGATCCGCCTCTACCGCCAGGCGCTGGCCAGTGAAGTGAGCGGCACGCATGTGTGGAAGACGTTGAAAGCGATCAATCAACTGGGCGTTACCCGCGGCCAGTTGGTCAAATAAGGAGGGGACCCTGATGCCCGATTTGAAAGAAGCAACACCCGAAAACCTGGCCATCGTGATCGAGGGGATCAAAGCGAAGCTGAACATGGTCAACACAAGCGTGATGCGGGCCGAAGATTTCGATTTGGCCAATTACGACGACCTGTTGTACCTGTACAACATGGTGCAGAAAAAAAGCAGTTTCAGCATCAACGAGATGACCGCCATCGTCGAAGAGCTGGGCAGCATGCGCAAGCCAAAGTAATCTTTCCGCCGAGGCTTGCTGCCCTGCCCCGCCTCGGAACAGCAAAACACTTCCGCTCTCACGGAACGGAAGTGTTTTTTGCTTGTGTAGCAATCCCCCCGCCAGCCGCCGGGCGCGGAACGGCTAGTCAGGCACGACCGTTTCGCGGTGTTCCGCTCCGCCGCTTTCGATTTTCATCGGACAGAGCGAATCGTCGCCGATGATTTGGATTCCGCTGATCGGGTAATGGGTCTGGATTGCCAGGCGCATGTCTTCCACCAGCGTACACAGCACCTCTTCTTGAATCCGCTGGTCAAACGTGAGTCGAATGTCGATGGCGTACGGCTCGGGAGCCGGATGCTGTTTGGGATCGGCGTTTCGCACGTGAAGCACCTCCGCTGCAATGGGTTGGGGTTCTTTCCCTAGCGTGGCTTCGACGTCTCTGTTTCATGCACCGGCACCCTGTCCTCAGTGGTTGATGATCCCCACCCGCGGCTCTGCTTCCGCTTCGGCCGGGACAGCCTCGCACCCCTCTTTCCACAACAGGTAGCGAATACTGTCGACAAGCGCTTCCCAACTGGCCTCGATCACGTTGGTGGAGACGCCGACCGTGCTCCAGCGCTCTCCCTCGCGCACCGACTCGATCAACACCCGCACCTTGGCCGCCGTCGCCTCGCTTTCGTCCAGCACCCGCACCTTGTAGTCGGCCAGGTGCATCTCGGCGAGACAGGGGAAGTGCGCCTCCAGCGCTTTGCGCAGGGCATTGTCCAGTGCATTGACCGGACCGTTGCCCTCGGCGGCGGTGTGGACGGTCTGCCCGTTGACCTTCAGCTTGATGACCGCTTCGGAAAGAATCGATTTGTCCGCCGACTTTTCCATCAGGATTTTGAACGACTCCAGCGTAAACAACTCGCGCGCCTGTCCGGTCGCTTCCAGCAACATGAGCGAGAGCGACGCTTCCGCCCCTTCGTACTGATACCCCTGGTACTCCCTTTCCTTGATCCGCTTGATCATCGCTTTCGCCTCCGGCCGGCCCGGATCGAACGCCAGGTTCAACTCTTCCGCTTTGGCCAGAAGATTGCTTTGACCCGCCAGCTCGGAGACGAGCACGCGGCGGCGGTTGCCGATCTGTTCGGGGTCCAGGTGCTCGTACGTGAGCGGGTTTTTCAGCACGGCGCTGACGTGGATGCCCCCTTTGTGGGCAAAAGCGCTGTTGCCGACGAACGGCTGGTTGGTCGGGGTCACCATGTTGGCGATCTCCGCGACGTACCGCGACACCTTGGTCAACTGGGCCAGTTGTTCCGGCTGCACACAGGCGTATCCCAGTTTCAATTGAAGGTTGGGAATCACCGAGATCAGGTTGGCGTTGCCGCAACGCTCGCCGATGCCGTTAATCGTGCCCTGCACTTGTGTCGCCCCGGCCTGCACGGCAGCCAGCGAATTGGCGACGGCCAGCTCTCCGTCGTTGTGGGCGTGGATGCCGAGCGGTGACTGCAAGCTGGATCGCACGGTGGAGACGATCTCGTGGATCTCGTGCGGCAGGCTGCCCCCGTTGGTGTCGCACAGCACCAGCCAGTCCGCCCCCGCCGCCTCCGCCTGCTCCAGAACGCGCAGCGCGTAGACCGGATTGCGCTTGAAGCCGTCAAAAAAATGCTCCGCGTCAAACATGACGGTCAGCCCGTGCGACTTGAGGAAGCAGATCGAGTCTGCCACCATCCGCAGGTTTTCCTCCAAGGTGGTTTTCAAGGCCTGGGTCACGTGCAAATCCCACGACTTGCCGAAAATCGCCGCCACCTGCACGCCGCTCGCCAGGATCGCCCGCAGGTTCTCGTCGTCTTCGGCGCGCACGCCCGGTCGGCAGGTGCTGCCAAACGCCGTCACCTTGGCCTGCTGAAACGTCACCTGTTTCACCCGTTCAAAAAACGCCATGTCTTTCGGATTGCTGCCCGGCCAACCGCCTTCGATGTAATGGACGCCGAACTGGTCCAGACGAGTGGCGATCTTCACTTTGTCCTCGACAGACAGGCTGATGCCCTCGCCCTGTGTCCCGTCGCGCAAGGTGGTGTCATACAGCGTGATTGTTTTCTCTCCCATGTCTCCCAACTCCAACTCTCCATTTGTCGAATCTTTCGAATTATCTAGGTATTTGTGTAATTTTTGATTGCCTACCAGTATATCATACCTGCCGGGGAGAAAAAACCTGTCTTTTCCCGCTTTTCCGATAAGACTTTTCCGATTGGGAGAGGGAGGATTTCACCGACACGGCGTTGAAAAACAGGGGAAAGGAAACGCCGCGACTGGCGGCGTCCGTCCGTACAGAAAAAGGAGTGTCGATCATGCAACCGATACGAACAGCGATCATCGGCTACGGTCTGGCCGGGTCCGTCTTCCACGCGCCCATCATCCGAGCGGTGGAGGGACTGGCCTTGACCAAAGTGGTATCGTCCGACCCGGCAAAGGTGCTGCGAGACCACCCCGACGTGGACGTGGTGGCTAGTCCCGACGCCTTGTTCGCCGATCCGGACGTCGATCTGGTCGTGATCGCCACCCCCAACACCACCCATTACCCGCTCGCCCGTCAGGCCCTCGAAGCCGGAAAGCACGTCGTGGTGGACAAACCGTTTGTCATCCGCGCCGAAGAGGGGCTGAGACTGGTGGAACTGGCGAAAAAGCAAGGGCGTGTGCTCAGCGTCTACCAGAACCGGCGGTGGGACAACGACTTTCTCACCGTAAAAAAGCTGGTGAATGGCGGACTGCTCGGCGACGTCCACACCTACCAGGCGCACTACGACCGTTTCCGTCCCGAGGTGCGCAACCGCTGGCGCGAACAGAATCTGGAAGGCTCGGGCATCCTGTACGACCTCGGGTCCCATCTGATCGACCAGGCGCTTCATCTTTTCGGCCTGCCGCAAACGGTCTGGGCCGATCTCGCCGTGCAGCGGACCGGCGGACAGGCCGTTGACTATTTCCACCTGGTGCTCGATTTCGGAGCGACCAAGGCGATCCTGCACGCCGGTTCGCTGGTGAAACAGCCGGGACCGCGTTATCAGGTACACGGCAGCAAGGGCAGTTTCCTCAAATACGGAATCGACTCCCAGGAAGAGCTGCTGCGGCAGGGCAAACGGCCGGGTGCCGCAGGCTGGGGCGAGGATCGCCCGGAGTGGTACGGAGAGTTGACCACCGAAGTGGGCGACGTGACGCTCACCAGCAAGATTCCGACGGAGACGGGTTGTTACGAAGCGTATTACCGGAGCATCGTCCGGGCGATCGCGGGAGACGGCGAGGTGCCGGTCGACGCCCGCGACGCGGTGCACACGATCCGGGTAATCGAGTGCGCGATGCGAAGCAGCCAAGAGAAGCGGACTGTGCCGTTCGCGTGAAAATGAAAAGGCCGGGAAGCGCATGATGGATGCGCTCCCGGCCTCTTTGCGTTCACCCCCGCCCGCTTTGCTCCAGCACGAATCCGGCGGTAACGTCGATCGCTTCTTCCAGCGACTCCGACGTGCCGACAAACGGATGGCGCGTGTTGAAGGTGTGGTCGCCGCCGGCGATCCAGTGCACGCGGCCGTTGCGGGCGGCCGCGCCAAGCTTCCTGGCTCCCTCCACCAGTCTCGGGTAGTCCCGGTCCCCCTGCACGATCAACAACGGCTGCTCCATCGCCGCCACTTTAGCGACGAGATCGTACGCCTCGGCGTTTTGATCCACATCCTCGATCACCGTACGGGTGAGCGGCATGCGCTGCTGCGTGCGGGCGTTCAGGATGTAGCCGACGCCGTTTTCTTCGATCTCTTTGCGCAGCGCGGCGTCAAACAGATTCACATGAGCGATGCCGTTCCAGGTGACGATCCCTTTGACCCGCGGGTTCCCCGCGCCAAACAGGATGGCGTCGCCGCCTCCCTTGCTGTGGCCGAGCACAAAGAGCTCTTCTTGTTCCATCCGATCTGCCCCGGGGAGCCGCCCATCCAGGAGCGCCTCGGTGAGCGCGGTCAGGTCGGCCACCTCCCGCGCGTAGGTATTGACCGCGAACTTTTCCAGTTCGTCGAATTCTGTCAGGCTTTCGCCGACACCATTGCAGGAGAAGTTGAAGCGGATCGCGGCAATGCCGCGACGGGACAATTGTTCGCAGGCGTAGGGGAAGCTGCCCCAGTCCTTGAATCCTTTAAACCCATGGCAAAACAGCAGGACGGGAAAGGGGCCGGCTCCCGTGGAATTGTCCTCCTTCGGCAGATGGATGTCGCCCCGTATCACCAGATCCCGATCCACGGGGATGACAAACGATTGCTTCATCTCTTACCCTTCCTCTCCGCTTGCGATCGGTTCCGCCTGTTCCGCTTCCTGCGACAAATACGCCAGCGCGCTGCGGCCCAGGACTTCGGCGCTGATCAGCATCGCTGATTCGTCGATGTCGAAGCGCGGGTGGTGGTGCGGATACTCCGCTCCCTTGGCCGGATTGCCCGCGCCGATGAAAACGAACGCGCCCGGCACCTTTTGCAGATAGTAGGAGAAGTCCTCTCCCCCCATCGTCGGCTGCATCGGAAGCACGTTTTCGCTGCCCACGGCGGCCTGGGCCGCCGCGCGAACGATCTTTGTCTCCAGCGGGGCGTTGATGACCGCCGGGTAGCCCCGGTCGTACGTCACCGTCGCCTGTCCGCCCATCGTGGCCGCCACCCCCGTGGCGATTTCGGTCAGGCGCTGTTGCGCCCGGTCGCGCACTGACGGCAAAAACGACCGGACCGTTCCGGTCAGACGGCAGGTGTCAGCGATCACGTTGAAGTTGTCTCCGGCGTGGAACGTTCCCACCGTGACGACGACGCTCTCCAATGGGTTGATGTTGCGGCTCGCAATCGTCTGCAGGCTCATCACGATCTGCGAGCCGATCACGATCGGGTCCACCGTCTGGTGCGGCAGCGCTCCATGGCCGCCTTTGCCCTGAATGTCGATGGTAAAGTCGTCCACATTGGCCATGATCGGCCCCTCGGCGATCTCCACCTGACCGACCGGCAGCATCGACCAGAGATGGGCGCCGAAGATCGCGTCCACGCCGTCAAGCGCGCCGTCCGCCACCATCTGCACGGCGCCTCCCGGATTCTCTTCCTCGGCGTGCTGGAAAAGAAACACCACGTTGCCGGGGAGCTCGTCGCGGTGCTTGGCGAACACCGTCGCCAGCCCCAACAGGGCGGAGGTGTGCGCATCATGGCCGCAGGCGTGCATCACGCCCGGCACTTTCGACTTGTACGGCACGTCTTTTTGATCCTGGATCGGCAGCGCGTCGAAGTCGGCGCGCAAGGCCACCGTCCGCCCCGGCTTGCCGCCGCGCAACAGACCGACCACGCCGCGCCCGCCGACGCCGGTGCGCACCTCGTCCAATCCCAGACCGCGCAAGATGTCGGCGATCATCGCCGGGGTTTTTTCCTCCTGAAACGACAACTCCGGATACTGGTGCAAGTGGCGCCGCCACGCCACGATTTGCGGTTCGATCTCACGGAGCGATTCTCTCAACCGATTGGCCACGTCTTGCATGCCGTTCTCCTCCCCTCGTGTCTTCCTATGTCTCATTCTAGCAAATGTGGAGAGGATCATGCCAAACGTTTCTCGACAGACGAAACCGGGGCCCTGTTCGGACCCCGGCGCAGGTGCGGCTGATCTATCGGACGCGAACGACGTTGGCGGCTTGCGGGCCGCGCTGGCCGTCGACGATGTCGAATGTCACCAATTCCCCTTCTTCCAGGTTGCGAAACCCGGTTCCGACGATTCCGGTATAGTGGACGAACACGTCACCGCCGCCTTCTTTTTCAATAAACCCGTACCCTTTTTCCTTGTTGAACCACTTGACTTTCCCCCGCATGTTCCTGTTCCTCCCTTGCGTCAAAAGCATGTGTGCTTTTGTGTATCTTATGCCGGAAGAGAACAGGGTGATTCTAAAATTCCCCGTTTTCGGCTACAATGTAGATGGTTTTTACGCAAAGCGGCAATTTGGGGAAAGGAGAGATTTTGCATGCGTTATCTCGTGTTGCTGTTGTGTGCGTTGCTGTTTGCCTCCGGCTGCTCCGAAGTGGACAAAGCCGTGGAAACGGGCAAACAGGCGGTGGAGGCCGGCAAGCAGGTGGTCGAAGCAGGCAAGCAAGCCGTGGAAGCAGGCAAGCAACTGGCCGATTCGGAAATCGCCAAGCAACTCGCGCAGTACCTGCAACAAAAGTACGATACGGCAGAACCCCCCTTGCGCAAGGCGATGTTCTCCGCCGACGGCAAGCTGTTGGTCGAAGAGTTGAAACAGACGGAGCTGGCCAACTTCAGCTTCTACAAATCCGATCTGCTCGGCGTCGAGTTTCGCGGCAAGCTGATGGCGGACGGCAACTTTCAGGTGCTTCGTTACAGCCTGAGCAACCCGAACGAGCAGCCGACAGTGGTCAAGGAGTTCCACGTCTTCCTCGATCCCGCAAGCGGCCAAGTGCAGGTGAATTAGACATGGGTGATGGTTCCCGCTCGCCCTCTTGACGACCAACGAAGAAGTGGGCAGCGTCCGCACCGAAACGCGACGCGGGCAGGGGGCCGTAGTCCCCGACAGGGGGGCAACATCTGGGGATCCCATGGAAGCGAGACTTGGGCTCCCCTGTGTTCCCCGCGTCTTACGTTTCTCCGCTCGGCAGGTCGTCAAAGGAGCTCGCGTGGGCCCCATCACTCACTTTTTCTCCCGCTTCATTTGCTCAACAAGGATGCGGCGGCTGTTCACTTTAAGTTCCCTTACTTGTTGACATGAACAGCTTTTTTTAGCCCTTCCCTGTCTTCTACCGCAATCATCTCGAATGGGCTAACCCTGTGATTTCATATAATTTGGCACCGACAGGCAGGTAATTTGAATCGCCGTTATTCTCCGTAACCGTCTTATGATCATCCCCAGAAACGACACCGTTTTTTTCAATATTTTATTTTTTTGCACTTCACCGATCACTTTACCCACCCTTGATTTTTGGACAGTTTCATCCGTAATTTCGTATACGGTATCGCTCCATGTTACGAACCGGTACGCCCACTGCTCTGAGGAAACAGGCGGCGGAACGTTGCTGTTTTGTTTCGATTGCGCATGGCAGGCAGTAATCCCGGCACATAAGAACACCATGACTGAAACTTTGACCAGAATCGATCCCTTCATGTTCACACCCCTTATATGAGCATGGATATTTCGGAGGAGAAGCATGTGAAACATACAAGATTGCGAATCATATGGATGATCCCGTATATTTTGTTCGTAATTGCAAATGTGGTTTTAGTTGTGTTCGTTTTCAGCTTGTGGAATGAATTGATCCGGATCAAGCGACATGGCGTGTTTTTGATGATTAGCTTCCTTTTATTCATCGTAAACATCTATGGAGGAGTAACATTACGCAGTTGGATGAACCAAGGGAAAATATAATCGGGTTGACACTGTCAAATTCGCGAAAAAAAGGAGCATCCCTGTCAGTCGCGGGATGCTCCTTTTGCGTGTCCGGTTCGGTCAAGACACTTCGTCCAGCCGGGCCCGGCGCGCCAGCAGGTCGTCGACGTCCACCTGCTCCTCTAGCGCGGCCGCAAGTCCGGTGAAGAACTCTTCCACCTGTTCCTTGGCCCGGTGCCGCTCGCTTTCCACCATCTCGGCGAAAGCGTGGGCAAACAGATCGGCCAGCCGCTGGCCGCCGCGTTCGAGATAGCGGGCGACCGGCTCCTGCATCAGCTTCTCCAGCTCGTCGCGAACCCTGGTCTTGCCGTCCAGTTCGAAGAAGTCCTTGGTGTTTTTAAACAGCGCCAGCGCGGGACGGAAGAGATCGAGCGAAGGAATCGGCAGCTCTTCCTCGAATGCCGGCGTCTCGATACTCTGCGGCGCGTAGGCGGCGAGACGCAGTCCGGCGGCGTGGACAGCGAGGGCTTCCTCCCACTGTTTGACCAGACTGGCTCCGGTCTTGTTGAGGAATTTCTCCAGTCTTAGCGCGGTGGCGCGCAACTCCTGCGCCAGGTCATAGGCGATCGAACGCAGCAACTCCTGCAGGCAGGTTTGTAGGGCCTGTTTCAGATTGCGCCCGTCGTCTTTGATCACCGACGGGTTGAACGCGAGCGAGAACAATTCATTGAAGCGGAAAAAGAGCCGCTGTTTTACGTAGTAGATCAGCTCCTCTCGCTCCTTGGCGAGATCCCGCTCCTCCGACGCGGTGGTAAACTGCGTCAGGGCGTCAAGCGTCGCCTGCCGCGCCGCCTGAAGCGCCCGCTTTTTCTCCTCGCGAACGGCTTCGCCCGCCTGCGCCAGCGCGACAAACTCGTCAATCGTCGCCCGCGCCCGGCGGATTTCGTTGTTGGCCGCTTCCACCGCCATGTGCGTCAGCTCTTCCAAGGTGAAGCGCATAAAGTCTTGCTCAAACGCCGGCAGGCCGGAGATGGCCAAGGCCGTCTCGGCGGCGGGCAACTCCCCGTCCGGCGCGTTGGTGCGCTGGCGGTAGATTTTTTCCGCCGAGGCGGTCAGCTTGCCGTTGGCGTGCAAGTGAGCCAACAGCGCCGTCTGGCTGGAGACAGGGTAAATCCGCGGAAGGCGGATGCCGCAGACCAGGAGGTTTTTCTCCACGTGCGCCACCACTCCAGCCAATTCTTCCTCCGACGCGGCCAGGTCAGCGGCGTTGACGAGGAAAAACATCTTGTCCAGTTCAAACGTGTCCTTGACCCGTCCCATTTGCAGCAAAAACTCGCGGTCCGCCTGGGAAAAGGCGTGATTGTAGTAGGTGACGAACAGCACCGCGTCCGCGTTTTTCAGGTAGTCGAACGCCACGCCGGTGTGGCGGGCGTTGATCGAGTCGGCGCCCGGAGTGTCGACGAGCACGATCCCCTGCTCGGTCAACGGACAGGCGTAGTACAGTTCGATGTACTCGACAAAGCAGGCTTTCTCTTCTTTGGCGACGAACCCCTTGAACGCCTGCAGGTCGACGATCAGTTCCCCGCCTAAAGACGCCCCCATCTCCGGCATCCCTTTGACAACCGCTTTCAAAAACGTGTAGTGCGGCTTGGCCGTCGGCGGAATCTGAGCCACGTCGATCTGCCCCACCTGGGCGAGCGCGCCGTCCAGATCGGACGCGGTCCGCTCGAACACGGCGAGCGAGCGCAGGACGTCGCCCTCCATCGCCTCGCGCGTCTTCAACACGACCCGCACCGTGCCGTGCGGATGGGTCTCGGTCGGCGGCAGGATTTTGTTGATGGCCGCCGTTGTCGGATTGGGCGAGACAGGCAGCACCATGTCGCCCATCAGCGCGTTGGCAAACGACGACTTGCCGGCGCTGAACGCGCCGAACAGCGCCACGGTAAAGCGGTTGGCCTCCAACCGTTCGGCCCGCTCCCGCATCGCTTTCGCTTGTGCCTGCATCCCCGGCACCGGGGCGATCTGTTCGCTGGCGCTCTGCAGCCGCCGCGCCGCATCAAGCAGTTTGCTCCTTACCTGGTTCATTCGTTACTCTCCCTCTGTCAAGATCGCCCGCAGCCGCTCTTTTGCCGCCGCTTCGCTTTGCGCCAGGCGATCCAGCGCCTCGTGAGCGGCGATGAGCGCGCGCAGACGTTCGATGTGTTCGTCCATCTCCCGCGATTCGCGGGCGAAGCGCTCCGCCAGGCTGGCCGCCACCCGGTCGATGAAAGCCAGCCCGATCCGCCGGTACTCGGCCTTGATTCCGTTGGAGATGTCCTTGCAGTAGTTGAGCACGTACTCGCTCGTGCCGGCCCCTTCTTTGACCTGCGACGCGAGGAACTCCGGCGTCACCTCCACCGTCGTCGCGTGCACGTCGGCGTGATACGCCTCGTCGCGAATCCCGTACGCTTCCGGAAACTTGCCGACCAACTCCTTGAAGTGCCAGTCCAGGTTGGCCGCCACTTTGTCGCGAAAGTCGGCGAGTAGCGCATCCAGCCGTGCCGCCCGTTCCTCTTCGGTCTTCTTCGCTGTGAACAGAAAGCCGACCTTGAACCCCGGCTTGCGGCTTTCCAGATACCGCTCGGCCGCTTCGTTGGTGCTGTAGTAGGTCAGGCGGGCGTTTTCCAGCAAACTGGTAAGTTCTTTCTCCATCTCGCCGCGTGCCGCTTCCACCCGCGCCAGACTTTCCGCACGTTTCGCCTCGGCCGCGCGCAACGCTTCGGCCACGGCGGCGTGATCGGCGGTGTCCACACCGTCCACCTCTGCCGACAGCTTCTCTTCCAGCGCCTGCCGCTTCGGCTCGTGTTGCCGGGCGAGATAGCGGATGTGCTCGTCGATCAGGTAAAGGGCCGAGCGGTTGACGCTGCCCTGCACCAGCTCTTCGCCGCGCCCGATCAGTTCGATCAGCGTGGCGCGGAACGCCTCGTACTGGTTTTCCGGATGGTCAGGCTCGGCGAGCGAGGTGTAGAATATGCCGTCCGGGCAGATATTCCAGGTGGCAAACGCCTCTTCGACACTCTCCTTGTAGCTGTCGAAGTCCAGTTCGAAGTCGACGTGCTTGTCGATCATGTTGATCACGAGGTAAACCGGTTTACCCCGGTCTTTCAGCGTCTTGGTGAAATTGAAGTTCTCTTCCGCCTGCACGTGGTTGTAGTCCATCATGTAGACCACCACGTCGGCTAAGTGCAGCGCCGACTCCGTCGCGATCTTGTGGGCGGCGTCGGTCGAGTCGATGCCCGGCGTGTCCAAAAGACTGGCCTTCTCGCCCATGAACAGGCCGGGATAGGCGATCTCCACCCACTCCACCGTGTCCCCGTCGACGGTGTATTGCTTCAACGCCTCCATCTCGGTGTCGGGATCGAACGAGAGTACCCCGGAGTGGCGCGTGTAGACGCGCGCCGCCGGTTCGCCCGCGCGGATTTTGACCACGTTGGCGCTGGTGGGGATCGGATTGGAGGGCAAAAGTTCCTTGCCCAGCAACGTGTTGATCATCGTCGATTTCCCTGCGGAAAAGTGTCCGCAAAACGCGACCGCCATCTCACCGTCGCGCGCTTTTTGGCTCAGTTGCAGCAGTTTGTCCGCATTGACCGTGTCGCCCGCCTGCCGCATCTCGTGCGTGAGACGCTCAAGGCGAACGGCCAACCGTTCCGTGTCGATTCGTTCCGCGACCTGGTTCGCCATCACCGTCAATCCTCTCTGTCGTGTAGGTGTACCCGTTTCCGTTGGGGAGCTTGCCAAAGGACAAGCGTACTCTTGACCATTGTACAAAAGAAAAAACCCCGCTACAATGGAAAATCTAAAGCCCTGATGACGCCGCGCGCCGCCGCTGGCTTTGCGGATCGCACGCGGGTCCGACCGACCGGCGCACCCGTGAAAAGAAAAAAGCCCCGAAACGGATGAATCAGCGTTTCGAAGCTTTGGTCATGAAGAGAAAGTATGGCGTGCCCTGAGAGATTCGAACTCCCGACCTTTTGATTCGTAGTCAAACGCTCTATCCGACTGAGCTAAGGGCACGTGTCACAGGCAGGATTGGTTCCGGCCGCGACAGTTATTAAATCTATCAGATCGATCAAATAAAATCAAGAGGAAAATTTTCGCTTTTTGCTTCTCTTGCGTCGCGCAGGATTTCACACAGGTAGATTAAAAAGATCCCCGCGATATTGACATAGGTGTTGCCGCTCTTCACGTCGTCGGCGATTCCTCCGTTTGCCTGCTGCAATCGAAACAGAAACTGCTGGGCCGGGATCGTCTTGACCGACGGCGTCCGGCTGCGGCACTCGCCGAGCAAAAACGCCAGTGTGGACAAGGCGTACGGGCCGCCCTCATCCGCAAACGAGCCATCCGCCTTGATCTTCTGCGCCATCTTCGCAAGCGCCTGTTCCCCCATCGCGGGGTCGGCGAACAAATAGACCGACCAGCCCGTGGCAAAATGGCGCGCGTAGGACGGGTGCATCGCCCGGTTCCCCTTGGCGTCGAGCATCACGGCGTACACGCCTTCATTCGGGTCAAAAAAACGGACAAAACTCTGCTTGAGCCGCTCGGCGTGACGTTTGGCCGATTGATCGCCAAACAGCCGGGCCGCCGCCACGAGCCCCAGGTACGTTTCCGCGTTGTCGGACGCGTACTTCACCGAAAAACGCCGGTACGCCGTCAATTGACCCGGATCGCCTTGTCTGCCTTTCTCCAACTGGAACGAGTTCCAGTACAGTCCGTCGACGGGGTCGCGATTGCGAGTGATCAGGAAGCGGTAGGCGCGCCTGGCCGCTTCGCGCAACTGCCTGCGCAACCCCGGGTCGTCGGTTCTCTTCTGCAGTTCACAGGCAACGTGCACAAACAGCGCGGAGGTCGTGTCCACCCCGCGAATCGCGGCAAAATTGCTGTAGCTGTCGGGGAGCGCGGGCACGTAGCCGCTGCCCTGCCGCCGATAGGCCAAGTACCAGTCGCCTTCCTTGTTTTGCACCTGCATCAGCCAGCGGCAACCCCGTTCGACCGCACGCAGGTACTCCCGTTGGCCCGTCAGGTCGTAGGCCGCCAACAGGCCCATCATCGCGTACAACATGTTGGAATCCGTATTGATCAGCCCCGACTCGTTCATGGCCCCGTTCTCGTCCTGCTGCGCGAGAATAAACGCTGCCGCCCGCTGCAATCGCCCCAGCATCTCCTGTTTGCGTTCCGCGTCCGGCCCGGTCAGAGCGGCGCGCACCGGGGCGGACGGCGCCACTAGCACCGGCGTCGCCGCGCTGAACACCAGCAAACAACCGGCCGCCATCGTCAAGGCCCTCCTGCGCCACACCATCCGGCTCACCTCCGTACGGTTAGCATCCCCGCTTTTTTCCGTTTTATCAGGGTGAGGGTGCGATCCTCGTTTATTCGTAAGCCAACCGGCCGCCCATGACAACCACGTTGCCGTTTTTGATCACCGTGTCCGCATGGTTGATGCCAAAGTGGTACGGCAGGTAGGCGAGATTGGTCGCGTTGTAGATCACCAGGTCGGCCTGCTTGCCCGGCTCCAGACTGCCGACGTTTTCTCCCCGGCCGATGGCGTACGCCGCGTTGATCGTCATCGCGGTCAGCACTTCCTCCGGAGTCAGCCCCAGGTTGAGGCAGCCGAGAGTCATCACCAGTTGCAGCGACTCGGTCGGCGAACTGCCGGGATTGTAGTCGGTCGAAAGCGCGATCGGCAGTCCGAGCTCGATCATCTTGCGGGCGCGGGCGTGCTTGGCAAGTCTAAGGTTAAACGAAGTGGCCGGCAGGCAAACGGCGATCACGCCAGCTTCCTTCATCCGCCGCAAGCCTTCGTCGCTTGCCGCGAGCAGGTGCTCGGCGGAGACGCAGCCCATCTCGGCCGCCAACTCCGCCCCGCCGATCGGTTCGATCTCATCGGCGTGCAGTTTCAATCCGAAGCCCAACTCCCGCGCCGCCGCCAGGATGCGGCGCGACTCCTCCACTGTGAACACCCCGTGCTCGCAGAAGACATCGCAAAACTCGGCCAGCCCCTGCCGCTTTACTTCCGGCAGCATCTCTTCGATCACCAGCCGGACGTAGTCGCCCGAGCGCCCCTTGTACTCCTCGGGAACGGCATGGGCCCCCATAAACGTCGATACCAGTTCCACCGGATGCGTGTCGGCCAGTTTTTTGGCGACGCGCAACTGCTTCAGTTCGTCCGCCAGCGTCAGGCCGTAACCGCTCTTCGCCTCCACCGTGGTCGCCCCGAACAACAGCATGGTGTCGAGGCTGCGCCGCGCCTTGGCGTACAGTTCGTCTTCGCTGGCGGCGCGGGTGGCCCGCACCGTGCTGAGAATGCCGCCGCCCTGGGCGAGAATCTCCAGGTAGGAGACCCCCTTCAGCTTCAGCGCCAGCTCGTGCTCGCGGGAGCCTGCGTGCACCAGGTGGGTGTGCGGCTCCACCAGCCCCGGCGTCACCAGCCGCCCGCCCGCGTCCAGGGTCTGTGCCACCGGCAGATGCCCGATCTGCGCCCGCACCTCTGCCTCTGGCCCGGCAGCGACGATCAAACCGTCCGCGATCGCCACCGCGCCGTTTTCCACAGCCGCCACATCTGCCATCTCGCTGCCCGCCCGCGCCCGGGCCGGTCCTTTCAAGGTCAGTAACTGGCCAATATTGTGAACCAAAAGATCGATTTTGTCCAACGTCGTCTCCCTCCTTACAAAAAGCCGCCATCGCAGCCCTTTCAGTGAAACCGGGACAGGCGAACGCCTCAGATCCCCAGCATCGGCACGCGAATCCCGTGTTTTTTCGCGGTCTCGATGGCGAGATCGTACCCGGCGTCGGCGTGGCGGATGACCCCCATGCCCGGATCGGTATTGAGGACGCGGGACAGGCGCTCCTCCGCCTCTTTCGAACCGTCGGCCACCACGACCATGCCGGCGTGCAGCGAATAGCCCATGCCGACCCCGCCGCCGTGGTGCACCGACACCCAGCTTGCGCCGGAAGCCGTGTTGACCAGCGCGTTCAGGATCGCCCAGTCGCCGACCGCGTCACTGCCGTCCTTCATGCCTTCTGTCTCCCGGTTCGGCGAGGCCACAGAGCCACAGTCGAGGTGGTCGCGGCCGATGACGATTGGAGCGGACAGTTCACCGTTGCGCACCATCTCGTTGATCGCCAGGCCCATTTTTACGCGCTCGCCGTAGCCAAGCCAGCAGATGCGGGCCGGCAGCCCCTGGAACGCCACTTTTTCACGGGCCAGCGTGATCCAGCGGCGCAGGTGCTCGTTTTCAGGGAACAGCTTCAACACCAGTTCGTCCGTCTTGTAAATGTCCTCTGGATCGCCGGACAGCGCCGCCCAGCGAAACGGCCCCTTGCCTTCGCAAAACAGCGGACGGATATAAGCCGGGACGAAGCCGGGGAAGTTGAACGCATCCTTGACCCCTTCGTCATAGGCCACCTGACGAATATTATTGCCGTAGTCGAAGACCACCGCGCCCTTTTTTTGCAGGTCAAGCATGGCCTGCACATGGATCGCCATCGATTGTTTCGACTGGCGGACGTACTCGGCCGGGTCGCTCCTTCGCAGCCTTGCCGCCGCTTCCAGGGTAAAGCCGCGCGGCACATAGCCGTTGAGCGGATCGTGCGCAGAGGTCTGGTCGGTGACAAAGTCAGGCACGATGCCCCTTCTGACGAATTCGGGATACACCTCCGCCGCGTTGCCGACCAGCCCGATGGAGAGCGGTCTTCCCTCCGCCTGCGCCTCGCGCGCCAGCTTCAACGCTTCGTCGAGATCGTACACCATCACGTCGCAATAACGGGTATCAATCCGGCGCTGGATGCGGGCCGGGTCCACCTCGACGCCGATGACCACCCCTTCGTTCATCGTCACCGCCAGCGGCTGCGCCCCGCCCATGCCGCCCAGCCCGGCGGTCAGGGTCAAGGTGCCCTTCAGCGTGCCGCCGCGATGCTGGCGGGCCGCTTCGGCAAACGTCTCGTACGTGCCTTGCAGGATGCCCTGCGTGCCGATGTAAATCCAGCTTCCTGCCGTCATCTGGCCGTACATCATCAGCCCTTTTTTGTCCAGTTCGTGGAACGTCTCCCAGTTGGCGTAGGCGGGCACCAGGACGGAGTTGGACAACAGCACGCGCGGCGCCAGCGGATGGGTGCGAAAGATTCCCACCGGCTTGCCGGACTGCACCAAGAGCGTCTCGTCCGCCTCCAGTTGGGTCAGACACTCGACAATCTTGTCGAAGCAGTCCCAGTTGCGGGCCGCTTTGCCGATGCCGCCGTACACGACCAGTTCTTCGGGACGCTCCGCCACTTCCGGATCGAGGTTGTTCATCAGCATGCGCAGGGCCGCCTCTTGCTGCCAGCCCTTGGCGTTCAGTCTGGAACCGCGCGGCGCGCGAATGATGCGTTTCGCTGCGTTTGACATGTCAGATCGCTCCTTTTGCAAAAGATGGGTGCCCCTTCAGCAAACCGGCCATAAACGTCAGGATCACGTGCAACGCCATGCGGACCGTCGCCCGGCGCGGGTCCTGCATCGGGTCGACACAAACCACGTCAAACCCTTTTACCTTGGGGTGCTGGGCCAGCAGGAACACGGCGTCGAGCAACTGCCAGGAGGTCATCCCTGCCGGCACCATCGCCGGTACACCGGGCGCATACGCCTGGTCCAGCACGTCCATATCGACGGTGACGTATATCGCGTCCGTCCCGTCGGCCGCCACGGCCAACGCCTTTTCCACCAGCGGCTCGATGCCTTCGCGCGCCACCTGGCGGGCGGTAAACTGGGTGATCCCCTGGGCCTTGGCGTAATCGTGGTACGGCTTGGAGTTGGCGAAGCTGTGCAGACCGATCTGGGCGATGTGCCTGCCTTCGACCGTTCCGGACTCGATCAGTCCGCGGATCGGCGTGCCATTGGTCGGCCCTCCGTCCTCCAGATTGCGCACGTCCATGTGCGAGTCGATTTGCACAATCCCGACTTTTCCGCCAATTTTCTTCGCAAACGCTTTCACAGACGGGCATGTAATCGAGTGGTCGCCGCCAGCAATGATCAAAAACAGGTCAGGCAACGCGGCGTACAGATTGGACAGCCCCGCCTCGATATTGGCGTGGCAGCGCAACAGGTCAGTCGGGTGCATCTGGATGTCGCCGAGGTCGCGCGCCTTGAGCGCCTGCAGATCCACCTCGTGGTCGACGCTGTACGTGGTCACGTTGGCAAACAGTTCCCGGAGCGCATTGGGCGTCATCGACGCGCCGGAATGACTGATCGACGTCTTGGACAGCGGCACGCCGACGAATCCGATCTCTACCGGTTCCGCCCCGTCCCACGGCACCAGCCACTGCGCCACCTTGGTCTCGTACCGGTCCCGCCAGTTTAAGCGGCGAATCAACTCCGGCGGGTTGATGAGCGGTATCTGTTTCACACCGTTTCCCCCTTTTCGCATAAAAACGTCTCCCTTTTATACTACTCCTAGGAGACGCTCTTTCATCTGGGGGAACTTGCGAATCAATAGCACAATGTTGCGCTTCGGTATTCGGACGGCGTCCGGTTGGTGTAGCGCTTGAAGATGCGGCTGAAGTAGTTGGCGTCGGGAAAACCGACGCTGGCCGCCACCTGCTGGATCGGCATGTCGCTTGCGGTCAACAGGTACACCGCTTTTTCCACCCGCAACCGGTTGAGGTAATCGGTGAAACTCACCCCCATCTCCCGGGTGAACAGGCGGCTGAAATGATACACGCTGAGACAACAAAATTGTGCTACTTCACGCAGCGACAGCTTCCGATGATGGTGCCGCTTCATGTACTGGACGGCCTGCCGGATCACCGGCGAGACCCCGGGAACTCCCGCTTCGCCGATCTGCGCCGCCAGCCTGCGCCCGTAGGCCAGCACGCTTTGTGCAAACTTGTCGTAGCGCACCGTCGTGTACAACTGTTGGATAATCCGGGCGTTGTCCGTGAGGATCGCGGCCGCGTTGCCGCCCATCTCCAGCACTTGCCGGGACATCGCCATCACCAGATCCACCACCTCCGACTTGAACATGTCCACGTCCCGCTTGTACGCCTCCGCCATTTTGTCCAAGGCGATCTGCAAAAAGGCCGCCGTCCCCGCCTCGTCGCCAATCCGCACCCGGGCCAGCAGCTCCGCCCGCTCCGCCTGACTGAGCGGCGCACTCCACCGCTTCTCCTCCGTCTGCTTCGGCTGGTAGTGATACACCAGCCGGTTGCCCTGGAAAAAGCGGTTGACCATCGCCGCCCTGGCTTGCTCGTAGGAGCGGTGCAGCATCTTGGGCTCGTCTGAGCGCGCGCCGATCCCGACCGACACCGACAGCCCCTTTGCTTCCGCGCTGCGCTGAATCTGACGCGCCGTCTGGTCGGCCCACCGCCGCCACGCCTCATCCCCCGTGTCCGGCCCTTCCGGCAACACGGCCAGCACCCCCTCTTCCGTCCAGACGCAGACGAACGGCACCGCAACCGCGCCGCGCACCGCCTCCGCCAACATGCGGCCGATCTCTTTGCGCCACGCGGCCGGTTTGTCCGCCGCCAGATCGGGGTAACGGTCGATGGAAACAAGCCACACCGCTTGCGGCCGCACGCTGATCCCGCAGCGCGCCTGCAACTGTTCAAACGAATCCTCGTGCACCAGCGTGCCGGACAACAGCAGGTGGGCGAACGCCGTTTGCCGCAAATCCGGATCCCATCCTCTTCCTGCGCCGTACTGACCGCCGCTGTTCATTTTGTCCCCTCCTTCGTGCCGGTTTGCCGGCCACAAGCGTCACCCGCTCATTCGCCCGCCCGGCAACCATCTCCCCACACATTCGTCGCGCGGTCCGCCTTCTTCCTGCCGCGCCCTCCTGTTTTTATTCTGCCGTTGACAGCTAGTTCCGACACCAAACGCGAAACGAAGCGGGAGCTATAAAAAAAGAGCAGGCTTGGCGCCTACTCTTTTTCTCGATGACCCGTCATTTTTACACACTGGTTCTAGGCAAACAGGTCGCGGATGCACACCTGGTGCAGATTCCGGTCTTTGTCCAGCCACAGGCACAGGTTTTCCTTTTCCTCAAAGATTTCGATCAGCCTGTCGCCGACGCGGATGGTCACGCCGTTCGCCCGGCCGATTCGCACCGACTCCCCGGCGTGCAAAAAGGTATTGCGCGCAAACGGCGTCCCCGCTTCGGCCACGATGATCCGCCGTCCCGCCACCACCTTTCCGCCCCGGCAGGAGGCGTTCTTGCTTTTGAGTACGCAGTCCATGTTTACCTCCACGTCACAATTGACCAGCCCTTGCCCGGTGACGAACAGCGAACCATTGGTAGCCAACAGGGACTGGTTGGCGGCACCGACGACGATGTCGCTTTCCTCAAAAACGCTGCTTTCGATCCGAATCTTTAAATCATTGATGTAGTCGTGCACCCTGCGGAAATCGGCATAGTCCGTGAGCGTGTTCATCAGGTCCCGGTTTTTGTAGAGAGCGAGCAGTCGCCCGGCGAGGGTAAATTCGCTCGGCAGCATTTTGCCCGCCTTGGCGAGGAGCATCTCGAATTCCTCGATCTGTTTCAACATGCCTTTGTAACGCATTTCGACCAACAGGGCGACGATTTTCCCGATCGGAACGTATTCCGTCTTGGAGTTCATCAGCTGCTGGACATGCACCGCCTCCCGCTCGATCGCTTCCTGAATCTCCGTCAGCTTTTTGAAGCAGTTGTAGATGCGGCTGTACAGCACGCCCAGCTTGCCGGCGAAAATCTCGCAACGGGTGGCATGGCCGCGGATGTAGATGTTTTGTGCCGAGACCAGCGAAGCGTTGTAAGCATTTCCGTACACGTAAATATTGCCCGTCGTCTCCACCCGCATCGTCTCTTTGACGTCTCCCTTGATCACGATGTCCCCGTTGAAATAGACGTTGCCCACCGACAGGTCGACGTCTCCGTTCACGATGTAGACCGTCTGCACCTCGAAATACTTGATTTTCTCGCCGGTAAGCGAGGGGCGACCGGCCTTGAGCGCTATCGCCTGTCCGTTCTCGTGAATAGCCACGTTGCGCCGCGTGATCACCACCACTTCACGGGCAGGCGGCGGAGGCACCTCCGCCCCGAAGACATCCCGCCCCGGCTGCCCCTGCTCCGCCTTGTGAATAACGCCCAGCGCCTCGCCTTGCTTCACCATCGGAATCTGCAGCCGTTCGCGATAATCAACGCGCCCATTCCATTCGGTCAGCACCGCCTCTGTGGTATTTTGAAAAAACGTCTCCACATAGCCGTCCTGCCCCGGTGTCGGCGGCGTACCTCTGGCGATCACCACCGGATTCCCGGACGCCTCCGCCAACGCGGACTGAATCGCCTCCATGTCGATAGGCGCCACCACGCCCATCTCCTTCACCTCGGAGACAATCACCTCACTTAAGACCGCCACGTCCTCCAGCGGCAACGACTCCAGTTGCGGCGTGTAGTGCAATACCGGGCCCAACGTCTTCAGCACCCTTTGGGACAAGCCGTACGGATTAACCGTCAGGCTAACCTCCATCCGATCCTCGGACACCTGGATCTCGTACGGTTTCTGCGCCTCATCGGCCAGCTTCCAGGTAATCCGGTCGGACGAGTACACCACTTTCGGTTCGGTGACGGCAACCCCATTTATGTACAGTTGGATCTCGGGATTCGGAAAAATCGTCGGTTGTTTTCCTCCCGCCTGTGCGTCTATCACGTAGATATTTTGATCCTTCGTGAAGATGTATCCGTCATTGGGGCAAAGCTCTTGTTCCGGAGAAGATGTCTCCAGTTTGCGAATTAATTCAAGGATTTCAACTGCAGCCATATCACTCATACCAAATCTCTCCCCGTTATGTCCACTTCTCTATATTGATTGATATACCCGGTTTCATTCAGACGAAAACATCGTCCCGTACGCCCAGGCACGGGGAACGCGGGGAAAACAGTGAGGAATTTATGAAGAAAAATGCACATCTTTTTTTATGCGCAATCGACATTGCTGCCAAACCACACAGCAATCCGCGGTGCCGAAAAAAAAAAAAACGAGACCGGCATTTCCGATCTCGTCGATGTGAAACTGATTCTTCCGTTTTTCCTGTTACGCCTCGCGGGCGGCTGCCGGTACGGCGGGCAACTTGGCGCCGCGTTTGTGGTTCAAAAGCAGGTTGAGGGCGACGGCGGTCACCGAGCCGGTGACGATGCCGTTTTGCAACAGCATTTTGGCGACGTCGGGGAGGTGGTCAAACATTTGCGGCACGGCGGCCGAACCGAGGCCGACGGCGATGCTGCAGGCGGCGATCAACAGGTTTTCATTTTGCCGGAGGTCGACGGTGGAGAGGATGTTGATCCCGGAGGCGACCACCATGCCGAACATCGCCACCATCGCGCCGCCCAGCACCGGGTTGGGGATGACCGTGGTCAGCGCGGCCAGCTTCGGCAACATGCCCAGTAGCACGAGGAGCAGTCCGGCGGCCACGATCACATCGCGGGTCTTGACGCGGGTGAGCGACACCAGGCCGACGTTTTGCGAATAGGTGGTGTACGGGAACGCATTGAACAGACCGCCGAGCACGATGGCGAGCCCTTCGGCGCGCAGCCCTTTGACGATGTCGGCCTGGCCGACGGGTTGCTCGGTCACTTTGCCCAGCGCGAAGTAAACCCCGGTCGATTCCACCATGCTGATGACGCAGACGAGAATCATCGTCAGGATGGCGGCCAAAGAAAATTCCGGCGTGCCGAAGTAGAACGGATGAACGACGTTCACCCACGACGCCTTGCTCACTGCGGAAAAGTCCACCATGCCCATAATGTATCCGGCGGCGGTTCCGGCGATCAGGCCGATCAGTACGGAAATGGCGCGAATGAAGCCAGTAAACAGCCGGTTGATCAACAAGATCAATGCCAGCGTGCCCAAGGCCAACAGCAGATTGCGCGGTTGACCGAAGTCCGGGCTACCGGCGCCGCCGGCCGCGTTGTTCATCGCCACCGGAATCAGCGACAGACCGATGATCGTCACGACCGAACCGGTGACGACCGTCGGGAAAAAGCGGAGCAGTTTGCCGAACAGCGGCGCGGCCAAAAAGACGAAAATCCCGGCGACGATAATCGCCCCGTAGGCGGTCGCCAGATTGGAGGTGCTGGCGATGGCGATGATCGGGCCGACGGCGGTAAACGTGCAGCCGAGCACGACCGGCAGGCGGATTCCGACGTAGCGGGTGCCGATGACTTGCAACAGCGTGGCCAGCCCGCAGGTAAACAGGTCGGCGGCAATCAGGTAGGCCATCTGTTCAGGCGACAGTTTCAACGCGCCGCCGATGATCAGCGGCACAATCACGGCCCCGGCGTACATCGCCAGCACGTGCTGCAGGCCGAGCGCAAACGCTTTGTGTTTGGCTAACATACAGGGTTTCTCTCCTTTTCCTTCGGGGTTGGTTGTTCCTCGATAAAGTGGATCTGTCCGGGGGACATGTCCTTGATCCGGGCCAGCGAATGGACAGGGATGCCCGCTTCCTCCAGTTTCGCGCGGCCGTCCTGAAAGCTTTTTTCGATCACGGCTCCCACTCCGACGAGGTGAGCGCCCGCCTGGCGGACAATCGCGGCCAGTCCGATGAGCGCCGCTCCGGTGGCGAGGAAATCGTCGACGATCAACACGCGGTCATCGGCGGACAGGTAGGATTTGGACACGCTCACCTGATACGTCTCCTGCCGGGTAAACGAATAGACCGGCACCGAATAGACATCCTCGGTCAGCGTCACCGCTTTTTTCTTTTTCGCGTAGACAAACGGCACGCCCAGCGCCACTGCCGTCGCCAGGGCGAAATGGATGCCGCTGGCTTCAATCGTCAGCACCTTGGTCACGCCTTCATAGGAAAACCGCTCGGCAAACGCCCGGCCGATCTCCATCGTCAGCAGCGGGTCTACCTGGTGATTGAGAAACGAGTCCACTTTCAACACGTGGCTGGACAGGACCAGGCCGTCCCGTCGAATCCGGTCTTGCAATGCTTTCATGTCGCCTCTCCCTCTCTTGCTTTCCTCAAACCAAGCAAAAAAGCCCGGAAGAACAGGCACTGGACAATTGCGACAAATCCAAGTGAAACCTGTCCTTCTGGGCTTTTCTCCCTGAGGTGTACACATAGGCATGTGCTTGCGCCGCTTGGACCAGTCCCCGCTCGATGCCGCTTGCGGCGGCTCGGTGCCTCTCGCAAAGGCGCTGTACCCCAAACGTACGCGCGGTACAGAGGCGGCGCGGGCGGAACCCTAGACGCTCTTTCACTCGTAGTCAGGCGATTTACGGTCGCCTGGTAGAGACTTATGGGCCATATTCCCAAAATTATACGAGTTGTGTGCAGTTTGATTGATACACACAAATCTATCACAACCGAGGCATGTCTACAAGTCTGTTCCCACACATTTTTTCCGGCATGCTTGCCTGTCTGCTTCTAGTCTTCCTCCCGCGAGATGCGCGCCCGCAACTCCACCAGCTCGTCCCACATCTGCAGGAACAAATCGATCAGTTGCGGGTCAAACTGCTTGCCCCGCCCTCTGTGGAGGATCTCCTTCACCTCGTCCGGCGGCAGCGCCGGTTTGTAGGGCCGTTTGGACAACAGCGCGTCAAACACGTCGACGATCGCCACAATCCGGCCTTCCAGCGGGATGTCTTCTCCCGCCAGCCCGAACGGGTAGCCGTCGCCGTTCCACCATTCGTGGTGGGTGCGGGCGATACGGGCGGCCATCTGGATCACCGGCAGATCCAGGTTGGCGAGGATTTGGTGACCGATCTCGGCGTGCGTCTGGATCGCCACCCGTTCTTCGGCCGTCAACGTGCCCGGCTTGTTGAGAATCTGATCGGGAATGCCCACCTTGCCGATGTCGTGGAACTGAGCGGCCACCCGAATCTGCGAGACAAACGAGTCCTCGCACCCTGCCAGACGGGCCAGTTCCCCGGCGAGTACGCCAATCCGGTACACGTGGTTGCCGGTGTCCTTGTCGCGGTATTCGGCCAATTGCAACAGCCGGTCGATCATGTTGAACAGGATCTTGCTCTCGTGCGTCGTGTCCTGCACGACCAACAAGGCCCGCGACAGCTCGAAAATCTCGTTCTGCGGAATTTGCCGCACCTTGTAATACTGCTCATTCCCCGCCTCCCCGCAGACAAATGTGACCGGCTCCGCGCTTTTGTTCAGCACCGGGCAGTCGGTACAGGGAAACGCCCGCTGCCGGATGACCTGATAGCAGCGTTGTCCGATCGGGTTGTCGGGGTTTTGGATACCGAATTTCCCCTGCTGGATTCCTTTGCGCATGTGCTCGTCCACCCAGGTGATCCGCCCGAAGTCGATGGTGCTGATCTCGTAGGTGCAGATGCCGAAAATTTGCAGTTTGCGAAGCAGCAAGTACGGCTTCAGGGTCTCGTTGGTCATCGAGACAGTGAAGCGGACGAGCCGCTCAAACGACCGCAGGAAGCGTTGCAACTCCAGGTCGATTCCGTTCGGCGACGCGAGAAACACGTCTCTCATCGCTTCGCACAAACAATCGCCGGCGACGAAAAAGAAGTCTTCGTCGATCAACTCGTCCAGCACCAACCGGCTCCAATCGCGAATGGTCCGATAGTACAACTCCTGTTCCAGGTAGATCTTGTCCTGGAAGAACTGAGAAAACGATTCCAACATGCGTTCATAAAAATCGTCCCTGTCGAGCGGGACTCGGATCAACAGCGGCACATTTTGGTCCACGCGCTGAAACAAAAGGCCGCAAAAGCGCTTGACGATGTCGGCGGCGCGAAACGAGATCAGCCCGCTGAACCGGTCCAGTATCTGCAAGTCTTCGTCGGTCAGGCCGATCAGGTAGCGGATTTTGTCCAGTTCGTAGCGGATCGGGTGAGCGGCGCGGTCCACCTCTGCCCGATTGTACGATTCGAGGATGACCTGGATGTCGAAGTTGAACACCGCGTTCAGGGCGTTCATCAACTCCATCTGATGCTCGGGCACGTGCCGCTGGACGATGCGGGAGAGGATCTCCAGATACTTCATGTAGGTGGCGACGTACCACTCCAGCCCGAGGCCGATACGGGCGTGGGCCCTCCCCACCATGTAACGGTTTTCAATGTAGCGGTCGTCGATTTTGCCCGCAAACACTTCCAACAGGTATCGCTTCTGCGTCACTTTCAGCCTGTCCAGGGTGCTGTGCTGATCGATGATCGCCCGCAAGTGGGACTCCTGATAGATTCCGTCGTACAGCCTGTCGACAATTTCGTCCACGTGCGGCAGCAACGTGTCCCGGCAACTGGCGATCAACGTAAGCTTGGTTTCGTCAATCTGCGTGTACTTGAGTTGCTGCAACCGCCTCGTATCGGTAACGGCAATGCGCCCCGTCTTCCCGTCCATACAGGTTCCCTCCGAATTTATTAACAAAACGCCTTGGCGTTGAATAAAGTCAAACTCATCAGTCTACTTCCAATATAAAGAAAAATAATAACATGACAACCGTCTTTTTTGTGAACATCGAGACGGGCCGGGCTATCCCGCCCGGCGTCCCCCTTTTCATCCAGTCTCATCTGTCTGTCTGTACGCGATCTCTCCCCGGCACAGGGTCAGGATCACGTCGTTTTGTTCGTTCAGCACCACCAGATCGGCGTCCTTGCCGACAGTGATGCTGCCTTTTCTATCGTAGACACGCAACTGTCTGGCGGGAGTAACCGCAGCCATCGCGATCGCCTCCCGCAGGCTGCAACCGGTAAACGCGATGACGTTGGCCAGCGCGTCCCGCATCTTCAGCACACTCCCGGCCAGTGTCCCGTCGGACAGCGCCGCCTGATTGCCGTGGACCAACACGTCCTGTCCGCCGAGTTCGTAGATGCCGGCTTGCAAACACTTGGCCCGCATCGAGTCGGTGATCAAGATCATGCCGCCGCTCCCTTTTTGCCGGTAACAGAGCCTGACCATCTCGGGATGGACGTGGACGCCGTCGACGATGATCTCGGTGACGACCCCGTCGTGCAACAGCGCGGCTCCGGCGACGCCCGGTTCGCGGTGGTGCATGCCGCGCATTCCGTTAAACAAATGGGTTGCGTGGGTGATGCCCGCCCGAAATCCGGCCACCGCCTGCTCGCAGGTGGCGTCGGAATGGCCGATCGAGGCGACCACGCCGGTCTGTTTCAGGTAGGCGGCCAGTTCCAGTCCTCCGGGCGTCTCGGGTGCCAGCGTCACCAGCCGGATCTGCCCGCCCGCGATCTTTTGCCAGCGGCGAAACAACTCCACATCCGGATCGATGATCGCTCCGACCGGCTGCGCTCCGGCCCGCTTGGGCGACAGAAACGGCCCCTCCAGATGAACGCCCAGCACCTCTGCCCTGCCGGGGAGGTTGGCGGTCTTTATGTACGCGCAAACATTGGACAGGGCCCGCTCGATCAGCGGTTTCTCTGCCGTGATCGTCGTCGCGAGAAAGCTGGTCGTCCCCTCTTGCGGCAGCGCTTCCGCCATCGACCGCAGCGCCTCTTCCGTGGCGTCCATCGTATCGGCTCCGGCCACCCCGTGGATGTGCACGTCGATCATGCCAGGAATCAGTTTGTAGCCCTTAGGAAACGACAGCACCTCCCCGCTGTTCGCTCCCGTGGCGTCAAACCGCGACCCGATCGCGGCAATGCGGCCGTCCTCGACGGTTACGTAGCCGTCCTCGATCTCGTCTCGTTCCCCGTATACGATCAGATTGGCCAGAGTCAGACGTTCGGTGTGCGTCATCTCATTCACTCTCTTCCGGTTTGTTCCCTTGCTTTACCATACTATCGTGAGCACTGCTTGTATAGACACCAGGACGATTTTCATGATCCTCGCTAGTTTTTCCCAAAACGAAAGCGGCACCCTCCAAGGGGCGCCGCGGTGTTCATCGGTATCAGAAATAGCCCTGCATCAGACGATCGATCCATTCCGGCGTGTGCGCATCGGAAACGCGGTCAAACGCCGGAACGTACGGCTTGATGTCCAGCACCGGTGTGCCGTCGATGGCGTCCAGCCCTTTTACGGTCAAGGTGCCTGCGGACACTTCGACAATCTCGACAGCGGTAAGCCCGATCGGGTTGGGGCGGTGTTTGGCGCGCTGGGCAAAAATGCCGACCGGCGGCATGTCTTGGCGTCCGCGCGGGCGGCGGATCAAATCATCCTCAGGCTGAAACGACGACTGGTGCATGTAAAACACTACAATTGCGTGGGAAAACTGTTCCAATCCGGCAAGTCCCTTCGCCAGTCCGTCGCGCAGGCGGATCTTGGCGACGACGTCTCCCCAGTTTTCATCCACGCCTTCCATGACCGGGGATTGGACGATTCCGATCGGCTGCATCTCCATCATACCATGCTCCTCTCCTGGATGATACGAGGCATAACCGTCACATCTGCCGACGCATACACTGGATGGTTACCGCTCTCTGCCTGTCAATTTTACCCCGACAACCAACTTGTGGGCAACGTTTCCGACGCACGCGAATTTTGCCTGGACACGTCCCGGTTCACTTGGGCCACCCTGATTTCCGGCTTTGAAGCGATTCGGTGGCCGCCTGCGTATTTCTTTAAAAAACTGGGCATCTACCTAAAACCGGCACCCCCCTTGTTTCATACAGTAAAGGCGAGGGGAAAATTCTCCTCCATTTCGGTTCTCAACACGAAAGGAGGGCGAAATCATGTCTGGCGGAATCTTCCGGGGCTTCGACGAATTCACGTTGATCCTTGTGCTGTTCATCCTGCTCGTGATCGTTGGTGCTTCCGACGACTAATGGCAGACGGGTCAGACCCAAGCAAAAGGGACGCTTGCGCGCGCAAGCGTCCCTTTTCACATGTGATCGGGCTTGAGAGCTGCTCGCTCGTATTCGCCGCGCAAAATGGACATCACGTGCAGAGACTCGTAGGCGTCCCCTGTCTTCAAACACTCGCGCAGCGTCCCTTCCAGCACGAATCCTTCGGAGAGGTACAGCCGCTGGGCGCGGTGGTTCTGTTCCTTGACGTCCAGCCACAGCCGGTGAGCCCCCCATTGGGTAAACGCCAACTCTTTGACCAGTTGCAGCGCCGCCCGTCCGTACCCGTGTCCTTTGCGGGCCACCGTGATGCGCATCAGTTCAATGCTGTGATGCGGGTTTTGCAAACCGGCAACGATCACATAGCCGACCGGTTCGGCGCTCTCGGCTGCTTCGACGATCAGATGGCGGATGTCCGGGTTGCCTAGCGCCGCTTCGTGCCGCTCCCTCTCCCAGGGCAGGATAAACCGGCTGTTTTCCTCATCGTGCTCTGTCGCCAGGACGAACGGCAGATCGTCTGCGGCGGTCGGACGCAGCCTGATATGAGCGGAGGCAAAGTCATGTGACGGTCGCATCAACGGATCACCTCCCTTTGGTTGGATTCGGTATCTGTCCCCTGTGCGGCCAACGACAGAAACGCTTCCATCGCCTTTGTCACCAGCGCGTCGCGGCGGCGGACAAACACGGTAAAGACCCGGGCGTGGCGCGGCGGAATCGCATGGCAGCGAAGCGTCCCTTCCGCCTCCTTTTGCCGCACGACAGCCCTTGGCAACAGCGTCACCCCCAGCCCTGCCGCGACACAGCCGACAATCCCTTCCAACGTGCCAAATTCCATAACCTTGACCGGGAGAACCCCCTCCTCGTGCAGCCATTGCACAAAACGGGCGCGGTAAGAACAACCGTTGCGAAAAACCAGCAACGTGCGGGAAGCCAAATCCCCAGGGGATGTGATCGGCGGATGGGCAGTCGAGGTGACCAGCACCAGTTCTTCCTCGAAGATAGGAATGTGTTCCAGCTCGGGATGTTCAATCGGACCGGCGACGAATGCTCCATCCAGCCCGTAGTGCAACACGGCGTGGATGTGCTGCTCGGTCGTGCCGGTGACGATCGACAATTCGACGTTTGGATACATCTGGTGATAACGGGAGAGCAGTGGCGGCAACCGTACGGCGGCCGTGGTCTCCATCGAACCGATCACCAACGGCCCGGCCGGTTGGAGCGGGTCCTGGATTGCCCGGCGCGCTTCCTCGCACAGGTGCAGGATCGCTTCGGCGTACCCCAGCAACATTTTGCCTGCGGGTGTAGGCGTAATCCCCCGGTTGTGCCGGTAAAAGAGCGTCGCCTGCAATTCCTCCTCCAACTGCCGGATTTTCGTCGTCACGTTGGACTGAGCGTAGTTGAGCAAGTGCGCCGCTTTTGAGATGCTGCCTGCCTTGGCCGCCGTTTGAAACACTTTTAGACTGGCGATGTCCACACTCCCACCCTCCTCGCACGGGTCTTGGATTGCCATCAATCAGAGAGATGGCTGGTATCTTTGATTCATATTTTACCAGATAGCCAAATGGAAGTATGATAGGAAAAACGCATGCCGATCAAAAGGAGGCGAAACGCGGGTGAAATCCGATCTGTTGCGGCTGGTGGCGGGAGGCGCTCTGTCTCTGGCGATTGCGATGGGAGTGGGCCGCTTCGCGTACACACCGATCCTGCCGCTGATGCAGCACGACCTGTCGATCTCCGACGCGGCCGCCGGCTATCTCGCGTCAAGCAACTACGCGGGCTACCTGTTGGGCGCGATCGCGGCCGGAGCGGTGAACTGGCGCGGGCACGCGATTCGCGCGCTGGGACTTGGCCTATTCGCCAGCATTGCCACGACGGCCGGCATGGGCCTGACCGATCAGTTTGCCGTCTGGTTCGTGCTCCGCTTCCTCTCCGGCGTCAGCAGCGCGTTGGTGTTCGTGCTCACTTCCAGCGTGGTGCTGGACGCCCTGGCCGCGAGCGGCCGAAGCATCTGGTCCGGGGTGTTTTACGGAGGCGTTGGATGCGGCATCAGCTTGACCGGCCTCATCATCCCCTTGCTTCACCGCGCCGGGGGTTGGCGGGGGGCGTGGATTGGTCTTGCGGCAATCAGCCTGTGCATCGGCGTCGCGGCCTTGCTGTGGCTCAAGGAACGGCCATCCGCCCAAAACACACCAGCCCCGTCGACAGCCGCCGGCCCGGACGCGAAACAGAGACTGTTTCCCTGGCTGGTTGCCGCTTACGGTTGCGAGGGGCTCGGTTACATCGTCACCGGCACCTTTCTCGTGGCCATTGTCGCCAGAATTCCGGGGATGCAGCAGGCAGCCGCGCTCAGTTGGGTCTTGGCCGGGCTGGCCGCGATTCCTTCCTGCCTGTTCTGGTCGTGGGCCGGGAAGCGCTGGGGAGAGGTCGTCTCGCTGCGGGCGGCCATGCTGTTGCAGACCGTTGGCATCGCCGCCCCCGCCCTGTCAGCCTCACCAATCGCGGCGGGAGCAGGGGCGGTGTTGTTCGGGGGGACGTTTATGGGGATCACGACATTGGCGACGGCTCTCGCCCGCAGGTTGTACCCGCAGCGTTCCAGTCGGGTGATCGGCTGGCTCACCGCCGTGTACGGAGCCGGACAGATGGTCGGACCGACGGCAGCCGGTATCATCGCCACGCACACCCGCAGTTTTCATGCCGCCCTGATCGGCGCCGCCGTCATTGTCTGCCTGGGCGCGCTGTTGCTTTCGGCCGGACAACGACTGCATCCAACCCATCAAACCAAAAAGGAGGCAATCTACCATGCCGTACGTAAACATTAAAATCACCAGGGAAGGGGCCACCCCCGAGCAAAAATCCCGTCTCATCCAGGGCGTGACCCAGTTGTTGGCCGAGGTCCTGGGCAAAAACCCGCAGACGACCGTGGTGGTCATCGACGAGGTGGACACCGACAATTGGGGAATCGGCGGCGAAACCGTCACGGTACGCAGAGCGCGCGGCCAGTAGCGGATCAAGCAAGCCGTAACACGCCTCCTTTTCCTTGCATTCACCCGACAGGCTGCCATACACTTACCAGTAAAGGATCACACATCACACGAACGGAGGCAGTCATGATCGCTTTTCTCGTCAACCCTGCCGCCGGAAACGGACGCGGCGCATCCGTCTGGAGTCAGGCGGAACACATCCTCCGGCAACGAAACGTCCCCTATCTCGTCCGCTTCAGCCAGCGCGGCGGAAAGGCCGCCCCGCTGGTTGGCGAGATATTGGCCAATCCTGCCGTCACCGCCATCGTCGCGGTAGGCGGGGACGGTACAGTAAACGATACGGTCAACGGCATGTACCTGGCGGGACGTGTCTGTCCGTTCGGCCACATCCCCGCCGGGTCGTGCAACGACTTTGCCCGCGGCCGCGCTTTGCCGCTTGACACCCGCGAGGCGCTGGAGCGGATCTTGTCCCGGTCAGCCACGAGGCCGGTCGACGTATTGGAGTACGGCGGGCGTGTCGCGGTCAACACCATTGGCGTCGGCATGGACGGCGCAGTGGCCGCCATGACCGATCAGTCCAGTTACAAAAAATGGCTGAATCAAGTTTCGCTCGGCATGCTCGCCTACCTCGTCTCGTTTTTTCGCGTCTTTTTCGCCAGTCAACCGTTTTCGGCCACATTGACCATCGACGGCACCAGCGTCGTGTGCGAAAACGTATGGGCCGTCTCCGTTACCAATATTCCGAATATGGCGGGAATTCTCAAAGTCTGTCCGCATGCCGTGCCCGACGACGGCTGCGCGGACGTCTTCGTCGTGTCCTCGTCTGCCCGCTGGAACCTGCTCCCCGCCTTTCCGCTGTTGCTTGCGGGAAAACACACCCGCCATCCGGCGGTATCGTTTTATCGCGGAAAATCGATCACCATCGAAACGGACCGCTCCCTCAAGGCCCACACCGACGGCGAAATGAACGCGGTTGCCCCGATGGCGGTCAGCGTGCTCTCCGGCTGGCTTCCCCTGATCGTCTGACCCATTTGGTCTCATTTTTTTATCAGGATTTTCTCATCGTTTTCTCATGAATCTCAAGCGCTCCTCTCAGGATTGTATTTTATGATGTGTACGTGGAAGTCACACATCAGCATTTACAATTCATGTAACAGGAGGTCGAAAACGATGAACAAACAAACCTGGTGGAAAAAGGGACTGACTGCACTCACCGTATTGGCAAGCCTTACCGTAGGTGTCGAGCCGTTTGCGGGACAAGCCTTTGCCGCGACCAGTAAGACTTCTGCCTCGATCTCGCAGAACAGTGTGGGCAAGAACATCATCAAAGCAGGCGAAAAATATCTGGGCACCCCATACAAATACGGTTCCAGCCGCTACGATAAAAGCACCATGGACTGCTCCGAATTCACGATGTGGGCATATCGGGAAGGAGCCGGCATTAACCTCGGCCGTGGCGGTGCCCGCTCCCAGTACAAACAAGGAACCCCGATTGCGCGCAAAGATCTGCGTGTCGGCGATCTGGTCTTCTTTTCCACGAAGGCAACGATGAAATATCCGAAAAATTCCATCAATCGCATCGGCCATGTCGGCATCTACGCGGGCAATAACCGCGTCCTGCACACCTATGGAAAGGGCGGCGTCCGCTACAGCAGCATGGCAAAAGGCTGGTGGAATGACCACTACGTGGCCGCTGTCCGCATCACGAAATAACTTCACGTATCCCGAGGCTGTCTCCAAAAGAGAGACGGCCTTTTTTCATGCCGTGTAAAACCCTGGAAATCAGCACAAACTACCCTCATCACCCATCAGGCGAAAGAGGATGTACATGTCAGAAAGATCTTCCAAAGGGTATTTTTTGCTGGTTGAGGACGAACCCAATCTGGCCCGGTTTCTCCAGTTGGAGTTGCAACACGAGGGGTATGACGTGGATGTGGCGCATGACGGCCTCAGTGGCGTGCAAAAAGCGATGGAAACCGATTACGACCTGATTCTTTTGGACGTCATGCTGCCCGAACTGTCCGGACTGGAAGTGTGCCGCCGGATTCGCGAGACGAAGGACGTGCCGATCATCATGCTGACCGCGCGCGACGAAGTGCCGGACAAGGTGGCCGGACTGGACAGCGGCGCCAACGACTACATCACCAAACCGTTTGCCATCGAGGAACTGTTTGCCCGCATTCGCGCCCATCTGCGCCACAAGGAGGGCAGGCAGGATATCAGACCGGACGAAATCCAGATCGACACGCTGGTGATCCAGCCTCACGCCCGTCGGGTGTTTCGGGACGGCGAGGAAATCTTCCTCACACCGCGCGAGTTTGACCTGTTGTTGTACCTGGCCCAACACGAGGGCCAGGCGTTGTCGCGCGACCAACTGCTGACGGCCGTCTGGGGGTTCGACTTCGTCGGGGACACCAACGTCGTCGACGTCTACATCCGCTACCTGCGCAGCAAAATCGAACACGAACACGCCAACAAACTGATCCACACCGTGCGCGGCGTGGGCTATTCGCTGCGCCTCTGATCCGCTGGCAGGGGAAAGGAACGATATGAATGCTGGGTTCACGCCTGTTTGCCAACCGTTCGCTCACTGCTCGCCTGACACTGTTGCTTTCGGTCGGCATGCTGTTTTTTCTTTTGTTTTTTTCCATTTTTATTTACATCAACAACTACCGCCTGATGTACCGGCACGAACAACAACTGCTGAACGACAAAACCAAGTCGATCTACCACGCCATCACGGACGATCTGAAAGGAAAGCGGAGTGTCCGGCTAAGCGATATCAACCAGATCTTCGCCAATCACGTGGACAAACACCAGTCGATCCAGCTTGTCGACACCGCTGACCGGATCGTCATAGCGGTCGACGGGGGCAATTGGAGGCAACACGGAACGGCGCAACCAGACCTGCTTAGCGTCAACTCGGAAAGCTTCAGCCTTCCCGGATTTTCCACCCCTGTCCATGTCCGCATCCTGGAGGATACGCGGGAGCGCCTTGACCCGTATTTCCGCATCCAGCTGGCCACGCTGTTGCCGGCATCCGGCGTCATCCTGCTCACCTCCACCGTCAGCATCCACGCGTTGACCCGCGTCGGGCTGAAGCCGCTCACCCGGTTCATCGAACACATCCACAGCATGAACGAGGTTCACCAATTCAACCCTATCCCTGCCTACACCAGGGCCAAAGAGATCGAGGAACTGATCGCCGCGTTCAACACCTTGCTGGAACGGGTGGAGGAAGCGATCACCAAACAGAACCAGTTTATCGCCGACGCCTCGCACGAATTCCGCACGCCGCTGACCATCATCAAGGGCTACATCCGCCTGCTGCACCGCTGGGGCAAGGACAATGCCGAGGTGCGCGAAGAGGCCCTGACCGCGATCGAACACGAATGCGCCCGCCTGTTCCGGCTGATCGACGACTTGTTGGCCCTGGCCAAGCTGCAAAACGCCTCCTCGCACGTGATGAAGCGGGAGACGCAGTCGCTGGTGCCCTTGCTGAAAGAGGTGAACCAGGCCTGGTCCACCGTCTTCCCGCCCGGCCTGACGCTTACGGTAGAGTGGGAGGAACCGCTGGTGGCGGCGATCGACCGGGAAAAGATCCGCCAACTGCTCGACATCGTGCTGGACAACGCCCGCAAGTACACCAAGCAGGGGCTGGTGGCCGTCACCGCTCATGCGGCAGGTGAGTGGATACATCTGAAGGTCAGAGACACAGGCATCGGGATTCCCCGAGACAAGCTGCCCCACATTTTTGAACGATTCTACCGGGTGGAACGATCCCGCAACCGCGGCCAGGGCGGCAGCGGGCTCGGGCTGGCCATCGCCCGGTCGATCGTGTCCGCGCACGGGGGAAAGATCGAGATCGCGGCCGCTCCCCAAGGCGGCACAGAAGTGCGGATCAAACTGCCGCGCTCTCTGCAAACGGCCCAACCTGTGCCCGCTCCTTCCTCCGCTGGCACCGAGCCATGAAACCGGACAGAAGGGCGGACGTGATCCGGCGACATAGCGGGCGATACCTCTGGGATCAGGCTTGCGACGATACAATCTTTTCAATCCACAGCGAGCGGTGGCGGCGCAGGTCGAGGTACGTGTCTTGCTTGCGGACGAGCGGACGCATCGGCTCGTCGCGATGGAGCATGATGACCTCCACCTCTTCGCCGGTATTGAGCACGGCCTGACTGCCGACGAACCCGGTGGCGATGTAATTGATAAAACGCGACACGATCTGGACGTTCAATTCTCCGCCGCACGCAGCCTCCCACAACCGCCTGACCGCCTCAAACGGGGAAATCCGCGTCTTGTACACGCGATCGGAGCAGATCGCGTCAAACACATCGGCGACCGCCACGATCTGACTTTCCAGAGGAATCGCCTGTTGCGCCCGCCCCTGGGGATACCCTTGACCGTTACAGCGTTCGTGATGCAAAAGGGCCGCCTCGGCGATCACCTGACAGGAATCTTCCATTTTTTGCAGAATGTCATACCCGAATACGGTGTGCTGTTTCATCACCGCAAACTCTTCCGCAGTCAATGTGCCCGGCTTCATCAGAATGTCGTGAGGGATCAACATTTTGCCGACGTCATGCATGAGACCGGCACCTTCCTGTCTTCTCGCGTGTTCGTTTGTCCGCCGACGGGCGATTCAGCGCGCCGCAGCTTTAGCCTGCAATACCTCGCCGAGTGCCTCGACAAACGCTTCCACGTCGTCCGGCGTGGTGTCGAACGAGGTCATCCAGCGCACTTCGTTCGTTTCTTCGTTCCAAACGTAGAAGAAGTACCGCTGTTGCAAGGCCTGGATGCATTCCCGAGGCACGACGGCAAAAACCGCGTTAGTCTCCACCGGCTGCGTCAGCCTCACCTGCGGAAAACGAGCCAATTTTTCGGCCAAAAGCGCCGCCATGCGGTTCGCATGCGCAGCGTTCTCCAGCCACAAGTCGCCGCTCAACAGCCGATGGAACTGGGCGGAGAGAAAGCGCATCTTGGAACCGAGCTGCATTCCCTGCTTACGGATATACTTGAAATCTTCCGACAACTCCTTGTGGAAAAAGACGACCGCTTCGCCGTACATCAGGCCGTTTTTCGTCCCTCCGAACGACAGCACGTCAACGCCCGCGTCCACGGTGATCTCTCTTAGTCCCACGCCCAGACGCGCCGCCGCGTTGCACAAGCGGGAGCCGTCCACGTGAAGGATCATGCCGTTCCGGTGGACGAAATCCGCGATGGTCTTGATCTCCTCCGGCGTGTAAACGGTGCCCAGTTCGGTGCACTGCGTGATCGAGACGACCTTGGGCTGGCTGTGGTGCTGAAAGCCGATACTGTGCAACTGCGCTTTGATCTGGTCGACGGTAATCTTGCCGTCCGTCGTCGGCAACGGAATCAGCTTGCAGCCGGTGAAAGATTCCGGCGCGCCGCACTCGTCCACATTGATGTGGGCCGTCTGGGCGCAGATGACCGCGTTGTGCGAGCGGGTGATGGCTTTCAGGCCGAGCACGTTCGCCCCCGTGCCGTTAAACACAAAGTAGACGTCGATATCCTCGCCGAAATGGCGTTTGAACGCGTCAATCGCCGCCCGGGTATACGAGTCGTCTCCGTAGCCAAGGGCATGGCCCACATTGGCCTCGGCAATGGCCGCGAGAATTTCCGGATGAACACCGGCATTGTTGTCACTAGCAAACCCTCTCCACACCATCAAACGTTTTCCTCCTGTCTGCTGGTTTATGCCCCATTATACTACAAAGGAAAGACAGCCAACAGAGTAGCAGACAGTTTGCGACGCTCCCCTTGCGACTCCGAAGAAAAGCGATCGACCGCAACTCGCTGAAACCAATCCCGCCTTTCTCGTTGACGTTGACGCCAGTTACTGGATAAACTTGGAAACCATATGAGTTCTGTGCTACAATTACCTGTAGAGGAGGGATTTTATGAAATTCCTGTTCATCTTTGCGTTATTGTTCTGTTCCTTAGTTGGTTGCTCTTCTTCAAAACCAGAGGAAGCAACAGTCAAAATTATGATGAGCTATAAACAGGCTCAATACGAATTGGAACCTACTTCCATTT
>JBHGXV010000023.1:0-15387 GCA_041920505.1 Paenibacillaceae bacterium
GTCTAATGGCTTCCGTTTTCATTTCATGTGGATAGCTCTTGAACTTCTGACCCTTTATTGCCATAACAAATGCACCCCCTAGAATTTTCATCGGATAACCAAGGGGGTTTTTCCAATGTCTATTCTAAGGGGTGCACATCAGCACGGACAAAAAGCATCGGGGGATTGTTGTTTTGTCAGGCAAACAAGCCGAGAATCTCGCTTACGTTACCCAGGATGTAATCGGCCCGCTCCTGCTCAAACTTGGCTCGCGCTTCCTGGCCGGTCAGCCCGGTCAGCGTCGCCGCAAACCGGCAGCCGATCGCGCGGGCAGCCAGCAGATCGGCGAGCGAATCGCCGACGATGAGGATCTCGTCGCCGTTTTCGAGCGGAAGCGTCCGGCCAAGCACCTCGCCATCCGGGGTCCCGAGGCCGTAGAGCCCCTTCAAGTAGCAGTACGGATGCGGTTTGGCCAACGGCGCCTTGTCGGGAAACGCTTCCTCCGCTTCCAGCACATGACTGGCAGTGACGATGCGGTCGGGTTCAAACACGTCTAGCAGGTTTAACTCCGCCAGCGGCACGTGCGTCTCGATGGTCGGCCGACCGGTGCCGATGCCCAGCGTGAGACCTTTGGCCTTCAGTTGCAACAGGATGTCGCGCAACGTGGCCGGGTCCACGATCGGAATCTCGTCCTTGAGAAACCCTTTTTTCCCGGGCTGGCAGGTTTCGCGACCGATCGAGGCGGCCACGCGCTCGTCTCCCAGATACCACTCCTGGAACGTTTCCTGGCACAACTGCCACAACTTGCTGTTGCGGCCGAACATCTTCGTCTCCACTCCGCAGCGTTCGCGCGCAATCCGGTTGAGATCGAGCAACAATTCTGCTTTTTGCGCCGTCCCTTTGGCAAAGTCAGCCGTAAACGCCGCGTAATCGATCGCAAACGATGGAGCAAACGCTCTCGCCCACTCTGCCGCCTGCGCCAAGGCCGCGCGGTCCACCTCGCCCGTCAGCAGTGCCGCCACCTCCTGGCGCTTGTGGGCAACCAACACCTCGCACAAGCGGATCAACTGGTAGGAGAAGGCGAGAAACACCATATCCCAGTTGGAGTTGATCCCCCGCGACTTGATGAACCGCAACACCTCGTCATCGGCAAACACCGCTTTTCGCACGCGGCGGATCGTCGGTTCCTCAGGGGACGGCGTGAACGTGTCGCCCGAAAGTCCCAGATAGTTGGCGCTGTGCAACATCTCCCACACCGTCAAGGCCGAGGCGTCAAAGTAGCGTTCCTCACTCAGCATAACCCCGTCAACATCAAACAAAATGGTCTTGATCATTTTCGTTTGCTCCTATCCTCTGTTTCTCTGTGTAGCTGGGCAATTCAATGGTAAACGTGGTTCCTTCTCCGATTTTGCTGTGGACGGTGATGGTTCCTTCGTGCGCTTCCACAATATTTTTGGCGATGGCAAGCCCCAGTCCGGTTCCGGCCCGTCCGCGCGTCCGCGCCTTGTCCGCCTTGTAGAAGCGTTCAAACACGAACGGCAAATCTTCCTGGGAGATGCCGCTGCCGGTGTCGCTCACTTCCAGCAAGAGCGGATCGTCTCCCGTCGCCCGGATCGTCACCGTGCCGTTGGTCGGCGTATGCCGCAACGCATTGTCGATCAGATTGGTAAGCACCTGTTCCATCCGGTCGGGATCGGCGGTCACCCTCTCCCGCGTGGTGGACAACTCCAGTTGCAGGTTGATGCCGCGCTCTTTGGCCAAATTGTAAAATTTGCGGTGAATCCGCTCCAGATACGGCCGGATAAGCAGTTCCTCCGGATGCAACTCCACGTGGCCCGCTTCCATCCGGGCCAGGTCCAACAGTTCATTGACCAGTTTGGTCATGCGCACCGACTCGTCGTAGATGATCTTCGCCAACTCCTTGTGCTCTTCCGGCGTGGAGGCGATGCCGTCGACGATCGCTTCGCTGTACCCCTGGAGCATCGACAACGGCGTGCGCAATTCGTGCGACACGTTGGCGACGAAGTCTTTGCGCAGTTTATCGAGCTTCCACTCACGGGTCATGTCTCTGAGCATCGCGACCGCGCCGCGCACCTGATCCCGGTCGTACAGCGGGGACATGACCACCGACCAGACGCGCCCCTGCACCTGGATGTCGGCCTGTACCTCCTGCTCGCTCTCGACGACGCGCTGAAACAGTTCGTAGATCGGCGTCGGAATCGACTTTCGCTCCCGCTCGTACTCCCAATCCCGCAAAAACTGCCTGGCCGGCGGGTTGGAGACGACGATCTGTCCTTCCGCGTCGATCATCAGCACCCCGTTGACCATGCTGCGCAGGACGCTGGACAACTGTTCTTTCTCCTGTGACAGCGCATTGACCACCTGGTTCAAGCGGCTGGCCATGGTGTTAAACGTGGAGGCGAGATCGCCGATTTCGTCGTGGGTGCGGATCGGGATTTCCGCATGGAAGTCGCCCTCGGCGATGCGATGCGCCGTTTCTTTCATCTGGCGCAGGGGCGAGGTAATCCGGGAGGAAAGGAAAAAGGCAAACACCGTCGTCATGATAAACCCGATCACCCCGACGACGAAGATCAGCTTGCGCACCTCTGCCACCGTGCCGTTGAAATCCTCGATTGCCTGGTACATCACGACGGCGCCGTGGTTGACGCCGTTGTACGTGAGCGGAACGGCGACAGCCAGCAAATCCGTGCGGTCCTGCGCCTGTCCGCTCCCGTCGGAGAAAATCAGGCGGCGCGGCTCGGGATGTTGGCCTGCCAACGCCTGTTTGACGTGCAGGTTTTCTTCATGCAACAACTGCATGGGCGACACCTGCGGCACCAGCGGGTCCGGCTGACTGGAACCGATCAGCCGCATCTGCTCGTCGACCACGATCAGTCCGGTCCGGTAGGCGGCGCCGACACTGGCGGCCAGCGTAAGCATGGTCTCCAGCTTGTCCGTCTGTTGGAAGCGTTCCGACACGCGGTCGGCCAGCCCCTTGAGGTCGTCGGCCTGCTTGCGGTAGTAGTAGCTGTCGAACGATTGCACCAACAAGAGGCTGAAAATCGTCAACACGACGGCGAACAGGGCGATGATCGTCATCCACAGCTTGCCGACTACACTGCGAAAGATGACGTCCACGTTACTTCGGCACCTCAAGCTTGTAGCCTACGCCCCAGACGGTGGCGATCATCTGGGCCGCTTCCGGCGAGACTTTGTTCAGCTTTTCGCGCAGCCGCTTGATATGCGTGTCCACCGTGCGCAGATCGCCAAAGAAATCGTAATGCCACACGTCCTTGAGCAGTTCCTCGCGGGTGAACACCTTGTCCGGAGACAGCGCCAGATAATGCAAGAGTTCGTATTCTTTCGGCGTGAGGTTCACTTCCTGTCCGCCCGCCAGCACCTTGTGGGCGTCGTGGTCGATGGTCAGGTTGGGGAAGACGATCACCGAGTGGCTGGACATATGATCCGTCTTCAGGTAGGCGGTCACCGACGAACGGCGCAAGATTGCCTTCACCCGGTAGACAACTTCCCGCGGGCTGAACGGTTTCACCACGTAGTCGTCGGCACCGGATTCAAACCCGTGTACGCGGTTGGTCTCCTCCCCTTTGGCGGTCAGCATGATGATCGGCGTCGCCTTCTGTTCGCGAATTTTTTGACATACCTCGATCCCGTCCATGCCTGGCAGCATCAGGTCGAGCAAGATGATGTCATAGTCCTGTTTCAAGGCCATCTCCAGCGCTTCTTCGCCGTTCTCCGCTTCGTCGATGAAGAAATTCTCCCGTTCCAGATACATCTTCAGCAATCTGCGGATGCGCTCTTCATCGTCTACTACCAATACTCGTGCCATTTTTTCCATGACGGTCACCTCTTTGCAGAAATAAGGGATCCCGGGCTACACGCCCGCATAGGAATGAAGGCCGGCGATTACCAGGTTCACAACCACCAGGGTAATCAGGATGATCACAAAGCCGATAACGGCCATCCAGGCTGACTTGGTTCCCATCCAGCCCCGCGACAGGCGCAGATGCAGGTAGGCGCTGTAGAACAGCCAGACGATCAGGGCCCATACCTCTTTCGGGTCCCATCCCCAGAATCGGCCCCACGCTTCCGCCGCCCAGATCATCGCAAACACCAGGGCCCCCAGCGTAAACACCGGGTAGCCGATGGCGATCGCCCGGTAACTGATTTCGTCGATCAGTTCGGGGTCGATATCGGCCACCATTGGCTGCAGGACGGCAGCAATCCGCTTGCGCAACACGACGCGGGCAAGACCGTACAGGATCAGGCCGGAGAAGACCGACCAGATCATCGTGTTCAATTTGCGCGCCGCGTCTTTTCCTTCCATCCAGGCGGGCGCCTCGAACAGCGGCGTCATCGGCCCCGGTTTGACGATTGTCGCCTGATGCGGCGCGACAATCGCGGGCAAGACATAGTCCACGGTAAGCGTCTGCACGCCCGTGCCGTCACTGTTGGGCTTCGGGAAAGTGAACGTCGTCTTTTGATCCAGGTTGGCGTAGATCGTCACCATCAGGATAAAGCCGATCAGCATCAGGACGACGCTGAGGACGATCTCCAGCCAGCGTGTGCTTCGGCTGGGGCGATCCTGCGGCACGGTGCGCACCAAATACATCAATCCGGCGGCAAATCCGACGGCAAGAATCCCTTCGCCGAGCGCGGCGGTCGTGACGTGAATCTGCAGCCAGTAACTTTGCAGCGGGGGGATGAGCGGCGTCACTTCCCGCGGGAACACGCTGGCGTAGGCCAGCATGATGATCCCCACCGGCACGACGAACGCGCCCAGGACGGTCAGCTTGTAAATCTGATACATGATCAGAAAGGCGAGGATGATACAGAAGGCGAGAAACGCCATAAACTCAAACATATTGCTCGTCGGGCTGTGACCGCCGACAATCCAGCGGGTGATCACATTGCCCGTATGGGACAGAAACCCGATCGACGCCAGCACGTAACCCAGTTTGCCAAAACGGCGCTCGTGCTCGTGCGGAGCCCGGTTGGCCCAGCGTTTGCCGGTCAGCGCCACCGCGTAGGCGATGGCGGACAGGACGTACAGAATGAACGCCAGCAGCAGCAAATTCTCACTTAATCGAAGCAACAAATGCTTGTTCCCTCCTCTTCGGGTTCGCCGTCCATCCCGGCGGTCCGCCTACTTGGCTTCTGCCTGGTTTGCCCGGCCGACAGCGGCTGTACCGGGCTTCGTCGCCTGCACCAGTTCGAGCGGCACTCCCAGCGTGTCGCGCAACACTTCCATTTCCCGGCGCAAACCGAACCAGTTTTTGTTGGTGTGACCGGCCAGATAAAGCCGATTCTGTTCGGCATGCACCCAGATGCGGCGGTGCTGCCAGTAGAACCCCATCACCAGCCCAACCATGGTGACGAAACAGCCGAAATAGATCAGCGGCAACATCTTGTCCTTACGCACCATGAGTCCGGAAATGTTGATCAAATCCGGCCGCTCGATCGTAAGCACGTAACGCGGGTCTGTCGACTGGGTGATGATGCCGCCGGAGAGATACACCAGTTTCTCCGACGTGCCGTCTTTTTTCGAGTCGACCGCCAGCGCGAACATCGGATTGTTCGGAGCGTTCGACTTGGTGGCCGGGACGGCTGTTCCGCCTGTTTTGTCAAGGTAAAAATCCGGGAAGTAATCAAGCACGCGGACGACCACCCCGTCAGCGACGGTCTGCTCTTTCGCCGGATTGTAGACGTCCAGTTTGATCGTCCCCACCGGTTTGTTGCCGTTCTTGCGGTCGATCAGGGTAAAGTTGAGCGCTCCCAACTGATTTTCCTGCTTGCCCGACTGGTACAAGAGGAGATCTTTGTATTTCATCGGATGGTTGACGGTGATCGAGCCTCTCCAGACTTCCTTCAGTCGCGGCTCGGACCCGGGCAGTCCGGCGTTTTCGTTCTGGTAGAGCACGGCGTCGGTCTGGTAGTTTTTCGGCACGACGCCTCCGTTCAGATCCAGCTTCTCGGGAAACTCGTTTTCCGCGTAATACTCCGTCTTGTACGCCAGGTTTTTTACGTAGAACGGCGTCTCAGGCACCGGCACGGTCTGTCCGTCCCGCACCCAGACGTACTCTTCCAGGTAGAAGCCGGGGATGTTGCGCATCAGCACCGCGACGAGGAACAGAATCAGTCCGATGTGGTTGACGTACGGCCCCCACCGGCTGAACCGCGCCTTCTCGCCCAACAGCGAGTGGCCCTGACGGTAGACGCGATAGCCGCGCTTTTTGAGCGTCTCTTCCGCCTTGGCCAGCGTCTCTTCTACCTCAAAGGACGCGCCCGCCTCGCTTTCGCCGTACAGTTTCTGTCCTTTCAGAAAGGACAGGTGCGGGTTGATCCTCGGCTTGTTCAAGGCCTTGTAGAGCGGGATGATCCTATCGAGACTACAGATGACAAGCGACGTGCCGATCATCACCAAGAGCGTGACGTACCACCAGGAGGAATACAAGTTGTGAAAGCCGAGCGTGTAGTAGAGTTTTCCCAGGGTCCCGTACGTTTGCGCGTAAAACGCGTCGATTTCGCTTTCGCTGTTGACAGGAACGGGAATGTAGCGCTCCTGGGGAAGCAGTGTGCCGACCGCCGACGCGACCAGGGTGACGAGAATCAGCCAGATCGCCACCTTGACCGAGGAAAAGAAATTCCAGACGCGGTCGATCAGGGTGTGGGAATGCGTCTGCGAGCGGCGTGCCATCCCCTCGTAACGCATATCGGGAAACGATGTCGGGTCTTTTGCGCCCTCGTCCAACGGCTTGCCGCAGGATTCGCACAACAGTGTCCCGACCGGGTTGGTGTGTCCGCATTCACATTTTCGTTCATCCATGTCGGTTCCTCGCTTATTGCAAGATTTTGGCCACCTTTTCCGCCATGATCGACTCTGTCATCTGGCCAATGAAGTAATCGGCCACCTTGCCGTTGCGGTCAATGAAAAAGGACGTGGGGATCGGGCCGATCTTGTAGAGTTGGGTGATTTCGCGTTTCTGGTCGAGCCACAGCGGGAAGGTGACGCCCACCTGTTCGGCAAATTGCTTCACCACAATCGGCGATTCCCCGATGTTGACCCCGACGACAACGAAGCCTTTGTCCTTGTTCTTCTGGTAGATTTTCTCGATGGCGGGCATCTCCGACTTGCACGGTTTGCACCAACTGCCCCAGAAGTTTAACAGCACCGCCTTGCCCCGCAGGTCGGAAAGCTTGACCGGCTCGCCGTCCAACTGTTGCAGGCTGAAATTGGGCGCTTCATCGCCCACTTTGACGGTCGCAGGGTTTTTGTTCAGGCTGGAGTATACCGCGAACACGAGCGCGGCCAGCACCACCGCGAGAACGGCCGCGCGCAACGGCGTGCGATTTGGTTTGTTCATGGTCGTTTCCCCTGTCTTTGTCAATTATCCCTATCCATTATAACGTTCCTAAAAAACAAGCCGAAAGTATAATTTTGAACACATTTTGAAAAGTGGGGTTGCCCGGCAACCTAGCTTTTGCCCTGCGCGAGCAGCGCTTTCAACCGGGTCACTTCCGCTTCCGTCAGGCGCCGAAAGCCGCCGGTTTTGACTCCGTCCAATGTCAAAAAGCCGACGCGGACGCGCTTGAGGCTGATCACCGGATGGCCGACCGCTTCGCACATTCGCCGTACCTGTCGGTTGCGCCCCTCGTGAATCGTCAGTTCGATTTCCGCCCGTCTTTGCTGAGGATCGATCTGGATCAGACGCGCTTCGCCGGGAGCGGTCACGCCGTCTTCCAGCAGGACGCCGGCGGCCAGTTTGTCCAGCGTAGCCTTCGTCGGAACGCCTTTGACCCAGGCGCGGTACACTTTGTCGATCTCGTAGGAAGGATGGGCCAGCCGGTTGGCCAACTCGCCGTCGTTGGTCAGCAGAAGCAGGCCCGACGTATCGTAATCCAGGCGGCCGACGGGGTAGACGCGTTCGGTCACGCCGGTGAGTAGATCGGTCACCACCCGCCGTCCCTGCGGATCACGCAGACTGGTAATCACGCCGGTCGGTTTGTTCAAGAGCAGGTAGACAAACGCTTCACGCGCGATCGGCCGGCCGTCGACGCGAATCTCGTCGCGGGCCGGGTCCACCTTGCTGCCCAGTTCGCGGACGATCTGGCCGTTGACCGAGACACGTCCCGCTTTGATCAGTTCTTCACAGTTGCGTCGCGAGGCGATGCCCGCCTGGGCGAGCACTTTTTGCAAACGTTCCATGGATGGTTTCACCTCTTCCTCATCATACCCATTTCTTCCAGTGTGGACAACCGCGCAAAAAAACTTCTCCCGCGCGAGAGAAGTTTAGGTAAAGACCCAATAGACAACGAGAATCGAGGCGACCACCCCGACCAGGTCGGACCACAGCCCCACTTTCAGCGCGTAGCCGCCGTTGCGGATGCCGACCGCGCCGAAGTAGACGGTCAGGACGTACAAGGTGGTGTCGGTGCTTCCCTGCATCGTCGCCGCCAGCCTGCCCAACATGGAGTCGGGACCGTACTGGGCGATGATGTCGGTAGCGACGGCGAGCGAACCGGTGCCGGTCAACGGGCGCAACAACGCGAGCGGGACGATCTCGCCCGGGATGTGCAGCCATTGCAGCGCCGGAGCAAGCACCTTCAGCACAAGGTCGAGCGCTCCCGACTCGCGAAACAGGGTGATCGCCACCATCATCGCTACCAGATGGGGCATGATTTTGATCGTGGTCGCGATGCCGCCTTTGGCCCCATCGACGAAGGTCTCGTAGACCGGCACACGCTTGTGCCAGCCGTAGACAAGGATAAAGGCGAGCAGCACCGGAATCGCCCAGAGGGAGATGACGGATATGAGCTGGTACACACCCTCCCCCTCCTATCGGTACCGCCGACGGTACGTCCTCTGGTACCAGCGGTCCAGGACGAGCGCGACGAGGGTGGCAATAAATGAAGCGATCAGGGTGGTGCCGACGATGTCAAACGGATTGGCCGAGCCGTACTGCATGCGGATGGCGATCATCATCGTCGGGATCAGCGTGATGCTGGCCGTGTTGATCGCAAGCAACGTGCACATCGCGGACGAGGCCACCTGCTTGTCGGGGTTGAGCTTTTGCAGCTCCTCCATCGCCTTAAGCCCCATCGGCGTGGCCGCGTTGCCCAGTCCGAGCAGGTTGGCGCTCATGTTGGAGATGATGTACCCGAGGGCCGGATGTCCCTTGGGCACATCGGGAAACAGCCAGCCCACCAGCGGCGCCAGCGCCCTGCCGAGCAAGCCAAGCAGGCCGGCTTTTTCCGCGACACGCATGATCCCCATCCAGAACATCAGCACGCTCAACAGCCCGAAAGCCACGGTAATGCCCGTTTTCGCCCCGGCAAACGAAGCCTGGCTGATCACCTCGATCCTGCCGTTGATCGCGGCCACGACGATGCTGAACACGATGAGCGCAAGCCAGATCACGTTAAGCATCGAGCATCCCTCCCGCCATGATCCGCCAAAGCAAGCGCCAGAATGAACGTTGGTCCGTCAGCGTGCCCGAGGTGAGCGCCGCCGCTTCGCGCACGGTAAGGGGCACCTTGCCGATCAGCTTGTCGCCCAGATACACATGGACAAAGCCGACATGGCTGCCGATCATGGATTTGCCCAGGCGGCGCTCCGCCAACGTCACCTTTGTGCTCACCTCTTTCTCTTCCCCGGCCGCAAGCGGATAGTCAAATTCGTTCATCGTGCTTAACACCAGTTGGTCGTTGACGCGGTTTTCGTTCACTTCCGGATCAAACGTCTGCCCTTTTGCCACCAGTTTTGTCGGCTGAAACTGGCTGAATCCCCAGTCGAGCAGTTTGGCCGAATCGTTCCAGTCGTCAGGCGCATCGAGGGTAATCACCGCCAACTGCCGCCCGTCCCGGGTCGCCGAGGAAGCGAGGCAGCGTTTGGCCAGTTTGGTGTAGCCGGTCTTCACCCCGTCCGCTCCCTTGTACAGGAACAACATCTTGTTTTTGTTTTGCAGCCGCCTGTCCCAGTTCTCCCCTTCCCACGGGATGTTTTTCACTTTGGTGGAAACGATCCGGCGAAACACCGGATTTTTCAGCGCGTACGCCGACAGTTTCACCATGTCGTTGGCGGTGGAGTAGTGCATGTCGCTGTCGTCCAGCCCGTGCGGATTGGTGAAGTGGGTGTGCGTCATGCCAATCATCGCCGCTTTTTCGTTCATCATGTACACAAACCCCTCGACTGATCCCCCGACGTGGTTGGCGATGGCCAGCGCCGCGTCGTTTCCCGAGCGAAGCATCAGGCCGTACAACAAGTCCTCAAGCGTCAGCCGCTCTCCTTGCTTCAGGTAGATCGACGACCCTTCCGCGCCGACGGCAAAATCCGGCACAGTCACGATATCTTTCAGGTTGCCGGACTCGATCGCCACGATCGCCGTCATCGTCTTGGTGAGGCTGGCGATGCGCATCTTCTGATCGCCGTTTTTCTCGTAGAGGATGCGGCCGGACGCGACGTCGATCATCGCGGCGGCCTGGGCCGAGACGTTCGGCGGAGGCGTGCCAACCCGGGCTGTGTCTGCCGCGTGGACAACGGACAGCAGTCCCTGGCACAAAAGAAAAACGACGAGCACGCCGGATATGCGTCTCAAGACTCTCATAACCGTCCTCCCCATCTCTGACTGCCAGCAGTGTTTGTACAAGTATATGGGGACGAGACGGTTGGTAGACCTGATCCTATTCTTCCAGCGCCTTGTCGTTTGATTGGTCAAGAGCCGCTTTGGCAAACAGGGCGGACGCTTCGATCTCCGCCTCTTCCATCGAGAGATTGACCGGCGGTTCCGGCAAATCCTCCAATTGCCTAAGCCCGAAATACTCCAAAAATTCTTTGGTTGTCCCGTACAAAATCGGCCGCCCGATTCCTTCCGCCCTGCCCACTTCACGGATCAACTGCTTGGACAACAGGGTGTTCAAAGCCTTTTCGCACTTGACGCCCCGCACTTCCTCGATCTCGCTGCGGGTGATCGGCTGTTTGTAGGCGATGATCGCCAGCGTTTCCAAAGCCGCTTGCGAGAGCGACGAATGGCTGGGGGAGCTGGCCAGTTTTTCAAAGTACGGCGCGTGTTCGGGAAGCGTCGTCAACTGGTAGGCCCTGGCCACCTCGACGATCTGGATGCCCCGGCCGGCGCGGCGAAAATCGGCTTTCATGTCCTCGATCAAATCGACGATGGTCTCTTCGTCAACCTCGACGATCTCCGCTATCTGTTTGGCCTCGATCCCCTCATCGCCGCTGATGAACAACAGCCCCTCAATGATGCCTTTCAGCCTGTCGTAATCCACGCCTCTATCCCTCCTTCCCCGTGGTTTCGCAGATGAGAATGTCGGAAAACAACTGGTTTTGCACGCAGGTCACCTGCTTTGCCTTCATCAGTTCCAACAGCGCGAGAAACGTGGTGACGATCTCCGTGCGGCTGGCCGACGGGGAAAACAGTTGGAAAAACCGGACCATGCCGCCGCCTGCTCTCAACAGTTGGCGGATCTCTTTCATCCGGTCCTTGACCGAGATTTCGTCCCGGGACACCTTGGCCAGCGGTTCGCGCCGCTCCTTGCGCCGGGCCATCAGCTTCTCTAGCGCGGCCAGCAGGTCATAGAGCGTCACGTTGCTGATCGGGTGCTCCTCTTCCCGCACATAGGCGGACAAGTCCTCCGCCGGACGGGTGTACAACTGGCTGCGCCCCGACTCCATTTCTCGCAATTGTTCAGCGATCAGCTTGTACCGCTTGTACTCCAGCAACCGCTGGACCAGTTCGTCGCGCGGATCAACCTCTTCCACCTCCATGTCGAACAACGGCTGGAAGACGGTTTCCTCTTTTTTCGGCAAAAGCATTTTGCTTTTGATCGACAAGAGCGTCGCCGCCATCACGACGAATTCGCTGGCGACGTCCAGTTGCAGTTCGTGCATGGTGTGAATCGTATTCAGATACTGTTCGGTGATCTCGGCGATCGGGATGTCGTAGATGTCCACTTCCGCCTTGTCGATCAGGTGCAGCAACAAGTCGAGCGGACCTTCGAACAAATCCAGCTTGATACTGTATGACACGCTATCCCGCCTTATCTTAACGCTCTTATTCCAGAGGCACGCCCAAAATCAGCGCCGCTGTGGCGTAAACCCCTTGCTGCAGCATATGAAGCGGCAGGCCCAGAATCGTCCGGCTCAACTGGGGCAAAAAGACGATCAAGAGCAACAGCCACGGTCCGTACACGTCCCAGCGGTAAAAAAAGGGATCCCACCTGCGCGGAGCGAGAAAACGCACGATGTTCGAACCGTCCAGCGGATGGATCGGCAACAGATTGAACACAAACAAGCCGCAGTTGATCAGGATGCTGTACTGAATCGTGTAGACCACGGCCATCACTGCCTTTTCCGGCCAAGAGACGAGTACCTGCGACTGCTGCAAGGCGATTGCCGCGATCGCGAACAGGACGGCCAACACCAGGTTGACGAACGGGCCCGCTGCCGCCACCAGCACCATCCCGAGCCGTTTGTTGCCGCGAAAGCGGAACGGATTGACCGGAACCGGTTTGGCCCAGCCGAACGGACCAAACAGGATCAGCAACAACCCAAAGGGATCGATGTGCGGAATCGGATTCAACGTCAGCCGCCCCTCGCGTTTCGCCGTGTCGTCGCCCAGCCGCCAGGCGACAAACGCGTGCGCCCATTCGTGCAGGGAAAAGGCGATGACAAAAGCGATCACACGAAAAGGCAACGTTTCCCAGTCAAAATGAAAATAATCGGACAGATTCATGGTTCGCCTCCCGCGCTTCAAGTCACGTACACCAGCGCAAAATCGCTACCTAACTAGAATACCAAGAGTCCCCCCGCGTTACAAGCCGCACATGAAAAAGCGCCGGGGTCCCGGCGCTTGTCCAAAAGCCTTAGAAGACTTCCACTTTTGCCATTTTGTCGCCTTGCTTGATCTTGTCGACGTGCTCCATCCCTTCGGTCACCTGGCCAAACACGGTGTGGACGCCGTCCAGATGCGGGAACGCGTCATAGCAGATGAAAAATTGGCTTCCACCGGTGTCCTTGCCGGCGTGGGCCATCGACAGGGCGCCGCGCACGTGCTTGTGCGGATTGCCTTCGGTTTCGCACTTGATGGTATAACCCGGGCCGCCGGTGCCATTTCCGTACGGGCAGCCGCCCTGGGCGACGAACCCCGGAATCACGCGGTGGAAGGTAAGCCCATTGTAAAAGCCGGAGTTGGCCAGTTTTTCAAAGTTGGCCACCGTGCCGGGAGCCGCTTCGTCGAACAGCTCCAGCTTCACTTCCGCCCCGTTTTCCAATGTGATTTTTGCCGTTTTCATGTAAAAACCTCCCTTTCGGTATCTTCTCTATCTTAGCGGTTCTCCTCAGCGCGTTCAAGTGTCGGGCCGGGAAACGAGCGCGTCTGTCTCTCAGAGGTCTCCTGCGCCGGTGCCGTTTCGACCCATCCCGCCTGGAAATCGCAGACGAAGACCGTCCCGGATTGGGATTTGGCCAGCTTCTTGATCGCCGCAGCCTGTTCGGAGATCTCCTTGACGGACTGGAACCGGCCGGGCGGCACATGTACACCGGCCATGGAGATGGACAGTTCCGGTATGCCCTCCATCGGCTGAACGCACATGCTTTTCTGGCAGACCTCCTGTATGTGTCCGTGGAACTTGGCCTTCACGTAGTCGGTAATCGCCGCCACACGCGGGAGCGTCGTGATCAGGATGAAGTCGTCACCGCCGATGTGACCGATGAAGTCATTGTCATTTCCCTCAAAACGGACGCTCTCATTCAACAGTTCGGCTGTGCGGCGGATGATCTGGTCGCCCACCTCGAATCCGCACTGATCGTTGAACCACTTGAAGCGGTCCAGATCGCAGTAGACGACCACGAACTCCTTTGTCAACTTCAAGCGGTTTGCCAATTCCCGCTCGATCCTGACATTCCCGGGCAGGCCGGTCAACGGATTGGCGAAAGTGGCCGTCTCCAGCTTGATCGTGGTCATCTTGTCAAGCAGGCTTTGAACGGAGACGATCCCGACGTACTCTCCGTTCTCGTCGACAACGATGATTCCGTCGTAGAGATGGTACGCGTCCCGGTTCATCGCCCGCCTGGCTACTTCGTCGATCTTGTCGTTGATTTGCACCTTCAGCGGATTGTTGTTCAGCACATGGGAAACGGGCCGTTCGTAATAAAGCGCGATGCCGTATTGCCCGCCCAGCGTCTGGTACAACTGGAAGCGCATGATCAACCCCACCGGCTTGTTCCTCTCCAGCACGACGACACATTCAATCCGTTGGTTCTGCTCGAAGATCTGATGTACCTGCCGCACTTTGGTGTGTTTGTCGACGCAGACCGTTTGGGTCAATATTTCGGCCACCTCGGGCGTGTCGGTCTTTTGGTACAGGTCCAGGGTCTTGCGTTTCTCCTGCGTAAGCAGAATGAAGTTCATCGCGTCGCCGTTGATCCGGGTCATGCCTTTGGCCGGCTTGCCGAGGAAAAACCCCTGTCCGTAGGGCACACCCAGCTCGATGAGCGTCTTTAGTTCCCGCTCGGTTTCGATGCCTTCCGCGATAATCTTGCACCTGACTTTCTCGGCGAATTGCACAAACGTCTCCAGTAGCGCCTGTTTGATCGAATCGACGTCGATGTTGCGGATCAGGGACATGTCCAGCTTGATGTAGTCGGGGTAAATCTCGGCGATCGACTCCAGGCTGGAGTAACCGGCCCCCGCATCGTCGACCGCGATCAGGTACCCTTTTTTGCGATACTCTTCAATGATTTTGCGGAACATGCCATAATTGGTGATCGCCTGTCGTTCGGTAATCTCAAACACGATGTTTTGCGGTTGCAACTCCAGATCCTCCAAGAGCTGAAACACGTGTCCGCGCAACAAGAACGGGTCATCGATCGCCCGCGGGTCGAGATTGATGAACATTTTCTGGTGCGGGTTGAGATAGCGCAACTGTTCCAGCGCCCGTTTGCGGCAGATGTGCTCCAAATGGAACACCGAATCCGTCTCCTCGGCGTAGGCAAACAACGCGGCCGGCGAATACAACGGACTGTTCTCCGGCCCGCGCGCCAACGCCTCCCAACCGAGCGGCTCCCCGTCTTTGAGCGACACGATCGGCATATACAGCGTGTGAACGTCCCCGTTTTTCAACAGGCGATGAAACTGCGCGACATGTTGATACTTTTCCGATTCCAGCCCGTATTTGGCCATATGTACGGCGTGTTTGACCGAGGTGTACATCTCCTTGACGATGTCGCGTCCGGGAAGCTCGGCGAAGCCGACGTGCACCTTCATGTCTTCCCGAAGAACGAAGGAGATTTGTTGATTCAACATCATTTCGACCTGTTCCTGAAAGCAGATCGACAGCAACCGGTACGCTTCTTCGCTGGCTCCAACGGGAAAC
>JBHGXV010000025.1:0-109696 GCA_041920505.1 Paenibacillaceae bacterium
AATCCCTCATAGGTACGATCAAAACCTCGTTCCCTGTATTCCAATGCAGAAGGAAGGACAGTTTCAATCCCTCATAGGTACGATCAAAACCCGTAAAAATGCCTATTTTTCAAGAACTCCAATCTCTACTCAAGAGCATAACCAAACCTATTGTATCCGTCAATCCTTGTGCCGCCTGCATTCTTAGGTAGCCGGTTGTCGTCGATCCCCTGGGGTTTTTGCGCTATTGGATATCGACGACAGTTGCTCCACACTCAAATGATAATGTCCGGCCCACCTTTTACGTTTCAAAATAACGGACATCGGTTGTTTTTATCAGCAATAAAGGACTTATTCAATGGGGAAATCATTGCTTATACCTTTGGCAAACGGAATGATCAGCAACTCGTTCTCGAGACTGTCAGACAGACCGTGAAGGGGAAAAAGAAGAAGGGTGGGAAAGGAGTGCTCTTGCATAGCGTCCAAGGATTCCAGTACACATCCAAACCATATGATAAGTTAGTTACAGAGTACAAAATAAAAGCGAACGTGTCCAGAAATGGAAGGAAATGCAAATGTGGAGGGCTTCTTTAGCCATCCAAAGACAGGGTGCCTGTATGTAGATAAATTTCAGACACCTGATGAAATGGCGGAAGCTGTGAGGCACGAATTCACTAAAGTTAAACGGTTGCAGATCTGGGGAATTCCCGGCTACAGCCTCCTAAAAGTGCAACACTCCTTTCCTGTCTGTCTACTTGCTGTCTGCGTAAGACAACTTGTCTTAACCGACTGTCCCGGCACATATACTGGGGACGAGAGCGAGAGGGGGAGTGGGAGGAGATGAGAGCACCGTTCGTCTGGCTGTTGTTCGCCATTTTGTTTCTGGCGTCATTCGACATGCACGCGCAGATGCCGCTGTTGTCGCCGTACGCGCATTCGCTCGGAGCGTCCGCGATGATGATCGGGGTATTGCTCGGGGCGTATTCGATGAGCAATCTGGCGGGAAACCTGATCGCCGGACCGCTGTTGGACCGCTACAGCAAAAAGGGGTTTATCGCCACCGGCCTTCTCTTGGCCGGATGGCTGTTGGCCGGGCACGGGTTTGCACGCGACCCGGCGTGGCTGGTTGCGATGCGGCTGGCTCTGGGGTTCGTGATGGCGTTTGTCACGCCCGCCTGCTTTGCCATGCTCGGCCAGAGTGGCAGGGGTGCGGTGGAGCAGGGGAAATTGATGGCCCAAAACGGGATCGTGATGACGGCCGCCTCCATCGTGTCACCGACGGTCGGTGGCTTGCTCGCCGTGCGGTTCGGCTACAGCCGATCCTTTCTGGTCTTCGGCGCCGTGATGATGCTGGCCAGTCTGTTCGCCCTGTTGTACCTGCCCAATCGGCGGGTGAGAAGACAACCGGCGGTCCGGCGCGACCGTCCCGCTCCGATCTGGCAGGCGATCGAGGCGCAGCCGTCGCTGTACGTCGCCTATCTCGGCGGATTTGCCTTGATGTACGCGCAGGGGACGTTATTGTACGAAATCCCGCTTTTGATCGAGCGGCAAGGGCTGGCCCCGACGGTCACCGGGGTGCTGTTCAGTTGCCTGGGGATCGGTTCGTTGGTTACGTTGAGCCAGTTCTGGCTGCAGCGCATATCGCCGCTGTTGCGCGTCATTGTCGGGCTGTTCAGCCTCGGGCTGGTGCTGTACGCGGTTGCCGTCGGCGTGGATCTGTCACTTTACGCCGTCATGGTTCTCGTCGGTGCTTGTGTTGGGTTGATGTTCCCGGCGATGTCCACCGTGCTGACCCAGGGCGCTCCTGACAGCGCTTATGGCAGCGCCTTCAGCCTGCTTTCCGCCGTGCTGTCGGTCGGCCACATGACCAGTCCGCTGGTGGCCGGCGCGATCCCCAGTCTGCCCCACGCGTTTTTCATCGCCTATTTTGTCGTTACCGGGGCGGGCGTGATCAGTTTGGGGCTGTTTTACCGGAACCGGGGAGCTGCCACTCCGATTGCCCGCTAACACGAACAAACCTCAGCCGAGTCAGGCGGGAGGTTTGCGTTTCCGCGCTATTCGTCACCGGTGGCGACAGGCAAATGATCGTAAGAGGACCAGTCGCTCCAACTGCCGAGGTACAGTTTCGCGTCAGATCGCCCGATCTCGGACAGGGCGAGCAGGTTGACGCACGCCGTGACGCCCGAGCCGCAGTAGACGATTAGTTGGTCGGCGTCAAGCACCGGGGCAAACCGTTCGCGCAGGTGGTCGGCTGGCCGCATCGTGCCGTTGTCCGTCAGGTTTTCCTTGAAAAAGTAGTTGCGGGCGCCGGGAATGTGACCGGCTTTGGGATCGAGCGGCTCCGTATCGCCGCGGTAGCGCTCCGGCGCGCGCGAATCGAGCAGGGGAGTGTGCGGAGCGCGTTCTTGCACATGAGCGACGGTCGCGAGCATGCCGGGCCGCAGGTTGGGTTCGAAGGTGCGGGCCTTCCGGGTGACGATCTCATCGGTTAACGGCAGGCCCTCACGCCGCCAGGCGGCGAAGCCGCCGTCCAGCACCTTCACCTTGTCGTGACCGAGATAGCGCAACAGCCACCAGAGCCGTCCGGCCATGGCCATGTCCTGATCGTCGTAGGCGACGACGGTGACATCGTGATCGATTCCCGCCGCCGAAAACAGGCGCACCAGCGCGTCTGTCTCCGGTAGCGGATGGCGTCCGCCGTGTGCCCCCTTTTTTCCGGACAAATCCTGTTCCAGATCGAAGTAGAGCGCACCGGGGATGTGTCTCGCGCGGTACTCGGCAAGTCCCTGTCCCGGTTTGCCCAACGTGAACCGGCAGTCGATAACCGCGACATCGGGATCGTGCAGGCGTTCGGCCAGCCAGCCGGGTGTGACCAGATTGCTCATCTTCATCCTCTCCCCACCATATGGTTGCGAATCCAACCGTATTTATCGTTCATTGTAATACAAAACCAGGGGCGGGGAGAAGGACGATTACCCCCAGACCTCCAGAATCTCCTTGGCGACGCGATCCCAGCCGTACCGTTGTTCGGCGATGGCCCGTCCGCGCTGGCCCATTTGCTTGGCCAGACGGCTGTCCGCAAGCAGCCGGGAGATGATCTGGGTAAAAGCCTCCGGCTCCTTGGGCCGGTTGACGATCAGGCCGTTTTCCCCTTCGATGATCACTTCGGGATTGCCGCCTCGGGACGTGGTGATGATCGGCAGCCCGGCTGCCATCGCCTCGTAGTGCACGCGGGCCAGCGGCTCTTCCCATTGGGACGGACAGACGAACACATCGCCGGCGTGAAACCACTTGTGCACCTGGTCGGCGGTGACATAGCCGGTGGAGATTATCGGCATTTTGGAGCGGGCGGCGAGGGCGCGGACGTACGCGACGTAGTCGCTTACTTTATCCGTGCTGTACCACTTGCTCCCGACCAGCACCAGTGCCGTATCCCGCTGCCGGGCAGACGGGAGCGCCTGCATCGCCCGGATCAGGATGTCCGCCCCCTTGCTCGGCGAGAGGCGTCCGACGAACAGTACGACGCGCCGTGAGCCCAGTTTGTGCTGCTGCCGCAATTGTTCGCGGGCGCGGCGCGCCTCGGAGCTGTCGGGAGGAGCGAACCGTTTCAGGTCCACACCGGAGTAGATGGTACGCAACTTGGGCGTCGCCTCCGGAAACAGTCCCGCGATGGTGCGACCGATATAATTGCTGATGGTGACAATCCGTTCTGTCTCTCGGATGACCTGGGCAGCCGCCTGTGGCTCCAGTTTGTTTGGGCCAAACATCTCGTTGTGCATGCTGAGCACAAGCCGGGCGAGCGGAACGGCTTTGCGCACGCTGTCCACCAGACGGGGACGGTTGAAGAGGTGGATCAGGTCGTAGTCCGAATGGGAGGCGAGATACGCTTCCACCGCACTGCGGTAGGTGCCAAGGTCGCCGCCAGGCACTCGCACGTACCGGACGCCGTCCTTCACTTCCTGTTTCGGCAAGAGCGGGTCGGCAATCCCCAGCACGGTCACATCATGGTGTTTGGCCAAGAGCGGCGCCACACCGGCGATGTAGGTCTGGATCGCGCCGCCTCGTACCGGCGGGACTGGCAACTTTTCCGTGGCAATCATCAATACTTTCATCGTTTCTTTCCTCCTTTGCGGGGCGCTTGCAGTTCGCGCAACGCTCGCTGCTTGCTCGCTTCCACCTGTTCCAGCCGCTGCAGTTGTGATTCCAGTTCGTTGTTGAGAAAGGCACCGGGATCGTAGACGATTTCCTTGACCAGTTTGTAGAATTCGTTGGGCAGCGAGAGGTCGATCAGCAGCACCTCGTACAGGTCATTGTCCACAGGATACCCCTTGCGGTATGCGTTGATCATCCCCTGCACCCAGGACACGTCCCAAACCCCCATGTCGTCCATCGTGCCGGCGATCAGTTTGCGCAAGTCGCGGATCGGCAGATCGTAGCTGACCCCGTCCATGTCAATGACCCAGACGCCGCCCGGCCCCAATTGTCCGTTCGACCATCCGTAGTCCTGGTGCACGATGCCCCAATGCGGTTCACCGCGCGCGACAAGCGAGGCGTACGGTGATTCATGCAACCGCGCGATCGCCTTCTTCGCCTGCTCTTCGTATTTCCCGATCACGTCAAGCAAGAGACGGCTGGCCGGCATCTCGGAGTACAGGTTCGCCAGAATGCGGAACCACTGGATTTTGGTGAGCATCCGCTCGTACGTCTTGGGCCAGCGGTGCAGGCGGCTCGCCTTTTGCGCACCCGGGGGCGGCACGTATCCGCGCGAATGGCGTTGAAACTCGGCGAGGCCATACGAGAGAAGCTCCGCCCCCTCCAGATCTACCTTGCTGGCCTGGGTCAGCGGTTCGATCCACTTGTTGGCGATCCACAACTTGCCGCCCATCTGGACGTACGCCTCGTTGGTCTTGGTGCGGATCAGCGGGGGGACGCGCGCGCCCTGTTTGACCAGATATTCGATCGCGCCGATGGAGAACAGGCTGCGCTGCGGCGGGCGGTGCAACAGTTTCAGGCTGAATGGACCGCGATTAGTGTCCACGCGCCAAATCGCTCCCGCCTTGTCAGGTTTGGCCGTCACCAGCCGCATGGAGCTGACCTTCCAGTTGTAATGCGTCAACACGCGACGAGCCATCGCTTCGACCTCTTTGGGAACATACTGATCGTCCAGATCGTATTCGGCTGCCCATGGGGTAATCAGTCCATCCGTCATCTAATCCCATCCTTTACCCGTTTCTTGTCATCACAATATTCGGGCAGGGAAAGTGCCGCAACGGACAAATATGCCGGGGTATACGCCGAGGTGCGGAATAGTTTGTTTCCCACGTTGTTTCGTCCAAGCATATTCCAGCCGTCCGCCGTAAAATAAACCATCCGTACAACGAGGAGGTGGGAGTATGTCCAGAAACCGCCGTCGCACCATTACATTGAGAGAAGGCGAAAGTGTTTTGGTCCGTTGCCGTCGCCGTCGCCGCCGCTAACCGGTACATTCGGGCAAACAGCGTTGGCGCAATCCCTGGCGGAAAGAAAGGGAAACAAGAAAAGTACCGGGATCTTCTCCCGGTACTTCAGTAGTAAAGCGTGCCATTCGTGTCCAGGCACGCCCTTTTTTATGGGTTGCGAAAACATCTGCCGGCGACGAAGCGCCGTATGTTTTGCCCCCGAAGGGTTACGGCAGCACCAGGCCCATCGCTTCCTTGACGCGGACAAGCGTCTTCTCCGCGATCGCCCGCGCTTTTTCCGCGCCGTCGCGCAAGATTTTGTCCAGCTCGGCGGGGTCGTTCAACTCGTCGAAGCGGCGCTGGATCTCGCCCAGTTTCTCGCTCATCACTTCGACCAGGTCTTTTTTCAGTTTGCCGTAGCCTTGTCCGGCGTAGCGGGCGACGAGCGCGTCGATCGGTTCGCCGCTGAACAGGCTGTAAATCGTCAACAGGTTGGAAATCCCCGGCTTGCGCTCCGGGTCGAACGCGATCTCGTTGTCCGTGTCGGTGACCGCCTTCATGATCTTGTTTTTGAAGCTGTCGGGCTTCTCCAGAATCGCGATCCGGCTGGCCGGGTTTTCTGCCGACTTGGACATTTTTTTCGTCGGATTGTCCAGGGCCATGATGCGGGCCCCCACTTCCTGGATCATCGGCTCGGGGATGACGAAGAGGTCGCCAAACCGCTTGTTGAACCGCTCGGCCACGTCGCGGGTCAGTTCGATGTGCTGTTTCTGGTCGTCGCCCACCGGCACGTGCGTGGTATCGTAGAGCAGGATGTCAGCCGCCATCAGCGTCGGATAGGTGAACAGCCCGACGCTGACCGCCGCCTTGCCTTCCGACTTGTCCTTAAACTGAGTCATCCGGCTCAATTCGCCCATGTAGCTCATGCACTGGATCAGCCAGCCCAGCTCGGCGTGTTCTTTCACATGGGACTGCAGGAAAATGGTCGCGCGGGACGGATCGATCCCGCAGGCGAGGTAGAGTTGGGCGATTTCGCGCGAACGTTTGCGCAGTTCGGCCGGGTCCTGCGGCACAGTCAGCGCGTGGAGATCGACGACGCAGTAGAACGATTCGGCCTTGTCCTGCAGTTCGACAAACTGTTTGATCGCTCCCAAATAGTTGCCGATGGTCAAATCCCCGGATGGTTGAATCCCTGAAAAAATGCGTTTCATGAACAAATCCTCCTTCAAATGTTGCAACGTGTTGGGCTACAAGCAAAAAAACGGCGCACAACCCGGCACACAAGCCCTGTATGCTGACAACAGGCGTCGGTCACGCCTTCAAATACTTTTCGTAGGGCGCGAACGGAATCTGTTTCTTTTCCAGATGGGAGATCAGCCACTTGTGGTCCCGCTTGGGCGTGGCGATGATGTATCCCTTGATGATGAGATCGGTGGTGATACGCTCCGCCTGCTCCTCCAGCGCCAATTTGCCGATTTGTGCGGCAATCGAGCGGCGGGCCACGTCCCGGAACAACTGCGGCACCGGTTCCACCAGTTCGTTTAACAGGTCGAGCGTCTCGTCCGTCCAGAGCGTGCGGGTCGATTCGATATAGTAGTCTTGCCAGTCCAGGTCCGATTTGCCGTCAGCTTTTGGCATTGATTTGAGAAACTTGCGGAACATGAAGTATCCGCCGATGGCGAACAGACCGATCATAACGGCCATCCAGGCCAGCAGGAACCAGGAGAACAGGTGTGACATACCGTTTACCCTCCATCCGCGTCCGTTGGAGCGCGTTCTTGGCCAAAAAACCTCTGCCTCCTAGTGTAGACGATTTTGCGGTTTCCAACAAGCGACAGCTCCGCCGGACAAATGTGCAACCTTCCACTTTCCAATCCCGGCGAGAACGAGTATGATGGTGTATAGGAAGAGAAAGCGAACGAAAGGAGTTTGGACTCATGTTTAAACTTGGACAACGAGTCATCATCGTGGCAGACTCCTTCGAGCAATCGCTACCTATCGGAGAGCATGCCTATATTATCGGACGAGACCGGAATCCGGACAGCGCGTTTGAGTGGGTAATCCGGGTGCCGAAACTGGATAAACATTTTCCTATCGTTGAAGCCGATATTGCGTTGGAGGAGCAATTGCTCGAACAGGAGGCGGAAAGAGTGCAGCGGGAAGCGTTGCTGGACTTCGCGCTGGCGACGCGAAACGAGGCGCTGTTCAGGCAACTTTTGGGGATGCAGGACGAGTCCCCGGCGGACAGCGACAATGTGGTGAAGGAAACGCCGGAAGAATTCATCCGCAAAGTAAACATCAAGGCCTGGATTTGACGGCCGGACAGGGCGGTTTTCCGTTGCGGGGGACCGCCTTTCGCAATGTTTGTGGCGGCGCATGGGGGAAGATTTCCGATTCCATCCCGGTAAGCGCGGCAGGGATTTGCCCGGCGGGTCACGAATGGAGAACAGGGGAAAAACGATTCGAAACGGAAAGAGAGGCTCTTTCATGTCCGAGTTTATTGAATTTACCAACGAATACGGCCAACGGATCAACATGTCGCGCGAGGACTACCGCACCAAGATCATTCCCGATATGCTGGAGGCGTACTGGAACGACAAGGAGGCGCTGCGCCAGTACGCGGCCGAGCTTGTGCGCGGCGAATTCACCGAGGAGGCGGCCAAGGCGGCTGATCGCCTGCTGGAGTTGTGGGGACCGATCGAACCGGCGCTGATTTTCCGCGCGATTGTCCATATGCAGGCAAAAAACTACGACGACGCCAAGAAACTTTTGTTGTACACGTTGAATGAATACCCTTCTTCCGGCGTCGCCTACACCAACCTGGCCAAAGTGTTCGTCATGCAGGGGGACGAGGAGAACGCGTTCAAACTGCTGGAAGCTGGTCTGGCCGTCGATCCGAACCAGGACAACGGACTGGACTGGTACGTGGCCAACTTTTTGCAGTGGGACAAAAAGGAGGATCTGCTGGAGCGGCTGAAGACGCTGGCCGATCTGGAGGGCGCGTGGCGGCCGCAGTTGGTCATGGGACGGCTCGCCCTTCAGGACGGCAACCTGCTTTCCGCTATGGAACACTTCAAATCCGCCCTGGAGCGGACGGGTGGACGGGCGGATGTGCTGATGAACGTGACCGGGGAGCTGGGCCAGGCGGGCTACGTGTACCAACTGATCCAGTTTGCCGAACAGTATTGGCAACCGACGTTTGAGAATCCGTATCCCGGTCTCAACTACGCCAACGCGCTACTCGCCACCGATCAGGCGGCCAAGGCGGTCGAGGTCGTCCGGCAGATGCTGCCCCATGTCGCCGACACGTACCGGCCGGCGGTGGAAAAATTCCTGTCGCAACTGCCCCAGGAAGCGCTTGAGACCCAGGCGGATGCCGACGCCCGGGAGGCGGACGGCGCGGCCGAAGAGAAAAAGCCCTGGTGGAAGCGATGGTAAGGGGCCCGCACGCCAAACGGAGGGGATGAAAGATGACGATCTGGCAGATCGCTGCGGGAGATTCGGGAGGCAGGGACTATACCCGGCTGTTCCTGGAACATGACGTGATGCTGATCGGTCCCGGCGATCCGGGCGAGTACAGGGCTCATCGGGAGGCGTATCGCGGGGAGCAAATGGGCAAGCAAATCGCCGCCTTCTGCGAGAAACCGCAGGCGGGGGACATCGTCCTCCTTAGGTATGGCAAGGAAGTGGTGGCGGTCGGAAAAATCCCCGATCCTGACCCGGGCTATCAGTGGAATCCGTGTTTCGACGACGTGCTGGGGTGGGATTTGCAGCATATGCGCCGCGTGTTGTGGGATACGAGCGCTGTTTCTGTCCTGGCCCCGATCCAGCCGGTGTTTGGGCATTACAAGAAGCAGCCGACCTTTACGGCGGTGCATGAACCGAGAATTGTCCGGTATCGCGACGATCTGGCCAGGGCGATTCAGGATCGGCCGCTCCATTCGTTGCCAACCGGCGTGGGGAAGGTGTTGTCGCCGGATGAGCTGGGCATGGCCCTGTTTTCCAAGGGGCTTTCCAACGACGCGGTGGAAAAGGTACTGGCGACGATCGCCCGGATCAAACGGCTGGACGACTGGTACAGACGGTCGGCGAACAGCGGCCGGCCATCCGAACACGAGATTGTCGCGCATATGATTGCCCCGCTCATGCTGGGGATGGGATGGTCGGAACAACTGTTGGCGATCGAGTGGAATCAGATCGACATGGCCTTTTTTTGTGCCACGCCCACCACGCTGGAGAATTGTGTGATGATCTGCGAGGCGAAACGGCAGAACCAATCCCTGGAAAGCGCGTACGAGCAGGCGCTCGCGTACCTAACCAAAAAGAACGTGAAGAACTGTAGGCGGATTGTCACCACGGACGGAGCCCGGCTGCTTCTCTATCGGCGGGACGAAAACGGAAGCTGGCCGGACGCGAAAGCGCCGTCGGGGTGTGTCAATGTGCGGCGGATACGGGACCAGAATGTGTTCCCGAAAGGAACATCGGGTGTGGAAACCTTGATGGAGTTGGTTCCCTGGAAGGCGATGAGCGGATAGGGATCGTTGTCCCGTACGATCGACACGCCAGTCAACAAGCAGGCGGTTAAAAATCTCTGGTCGCCCGCCGCTTGGAGGTAGTATGATAGGAGCGACGGAATACCGGGCGGGACTTGCCCGATTGGCAACGATGCGAATGGGGGAGAGTGGATGAACATGTTCAAAGCGTTGACCATTGCCGGTTCCGACACGAGCGGGGGAGCCGGGTTGCAGGCCGACATCAAAACCTTTCAGGAGCGCGGCGTGTTCGGGATGACCGCGATCACCCTGATCGTCGCCCAGGATGAACAATGGTGTCATCACATTCATCCGATCGGGCTGGATACGTTGAAAGCCCAGTTGCATACGGTGCTGGACTGCATCGGGGTGGACGCGTGCAAAACCGGAATGCTCGGGTCAAAAGAGACGGTGGAACTGGTCGCGGACGAACTGGCCGCCCGCCGTCTGTCCAATCTGGTGGTGGACCCGGTGATGATCTGCAAAGGGGTGGACGAGGAGTTGCACCCGGAAGTAAACCAGTGCTTGCGGGAACGCCTGGTGCCGCTTGCGACCGTCGTCACTCCCAACCTGATCGAAGCGGCCAAACTGAGCGGGATGCCGCCGATCAAAAGCCTGGATGAAATGAAGGAAGCGGCGCGGCGCATCCATGCGCTCGGACCCTCCTTCGTCCTGGTCAAGGGCGGGGGCAGGCTGCCGGGCGATCGGGCTGTCGACGTGCTGTACGACGGCAAGACGTTCGAGCTGTTGGAAGTGGAAAAAATCAACACCACCTACACTCATGGGGCGGGCTGCACCTATGCGGCGGCCATCACGGCCGAACTGGCCAAAGGGCGTTCCGTGCGCGAGGCCGCCCATACCGCCAAAGCGTTCATTACCGCGGCCATCCGCCACGGATTTGCCCTGAATGCGCATGTCGGCCCGACCCACCACGGCGCATACCGCTTGCACGAAGCGGGACAGCCTCTTTGAGAGGCTTGCGTTCGCGCAAAAAGCCAGCCAACCGGCTGGCTTTTTGCGGTGATGCATCTATTTGAACTGGCTGGTGAGCCGCCGCTCCAGGTAGGAGACGCCTTGGTACATCAGGGTGGCGACGATGGCGATGACGAACAGGCTCATCATGACCAGGGTAAAATTGAAGACCTGAAACCCGTAGATGATCAGATAGCCGAGCCCTTGCTGGGAGACGAGAAACTCGCCGACGATGACGCCGACCCAGGAGAGTCCGACGTTTACTTTCAGCGTGGAGACGATCGTCGGGATGGTCGCGGGCAGGATGACCAGCGTAAAAATCTGCCGCCGGTTGGCTCCAAAGGTTTGCACCACTTTGACGTAGTTCGGGTTGACTTCCCGAAAGCTGGTGTAGACGACAATCGTGGTGATGATCACCGACACCGCGCAACCCATCGCGATGATGGAAAAGACGCCGGGACCCAGGCCGACGATGAACAGCGGGCCGAGCGCCACTTTTGGCATGCTGTTGGCCACCACCAGGTACGGCTCCAGCACGCGGGAGAGAAACGGCGACCACCAGATGACGGAGGCGATGAGAGTGCCCAGCAGCGTTCCCAGGAGGAAACCCACGACAGTCTCGATCACGGTGGTGACGACGTGGGGGAGCAGGGTTCCGTCCATCAGCTTTTCGGCAAACAACTGCCACACCTTGGACGGGTAGCTGAACAGCAGGACGTTGATGATCCCGGCGCGCGCCGCCCATTCCCACAGGCCGAGAAACAGGAGGAACAGGCCCAGTTGCGTCGTCAGCACGTGCCGGCGCTCGCGGGCACGGGTACGCAGATAGTCGCGGTGAATGTGTCCGGGGTCAATCGACCGCATCGCTCTCGCCCTCCATTTCCTTCCAGATCTGTCGAAACAGTTCGTGAAACCCTTCCTGGTTGCGTGCCTGAAACGGCAGCGGCTCGCGGATGTGGGCGGGAATGACCACCTCTTTGCGAATCCGCCCCGGATTTTTGCCCAGGATAAACACCCGGTCGCCCATCGCCACCGCTTCGGACAGATCGTGGGTGACGAGGATCGCGGTTTTCTGGTTGCAGCGGTGGCGAAGCGTCTCGACGATCAGATCCTCCAGCTTCAACTTCGTCTGGTAGTCGAGCGCGGAGAACGGTTCGTCGAGCAACAGAATGTCCGGCTTGCTGGCCAGCGTGCGCACCAGCGCCACCCGTTGCCGCATCCCGCCGGACAACTGCGGCGGATAGGCGCGGCGAAAGTCGCTCAATCCCATCTCGTCGAGCAGGTGCATCGCGTAGTCGACGTATTCCGGCGTGCGGATGCCCTGGATGTCCAGGCCGAGCAGGACGTTGTCCTCGATCGTGCGCCAGTTGAACAGATAATCTTGTTGCAACATGTAGCCTACTTGCCTCGTCGGGCCGGACACTTCCCTGCCGTCGATCAGGATCTGTCCGGCGGTCGGGCGCTCCAGCCCGGCGATCAGCGAAAGCAGAGTGGTTTTGCCGCAGCCGCTCGGGCCGACCAGACAGATGAACTCGCCTTCCTCTACGCGCAAGTCGATTCCGTTGAGCGCCATGTAGGCGCTGGTTGGCGTGACGTAGAGGTGGGTCACCTGGCGCAGTACGATCTTGGCGGGCGCAGAGGAATGTTCGTGCATGGGATTACCTCCCTTCGACGGCTGCCTTGGCAAACGTCGTGTCCACCAGTTTCGCGTAGTCGGCCCGCTGTTTCAGTTCGCCCGCTTCCTGCATGATGTCCTGCAGCCGGTTCCACTCGTCCTCTCCGAGCAGCGGGTCGGCGGCGAAGGACTCCTGTTCCTTGTACCGCTGCACCGCGCTTTCCAGAATCTGCGGCTTGATGTCATTGAAGTACGGCGCGATGGTGACTGCGATCTCTTTCGCTGAATGGGCGGCTACCCATTGTTGTCCTTTGTAGATGGCGTTGGTGAATTTTTGGATGGTGTCTTTGTGTTTGTCGATGTAGCTTTTCTTGCTCATGTACACCGTGTACGGGACGTGGCCGCTCTCTTTGCCGAACGAGGCGATGACGTGCCCGATGCCTTCCTGTTCGAATTGGGAAGCGGTCGGTTCAAACAGTTGCACGAACTCGCCGGTGCCAGACGAAAAGGCGCCGGGGATGTTTTTGAACTCGACATTTTGCAACAGGGTCAGGTCTTTGTGCGGATCAATCTGGTGCTGTTTGAGCACATATTCGCCCACCATCTGCGGCATCCCGCCTTTGCGCTGGCCGAGAAAGACCTTGCCTTTCAACTGCTCCCACGAGAAGGGAGCGATCGGCTTGCGCGAGACGAGGAAGGTGCCGTCCGTCTGGGTCAACTGGGCGAAGTTGATCACCGGATCGGCCGCTCCCTGCTGGTCGACATAGATGCTGGTCTCGGACCCGACCAGAGCGATGTCAATCCCGTCGGAGAGCAGGGCGGTCATCGTCTTGTCGCCGCCCCACGTGGTCGTCAGTTCAACGGTAAGTCCCTGTTCCTGAAAAAACCCTTTTTCAATCGCCACGTACTGCGGCGCGTAAAACAGCGAACGGGTCACCTCGCCGATTCGTACGGTCTGGCTGCCGCCGGAACAACCGGCGAGCAGGGCCGACATCCCCAGGCCCACTGCGAGGCCGAGGGAGAGGAGTCGCTTCATGTTCATCCCTCCTGGGCGCTGTATCTGCTGTAGGGTATGCGCCTGGCGAAAAAAGGTGAATGCCCGCGCCCACTCTGCCAGCCCGTCGCGAACGCGGCGCGCCCCCAGGGCAGAAGCGGGGAAAGAGGCGCACCAACTGTGGCAATCCTAAGCAAAACGCATCGAACTAACGATCACACCACATGGATGAAAAGGAGGGATACATGTGATCTTGACCTTTTTGGGAACCGGGTCGGGAGCGCCGTCGCTGAAACGAAACGTCAGCGCCATCGCGCTCTGGTTTGTGCATAAGGGAACGTGGTGGCTGATCGACTGCGGCGAAGGCACGCAGCACCAGATTCTGCGCTCTCCGCTTAAGCTGAGCCAGTTGGAGAAGGTGTTCATCACCCATCTGCACGGCGACCATGTGTACGGACTGATTGGCCTTTTGGCCAGCCGCTCGTTGCGCGGCGGAGCGTTGTCGCCGGTCAGCGTCTACGGCCCGCCAGGTCTCGACGCCTATCTCGACGGGGTGATGGCGGCAAGCCCGGTCTATCTGCAGTACCCGCTCAACGTGCGGATCGTCTCGCCAGGAGTGGTGTACGAGGACGACGAACGATCCGTGACGTGTGCCCCTGTGGCCCATCGGGTGCCGGCCTTCGCTTACGCCGTCGCGGAAAAGCCGCGCCCCGGCGCGTTTCGCGCCGACCTGGCGAAACAGGCGGGCATTCCACCCGGTCCGTTGTACCGCGCGCTCAAACGGGGGGAGACGATCCGCTTGCCGGACGGCCGGGAGTTTCACGGACGCGACTTCGTCGGACCCGCCCAGCCCGGCAGAAAAGTGGTGTTCAGCGGCGACACCGCCCCCACACAACGGCTGATGGAGCTGGCGCAAGGAGCCGACGTGCTGGTGCACGAAGCCACCTATGCCCATGCCGATCTGGCACTGGCCCAACGCAGCGGCCATTCGACGGCCCGGCAGGCGGCGGAAATCGCCCGCTCGGCCGGGGTAGAGACGCTGATCTTGACACACGTCAGTCCGCGCTACGAGGACGAAGCGGGCGAGATCACGCTTACTGATCTCCTGTCCGAGGCGAGAGAAGTCTTTGCCGACACGCTCTTGGCCAACGATTTTTACCGGCATGAGATCAAGCGGAAGCGGTTCGTCTGACTGCACGCGCCGCCACACACGGGTATCGGCGCGATATACTTCGGTCGGGCGTATGGGACGCCGCATCGATTCCTGCTATAATGATGCAATCAGCTTGAGATGATGGGGTGAGGACGTGAAACGGATTTCGTTTGCGTCGGCGGAGGAGCTGATCGCCCACTGCCGGCAGGAAAACGTCGCCCTGGTGGTGGAGTACCAGGACGAGAACAATCGGCAGCGGCAAGTGACGCTGGCCGAGGACACCTTGGCGGACGTGGAGGCGTACTTGCGAAAGCCGAACGCGATGGCCTACTACCGCAAGGACGGCATCTTTTACGAGATCGTCGCCGCCTGGTTGCGGCGTTAGCCACAGTGAGCGAGACATGAGGGGAAGTGAGAGGGGATGGCTGCATTGCCGGACAGATCGGCCGTGATACGCGGCGGGATGTTTGTGCTAGGGCTTTCCGTGATGGCGTTCGGGTGCTATCTGACGATTCAGGCCGGATTGGGGGTGGCCCCTTGGGATACATTTCACATCGGTCTGCAAAAAACATTCGGACTGACCATCGGCCTCTGGTCGGACATCGTTGGTGTCGCGGTGATCATCCTGTCCTACCTGATTGCGCGGGTGAAACCGGGGATCTGGACCTTGACCAACATCGTCTGGTTTGGCGGCGCCCTGGATGGTTACATCTGGCTTGGCTTGGTTCCCGCCTCCGACTCGTTGCTGGCGAAGTGGCTGTTGTTTGCATGCGGCATGCTCATCATGGCGTTCGGGATCGGCAGTACATCTCTCCACGCCTCGGTGCCGGTCCGCGCGACAGTCTGATGCTCGCGCTCAACGAAAAAATGGGCTGGAGTATCCAGCGGGTGCGGATGTCGATTGAGCTGACCGTGCTGTTCGCCGGGTGGTTGTTGGGGGAGTACGGGCTATGGGTGACCACCACGCCCTGTGACGGGCAGTGGTGGTTCGTGTATCCGTTCAGGTATGGACTCTGGCGGCGTGATCCTGCTGGACGCGGAACCAGATGTTCAGGTCGTTGATCACGCTGGCCAGTTCGGCGATTTCGCTGTTGAGACGGCACGAACGGTCGAAGTTCTCCTCCTGGGAGAGCTGCCGCTGTTTTTCGTCGATGACCTTCTCCAGCAAGATGATCCGATCCGGGATCTTGGCGCGGATTTCTTCCCAGATCAAAAGGATCTCGGCCCGCTCCTCATCGGAGTATTCCTCCCAATCGAGGGCGAGCGAAGGCAGCTTGATCCCAAGCCGTTCATCGTAGACAAATGCGTAACGCACAGGGCTTGTTCACTCCTCTCCTAAAGGATATCATACCAGAAATCGACGGCGAATGGTGCCCTGAACGATGCGCGCAGCACACCGGAACCATGATCTCGCGGAAAGCGGAGGACGAGACTTTGAAGACGAAGCGCGTTCTGATCGACGCCGACGCCTGCCCCAGGCAGGCCCTGGCGATTGCGGAAGACATGTGCAAGGAAAAAGGCTGGCTGTGCGTCACCTATGCCAGCCATAACCATTTGCGGGCAGGGGAGCACCACGTCGCTGTCGACGCCGGGCCGCAAGCCGTCGATATCCGGCTGGCCAACGATGCGGCGGCGGGAGATGTGGTGGTGACCCAGGATTTTGGCCTGGCGGCGATGGTTCTGGGCAAGCGAGCCCAGGCCTTGACGCCATACGGCATGATCTTCCGCCCGGAGACGATTGCTTTTCACCTGGAAGAACGAAACGAAAAGGCGCGCTACCGGCGCGGCGGCGGCAGGACGCGCGGCCCCGCCGCCCGGACCGCCGCTGACGACCGGCGCTTCGCGGACGCGCTGCGTCAATTGATGGAGGAGGAGCTGGGATGAATCCGACAGTCCGCATGAATCGGGCCCTTTGGCGCCAGACGCCGTCATCCGTGAAGTGGCTGTTGCTGATGTCGTTTTTGATGAATATGGGGTTTTACGCCCTGATCCCGTATCTGACGTTATACTTGACGGGCAGTTTCGCCTGGAGTGTGGCGATGGCCGGGCTGGTGCTCGGCGTCCGCCAGTTTTCCCAACAGGGATTCGCGTTTCTCGGGGGGATCGCCGCCGACACGTTCGGGTACAAAGGGACGATGATTCTCGGCATCCTGGTCCGTGCCGTCGGGTTTGCCGCCTTCGCCTTCTGCACCCAGACCTGGCACTTTTTCGTCGCGGCCTTTCTCTCCGGGTTGGGCGGATCGCTGTTTGAGCCGGCCAACTCGGCGCTGTACGCGGTTCTTACGCCTGAGCCGATCCGCAAAGACGTGTTTGCTTTCCGCAACGTCTTGACCAACATCGGCATCGTCGGTTCCCAAATCGCCGGTACGGCGCTCGTGTCGTTCGACTTTGCCTGGCTGTCGCTGTTCGCCGGGGGACTGTTCGCTCTCTGCGGGGGGTTGGCGTTCCTTTTCCTGCCGCCGGTCGAGGCGGCCAATCACAACGGCGGGTTTCGCGACAGTCTGGCGCAGATCGTCCGGGACCGTCCGTTTTTGCACTACACGGCGGCGCTGATCGGCTTTTACTATTTGTATATGCAACTGTTTCTTGCCATTCCGCAGCGGGCCGAAGACGTGCTGGGCAGCAAGGGAGGCGTCGGGATTGTGCTGGCCACTGTCTCGGTGGCGATCGTGCTGTTCCAGATGAGCGTGTTGCGCAGGCTGGAGGGGGTCAAGGAACGGTTCACGCTGATCGGCATCGGGGCCTTGGTGATGGCGGCCGGTCTGTTTTTACTCACATTCGCCCAGTCGTTGTGGTCGCTGATGCTGGACGCGTTTGTGTTTGCCCTGGGGACGATGATCTCCATGCCCTATCTGGTGGACATGGTGCCGCGCTTCGCTCCGAGGAAGCTGTTGGGCGCGTATTACGGGTTCAACGGATATTCGCTGGCTATCGGCGGTTCGATCAGCACCTTTTTTGGCGGCTGGGTCTACGATCTCGGCAAGGCATGGCAGCTTGAGTGGCTGCCGTGGACGATCTGCCTCTTGGTCGGCGTCCTGGTGGCGTTGCGGCTGCATCAGCTTGAGGCGCAGCTTTCCGTACAACAATCGGACACAAAAACGACTCTTGACACTAATTATAATAAGTATTAAATTAAAATTAATATAAAAAGGAGGGATTCATGATGATGTTGGAAACCAATCCGATCGGCTTGTCCGAAGACACCGCCGCGTTGCTCTGTGAAGCGTTGAACAAGGATTTGGCCGGTTTGTACACGCTGTACCACCAAGTGAAAAAACACCACTGGATTGTGGAGGGGCCCAACTTCCGCGACGTGCATTTGCTGCTTGACGAGTTGGCGGCCCATCTGCTCAAACGCGCCGACCAGGTAGCAGAGCGGATTACGGCACTGGGCGGCTATCCGGTGTCCACACCGGTTAAACAGCAGGAGATGGCGTGTTTTTCCGTGGAAGAGGAAGGCGTTTTTCCGTTGCGCACCATGCTTGCAAACGATCTGAACGCGTACGTGGCCCTGATCCGCCAGGTGCGCAGCCACGCCGCCCTCGCGTTGCAACACGGCGACTTCGGCACGCTGTACCTGTTGCAGGAGACCGTGGCCGACCTGGAAAACGACGCGCATCACATCGACCACGTGCTGCAGCCGAGCACCTTGTAAAGGTGCGGTTTTTTCACATCTTTTCCATAACTTTTCCGTAACGTTTTTACGTGTTCTCTCGTATATTCAGATAGAATACGAGGTAGCCTGGTGAAAGAAAGAGAGGGACGTTGCGTTATGGAAGAGCGTAAAAGAATCGGCCGCATCCTGTTGGTAACCGGTACGTTCGGGTTCTTCGTCTTCACGATGGTCGTGATTACGGAAATCGTCCGTCTGTCCATCCATTCCCTCTGACTCCCCTGATGGCGAGAATGGAACCTGTACATGATACAACGCGAAAAAGCAGCGATCCATCCCCCCGGATCGCTGCTTTTTTTCGACAAATTCCGACTTGTTGTGGATAAACCGAGTCGCTTCATCCACAGCGAAATAGCTGGATTCGTGTTCGTTCAGGACAATTTGCCCACAGTCTGCTCACATGATACCCACATGATGTCCACATGGGCTGTGGATATTGGAACGATTGTTCGATCACAGTCCGCGTGCTACAATGGACACATCTCGGTAGAAGGGGGGACAAACGTGAAATACTTGAGCGATGAGTTGCTTTTGGAAGTATACCAACGTGCTGTCGGCCTCCAGTTGGATGCGGCGTTCATTGACTTGCTCTGTGAAGAAATCAAACGCCGGAACTTGATCGACTCTGTCACTAAACCCCTGAAACTGGTGGAACGGCATACCGCGTAATCGCGGTTCCGTTGGCGGTTTCGCTGTGCTGGGTTATATTCGCCATCCGTCTCTCGGCTTTGAGAGCGGATGGCGTCTTGCTTTACAGGGTGATCAGCTCAAACGCGGTGATCGCGTCAAGCGGCTCATCCCCGTTTACCAGTTGTTCGGGCAGGTAGAACAGCACCGGTCCGCGCTCGCGAATGGGCTTGCCGCTTTTGGCGAATTGCAGGATCGCCCGTTTCGCCTCCGCCAGCGGCAGGATCACCGCTTCGGCGTCTTCGCGGTGGATGCGCACGTGGGTGGCCTGTGGTTTCGGCTGGGCGTTTTCCAAAAACGGCGCCAGTTTGATCCCGTAATCGCCTTCCAGCGCGCCGCGCAACGCGATCATGCTGGGGCGCTCCGACGGGGGAGTGGCTCCCTCCAAAAGTTCCTTGTCCCATTGCGCCCCCGTGCCTTTCAGGTAGTCGGTTTCTCCCGGCTCGGCGGCTGACGCTTCCGGTTGGTAGGTTCGCAGGTCGATTTTGCGGTCGTCGAAAATCCATACCCCCGGATCGAGCGTAATGGGATAGGTAACGGCGCCTTTGATGACGATGACTTCTGCCATGTTCATGCCTCCTTTGACTGCGCGCGGTTTCGTTCACCCGGACTGGTCCCATTGTACCGCACCCTTTGTCCAGAGGCAATCCGTGGCATCACCGGCTGCGGATGTCTTCTCCTCTTTTCAAATGCCCAAGAATCGCGTACTATGGATGGTAAGGATGGAGGCAAACGGAGGGATAGGTTTTGACAGACGCTTGGATTCCCGATATGGTAAACAAAGCACTAGCGTTGCTGCGGGCCGATGCAGACAAGATATACAAACTGATTGACGTACAGATGGAAAACCTGACCATGCCGCAGTGCCCTCTGTACGAGGAGGTGCTCGACACACAGATGTTCGGGCTCTCGCGCGAGATTGACTTTGCCGTCCGCCTGGGTCTGATCGAGGAAGAGACGGGACGGGAGATCATGGACAGCCTGGAGCGGAAACTGGCCGATCTCCATGAATTATACAGAAAAAACGTAAGCGGAGGGAATTGACCCTCCGCTTCGTTTTTACGCGAAGTAAAACGCCGTGCCGAGGATGAGGTAGACGGCGAGCAAGAGCACGCCTTCGTACCAGTTGGTGGCGCCGTCGCGCGAGATGGAGATGGCGATAAAGGTGCTGACGCCGATCGCGGTCAGTTCGTACGGGGTGAAGACGATGTTCATCGGCGGACCGAACAACAGGCTAACCAGGACCAGCGTCGGACCGACGAACAGGGCGATTTGCAGACTGGAGCCGATGGCGATCTCCACCGACGCGCCGATCCGGTTTTTCATCGCCAGCATAATGGCCGCGCTGTGTTCCGCCGCATTGCCGATGATGGCGATGACGAACGCCCCGACGAACAATTCCGACCAGCCGAACGCTTTGGTTACGTGCTCGACGCTGTGAACGAGCCACTCGGAGACGACGGCGACGAATACCGTGGCCACCAAAAGCATCAGCACCGAGACGGATTTCGACCAGGCGGGCTCCTCCTCCTCCGGCTCGATGTCAGAGAGGAACTCCTTGTGGGTGATCATCGAGAACATCAGCCAGAGCCCGTAGGCGACGATCAGGATCACCGCGATGACGATGCTCAAGGTGTTGATTTCGCCGCTCGGCAGCCCCTTGATGAACATGGCGGGGATAAACAGGGCGATCAGCGCCAGCGTCATCAGAGAGGCGTTGTGTCCGGCCAGTCTGCCGTTAAACGTCTGTTCCTTGTATTTCAGCCCGCCCATTAGCACGCTCAGTCCCAGCACCAGGAGCATGTTGCCGATGACCGAACCGGTGAGCGAGGCTTTTACCATGTCGAACAAGCCTTCTTTGACAAGGAAAAACGCGATAATCAGTTCGGCCGCGTTGCCAAACGTGGCGTTGAGAAATCCGCCGATCCGGTCTCCGGCGTAAAAAGCCACGCTTTCGGTCGCCTTGCCCAGCCACGCGGCGAGAAAGATCACGGCGAGCGAGGCGGTCGCGAATTTTACCAGCTCGTTTTCCACGAGATAGTGCGCGATTGCCGCCAGCAAAAAACTGCCGCCTACCAGGGAGAAAAACAATCGTTGGTTCACTTCTGTCACCTCTGGAAATCTGTGTATTGCCAACAGTTTCAGTGTACCCAAAGCACCCGCACTTGTCACTTGAAAAAGTGGCCGCACGCCGGGAATAGCGGCTGCGCGGGCGGGGAAGGGTAAAAACGCAAGCGATTTTTAGCACAGGAGGTGGCAGGCTTTGTCGCATCCGTATTTTTGCCCGGTTTGCAAGTCAAATCGCATGCGCTTTACGATTGTTCAGCAGGTTCCGCGATACGTGCGTCTCGATCCGCAGACGGGAAAGGTCGTGGCCGAACTGGAGGCGAAAGAGCTCGACACGTTCCACCAGCCGTATCGCGGCCAGCCGTATCTCGTGCAGTGCGGAATCTGCGGCACGATCGAAAGCGAAGAAAGGTTTGTCAAAATGGCTCAACACACGCTTCGCTGACCCTTCCCGGCGCGCCGTCACAGCGCGCCGCTTCGTTTGGTGCGAAAAAAACCGAAGCCGCGCCCGCCATAGAGGCAGGCGCGGTTCGGGAGGTTGGCCTAGCGACAGAATATATGTTTGCCGATCCGTTTGATTTGGGGTCGGCTCCAGATCCAGCTCGAAGTGGCCGTGGCCGGGTTGAAGTAATAGGTTGCGCCACCCGTTGGGTCCCAGCCGCGCAGGGCGTCTTTCACCGCCTTGCGCGCGGTTTCGTTGGGCTCAAGCCAGATCTGTCCGTCTGATACGGCGGTAAACGCCAACGGCTCAAAGATAACGCCAGCCGGGGTGCTGGGGAAGTTGGGGTTGCGAGTGCGATTGAGGATGACTGCCGCGATCGCCACCTGACCGATGTAGGGTTCCCCGCGGGCCTCGCCGTAGACGGCGTTGGCCATCAGCCGGATGTCGTTTTCGGAAAAGTTTCGGGTGTACATCGTGGTGATGCGCGCGGTGCGGGCAGGCGCGGCGGATGGTGCGCGCGCCGCCGGCGTGATCCCCAGTTCCTCCGCCGTCGGCCGGTAGTGCTTGGTCGCGTTGTACAGCTTCAGCTTGGTTTTCGGCCCGAGCACACCGTCAACGCGCAACCCGAACTCGTATTGGAAATTGCGCAATGCCCAATAGGTTCGCCAACTGAAGACGCCGTCCACCTTTCCTGTGTAAAAGCCCAACAGTTTGAGTCTGCCCTGCAGCTCCCGGACGTCTTTGCCTGAATCGCCCACGTGAACCAACCGATTGCTGAACGCCTCCGTCCGCGCCGGCACACTGGCCGTCACGGTGGCAATCGCCACAAGGATCGCGATGAAAAACAGTGTGGTTTTTTGCAGTCTTTGCATGGCTTGGCCTCCAATCTAAACTGTTTGCCTTTCGTTAGGGTGTCCGTTCTTCCAGTCTTTTAAGAGGAAAGGCAGGAGTAAAATATTGGATTGTTGGCTAATACTAACCTGAACAGACGCGATCGGTGAGCCGATTCATCCCAGGCCGCTTTCGAATCAATTGCGGCGATGACAGACGGCTTCGGAAGCGAAACAGACCGGTCGACTTTGCCCGGCTGGGTGCCCCCGTTTCGACAAGAAATTGTGCTTCAAAGCCGTGCCTGGGCCCGGTATAATAAAAGCAAAGTCGAATCGTGTACGAAATCGCGACCAGTCCGGTGTGACATGACAGGTGGGGGGTACACAAGTATGGAGGACAAGAAGTACGGCGAGGTAAGGGTGGCAGATCATGTGGTGGCCGTTCTCGCGGGCATTGCCGCACAGGAGGTTCCCGGGATCGTGACGACGGCGAGCGGACTGTACGAGGATCTTGCCAAGCGGATGAGCGGAAAAAGTGCGGCCAAAGGCGTTCATGTGACGATTGCCGATGGAGAGACGACGATTGAAATGCGGGTGACCGTCCGGTACGGCACAAAAATTCATCATGCCTGTCGGGCGTTGCAGGAAAAAGTGAAAGACGTCGTGGAATCCCTGACCGGGCTGCACGTCCAGCAGGTGCACGTTCGGGTCGACGGAGTGGAAATGGCGTAAGCGAAAAGACCTCTTGCTGCGGCGGTTGTCCGCCGGGAAGAGGTCTTTTTTGGGTGATGGGCTTGTCTTTCAGGAACGGGCCTTGGCCAGTTCCAGCGCTTTTTGCCGGTTGATTTCGCGGGAGGCGCTCAAGAGGATGCCGGTCCCGATCATGCAGACCAACAGCGACGAGCCGCCGTAACTGATGAACGGCAGCGGCACCCCGGTCAGCGGGATGCTGCCGGTCACTCCGCCGATGTTGATCAGGGCCTGCAAGGCGATCATGGTGACGATGCCGATGCCGGCCAGACTGGCGAACGTGTCTTTTGACTTGAGACAAATGTAGATGCCGCGCAGCAAAAACGCCAGATAGACCAGCAAAAAGATGGTGGTGCCGATAAAGCCGAACTCTTCGCCAATCACAGAAAAGATAAAATCGGTGTGCGATTCCGGAAGATACAGGTATTTTTGGATGCTTTTTCCGAACCCTGAGCCGGAGATGCCACCCCGCGCCAGGGCGAAAAACGACTGCGACAGTTGCCATCCTTTTCCAAGGTGGTCGTCCCACGGATTCATGAACGCCGAAATCCGCGCCAGCGCGTGCTGTTTGGCCGTGATGTACACCATGAGGATCAGAGCGCCGGGCGGGACAGTCAACAAGAGCAGGTGGCGAATCACGGCTCCGCCGCAAATCAGCACCACGGCAGCGGTACCGGCGAGAATCACCGCCGTTCCCAGGTCAGGCTGCAGCGCGATCAGGATAAAGAAGATGCCGGTGACGACTACGGGCGGCAACAGCCCTGTCTTGAAGTCGCGGATCCGTTCGCCCTTTTTGGAAATGATCGCCGCTAGATAAAGAATCAGCCCCAGCTTGGCAAATTCAGAGGTCTGGAAATTGCCGAGGGGCCCCAGTTTGACCCATGAGCGCGCCCCTTTGATCTCCGGGGCGAGGCCGGGGATAAACACGATCAAGAGCAACAACAGGCTGACAAACCCGATCAGCAAAAAATGCTTGTTGTAAAACGAAAACGGAATGTTCATCGTGATCAGCATGGCGATGAAACCGATCGCCACCCAGATCAGTTGCTTTTTTACGAAATACAGCTCGTCCCCGCCGCAAATCCCGCAGCCTTTGGACGTAAAAATTCCGGCGTACGCGTAAATCGAACTGGAACTGATCACCATGGTAATGCCAAACCCGATGAGGAGCGCGGTGAGAAACAACAGCAGGAAGTCAGGTACCCCTCGCGTTTTCATGGATGATCACCTCCACGTAGCTGAGACAAACGAGGCGGCAGGTCCTCTCTGTCATGTGTTCATGCTGTATGGTCATCAGATGCTGGACAGTTTGTCTTTCAACTGGGAGAGTTTGCGCTTGGCGCTTTCTAACACCGCATCCGGAATCGGAGCGTCGTAGTCGAGGCCGTGCGGGAAGAGGTGTTTGCCCATGAACGGCTCCTCCAGTTTGAGCAGGGCGTGCGGGTCCTCCAGTTTGCCCTGGATCGCGTTGGCTTGCACGCGCAGGTAGTAGATCGTTCCTTTATCGTCGAATTTGAAATCGTATGTAGCGTGATTGTAATCCCAAGCCCAGCGAACGAACCCCAACTCGTCCATGACGTGGTCCAGTTCGGCCAGGTGCACTTCCTTGTTTCCGATTCCCGTCTCTTTAATGACCATCAGTTTTCCTCCTTACGGATAATTCACTCTTCTAATGATAGTCGGTTTTTGGGGCAAGTGCAATGAAGATGCGGAAATTGTTTACAAGCCGTCACGAATGAAAGGCCCCCGCGAGCGCGTGAATCAAAAGCGGCGACTGCGGGGAGACTACGGATTGTCACGAGGAAGGAGGAGAACAGATGGCAAAGAACGAAAATCGCACGCTGAGCGATATTATGACAAAAGATCTGGCGACGGTGACCTTAAAAGACAACGTGTATGAAGTCGCTGTCAAAATGCGCGACTGGAACGTGGGAATTATCCCGGTGGTCGACGAGAAAAACGACGTCATCGGGATCATCACCGACCGCGACATCGTCATCCGCGGCATCGCCGAGAAGCGCGAAGGCTCCGCGAAGGTGGAAGAGGTTATGACTCGCGACGCGATTCTCGGCCGTCCGGAGATGACTGTCGACGAGGCGGCCAAACTCATGGCCAAACACCAGATTCGCCGCCTGCCGGTGGTGGAAAACGGCAAACTGGTGGGGATCGTGGCCTTGGGCGACATGGCGGTCCGCGAGGTGCACCATGACGAGGCGAGCGAAGCCTTGTACGAAATCTCCGAACCGGCTTCGCGCCACTAGCCACCCGTTTTGCGACCTGATCCCAGGTCGCGTTTTCTTTTTTATGGCGATTCCTTTACCTTGACGTAACGGAAAGGTTTAGAATAGGTACAGTTGGGAGGTCAGGAAAAGGAAGGGAATGCGCCATGCACATCAGGGAAATGGCCGCGCGGCTTGCGATTACGCCGCGGGCGATTCGCTTTTACGAAGAGAAGGGGTTGATTGCCCCGGCCAAAGAGGAGTCGTCGGGCTACCGCCAGTTTGCCGAGGAGGATGCCTGGCGCTTGCAGACGATCGTCGCGTTGCGCGAGGTGGGGATGCCGATCGATCAGATCAGACGGGTGTTGGAACAACTGGACAACGAAGGCGGAGGCGGCTCGCTGTTGCCGTATCTGGAAGTGCAGCGAGCCTACATGTACGACCGCTGGCTGGAATTGAAGGCGGTGATCCAGACGACGGAGACGATGATCGATCGGCTCAGACGGGACAGTCGCCCCGATCCGTCTGTCTTGTACACGCTGGCGGAGGCGAACAAGCGGCTGAGGCAGACGCGCAGCGAATGGGTGGACCGATGGAATTTTAACCAGTTGGCTGACGTGTACGACGAGCTGGTGATAAACGGGGGAGAGGGATTCAATCCGCACCACGGGTATGAGCAGGTGCTGGACGAGGTGGTTGCCGCAGCCGCTCCCAAGCCGGGGGAGACGGGCCTGGACGCAGCGACGGGAACGGGCAATCTGGCCAAACGCTTCGAGGGTCGCGGCGTGACGGTCTGCGCCATCGACCAGTCCATGGAAATGCTGAAGCGCTGCAAGCAAAAAAATCCCCGTGTCGAGACCAAGTTGGGCAATCTGCTGGCGATCCCGTATCTGGATCGCACGTTTGACTTTGTCGTCACCAGCTACGCTTTGCACCATCTGACCGACGAACAGAAGAAGCTGGCGATGGCTGAGTTTGAGCGGGTGTTGAAACCGGGCGGGCGAATGGTGATCGCCGATCTGATGTTCGCTGACGAGGCGGCCCGCCAGGCCCATCTGGAGGAGTTGCGCAGACGGCATCAGGAGCAGGCGGTGGCGGCGATTGCCGACGAGTATTACGCCGACCGGTCGGCGCTCATCGACGCCTTGCGTCGGCTTGGGTTCACGGTGGAAGCCCGGCAACTCACCACCTATGTCCATCTGATCAAAGCCGTTCGCTCACAGCGCGGCTGAGACGACCCCGGCGCATTTGGGCTTGGTTTCTCCTGACGTTCACCTACGGCGGTGCATACGTTGTAGCGAGAAGGAAAGGGGGAGCCACATGGGGTTCTTTGACTTCAACCAGGATAACGAGGAGTTGCTGTGGATTATCATCATCGTGGTGATTCTGCTGTTCTTTTTCAATACCCGTGACTAATGAGAAACACGACCTGTTGCCGGGTCGTTTTTGTTTTGCGGACACGATTGGCACCGTTCTTGCTTCTGTTGCTTTTGATCGGGTACACTGGTGGAGGATCATGAGCAGAAGCGAGGGAGATACACAGATGAGACAATGGTTGGCCGTGGTTCTTGCCGCAGCGCTGCTGTTGTGCGGCTGTGGCCAACAAGCCCAGCCGCAACCCAACGGCGAGATGAAGGCAAAAGTGGAACGGGTGGTGGACGGCGACACGTTCCAGATCGAGGGCGGCGAACGGGTGCGGATGATCGGCGTCAACACCCCCGAGACGGTTAAGCCCAACCATCCGGTGGAATACTTCGGCAAGGAAGCGAGCAATTACACCAAGAAACTGTTGACCGGCCAGACCGTCACACTGCGGTTTGACGTCGAGCTCAGGGACAAGTACGGGCGCTTGCTCGCCTATGTCTACCTGCCGGACGGCACGTTCGTCAACGACAAACTGGTGCGCGAAGGGTACGCCCGGATCATGACGATCCCGCCCAACGTAGCGTACGCCGACCAGTTCCTCGCCTCTGAACGGGAGGCGCGCAAGAACCATCGCGGCTTGTGGCAAGACGACAAGCGCCGTCCCCGCAAGTGATTTTCTGCGCCCGGCTGGCGTTGTTGCGGCACGGGTGAGCCGACGGTCACGTAACGCTATATTTTCCGTTCATCCGGGGAACGATAGGGGAAGAAACCCATCTGACAAGGAGTGTCCGAGATGAACGGAAACCGCCTCATCACGCGTTTTCTCGTCGGGATCGCCCTCGTTGGCTGCGCTGTACTGTCGCTGTACGCACCAGAGGGGATTCAACCAGTGATACAGCAGCAGGTGCCGCACGAGCAGGATCAGCCAACGCCTGCTTTCACCGTGAAGCACGCCGTGGTCGGGAAACAGCTTCGGCTGGACTTGACCGTCAGCCATTTCCGCTTCTCGCTTGAAAACATGGGCAAGGACAACAAGTACGGAGAAGGACATGTCCATCTCTACATCGACGGCAAAAAAGTGGCGAAAATCTTCGACAAGCAGTTTGTCTACTCCGCGCTCACGCCCGGGCGACACGAAGTGGTGCTGGAGCTGGCGCACAACAACCACGAGTCCTACGGCATCAAACAGCGCTTTGAGGTCGTGGTCAACTGAGTGGAATTCAAAAAAGCAGAGGATCAAGCGCCTCTGCTTTTCTGTTCCTTTGGATACGCTTAAGGGTCGGGGTTAGCTGAACACGACCTGGATCGGCTGAGACGTCTTGGGCAGCGATATCACGACGGTCGGATAGGTGATCACCTGTGTCCGCATGGCCCCGGGCGACGGTTTGTTCTCATGGACGCGGACGACGAGCGAGCCGTCCTCCCCTTGTTGCACGCTGTCGACTGCCAGTGTGTAGCCGCCGGTCGGACGCTGACCGGCACCGATCACGACATACGTAGCGTCATCGGTATGAACAACCTGGTGGCCGCCTTGCTTGCGGACGTCTTGCCACACGGCCGCTACCTGTTGCGGATAGGGAGCCGATACCACCTGGTACGCCACCGGCTGGCTGACAGATGAATGGGCCGGCGCGGTCACGGCCGATGACAGGGCGGCAGGCGCTTGCACGGATGCGGCCGGCACGCCCGTAAGCGTCAAGGCGAAACTGAGCAAAAGAGCGATAGATGTGTTCATGGTAGGTACCTCCTGTGTGGATTGGCGCTCGTAGACCGGAACAAAATCGTGTACAATGAACGGAACGTCCCGCTTTCCAAATGAGGTGATGCTTTTGCGCGTACGAACTTGTGTGGATCTGCTTTCCGAATCGACCCGACGGGCGATCTTATCCGAACAGGATCGTCGCCTGGAACAGCCATGGCCCGGTGATTTGGCAAACAGATTGACGGACGAGGCGTTTCTCGCCCGCCTGTGGCAGCGTCTGCACGCGCTCGAACGCGAGACGGTGCGCCTGTTCGTGCTGGAAGCGCCCCACGGTTTTTTGACCAAAAGACAGTGGGACAGCCTGTCCAAAAACATCCACCCCCACCTGAGCGTCGGGTTGACCCGGCTGCGCCGATTGGGACTGATCGTCACCGTGCGCAAGCTCTGGAGCGAGGTCGGGTATCTGATGCCGGCCGAAATCCGGGAGAGGATGGACCGGCTTCTGGAATCTGCTGACAAGAAAGAAGATCACCTTGACTGGCAAGATGATCAACCGCTCTCTTATTATATAACAGCGGGACGGGGAATACATCTGGATTTGTTTGCCTGTTTGCTGTTCGTCCGCGATCAGGACGTCCGGTTGACGCAAAAACGGACGATTCACCGCCGCCAGTTGCAAAAACTGGCGCCGCTTTTGTCCGTTCGCGAAGAACATGTCGCGGGTTGGCACGAATCGCTGGTGCCGCGCGAACTGCGCGCCGCCTACCGTCCCGAAGAAGCGATCCTGTTTGACATCGCGATGCGCCTGGGCCTGATTACTTGCGAAGAGAGGCGGCTGGCGCTCAACGAACCCGCCGTCCGCACCTGGCTCTCTCTTGACGCCGTCCGGCGGCGGGAAGAGCTGTTCCGCCTGTTTTTGGCCTCTTATTTGCCGAGACAGCCGTGGCTGGAGGCGTTTGCCCGCGAGATGAATCGGACGGCAGGCGGCTGGCGGTCGGTCGAAGCGGGACTTGAGCAATTGCGCCGCCGGGGCTACCGGCTTCCCGACAATGCGCTCGACGTGCTTCGCACGCAGTGGTTGCACCCGCTGCTCGGCTTCGGGTGGATTCACCTGGGAGAAACGCCTGACGGGCGGCTGTGCTGGCGCTTCAATCCGCTCTTGCAAGCCCCCGGCGAGGGCAGGTGGTACGCGGAGCCGACCGGCGGATTGATCGTGCCGCCGACGGTGCCGCTTGTGGCCTTGTGGGAACTCGGCCGTTTGGGCGATTTCTCCTTTGAGGGCGAACTGTTGCGCTGTACCTTGTCTTCCCGCCGGGTGGCCGCCTATCTTTCCGGCGGCGGCAGCGACGAGGAGATTCTCGCCTTTCTGGCACGCTACAGCGCCTACCCGTTGCCTGACGCGCTGGCCGCGCTGATCCGCCGGTGGGCCAAGACCTCCCGGCAGATCCGCTTCGATCCGGTCGTGCGGGTGCGCACCGCCGATCCCGGCCTCTTGGCCGAGTTGCGCGAGATTCCGCTGTTGCAGCCGTTTCTCGCCGACATCATCTCTCCCACCGATTTTTTGATCCCGGCCAGCCGGGAAGCGGAGTTGTTCCGGCTGTTGCGGCAGTGCGGGTTTGAGCCGCTTGCGGGCACGCTTGTCCCGTTTGCGCCGCTGTCAACCGGCGCGACGAATCAACAGGCTCCTGGTGCCGACGCTGATGGTTCCGGCGCTTCTCAAACGGACGCGCCTGATTCCGCCCGGGTCACGGTCGCGTCCGCGGGATTGTTTGACACCGCCGCTCCCTGGGACGGGTATCAGGTGGAAAACGTCTTTCCCGACGAGGCGGAGGCGATGCCCCAGTTGTCGCTTTTGCCGAAAATGTGGGTGCGGCATTACCAGGCGTACCATCCGCAGACGTTGCGCGACTTGTTCAAACGGGCGCAGGAGCTACAGCTTGAGGTGCGGCTGGAGCGCAGTGACGGCGAAGAATGGCAGGGGTTGGTGGAGAAAGTGGAAGTGGAGATGGGCTATTGGACGGTGACCGTGGAGACGGAGCGGCGCAAACGGCGGACGCGGCTGGAGGATGTGCGCCGGGTGCGGCTGCTTGTGCCCGATTACCTGTAACAGGCTGCGACATCCGCGTTCATTCGTGGTACAATGTCAGGGAGATTGGAAAAAAGGAGGCTTGCTCATGCTAGAAACCGTTGATACGCTCGACATGGCGGAACTGATCCGGCAAGCGTATGAGCTGTCCGACATGATCAACGAGTCGGCGGAGGTCTCCGAATACCTGCGCGCCAAACATCGGATGGAACAGGACGAGGACGTGCAGCGCCTGTTGCGCCTGTTTGAGCAAAAAAAAGCGATGTTTGAAGACGTCCAACGGTTCGGGAAGTACCATCCCGACTTTGAAACCATATCAGCCGAGGTGCGCGAACTGAAGCGCACGATTGAAAGGATGGAAACCGTCCAGGCGTTCAAGCGGGCGGAAAACAAGCTGGACGAGATGTTGTACCAGGTCGGCCGCACCATCGCCGACGCGGTGTCGCCTTCGATCAAGGTGCCGAGCAACAACCCGTTTTTCGAAGCAATCCAGAGCGGTTGCGGCACCGGCGGAAGCTGCGGCTGCGGCTCGAAAAAGGCCAAGGCCTAGACGCCGCGCAGCAATACGCAGTCGGCGCATCGGTTTCCGCAGCAAAACATCTTTTCGTCGGGCACGAGGAAGCGGAAGCGATACACGTGGAGGCTTCCCTCCGAGCGCACGTAGACGCACTGGACGCGCAGCCGGGTCCCGTCGACCAGCGACCGCGCCCTCTCGTCCAGCAGTCGGGCTGCTTCGCCTGCGGACAGGGGGGTGTGGACGTACAAGAACCGCTGGCCGGCGAACGTCCGCCAGACGGCTTGCGTCACGACGGTCTGCCCGCTCACGTCAGCCAAAAAGCGATCGTACAGGGTGTCAAGCACGCGGCATCCTCCGTCCGGGTGAGTGTCCCTTCATTATAGGCCCTTCTTGCGAAACCCGACAAGGAGTGATAGCATATACTCGACAGGGAAGGAGACGAGGTGAACGATGAGAGAAAGACGTTTGGGTTTGGCAGTCTGGGTGAAAAATCCGCGGGTCGCCAAACATTTGCGCAAATTCGGCACCATTCACTACATCTCGAAGCGGCTGAATTACGTCTCCATGTACGTGGATGCCGACCAGATCGATGAGACCATCCGGGTGATGCAAAAACTTCATTTCGTCACCAAGGTGGAACGTTCGCATCGCCACGAAATTCCCACCGAGTACAACAACGCCAAACCGGACAAGGCCAAAGAGTTTGATTACCGTCTGGAAAAGACCCAGTTGATCGCGCTGACCGAGTCGTTGCTGGCCGACAGTGGCAAGCAACAAAATTCTGAACAACTTGTGAAATAACGGTGACAGCCGCCCGAAAACGGGCGGCTTTTTATTCTGATTGTACCCGCCCTGTGATATGCTAATGTACGAAAAGCGTTTCCGCACAATTGTATGCGCTTCCGCCAGTATCAAGGTTAGGGGGATTCCGGATGAAATTGGACATTAACTGCGACATGGGAGAAGGGGTTGCCCGCTGCCACGCCAACGCAGACGTGGACATTTTGCGCTGGATCACGTCAGCCAACATACCGTGCGGCCTGCATGCGGGCAATCCGCATACGATTTGCCGGATGATCGAATCCGCGCTGGAGTACGGGGTAAAAGTGGGGGCACATCCGGCGTATCCCGACGCGCACGGATTCGGCCGGCGATCGATGAATCTGTCGCTTCGGGAAGTCTACGAACTGATCTTGTACCAGGTGTCTGCGCTGGAGGGGATGACGCGCGCATTGGGCGGGAGATTGCACCATGTCAAACTGCACGGGGCCCTGTACAATGAAGCGGCGGAGCGGCCCGAACTGGCCGAAGCGGTGGTGCGGGCGGTGGCTGACGTAAATGACGAACTGATCCTGTACGCCTTGTCCGGCAGCGTGCTGGTTGAGGCTGGCATGGAGTACGGGCTGAGTGTCGCGGAAGAGGTGTTTGCTGACCGGGCGTACTTGCCGAACGGTCGTCTCGCTCCCCGCGAGTTGGAAGGCAGCGTACTGTCCAGCCTGGAGCAGCAACTGGAACAGGCCAGCCAACTGGTGTTCCACCAGCGCGTGCGCACGGTGGACGGCAGCACGATCGAGCTTGCGGCCGACACGCTTTGCATCCACAGCGACTGTCCGAGCGTGATCCCGTTTTTGATCGAATTGCACCGCTGGGCCGAGCAGAACGAAGTCCGTCTGCAACCCGTGGAAGCATAACCAACACCAAGCCAAGAGGTGGTCTCCTGACGAGACCACCTCTTTTTGTTTGGAAGGATGTTTAGTTGGACCGCGCCGCCAGCCATTCGTTCAGCGCGGGGAAGAGTTGTTTGAGCGCGACGCCGCTGTTGACGATGGAGACGTGCCCGGTCGGCAGTTGCAGGGTCGTCTTGTCCTCGCTTGCGATAGCGTCGTTGATCGCCAGGCTCTGGCAAGGCAGCGCGATGTGGTCTCGTTCGGCGATGATCGTCAGCGTGCTGGCCTTGATGTTGCGCAGGTCGACGCGCTGCCCGCGCAGCACCAGTTCCCCCTTGATCAGCTTGTTCTTTTGGTAGAAATCGCGAATCCACTGGCGGAACGCTTCGCCGGGGAACGGCGTGCCGTCCGAGACCCACTTGTTCAACAGGCGCCAGTTTTTAATGAACTTTTCGTCCGCCGCCCTGTCTACCAGATTGACCCAGGGACCGATGAAATTGGTGATCGGCTTGAGCATCTTGTTGCCGAAGTCAAGCAACTCCGGTGGAATGACGCCAAATGTGTCGACCAGTTTATCCAGGTTGTAATATCGCTCGTCAAGCCAGACAGTGTACGCTCCGGCGTCGGAGAAGTCAAACGGGCTCGCCAGGAAGATGAGGTTTTTGATCGGCGCGTCCGGATGCAGCGCGGCGTACATCGAAGTGATCGTACCGCCCATGCAGTAGCCCAACAGCGAAATCTCCTTCGCTTTCGAGGTGCGCAGAACCTTGTCGACGGCGCGCGGGATGTAGTCCAGCACGAAGTCGTCGAATTTGAGCCCCCTGTCCTCCAGTTGGAAGGTGCCCCAGTCCAGAAGATAAACGTCAAAGCCCTGGTTGACGAGAAATTCGACCATGCTCATCCCCGGCGTCAGGTCCATGATGTACGGTTTGTTGATCAGCGCGTAAATCAAGAGCAACGGGGTTTTGTGCCTCTGTGCCGCAGGCTTTACCGGGACGTACCGGTACAGCTTGCTTTTGTTTTTTGTCCAGATGAGCTCTTTCGGAGTGAGGCCCACTTCCGGCTCGGGGCCGGTCAGCACCTCGCGGACGTTCTCCAGGCGAGCGAGCGTTTTTTGATACGGTTCAGGCAATTGTTTCACCATGTCGTCCCAGTTTTGCAGGATTTGCGATACGGTCATGGGTTGGCCTCCTTACATGTACAAGCCGCCGTTTACATTCAGGCACTGGCCGGTGATGTAGGCACCGTCTTTGACCAGGAAGGAGACCGCCTTGGCGATTTCCTCCGGCTGGCCGAACCGGCGCTGCGGGATTCGGGCCTTGATCTGCTCGCGAATCTCTTCCGGAACGTACGCGAGCATGTCGGTCTCGATAAAACCGGGGCAGATGCTGTTTACGGTCACGTTGGTTTTCGCCAGCTCCAGGGCGAGCGATTTGGTGAAGCCGATCAAGCCCGCCTTTGCCGCCGAGTAGTTGGTCTGGCCGAAGCCGCCCGCCTGACCGATGATCGAGCTGATGTTGATGATGCGGCCAGCCGGGGATTCCGTCAGGTGCGGCAGCGCGGCATGGGTTATGTAATAGACGCTGTTCAGGTTGGTTTGTATCACCTGATTCCAGTCTTCGTCCGTCATTTTCTTGAACGTGCGGTCGCGTGTGATGCCAGCATTGTTGACCAGGATGTCGATGCGACCGAACCGTTCCGCCGTTTCACGAACCAGACGGCGCGCTGCTTCGGGAAGAGAAACGTCGGCTTGTATCGCCAGAGCCTTTACCTTGTACGTGGCCTGCACGTCGTCGACGAGCGATTGGGCAGCTTCGGCACTCGAATGATAGTTGACGACCAGATTCGCTCCGTTGGCAGCCAGTTCCCTTGCGATGGCGGCCCCGATCCCGCGAGATCCACCGGTCACGATTGCTACACTACCTTGTACCGTTGTCATATGTTTTCCCCTCCGCTAAATCGTGATAACATGACCATTCAAATGATTGCCACTATTCCGACTTGTCCGTCGACGACGGTTCTGACTGACGTTCCAGTTGGTCGAGCAGCCGGTCCATCTTGGCGTCCAGTTCGTCCACCTTGTTCTCCAGGTTGATGATCAGCGTTGCCAGGTTGGCAAGGTCGTTCTTGCTGGGAAGATGGGCTTGTTCGAGGTATTTTTCCGTACTCTTGCGAACCGCGTCCTGGTATTCCAGCATCTGCTTTTGCAGAAAGCCGAGCCATGCGGCGAACGACTCCGACTTGACGGTTTCGCCCATCACCTTGCTCCACTGTTCTTCCGTCTGGTCGTACAACTTTTTCCACAGGGCAAAAGGGTCGGTCACGTTTGTGCTCATGCGTTACCTCCTTGTAATCAATGTTGGCATCACTCTCTTTATTATATAGGAGCCGAAGGGGTGTTGTACCCCGTTCTATGAAATTTGTTAATTGTAAGCGCTTTAATATTTTGATAAATTATGACATTGCTCAACAAACCAAGGAGATGTTTTCCGCCGCTTTGCCATTTTTCTGCTACAATGAGGGGAGGAAAAAACGTCGAGACGTGACGCGCGGATGGGAGACAAGCATGAATCAAGTGCAAAAGACGAGTATGCTTATTTGTTTGGCGACTCTTGTCGTTTTTACGTCGATCGGGGTCGTTGTGAAATGGCCGCAGATCGCCAAGTGGCTGGCGGAGAACAGCACGGTCAAGCCGGGGGCGCAAGCGATCGCCGATCCGTTCAATTACGATCCGCCGCTCCCTTCGTATGTAAAGGAGTTGCATCCCCAGTATACGCTGAAGGCCGAACTGTTTCCGGATCGGGCCAGCATCGCGGGCGAGCTTACGTTGTCGTTTGACAATCCCGGGACGAAGGACATCCGTTTGTATCTCTACGACTATGCGTTCAGCCCGATGACCATCAAGTCGGTCCGCCACGGCGACAGCGGTGTGCCGTTCGAGCGCAGAGGCAATACCGTGGTGATGAAAAACGCGTTTACCGGCGAGGGACGCATCACCTTGACCATCCTGTTCGACAGCAGCGTGCCCCGCAGCGGAACCCGCTTTGGCGTCAAGGACGGCATATGGATCCTGACCAACTGGTACCCGATGCTGGGCGCGCTGAACCAGGCGGGTGTCTGGTACGACCCGCCGCATCCGGTCGGCTACGGCGACCCGTTCGTGTACCATTACGCCGATTACGACGTCAGCTTCACCTCGCCCGAGAGCTACCATTGGGTGACCTCGTGGGGACAGGGGGAGAGCAAGTCGCTTGGCGACGGGCGCAAGCAGGTTCGCTACCAGGCGAGACGGATTCTCAACTTTTCCCTGGTGGGCAGTCCGGCGTACATCGTGGAGCGCATGTACGTCGATCCACATCTGACGGTCGACGTCGCGGCAACTGACCGGGTGGAGATCGACAGGTTGAAAGTGATCGCCGAGTCGGCGTTGACCACGTACACCGAGCTGTACGGCCCGCTGCCGTATCCGTATGTGGCCATCGCCGAGACAAGCCCCGGTACGGTGTTTGCGATGGAGTACGCCAACCTGGCGATCGTGCGCAAAGACTTGTTCAATGAGGGCGCGATGGATCATTGGCTCCCGCACGAGCTCGCCCACCTCTGGTGGTACAACAGCGTGGAAACCCTGGAGGCGGAGTACGGTTGGCTGGACGAGGGACTGGTGGAATTGAGCGTCTGCCAGTACATGAAAAAACGCTACGGCGAGGATGAAGCCGCAGCGGTGCTCGCCCGGTACGCCGACAATCTCAAGCGGCTGAACCAGCAGTATCCCGATGGCACATTGGGCAAAAAGCTCGCCCAGTTTCAAAATGTGAACGAGTTTGACTGGACCTGGTATTCCAAAGGGGCCTTGCTGTACCAGAACCTGCGCAGGCAGATTGGCGACGACGCGTTCTTCGCCTTTCTCAAGCGGGTGCAGTACCACTACCACGGCAGCGTCATCGGGCCAGAGCATCTGGATCAGGCGTTGAGTCAGACGCTCAACGGCGAGGCCCGCTACTTCACGCTCAACCTGCGGCGGAGCAATGCCGCCGGGTTCGCGCCTTTGCATCTGGAGCCGTATCTGGACATCGCGGTGGACGGCAGGCCGTTTTATCCGTCCCTGCCCGCACGCAGACGGGACGGCACCGTGTACCTGCCGTTGCGCGACCTGATGGAGAAACTGGGGTATCACGTCGTCTGGAGCGCGGAAAAAGGGGCCATACGGATGAAGGCGGGCATCGACGAGGTGGTCTTGCACGAGGGCTCGCGCGAGGTGCGGCACAACGGCAAGGTGTACCAATTGTCCAAACCGCTCATCGAGGTAAGGGACCGCAAGCTGGTCTCGCTCGACTTTTTTGAACGGGTCCTGAATCTGAAGGCCGACTACGACGCACAAACCAACGCGGTGCGCATCGCGCAGCCGCAGCGATAGGGGCGAAGCGACATGACAACCAATCTGATCCTGGTCGGATTCATGGGTACAGGCAAGTCCACCGTTGGCCGGGCGTTGGCCAAACGGCTGGGATGGCCGCACGTCGACCTGGACGAGGCGATCGTTTTGCGGGACGGCCGCGACATACCGGCGATCTTTCAACAAGACGGCGAGGAGTATTTCCGCGACCTGGAGTCACAGGTGCTGGGCGAATTGTTGCAGCGAGAGGGGCAGGTGATCACGACAGGGGGCGGAGCGGTGCTGCGTCCGCAAAACGTGGCGGCGATGCTTGCCAAAGGAACGGTGGTGGCGCTCTCGGCGTCACGGGACGAGATTGTCCGCCGCGTCTGTGCCGACACCGGTCGTCCGTTGCTCGCGGGCGACGTGGAGCGGCGCGTCGACGAGTTGCTGGCTGCGCGGGCGGGCGCGTACGACTTCGCGCCGGTGCAGGTGGACACCACCGGGCGAGACGTGGACGCGATCGCGGCGGAAATTGTCTCACGGTTGGTTGAACGGGGCGATTTTCGGAGAGACTAACCCCAGAGGGGGGACTAGCGATGTCGTTCCAGGAGTATCTCAAATACTTGACCAAGCGGTTCGTCGAGTACATGGACACGCCGAAAGAAGAGCGGAAACGGCGAAAAGCGCCTCGCGAATCGTGGTCGTCCCGGTGGTTCGGAGCGATTCCGATGTCCATCCGGCTGTTCTTGCGCAAGTAACACCAACCTGAGACGGAGGATGGGAAAACATGCCCAGAGTTGCAGTTGAACAATCATTGAGCCACATCGCCGACATGCTTCGTTCCAACGGATACGAAGTGGTTGACCTGGGGAACTGGCAAAATCAGGTTGACGCCGTCGTGGTCACCGGCCAGGACATCAATCTCATGAATGTGAGTGACCGCGTCACCGGCGCACCGGTGATCAACGCTGCCGGCATGACGGCACAGGAAGTGTTCCGGGAAGTAAACGAGCGGCTGCGTCCCGACGGCGCTCACCGCTGACAAAAAAACGGTGGTATCGCAGGATACCGCCGTTTTTTGTTTGGACAAGATCTGTCATGTCATGTGTGCGGGTTGGACGATTCGCGAAAAATCAGTTTCGCCACCTTGTTCACATACGCGTAGGGCAAAAAACGCAACCCTTCGTCCCAGACGCCGATGTAGGCCACGTCGTCTCCCCAGACATGCACCGCGCCTACGGAAAACGGTGCCATCACCTCGTCCTGAAACAGCGAGGCGGTGATCACCACCGGGGTAGTCTGGCTGGCCTGGCACAGCCGTTTCCACGCCGTCCGGTCCTGTTTGCCGGTCTCCATCGGTTTGGCTGTCAGCCAGTCCACCCGGTCGAACGGATCGCCGGGCTCTGCGGACAGGGTGTACAGACCGCCCAGATGCTGCTGTGCCCCGGCCAGTTCGTCAGAGCGGAGCGTCGGCATTACGGGGGCATCCGGGCGGGTCACCGAAGGATAGCGCTCGCCCGTTTTGGCGTCGACGTACTCGGCGCTATCGTGCGTCGCGATCAGCCAGTAAGAGGCGAAGCCGTCGTAGACCGGTTCAGCCGCCACGTGTTTGGGTGCGAACGCGTCGTCAAACAGAACGAATTCGCCTGTGCCGTACTCCAGCAGGACAAAGGACGGCTTGGCTGGCTTGCCGTTTGGCTGAACGGGCGTTTCGCCCACCACCAGGTAGCCGACAGACTTGCCCGCCTTTGACAGGGTGACCAGCCACTGGCGGGAATTGGGCCCGAGCGACTGCATCTGGATGGAAGCGTCTTTCCAGTCGGAGAACTCTTTGTCCTTGTTCACCAGCTCGTGTACCCAGTTGTGTATCTGTTGCTGGAAGCGCTGCGTCCAGTCTTGGTCTTCGGCATGAGCGGCAAATGGCTGCAGGCCGATCAACAACAGGGAAAGCGCGAGCAGACACCAGTTGCGAAACCGTATATTCAACAGCATTCACCATCCCTTTTCATCAGCTACATCCTGTATTGTAACCAGATAAGGGAAAAAGATTTGTTGGATGGTGTCAACGTTCCCCTGTTTTTTCTCGCTGTTCTTTTACATTTTTCTTCCGCAGGCGTCTGAAACCGCCTTGTCCGGCAACAAAGGCTGGGTCGCAAGGTAAAACAGGCCGCCGTTGATCAGTTGCACCTCGATGCGCGGTTCGTACTGCCACTTCAGTTCGGCTATGCGCCGCGCTCGTTCCTCGCGCGGCGTGCTTGTTTTCCAATCGGTCTGGACGATCTGCTCCTTCGGGGTTTCGGGGATGCCGTTTTGGCGCAAAAAGTCGAGAATGCGGCCGTTTTTTGGTTCGGCAAGCGCGGGCGGCTGGTCGAAAGCGCCGACAGCGTCCGATCCGTTCGGAGCGGGGTCGCAAGCAGGGGCCTCCGGTTGTTCCCGCAGAACCTCTTCGGCCAGGCCGTCGTCCGCTTCGTCCGGTTCCTCCGCCTCCAGTTGCGCGTAATAGGCTTCGAGGATCTCCAGTTCCTCATGAAGCCGCTGCCGCGCCTGATCGGACCAGCTCTGGTCCTCCGCGGCGATCAGGCGGTCCACTTCCTGCTCGATCAGCGCAAGCGCGTCGTGAAGCGACAGCCGCCGCTCCAGGGTGTAAAAGTAGTCGGGAATCGCAGGAGAGAGCGAGAGCCGCCGCACGAACGGATAAAAGTCGCGAACGATCTGCGGCCGATGCAGATTGACGCCGAGATAGGCGAGCATGTCCCGCTTTTTGTCGCAGACAAAAGAAATTTTCAGATTCAATCCGAGCCAGGGGATAAGCGGTGTCGACCGGCGCGGCACAACCGTCGGCCTGCTGGCTGCTTTCGCCTGCTCGTAGAGACAGACGAACCGTCCGTGCTTGCGCGTCGACTGGAAAATTTGCTGCAACCGCCCGGAACCGAAGGAGATCGGCTCGCCGCGCATGTCGGTTGGCACCTGGTCCGGATCGAAGAAAAACGTCAGCACCATCGGCTGCGGCGGGATGTTCATCCGCTCCACCCACGACCAGTAGAAGGGGCGGTTGCCGATGTCCTTGTCCACTTCCACCGGCAATTTGGCCGTCAGATAGGCCGGATGGGATTCGACGATGTGCGTGGAAAAAGCGGCCAAATACCGCTCGACGAACCGGCGGACGGCCTGTTGGTCCATAATCGCTCCCTCCTTCTCAGATGTAGCGGGCGGCCTCCGGCGCCGGTTGACCGCCGTGTTGGCGAAGGGCGCGGATCACCTGTCCCATGTTGTCCAGCTTGATCGCCATCTCCCGCTCCGAGTGGGAGTCCATGATGATGTCGATCAGGTTCTGTTCGAGCGACTTGGTGAGGGCCAACCGCTCGACGATTTCGTCCAGCTCGCCGATCACCATTTCGAACAGGTCGATTTTTTCATAGAGCAGGCGCAGGATGTGCTCTTCGATCGTGCCGACGGTCGACAGATTGTAAATGAAGACGTCCCGCTGCTGGCCCAGCCTGTGGACGCGGCCGATCCGCTGCTCGACGCGCATCGGGTTCCACGGCATGTCGTAGTTGATCACCTGGTTGCAAAATTGCAGGTTGATCCCTTCGCCGCCCGCCTCGGTGGCGATCAGGACCTGCGCACGGTTTTGAAACAGGTCGGTCATCCAGTCTTTTTTGCTGCGTTTGAAACCGCCGCGAAACGGCACAGAGATGATGCCGTGGTCGTGCAGGTACTTTTGCAGGTAATTCTGCGTCGCCCGGTACTCGGTGAAGATGATCACCTTGTCATTGATCTCTTGGATCAACTCCACCGTTTTGGCGGCTTTCGAATGGGTCTCGATCCGCTTGATCAACTCCACCAGCCGCAGAATCTCCGCTTGCTGACCGGAGCCTTCCGGGGCGCGTTTGTGCATGTTGTACAGGGTCATGAACGCCGCCTCGCGACTGGAGCAGACCTCCCGTTGCAGGGTGATCAGGGCGAGCGAGTTGATCCCGCCCATCGGCGAGCGGTAGTGCTGCCGGACGAAGTCGGTGACGCCCTGATACAACTCCCGTTCGTCGGGGGAGAGGTGGATCGGCACCGACTGGACGTGCCGGGTGGTAAACTGGATGCCGCCGTCGCTTCGCCGGTTGCGGATCATCACTTTGGAGATCTCGCTTTTCAGCTTCTCGTTGTTTTTCGCCTGCCGCTTGCCTTCCACGTAGTTGGACGCGAAGGCGCTGGTGTGACCAAGGTGGCCGGGGCGCAGCAGGTTGATCAGGTTGTACAGTTCGTCCATTTCGTTCTGGATTGGAGTGGCGGTGAGCAAGAGGCAGTATTTTTTCTTGATCTCCTTGACGAACTGGTAGTTGCGCGTCCGCTTGTTCTTCAGCTTGTGCGCCTCGTCGATGATCAGCATGTCGTAGTCGATGTCCAGCACATGCCGTCGGTGCGGGTCGCGCTTGGCCGTGTCGATTGAGGCGACGACCACGTCGTACTGCCGCCACATGTATTCCTTCTTCTGGGCGACGGCGGGGATGCCGAACTTCTGGTTCAACTCCTTGGTCCACTGGATCACCAGTGAGGCGGGCACGAGGATGAGGATTTTCTTCGCCAGTCCGCGCACCATGTACTCTTTCATCACCAGTCCGGCTTCGATGGTCTTGCCAAGGCCCACCTCGTCGGCGAGAATGGCGCGGCCGCGCATCTCGTTGAGCACCTTTTCGGCGGTGCGGATCTGGTGGGGAAGGGGCTTGAGGTGCGAGAGGTACCTGAGCGCCTGCAGTTGGTCGAACTGTTTGACAGCCAGTGCTTCTTCCGCTTCCAGGGCCAATTGGAACAACTCCCATTTGTGCCATGGGCCGTCGTTTCGGATCATTGCTGTCAACTCGTCGATCCAGGAACGATCGAAGTTGACAGGAACATTCGGCATACACACACCTCCAATCGGTTTGAAGCGGTAACATCTGGAGAATGAATGGGACAAAACCAAACTTTTATAAGCGTTCAGCGGATTTTCGTTAAGATTTTTGCCCGTTTACGCGAAATTGTGTATTTTCAACGACGGGCCGTCGTGGTAGGATAGAAGAGGCACAGATGCCGTGTGACTCTAGTATGGGAAAAGAATCAAAAGTTATGTATCCCCCGATCAGCCGGCGAATGAAGGTAGCAGGGAGAGACCGTGCGGACACGGCGCCGAAGGAGCAAACCAAAATCCGGTGAATCTCTCAGGCAAAAGTACCTCTACCGGACGCATCTCTGGAGAGAGCTCGCAAGGAGCCACCCAAGGGGAAACTTGCGCGGAATGGCGGACGGCCAATAAGTGTCACCGCGCGAGGCAACTCTCAGGTACCAAGGACAGAGAAGGAAAAGTTGGGCGCATGGGCTGCGTCTGCTTTTCTTTTCCCTGTCCTTTTTTGCGTGTGCACGCCGTCAAGACGCGGCAAACCGGCGGCCTTCATGAAGGCGCTGTCATTCGGGGATGGTAAAAGAGGAAGACACAGGAGGTGCACGAGATGAGTGAGTTGAAACGAACCCCGCTGTACCCGGTGTACGCCCGGTACGGCGCGAAAACGATCGATTTCGGCGGCTGGGAATTGCCCGTGCAGTTTACCGGCATCGTCCAGGAGCACGAGGCGGTTCGCACCAAGGCGGGCCTGTTCGACGTCTCCCACATGGGGGAGGTAGAGGTGAAAGGGCCGGGGGCGCTGTATTACCTGCAACGGCTGACGACTAACGACGTCTCCAAGCTGGAGGCGGGCCAGGCGCAGTACAGCGTGATGTGCTACCCGGACGGCGGCACGGTGGACGATCTGTTGGTCTACAAGTTCGCCGATGACCATTACCTCTTGGTGATCAACGCCGGCAATATCGACAAGGACTTCGCCTGGATGCAGGAGCATTTGACCGAAAACGTAACCATCGAGAACATCTCCGCGCAAACCGCCCAACTGGCGATCCAGGGGCCGCTGTCGGAGACCATCCTGCAAAAGATGACCACCACCGACCTGTCGCAGATCGGCTTCTTCCGCTTCAAGCGCGACGTGCTGTTGGGCAGCATCCCGGCGCTCGTCTCCCGCACCGGCTACACCGGCGAGGACGGCTTTGAAATCTACCTGGACGCCGACAAGGCGATCGCCTTGTGGAACACGCTGTTGGAAGTGGGTCAACCGCTGGGACTGATTCCGTGCGGCCTGGGCGCGCGCGATACGCTGCGTTTCGAGGCCCGGCTGCCGCTGTACGGCCAGGAACTTGGCAAAGACATCACCCCGATCGAAGCGGGCATCGGCTTCGCCGTCAAGACGGACAAAGAGGTGCCGTTCATCGGCTACGAGGTCTTGAAGGAACAGAAAGCGAACGGCGCGCCGCGCAAACTGGTCGGTATCGAAATGATCGACCGGGGTATACCGCGCACCCACTACCCGGTCTTCGTCGGTGACGAGCAGATCGGCGAAGTGACCACCGGCACGCAGTCGCCGACGCTGAAGAAAAACGTCGGACTCGCTCTGGTGAAAAGCGCATACAGCGCGCTCGGCACCGAAGTGGACGTGGAGATTCGCGGCAAGCGCCTGAAAGCCAAGGTCGTCGCCACACCGTTTTACAAACGCCCGAAACCATAACTCATTCGAAGGGGGATTTGCGCCGTGACATACCGTTACCTGCCGCAGACGGACCAAGACAAGCGCGAGATGATGAACGCGCTTGGCATCCAAAACATCGAGGAACTGTTTGCCGACATTCCGGCCGAGGTGCGCTTTACCCGCCGGCTGAACATCTCCGAGGCCCTGCCGGAACCGCAACTGGTCGAATACATGAAGAGTCTGGCGAACAAAAACGTCAACTTCGACACCCACGTCTGTTTCCTGGGCGCGGGCGTCTACCAGCACTACATCCCGAGCGTGGTGAATCACGTCCTCTCCCGCTCCGAGTTTTACACCGCCTACACGCCGTACCAGCCGGAGATCAGCCAGGGGGAATTGCAGGCGATCTTTGAATTCCAGACGATGGTGTGCGAGCTGACCGGCATGGAAGTGGCCAACTCTTCGATGTACGACGGCTACACGTCGCTTGCGGAAGCGGCGATGATGGCGGCCGGCCACACCGGCAAAAAACGCGTCGTCGTCTCCCGCGCCGTCCATCCGGAAGCACGCGAGGTGCTCAACACCTACGCCTACGGCCAAGGCGTGGACGTGGTGGAAGCGGACTACACCGCCGAGGGCACGACAGATCTGGCCGCGCTTGATGCCCTGGTGGACGAGAACACCGGTGCCGTCATCGTGCAATATCCAAACTTTTTCGGAAACGTGGAAGACCTGGCGGAAGTACAGAAACGGGCGCACGAAAAAGGGGCCTTGTTCATCGTCAAGGCCAACCCGCTGGCGTTGGGGGTGCTGGAAGCGCCGGGGAAACTGGGGGCCGACATCGTTGTCGGCGACATGCAGCCGTTCGGGATTCCCGCCAGCTTCGGCGGTCCGCACTGCGGGTACTTCGCCACCACGTCCAAGCTGATGCGCAAAATGCCGGGCCGGATCGTCGGCCAGACCAAGGACGAGGAAGGCAAACGCGGGTTCGTGCTCACCCTGCAGGCGCGCGAACAGCACATCCGCCGCGAAAAGGCGACGTCCAACATCTGTTCCAACCAGGCGCTGATGGCCCTGGCTTCCGCCGTGGCGTTGACCGCTTTGGGCAAACAGGGCGTGCAGCAGATGGCGATGATGAACCTGCAAAAAGCCCACTACGCCAAGCGGGCGCTTGAGTCCAAAGGCTTCGAGGTGGTCTTCTCCGCGCCGTCCTTCAACGAGTTCGTCGTCAAGCTGAACAAGCCGGTGCGCGAAGTCAATGCCGCGCTCCTTGCGGCAGGCATCATCGGCGGATACGATCTGGGAGGCAAGTACCCGGAGCTGGACGGCCACATGTTGATCGCCGTGACCGAACTGCGCAGCAAGCAACAGATCGATACCCTGGTGCAAGAAATGGAGGCGATCACCCGTGCGTAACCACAAGGAAAAAGAACTGATTTTCGAGATGAGCAAACCGGGCCGCGTCGCGTACAGCCTGCCCGATCTGGACGTGCCGGAAGCGGACGTGGCCAGCCTGTTGCCGAAGCACCTGATCCGCGAGACGCCGGCGGCGTTGCCTGAGGTATCCGAACTGCAACTGATGCGCCACTACACCGAGCTGTCCCGGCGCAACCACGGCGTAGACTCCGGCTTCTATCCGCTCGGCTCCTGCACGATGAAGTACAATCCGAAGATCAACGAAGACGTGGCCCGCTACACCGGCTTCGCCGCGATCCATCCGTACCAGCCGGAGGAAACCGTGCAAGGGGCCCTGGAGATGCTGTACCACCTGCAACAGGACCTGGCGGAAATCACCGGGATGGACGCCGTCACCCTGCAACCGGCAGCCGGTGCGGCAGGCGAGTGGACCGGTCTGATGATGATCCGCGCCTACCACGAGAGCCGCGGCGAACGCCGCACCAAGGTAATCGTGCCCAACTCGTCGCACGGCACCAATCCGGCGACGGCCACGATCGCGGGTATGGAAGTTATTACCATTCCGTCCGACGAACGCGGCCTGGTCGACATCGAAGCGCTTCGCGCCGCCGTCGGCCCGGACACGGCCGCGTTGATGCTGACCAACCCCAACACGCTGGGCCTCTTCGAGGAAAACATCGTCGAGATGGCGCAAATCGTCCACGAAGCGGGCGGCTTGCTCTACTACGACGGTGCCAACGCCAACGCCATTCTCGGCATCGCCCGTCCCGGCGACATGGGTTTCGACGTCGTGCACCTCAATCTGCACAAGACGTTTACCGGCCCGCACGGCGGCGGCGGTCCGGGCGCGGGTCCGGTCGGCGTGAAAGCATCGTTGATCCCGTTTTTGCCTGCTCCGATCATCGTGAAACGCGAGGACGGCAGCTTCGCCTTCGACTACGACCGTCCGCAGTCGATCGGCCGCGTCAAGGGCTTCTACGGCAACTTCGGCATCTTGTTGCGCGCCTATACCTACATCCGCACGATGGGCGCCGACGGCCTCTTGCAAGTGTCGCAAAACGCCGTGCTTAACGCCAACTACATGATGCGCAAGCTGGCCGGAGCGTACCACCTGCCGTACGACCGCGTCTGCAAGCACGAATTCGTCCTCTCCGGGGTGAAGCAGAAGAAACTGGGCGTGCGCACCCTGGACATCGCCAAGCGGCTGCTCGACTTCGGCTACCATCCGCCGACGATCTACTTCCCGCTGATCGTCGACGAGTGCCTGATGATCGAACCGACCGAGACAGAGACCAAGGAGACCCTCGACGAATTCATCGACGTGATGCTGCAAATCGCCCGCGAGTGCGAAGAGACGCCGGAAATCGTGCAGGAAGCGCCGCACACCACGGTGGTCAAACGCCTGGACGAAGCGACCGCGGCGCGCAAGCCGATTCTGCGTTACCAACCGGAATAACGCGTCACGACCTGCGAACAGAAAACAGGCTGCCTCAACGGCGGCCTTTTCTCATAGGAAAGCCTCGCACCCATCCAGCCGGTTGGAAAGGGCACGGTCCCCGCGCGGCATCGCGTCAGCTTACGCGGGCGGGTTGTCAGCCGTTTCGCCGCTTGCCGCCGGCGGGCGAGTGGCGTACAATAGACAGGCAGTGCCGCTTGATGCGAAAGGAGGAAGCAAGGATGGAACAATGGCGATACATTCTCACCGAACCGCTGTCGCCCGCGATGAACATGGCGATCGACGAGGCGATTCTGGTGAAACACAGCGAGGGCAAGGTGCCGCCCACCGTCCGTTTTTACACGTGGAACCCGGCGACGCTCTCGATCGGCTACTTTCAAAAAGCGGAAAAAGAGATTGACATAGAGGAAGTGAACCGGCGCGGCCTCGGTTTCGTGCGCCGTCCCACCGGCGGACGGGCGGTGTTGCACGATCAGGAGCTGACCTACAGCGTGATCGTCTCCGAGTCCCACCCGAAGATGCCTTCGAGCGTGACCGAGGCCTACAAGGTGATCAGCCTGGGCCTTTTGCACGGCTTTCAGCGTTTGGGACTGGAGGCGGAGATGGTGTCGCTCGCCAGCGAAGAAGAAAAGGAAAAGTACAGTTCGCCCGGTTCGTCGGCGTGCTTTGATTCGCCGTCGTGGTACGAACTGGTGGTGGAAGGGAAAAAGGTGGCCGGCAGCGCGCAAACCCGGCAAAAGGGCGTGATTTTGCAGCACGGCTCGATTTTGCTCGACATGGACGCGGAGCTGTTGTTTTCGCTCTTGCGCTTTCCCTCCGAGCGGGTAAAGCAGCGGATGATGGACAGCTTCCGGCAGAAGGCGGTGACGATCAACGAGGTGAGTGATCGCCCCGTCGGTCTGGAGGAAGCGATCGACGCCTTCTTCCACGGTTTCGCCTCCGGTCTGGAGGTGGAGCTGGTGCCGCAGCCGCTGACAGCGGAAGAGTGGGCCTTGGCCGAGGAATTGGCCGCGACCCGCTACGCCACAGACGAATGGAACTTCCGCCGCTGACGGACATGTTTTTCGTCCGGAGGAAACCGGGCGAACCAATGCGGATTCGACCAAAAGCTCTCAGGCCGAATTATCGGCACCCGAGAGCTTTTTTTCACGTCACACAAGAATAGCGCAAGAATGGCGGATGATTCCCCGAAGCGGGAACATCGGTTAACGAATCGTTTCGGAAAAGAGCATCGTATACTGGTTAACAAAATTTATCGTATGGTCATTGGCATGTTAAGACAACAAGAGGTATCGTGTTTTTGTTTCATAGTGAACAATTTTTGCACACAGGAGAAGTGTGGGCAATACATGAAGGGAGTGCGGGATCGATGTCTGATCTGACCAAAGAGCTGATCTATGAAATGTATGTGAGGTTGTTGCATCTGAACGAGCAGAAGGCGGATACCGATATGCAAGCGTTTGTAAATCAAGCGACGGGAGAACAGGCAAAGCTTCTCCCCAAAAATATGACGAGTATACACGTCATTGACTGTATCGGCCGTCATGAACCGATCAATAACATTGCCATTGCCAAAAAGATGAATCTGTCCAAAGCGAATATTACAAAAATCACGTCGAAATTGGTGGAAGCCGATCTTATCAAACGCTTCCAGTTAACGGACAACTAGAAAGAAGTTTATTTGCGGCTGACTTCAAAAGAACAGCGAGTGTTTGATATGCACGCGGCGATTCACAAGAGGAAGGAACAACAGTTTTACCAGTTTCTTGACCGCTTTACAGAGATGGAGCGGCATGCCGTCTTAAAATTCCTCCGCGAGCTGACAATCCGAATCACGGAGGAACTGGCGGAAAGACAGGGGAGCCTTGATGAGGAACGCTAAAGCGAGTGCCGCGCTCATATTGTATGTGGTTTGTGTCAGCGCCTTCTTCGCGTCGCTCAACCAAAATATTTATTCGCCCATCCTGCCGCTGATCAGGGACTCGTTCCAGGTTTCCCTGAACATGGTGAATCTGTCGGTGTCGCTGTTTATTTTCGTTACCGCGATCATGCAGATGGTTCTCGGGCCGCTCGTTGATTTTAAAGGGCCCCGATTTGTTCTGATCCCAGGCATCCTGTTGATCGTTGTCGCCAGCATCGGCTGCGCTGTCGCACATCATTTTGCCGCGTTTTTGCTGTTCAGGGCTCTGCAAGCCGTAGGAACCGCCGCTATCCCGCTTATTGCGGCGACGACAATCGGAAGGGTCTTTCAAGGGAGCGAACGCGGGAAGGCGATGGGGACGTATCAAACGCTGTTGTCGGTTGCGCCTGCTGTTGCCCCGGTATTGGGAGGATGGATTGGAGAGCGGTATGGCTATCCGGGGATTTTCTGGTTTCTTGCCATCTCTTCGGCCATACTCCTGGTGACCAATCAGCTTTTTTTCCCGAAAGATGATCCGGCTGAGAAACAATCGATAAAAATTGGCAAGCTCTTAAACCACTATGGAGCCATTTTTACAAATAAGCGAGGCAACGCGATCCTGATTGTAAGTTTCCTGTTTTTCTTCGTTTATTTCGAGGTGATTGTCTATCTGCCTGTCTTGTTGACTGACCACTACCATCTAAGCCTGAAAACGGTAGGGTTGCTTTATCTGCCGATGGCGGTAAGCACAATAGCGGGAAGCATGATCTTTACCTATCTGCAAGCCAGAATTCCGCTCAAGAATCTATGTGCCGTGGGAAACATCGCGGCGGTTGGCAGCATTCTGCTTTTTGCCTTGACACATGGATTTACTTTGGTCGGGATGTTTGCGTCGCTGGTGATGTACGGGATAAGTATAGGTGTCATAACCCCTTTGTACTCGACGATGATCGCCAATGAATTTGAGCACAACAGGGGAAGCGCGATGGGATGTTTCATTTGATCCGGTACATGGGAATGGCCGCTGGTCCTGTCGTATTGGGTTTGTTGCTGGTGAAAATGGAAGCGGTGATCGTCTTTGGGTTGCTGGGAGTGTTGTTTGGATGGCTGAGTCTGGGATTGTGGCCATGGATCCGTGTTCAAAAAACGAACGATGCTGCCGAAGCAGCAAAGAAACAGAATCATTGACATACGGGTTATGGCCATGACAAACTCCCCTCCGGCAGACGGTCTTCGGCCATTGTGCCCAATCGGCTTTTTCCGCACAGTCTGTCGTGAGGGGATGCTGCCATGCCGCCAGGCTTCTTTCCTCGGCGTGCCGGAAAGGGGGCAAGGCCGCGTGCGGCGCTAGCGTAAGCGCACGCCGCGTGGATTTGCGAGAATGTGGCGTTCAAATGACGCTTGCAGCCGACGCGTCACGCCGCCGATCTGTCCCGAGCCCACGGGACGTCCGTCGATCGACACCACCGGCATCACCTCGGACGTGGTGCTGGTGATAAACACCTCGTCCGCCCCGGCGAGGAAGGTGAGGTCAAACGCTTCCTCGACCACGGGGATGCCTTCCTCGCGCGCCAGCCCGATCACTGTCTGGCGGGTGACGCCGTTGAGGATCAGGTTGGTTGCCGGATGGGTGTAGAGACGCCTGTCTTTTACCGCGAACACATTGGACGAACTGCCCTCGGTGACGATGCCGTCCCGGTGCTGGATCGCCTCGAACGCCCCGGCTTCCTTGGCCGCTTGTCTGGCCAGCACCGCGCCCAGCAGGTTGAGGCTTTTGATGTCGCAACGCAGCCAGCGGATGTCTGGGACGACGGCGGCGGCGACGCCTCTGTTCATCTCCTCGATCGGACGCGGCTTGCGGCGCGCGTAGGCGGAGAGCACCGGCCTTATTCCGTCGGGAAATTCAAATTGGCGCGGGGCCGCTCCCCGGGTGATTTGCAGGTAAAGAATCGCGTCTTCGTCAGCGCCGATGTCATTTTTTTGCGGCAATTCTGACGCAATCCGGGTCAGTTCTTCCTGGGACCATGGCAGTAACATGCGTAGTTCTTTGGCACTGCGTAACAGCCGGGCAAGATGGGCATCCCATTGATACAGGTTGCCTCGATAGATGCGGACGACTTCGTAAATGCCGTCGCCAAACTGGTATCCCCGGTCCTCCGGATGTACGCCGGCTTGTCCCGCTTGCACCCACGTGCCGTCGACGTAGTACATTGTCAATCCCCCTAAGGTCTGGTTTTTCAGGATAAACCACTAGATATTGTGTTGTTTTTGCGAAATATGTCGTTTTTGAAACTAGATATTGAATCACCGTAGCAACATATGGTATCGTTAAAACCGTCCCATCTAACGATAACAAAACAACACGAAGGGGTCAATTTGAAAAGTTGCTGGAGGGGGAACAATGACGGTGACGTCAGACAAAAACCGTTTGGAAGGCTTGAGTGAAAAGATTTTTCTCGATCGCTACGCCATGAAAGATCTTGATTATACAAATACGAAAGTCGGCGATACGATCCTCGTGCTTACCAAAGACGATCCGCGCTTTCCGCAAAAGGAAGTCGGCGAAGTGATCGCCTTAAACGGAAACAAGGCGACTGTGCTGTTGCGCAGCGGCAATACCGTGGAAACCACCCTGGAGAAGACCACTCGTCCGCTGGAACTGACGCCTGACGCGATGTGGGACAGGCTGGCCAACGCCTTGGCCGCTGTGGAGAAAACCCCGGAAAAACAGGCGGAGTGGGCAGCGAAGTTCCGGGAGCTTTTGGACGACTGGAAGCTGGTTCCGGGCGGCCGGATCGCGGCAGGCGCGGGGGCAAGCGACGAATTGACCCTGTTTAACTGCTATGTGATCCCGTCCCCGCACGATTCGCGCGGCGGGATTATGCAAACCCTGTCTCAGATGACGGAGATCATGTCGCGCGGCGGCGGAGTGGGGATCAACCTCTCCAGCTTGCGCCCGCGCCGGGCACTGGTGCGCGGTGTCAACGGCTCGTCCAGCGGGTCGGTCTCGTGGGGCGGTCTGTTCAGCTACACCACCGGCCTGATCGAGCAGGGCGGTTCGCGCCGGGGCGCTTTGATGCTGATGCTTAACGACTGGCATCCGGACTTGCTTGAATTCATCACGGTCAAGCAAACGATGGGGCTGGTCACCAACGCCAACCTGTCTGTCTGCATCTCGAACGGCTTCATGAAAGCGGTCAAGGAGGACCTTGACTGGGAACTGGTCTTCCCGGACACCTCCGATCCCGATTACGATACGCTGTGGGACGGCAATCTGACCAAGTGGCGCGACGAACTGGGCAAGCCGGTGAAAGTGTACAACACCTTGCGCGCCCGCGACATCTGGCACACGATCATCGAATCGGCGTGGAAGTCGGCCGAACCAGGCGTCGTCTTCATCGAGTATTACAACCAGATGTCCAACAGTTGGTATTTCAACCCGATCATTTGCACCAATCCGTGCGGCGAGCAGGGGCTTCCGGCGTGGGGCGTGTGCAACCTGTCGGCGCTCAACCTGTCCAAGTTCGTCAAGGACGGCGACGTGGAGTGGGACAAGCTGGGCACGGCGGTGCGCCACGCGGTCCGCTTCCTCGACAACGTGATCGATGCCACTCCGTACCACTTCGAGGAGAACGAACGCAACCAGAAGAACGAACGGCGCATCGGACTGGGCACGATGGGGCTTGCGGAAATGCTGATCAAGCTGAAAATCCGCTACGGCAGCAAGGAGTCGCTGGCATTTCTCGACAAGTTGTACGGCTTCATCGCCCGCGAAGCGTACCTGGCCTCTGCCGACATCGCCGAGGAAAAAGGCAGCTTCCCGATGTTTGACGCCGAGAAGTTCCTGCAAAGCGGCTTCATGAAGCAGTTCGACGAGGAAGTGCGCGAAACCGTCCGCAACAAAGGCATTCGCAATGTCACCTTGTTGACACAAGCCCCGACCGGTTCCACCGGCACGATGGTCGGCACCTCCACCGGGATCGAGCCGTTCTACGCCTTCGAGTTTTACCGGCAGAGCCGTCTCGGCCTCGACAAGCAGTACGTGCCGATCGCCAAGGAATGGCTGGACGCGCATCCGGGCGAAGCGTTGCCCGATTACTTCGTCTGCGCGATGGATCTCAGCGCGGAAGATCACGTGCGTGTGCAGGCGGCCATCCAGAAATGGGTGGACTCTTCCATCAGCAAGACGGCCAACGCGCCGCATGACTTTACGGTCGAGGACACCAAGCGGCTGTATGAGCTGGCGTTCGATCTGGGCTGCAAAGGTGTCACCATCTACCGCGACGGCAGCCGCGACGCCCAGGTGCTGAGTGTCGCCAAGGACGATAAGGAAAAGAAAGCGGAAAGCGGCGAGGCGGCATCGGCCGAACCGCAGGACAAGCCGGCAGCCAAGCCGGTGACGATCGGCAAAGGGTACAACAAACGGCCGAAAAAATTGAGCGGCGCCACCTACCAGCTGAATACTCCGTGGGGCAAGGCCTACATCACGATCAACGACGTGGACGGCGCGCCGTTTGAAGTGATCGTCAATGTTGGAAAAGCGGGCAGCGATGTGTTCGCCATGTCGGAGGCGCTGGGCCGCGTCTCCACGCTGTTCCTCCGCTTCGGGGAACTGCCGGACGGCAACAAGGCTCGTCTGCTGATCAAACACCTCAAAGGCATCGGCGGCTCCGGTGCGGTCGGTTTTGGCGCCAATCGCGTCGAGTCGATCCCGGATGCCGTGGCCAAAGCGCTGGAGATGCATCTGGACGGCGAAGACCACCATCAATCCGTGGCGGCGACCACGTCCTACCCGATTTCGCCTGCGCCAAAAGACCACGGCCACGATCTGGACGACGAGTTCCATTCGCTCGACGCTCCCGATCTCTGCCCGTCGTGCGGCTCGGCTACGCTGATGCCGGCAGAGGGCTGCAAGACATGCACCAGTTGCGGCTATTCCAAGTGCAGTTGACAACTTGACACGATCATGCCGCAAGCGGCATCCGGGATCTCTTCCCGGGTGCCGCTTTTTGCTATGTCTTTTTTCAGAAAACACTTGGCCGATTATACCCTATAGGGTATAATCGGCCCATAGCGGTATTTTATGCGAGGAAGGGAGTTTGCTTCATGAACAACGGAAGGCAAACCATTGTCGTCATCGGCGGTGTCGCCGCGGGGGTCAGCGCGGCCGCCAAGGCTCGCCGGGAGGACGAGAAGGCAACGATTATCGTCTACGAGAGGGGTAAACACGTCTCTTTTGCCAACTGCGGCCTGCCCTATTACGTAGGCGGCGAGATTACCCGGCAGTCGGCTCTCTTGCTGCACACGCCAGAGACTTTAAAGTCCCGCTTCCATTTGGATGTGTTCGTCCGCCACGAGGTGCTGGGGATCGATCCCGACCACAAACGGGTGGTGGTCAAAAACCTGCGGACAGGGGAGGAATTCGTCCAACCCTATGACAAGCTGATCCTTGCGACGGGAACCAGCCCGGTGATCCCTCCGATCGACGGCGTTGACGCCGAAAACGTGCGATTGCTTCGCACCGTATCGGACGCCGAACAGATGAAACGGCTGATAACGGAGGGGAACGCAACCCGCGCTGTCGTGTTCGGCGGCGGGTTCATCGGGTTGGAGGCGGTGGAAAACCTGCGCCGCAGGGGTGTGGCGGTCACGTTGGTCGAGAAGGCCGACCAGGTGATGACGCCGTTTGACAGGGAGATGACGGTTCCGCTCGTCGAGATGCTTCAGGAGATGGGGGTACGCGTGCTCATGGGCAACGGGGTGAAACGCTTCATCCTGGAGGGGGGCCGCGCCCGTGCTGTCGAATTGGAGGACGGGCAACGGGTCGAAGCGGAGTTGTTCGTCTTAAGCATCGGGGTGCGCCCAGAAGTCTCGCTGGCCAAACAGGCGGGCATCGCCCTTGGCCCCACCGGAGCGATCGCGGTCAACGAGCGGATGGAAACCAGTGTGCCGCACATTTACGCCGCCGGAGACGCGGTGGAGATTAGGCATGTGGTGAACGACAAATCCGCCTGGATTCCGCTCGCCGGTCCGGCCAACAAACAGGGGCGGGTGGCCGGGGCCAATGCCGCCGGCAAGAAGATGGCGTTTCGCGGAGCATATGGCACTTCGATTGTGCGTCTCGGCCGGGTGGTTGCCGCCAAAACCGGCTTCGGCGAAAAAGAGTGCCAACGTGACGGGGTTGACTATCTCGTCACGTACAATGTGCACGGCAACCACGCCGGTTATTATCCAGGGGCGGAAGCGATGACGATCAAACTTTTGGCCGAGCGGGAGAGCGGACGGATTCTCGGCGCCCAAATCGTGGGCGGGGAAGGGGTGGACAAACGGATCGACGTGGTGGCGACGGCAATCTACGGCAACATGACCGTCGAGGATCTGGAGAATCTGGATCTGGCGTACGCGCCGCCGTTCGGAGCGGCCAAAGACCCGGTCATCATGGCCGGGATGACGCTCGCCAATATCTGGCGGGGGGAAACGAAGGCGTACACGCCCGCGCAACTGTACGAGCGGATGGGCAAAGCGGACGTGCAGATCGTCGATGTGCGCAATCCGCAGGAATGGGCGGAGGGCACGATTCCAGGAGCGGTGACGATTCCGCTGCCTTACCTTCGCGAGCGCATTGCTGAACTCGACCCGTCCCGGGAAACGGTGCTGTACTGCCGCAGCGGACAACGCAGCTATTTCGCCTCCCGCATCCTCAAGCAGCACGGATTTGCGGAGGTGATCAACCTGAGCGGCGGGTTTTTGGGCTGGAGCATGTACGTCAAAAGCCTGGAAGAATGGCAGAGAAACGACAAGTTGACACCGGGGAAAACCGGGACACAATGATACCGTTTACGTTATAGGCCCAACATGGTATATATGAAGGAGGTGCGGCGATGGATTGGTTGTCCTATGGTCTGATCGCTTTCGCCGTGTTGCTGATCGCCCAGCGTTTTTTGCCGGTGAAGGGCCTGATCGACCTTTCCGCGCAGGAAGTGGCGGAGAAACTGAAGACCCCGCAAGCGTATCAATTCATCGATGTGCGAGAGGTTCACGAATATCGGCGGGGGCATATCAAAGGATTCAGAAATATTCCGCTCAGCCAGTTGCCTGCGCGGCTGGGCGAACTGAATCATGATCGGCCCGTCATCCTGATCTGCCAAAGCGGCATGCGGAGCCGACAGGCTGCCAAACTGTTGCGCCAAAACGGGTTTCAGCACATCAGCCACTTGAAATACGGGATGGCGGGGTGGAAGAAGACGTAATCCAACCGAAAACGGAGGATAGCGGAACAGCCAAGGAGAAAGAAAAGATTCTCGATGGTAAAACGGGTGTGGTCATCGGTGGGCATTACCAGAGAGAGCGGCCCGTCGGAGCTGGGCGGAGCGGACGGGACATCAGTTTGTCGGGACAAAGTCCAGGGAAAACAGTTCTCATCAGGAATCGGGTCCTGCATACGCTAGTAGAGAATTCAGCGGAAAAGAGGTTGATCGCATGGAGACGAACAGTCAGACCGTTGTCAAGCCGGCAGGGTTCTGGGTTCGATTGGCCGCCAGTATCATGGACGGACTTATTATCGGCGTGCCGCTCAGCCTGATCGGCTACGCGGTGACGGGCGATCTGGACGACAACCCGTTGTCCAACCTGCTGTCGTTTTTGTATTCGCTGTTGTTGCCGGTCTTTTGGTACGGCTATACGTTGGGCAAACGGCTGGTGGGGATTCGCATCGTCAAACGGAACGGAGAACAGGTCGGGATTGGGACGATGCTGTTGCGCCTGGTGGTGGCGGGGCTGGTGTATGTGTTTACGTTCGGGATCGGCCTGATCATTAGCGCGTTTATGGTCGGATTGCGGGAAGACAAGCGGGCGATTCACGACTTTATCGCGGGAACCTACGTTACCTACGCCAAACCGTGAGCCCCGTGCGCCAGTCACACGAGTCAGTCATACGAGTTGGCCGCCGGAGATGTCCGGCGGCGATTGTGTTTACCCGCTGCCGCTTCAATTCCGCTTCCATGCCAGGACGGCCAACAAGGCCATCCCCAACAGCGTGAGTCCGACGCGCGCTGCCGACGCGAATGCGTCAGAGACGAGGGCCAATGCCGTCGACAGCCAGATCGCCAGGACGCAGACCAACCGAACCGGAAACGGGCGCAGTTCAAATCGGTCAATCAGCGGCGCGGCCAGTCCGTGCACCCACAGGGCGATCACCGTCACGGCCTGTACGGCCGCCCAAAGGGTGTAGACGACGAGACTGCCGGGAAACAAGGAGGTCATCACCTGCAAGACCGGATGGGAAGAGGCGTTGACGTCATGCCAGTAGGCAAGCAGGGATAAGTTCAGCAACAGGGAGATGAGTCCAAAGGCCGCTCCTCCCAGGATTACCCCCCGGTGAGCCGCACGCGCGTCACCGGCCGAAGCGGCGAACGGAAGCAAGGCCGTCACGGCCAGCGGCAGGTGGAGCGCGACGAATCCTGTCGAGGAGAAGAGCCATTGCCCGTGTAACTGGTAGCGCAGGCTTGGAATCGGAATATGACGCTGCTGTGCCACCACCAACAACAGCGCGCAGGCGAGGCCGAACGCCAGCCAACCGGCAGCCGCCCGTGTCAGTTGGCGCGGCCCGTAGGCCGTCAACACGAGGACGGCGACGAGTGGCACCAACGTGCCGAGGGAGACGGGAAGGCCGGCGACCGCCGCAAACAATGCCGCCTGTTCGGCTGTAAGTCCACCGGCAAACACGATCACCAGTACATGGAAGAGAAAGCTGACCGCCGGGCCAGTTGCCTTTCCGAACAAGTGGCCGAACAGGGAAGACAACGAGTCGATTTCACGGTCGCGGCAGATCGCGACCATCCGCCCTGAAAACCAGATCAGAACGGATACGGCGGCGCACAGTCCGATCATGCCCCAGATGCCGTAGAAGGAAAACGCGTGCAACCATTCATAGCCGGTGACGTAGTTGGCCCCAAGCAGGGAGACGGCGAAAACCACCGCGATTCGCCAGGTCCCGTGATTCATTCGGCATCATCCTTTACCCAACTTGGTACAAGTGTATGAAGATGGTTGACCGATTCAGAACAGCCATTGTGTCCGGGGCCTATCTTGTGAAAAAGTGTGCATGTTTTCCTTGCAACTGCTCCCTTTTCCACGTTATTATGATTTTACATGCTTGGGAGTATCACTGGTTGAAACGAGGGATGAGCGTGCCGACACCTAGTATGGAGGACTATCTGGAAAGAATTTACACTCTGATCGAAGAAAAAGGATATGCCCGGGTCTCCGACATTGCTGAGGCTTTGGAAGTACACCCCTCGTCTGTTACGAAGATGGTGCAAAAGCTGGACAAGGACAAGTATCTTGTCTACGAGAAATACCGAGGCCTCGTGCTGACGCCGAAGGGCAAAAAAATCGGCAAGCGCCTGGTCGACCGGCATGCTCTGCTGGAAGAATTCCTCCGGCTGATCGGCGTGGATGAAGAACACATCTACAAGGACGTGGAGGGCATCGAGCATCATCTGAGCGCCGAGTCGATCGCGTGCATCGAATATCTGATGCAGTATTTCCGGCACGATCAGTCCCGCGTGGAAGAATTGCAGCGAATCAGACGCGAAGACGAGCAAAGGGAAGAACAATCGTAACCGTCCATACACCACCATTGACTATCCTGGGTCGGTCTGGCGAAAGCCGGACGCCAGGGTCGTTTTTTTATGGGCACGCCGGATGATGCCACTTCGCGTGCATAAATGCAATGTCCCTCCCTTATACATTACCTAGAAAGACCGGATAGCAGCCGGGAGGAGGGACAGGATGAAAGCAGATGCGGTGTTTGAGGGAGGCGGGGTCAAAGGGGTGGCGCTGATCGGCGCCCTGGAGGAGATGGAGCGGCACGGCTACGAGTGGGACCAGGTGGCCGGCACCTCGGCGGGAGCGATCGTGGCCGCGCTGGTCAGCGCCGGTTATCGCGGCAGAGAACTGTATCCGATCTTTCGGCAACTGGACTATCTGTCGTTTTTGCGTCACAGGGGCCTGGGGCGGCTGCCCGTGGTCGGTCCGCTGTACGCTCTGTTGCGCAACAAGGGGTTGTACCCGTCCGATTCGATCGAACGATTCCTTGACGACCTGCTCGCCAAAAAAGGCATCCGCGCCTTCGGAGATCTGCCGCCTGGCAGACTGCGGGTCATCGCTTCCGACATCACCGGCGGCCGCATGCTGGTATTGCCGGACGATCTCGCGGACTTCGGGGTCGACCCGCAGCGCTTCCCCGTCGCCCGGGCGGTGCGGATGAGTTGTGGCATCCCGTATATTTTTCAGCCCTTTGTGCTGGTCAAACAGGGAGTCTCCCACTACATCGTCGACGGAGGGCTGTTAAGCAACTTCCCCGTCTGGCTGTTCGATGTGGAGGGGATCCCCCGCTGGCCGACGTTCGGCTTCCGGTTGAGCGGGGAGGCGGGAGAGTCCCGGCCGGAGAAGACAGACGGACTTTTCGACTTCACCAAAGCGCTGTTGGTCACCATGGTGGACGCGCATGACCGACTCTATGTGAAAAAAGCCCACGCCGTCCGCACGGTGTTCATTCCCACGCTGGGCGTGCGCACCACCCAGTTCAACCTGCCGGAATCGTTGCGGCAAGCGTTGTACGAATCGGGACGGGAAGCGGCGCGTGAATTTTTGCGCAGTTGGGACTTTGAGCGGTATATCCGCCAGTTTCGGCAACCGTGCGGACCACCCCCCGCCGGCACGAACACACAAAAACGGGCTATCGCGAGACGATAGCCGGTTTTTGTCAATGATAGATTTTCGGTTCTTTCTCTTTTGGTTTTTCTTTGCCTTTGCTGCCTTCAATCACCTGAAACGGAATGCGCTTGCGCGGTGTGCCGCCCGGTTTCTTTCCTGCCGTCCGCGTCGGTTTGGCGCTCCGTTTCGCGCCGGGAGCGGGCGTGCCGATTTGCGGTAAAAAGTGGCCGGTCTTGAGGTAGTGGTTGATGACGTAGAACAGGGCGACGGACAAGCCGAGGACCAGGAGCACGCTGACCGGGTCGGCGAGCAATCGGACGACAAACCCGATTGCGCCAAACACCAACAGCAACATGACAATCGGATGAAAGTGGGTCGACATGGGCCTCACCTCAACGAAATGGGAATCCTGCACGAATCAGCCAGTCGAAGCAAAGCGGGTTTCACAGAGCAGGTGATCGCGTTCACGCATCTTTTGAAAAGCGGCGATCGCCACCTCCACTTGACTGTCGTCCGGTTCGCGGGTCGTGATTTTTTGCAGCCACAGCCCCGGATAGCCAAGGTAGCGCAGGACAGGCGTGTCGCGGAAACGGTTGGTCCACTGCAGGACTTCGTAGGACAAACCGATCACCAGCGGCAAGAGCAGGATACGCTGGATCACCCGCTCCCACAGCGTGTGGTAGTCAAACAGCGAGTAGACGACGACGCCGACGAGCACGGTAAAGATGATGAAACTGCTGCCGCAGCGATAGTGCAGGGTGGAGAATTGCTGGACGTTCTTCACTGTTAATTCTACCCCTGCTTCGTAGGCGTTAATCACCTTGTGTTCCGCCCCGTGGTACTGGAAGAGCCGTTTGATCAGCGGAGCCTTGGCGATCAGGCCGATGTAGCCGAGCAACAGCACGATCTTGATCGCCCCTTCGACGAGATTTTGCGGAATCCCGTCGGGCACCCAGCGGCCGAACAAAAACTTGGCGAGAAAGACGGGGATCAGCGTGAACAAAAATTTTCCGAAAAGAAACGAGAGGACGCCGACGGCTGCGACGCCGAGAATCAAGGTGAGTTTGGACGGCCCGGCCGTTGCTTCGTCATCAGACTCCTGACCGTAGCGTTCCGAAGCGAAGTTGAGATGTTTGGCCCCGTTGGCGCTGGCCTCGATCAGGCCGACAATGCCTCGCACGAACGGGATTTTTTTGAAAGCGGTTGTCCACTTGGATTCGCGGCGAAGTTCTTCGTAGTATTCGATCTCCTGGTTTTTGCGGCGGATCGCCGTGACGGTCACTTTTCGCCCGCCGAACATGACGCCTTCGATGACGGCCTGGCCGCCGTAGGCGGTTGGTTGTTGTTGCGCCAAACGTAATCACCTTCCCTTTCCATTATTGTACCGCAAACAGCCGCCCCCTGCTACATGCAGATCATAGTGAAGTTGGCATGGCTGGCACATACTACATACGAGGTGAGGCATCATGAAGGCAACCAATCGGCGTCAGTCGTCTGCGGGCCATATGGTCAGCCAACCGATCAACGGGTCTAAGATTCTGGAAATCAGTTTGTGGGGCAGCGTGATTTGGGGGATAGCCCGGGCGCTGGTGCACTTTTTGAACTTTACGCCATACGGGGTGCGCGTCTTTTCCCGTCCGTTCCTCGGCATGGGCAACGAACACTCGGCAACCGGCGTGGCGGTCGGGTTTGTGGTGCTGTTTGGTTTCGTGCTGGCGGCGACGGTTCTGTATGCGTTTGTGTTCTCCCGGTTCAAGGTGTGGTGGCTGGGCATCGCCTACGGCCTGGCCATTCTCTTCTTGTACGGTATGTTTTTTCACATGCGCCGCTGGTCGTACAACACGCTCAGCACCGAAGTGTTGTGGTTTTCGTCGCTCGGTCTGTTTGTCGGGATGAGTCTGACGGCGGAGCGGTTCGACGAGGAATAACGCCTGTTCAAGCGTTTCCTCGATGTGGTAAAATGGCTTGGACATTCTCTGTTGGGGAGGCGGGCCATGGTTTCTTTGCTGGTGTTGAACGGACCCAATCTGAATTTGTTGGGGAAACGGGAACCAAAGATTTACGGTTCCGAGACGCTTGACGATATCGTCGCCAGACTGCGGCAAGTTGCGGCGGAAGTGAACGCCGAGATCGCCCATCTGCAGTCCAACCACGAGGGCGTGTTGATCGACGCGATCCACGCGGCCAAAGGGGTACACCACGGGATGATCATCAACCCCGGAGCGTTTACCCACTACAGTTACGCGCTGAGGGACGCCATCGCCGCCGTGCAGCTTCCGACAATCGAGGTGCACTTGTCCAACGTGCACGCCCGCGAGGAGTTTCGCCACCGCTCCGTGATCGCCCCGGTGACGATCGGGCAGATCGTCGGATTGGGCAGCGACGGATACGAGTGGGCGGTTCGCACGCTTGCGAGGCGCATCCCGGACACCCAATCGATTCGTAAGGCATGAGTAAAGGGGGAGAGGTCTATGCAGCATCGTTTGGAAAGATTGCGTCATGCGCTGGCCGATTTGGGGGCCGACGCGTTTATCACGGATCATCAGCCCAACCGCCGCTATCTCACCGGATTTACCGGTTCGGCCGGTACGGTGCTCATCACCGCCGACCGTGCGCTCTTGATCACCGATTTTCGCTACCTGGAGCAGGCGGCGAACCAGGCGCCTGCGTTCGACATCATCAACAACGAACGCAAGATGCTGGAAGCGGTGGCACAGCAGGTAAAGGCGCTCGGCGTGAAGCGGCTGGCGTTTGAGAAGCAGCACGTCTCCTACGCCGCCTACGAGGAGTGGCGGCAGGCGTTCGCCGGAGTCGAACTGGTTCCGACCAGCGGTCTGGTGGAGCGGCTTCGGATCATCAAGGACGAGGCGGAGCTTGCGATCGTGCGCGAAGCGGTGCGGATCGCCGACGACGCGTTTACGCACATCCTCGGCTACATCAAGCCGGGCGTGCGGGAGATCGACGTGGCGCTGGAACTGGAGTTTTTCATGCGCAAGCAGGGGGCGTCGGCGGCCGCGTTTGACATCATCATAGCCTCCGGCAAGCGGGGCGCTTTGCCGCACGGGGCGGCGAGCGACAAGCGGATCGAGGCCGGCGAACTGGTGACGCTCGATTTCGGGGCGATCTATAAAGGGTATTGCTCCGACATCACCCGCACGGTCGCGGTGGGCGAACCGTCGGCGAAACTGCGGGAGATCTACGAGATCGTGCGCAAGGCCCAACTGGCCGGCGTGGAGGGGATCAAACCGGGCATGACCGGCAGGGAGGCGGACGCGCTCACCCGGGATGTGATCGCCGCCGCCGGGTACGGGGAGGCGTTTGGCCACAGCACCGGTCACGGATTCGGTCTGGAGGTGCACGAGTGGCCCAACCTGTCGGCTCTGAGCGACATGGTGCTGGAACCGGGGATGCTGGTCACGGTGGAACCGGGCATCTACTTGTCCGACATAGGCGGCGTCCGCATCGAAGACGACGTGCTGATCACCGGCAGCGGGTGCGAGATTTTGACCCAATCCACGAAAGAGTTGCTCATTTTGCCCGTGTAATTTATACTATTGATGTTTAGAGATCTTTTAGGAGGACTATCATGATTTCAGTAAACGACTTTCGGACTGGTTTGACTATCGAGGTTGACGGAAACATCTATCAAGTGCTCGAATTCCAGCACGTAAAGCCGGGAAAAGGCGCGGCCTTCGTCCGCTCCAAGCTGCGCAACCTGCGCAACGGCAACGTCACCGAAATGACCTTCCGCGGCGGTGAAAAGGTAAATCCGGCGCGGATCGAGACCAGCACCATGCAATATCTGTACAACAGCGGTGACGAGTATACGTTCATGAACACCGAAACGTACGAGCAAATCACCTTCACCCGCAACCAAATCGAGCGGGAACTGAAATTCCTGAAAGAAAACATGAACGTGCAAATCATGCAGTACAACGGGGAAACCATCGGGATTCAGTTGCCGAACACGGTGGAGTTGGTCGTTACCGAGTGCGAACCGGGCGTGAAGGGCGACACCGCCACCGGCGCGACCAAAAAGGCGACGCTGGAAACCGGCTTCGTCGTCAACGTGCCGCTGTTCGTCAACGAGGGCGACACGCTGATCATCGACACCCGTACCGAACAGTACGTCTCCCGCGCGTAACCAGGCGCCACAGAGGCATCTTCATACACGCAAAACACGCAAACAACCAGCTTCTGCCTTCAGGGCGGAGGCTGGATTTTTTTGCGGCGAGGCGAATAAAAGGATGACGTTGCCTACCAGGATTTGCCGAGCCAGTCGAGCAGTCTCAGGAAAAAGGCGGTGATCCCCGCCGCCATCAGCGGGCCGACGGGAATGCCTCGGAAAAACACGATGCCGATGATCGATCCGATCACCAGGCCGACGATCAGGTGCGGTTCCGCGCGAAGCAGATCCAGCCCCTTGCCGTTCATGTACGTGGCGAGGGCCCCTCCGGCCAGCGCCAGAATGCCGACAAGGGTGGTAAACAAGGGGGTAATGTCTTTCCACGAGACTTTTTCGTTGGCGAACGGCACCAGCACCGAGATCGTCAAAAACAACAGGCCCAGTTCCATTCCGCGCCGCTCCACCGTGGGGAAAAAACGCTCGAGCGAGGTGAGCTTCAGCACCAACAGCATGCTGGCGGCAGTGGCGATAATCGGCGAGCGGCCAATCAACCCGACGACGATCAACACGACGAGCATGACTTCACCAGACACCATCTGCATTGCGATCGAACCCCTGTCCCTTTTACTCCTTTCACTCTATGAGACAGGGGTTGCGAGTATGCGTCTTTCTTTCACCACCGGGACGATCGCCTGGCAATCCACCTGGCTGCAGTAGCGGATGTCGGCGGAAAAGTGTTGCGCCAGCCGTCGGCCCGTGGCCGTTTGCCGCAGCACGTTTGGCAGGTCATCGGCGAGGTGCAGGTACGCCGCTTCCAGTATCTGCCCCAGATCGCAGGCCTGCGCCTGCGGGACGAGCTGTTTGGCGCGGTGGATCATGCAGCCGGCGGCGAGTCCGTCCTCTTGGGCAAACTGGCCGCGCGTGCCCGCGCAGTACAGCGTGAGATCAAGCCCGAGGCGCAGAGCGGCCTGGATACAGGCCGACGCGTTGAGCAGGCAACCGATCAAGAGCGCATCCGCCTTCTCCGCGTGCTGGATCGCCCGCGTTCCGTTGGTGGTGGTCAACACCAGCCGCTTGCCCGTATGCTTGCTGCTGATCAAGGCCGTCGGCGAATTGTTGTAGTCGAAATCGGCGATTTTTTTGCAGTGCCGCTCCCCGGCGAGCACGGTGTGTTCGTTTCGCAGGGCGTAGGCCTGACCGATGGTTTCCACCGGCAGCACCTCGTCAAATCCGGCGGAGAGCGCGGAGACGATCGTGCTGGACGCCCGCAGGACGTCGATCATGATCACCACCCGGTTGACGATTTGTTCGTGGCGGATTTCGTCCGCTGCGGGCACGACCTCTATTTTCATCGAATGGTTCCTTTCTTTGCCAGTACCGCCGCCGTGGTATCCCCGCGCAACCCCCTCCGCAACGCCTCGACGGACAGCACGTCGCAAGGGGCGATATTGCCGAGATTCACCTCATACCCAAGGATTTCCATCAACGCCACCTGCTGTTCCTTGCCCGGCGCTTCCCAGATCAGGCGGCTGGCGAGCGGTCCCGCTGCTTCCACGATCTCGCGCAGAAACAGCCGGTCCAGCTTTCCCGAGCTGTTGAACACGCCGACGTTGCCGCTTTCCCGCGCTTCCACGATGACGTATTCCGCGCCGGCAGCCAGATCCGCCTCCAGCGTTTTCATCAGGGATTCCGGTTCAACGGCGAAGTCGGCCGTCTTTTTGCCAAACTCGGTATACACCCGAAGTCCCGCATCAGCGGCGAGCGCGATCGCCCGCCTGCGTTCCTCCCTGGTCAGCGGCAGCGTTCCCTCCGAGATTTCCACGGCGTTGAAGCCCCATTCCCTGATCCGGGCCAGATACGCCTCCACGCCGTCCAGGGCACAGGCCACTTCAAAAAACGTTCCGCCCGGCATCACCGCAATCCCGGACTCGCGCACCGCCTCCAGCTTTTGCCGAAGCACCTCGGGCGGATACAGCGCACAAGTGCCGAATCCCAGTTTGTACACATCCATGTATGCAGACGCCACACTCATCAGATCGGCAAACGAGTGCGGCCCCAATCCTTTGTCGATCACCATGGTCAGACCGTGACGCCGAGGCTTTTTGGCGCGTTCCAGCGACGGATCGATCCAGTCGGCGGGCCAAAAAGGCGTTTGATTCCCTGTCATGTAGTCTCCCCATTTCTTCTAGGCGTTTGATGCAGTCTATGCCAGACAAGCCCGAGGCGTGAGGCGCGAATCGGGATCTGGGCATTGGCCCAGCGGACGGCAGGCGGAACATGCGGCCATCTTTCGTGCGCAAAGAACCAGTCTAATTTCCGCCGACGGCGCATACAGTGGACAAAGGAGGAGGGACCCGGATGTGGGAAAAAGCGATCATCGGAATGGCGTCGCTTCGATTGCTGTCGGGAACGATTGAGATCCTGGCGGCCTTCTTGATTCTGAAGCTGAACCAGGTGGAAAAGGCGCTCCTCGTCAACTCCGGGCTGGCGTTGATCGGACCGTTGGTGCTATTGACCACCACCACGATCGGGTTGATCGGCATGTCGGATCGGATCAGCGTCTGGAAATTGCTGTGGATTTTTGCCGGTATCGCCTGTATTTTCATCGGTGTGCGCAAGTGAGCGGCACGGCGTGGAAACGTGTGGTAAAATAAAGAAACAGCTCGGAGAGGATGCTGAACCTGACGGAAAGCGTCCTTTTTGCATGCCGGTTCATGCAAATCGAAGGAGGGAGTTTATGAGCCGCTTGTTTCAGCCTTACACCATCAGAGGAGTGGAGTTGAAAAACCGCATCGTCATGTCGCCGATGTGCATGTACGCCGCACAGGAGGACGGCCGCGTCACCGACTGGCACCGGGTGCACTATCCGACGCGGGCCGTCGGCGGAGCCGGTCTGATCATCCTGGAGGCGACGGCGGTGCAGCCGCACGGCCGTATCTCCGCGAACGACCTCGGCATCTGGAGTGACGAACACGTCGACGGCCTGGCCGAGATCGTCCGGCTGGTACATGAGCACGGGGCCAAGGTCGGCATCCAGTTGGCCCACGCCGGGCGCAAATCGGAAGTGGCCGGGGTAAACCATGTGGCGCCGTCGGCAATCCCGTTTTCCGCCGATTACGATGTGCCCGTGGCGCTGGATGAGCGGGGGATCAACGACGTCATCAGCAGTTTTCGCGCTGCCGCCGAGCGGGCCAAACGGGCCGGGTTTGACGTGGTGGAGATCCACGCCGCCCACGGTTACCTCATCAACCAGTTTTTGTCACCCTTGACCAACCACCGCGAAGACGCCTACGGCGGGTCTTTCGACAACCGCTTCCGGCTGTTGGGCGAAGTGGTGCGGGCGGTCCGCGGCGTCTGGGACGGGCCGTTGTTTGTCCGCGTCTCCGCCGAGGAGTACGCCGAAGGGGGCAACCATCTTGACGATTACGTCCGTATCGCCGCCCGCCTGCGCGAATCGGGGGTGGATCTGATCGACGTCTCCTCCGGCGGCGTCGTGCCGGTGCCGATCAAGACGCAACCCGGCTACCAGGTGCCGTTTGCCGAGGCCATCCGAACAGAAGCCGGGATTGCCACGGGGGCGGTCGGGCTGATCACCGCACCCGAACAGGCGGAAGCCATTCTGGAAAAAGGGCAGGCCGATCTGATCTTCCTCGGACGGGAGTTGCTGCGCAATCCCTACTGGCCGCTTGCCGCCGCGCAGGTGTTGGACGCGTCAATCGACGTGCCGGTACCGTACCGCCGGGCCTTTTGACCCTGGATGCCGTTCGGCTAGCTTTTCCACTCGTAAGCCCGTCCTCTAGGGGAACAATACACGTGAACACCTGCGAGGAGGGGTTACGATGGAGCAGTTGGAAAAGCGGATTTCGTACCTTCGCGGGCTGGCCGACGGGCTGGACGTCGGCGAAACCAGCCGCGAAGGCAAAATCATGAACGATCTGATCGAAGTCATCGACGATCTGTTCGTAGAACTGAGAGCGCTGCACGCCAGGTTGGAGGAGACGGAAGAATACATCGAAGCTGTCGACGAAGATTTGAGCGATTTGGAATTGTTGCTCTACGAGGATGACGACGAGTTGTACGAAACCGTGGACGATGGCGGGCGCGAGTACGTGCTGGTCGACGAAAACGGCAACGAATACGCGCTTTTGGACGAATACGGCGACCCGCTCATTCTCATCGACGAAGAGAGCAGGCGCTACTACGACCTCGATGACAGCGAGGACGCGTACGTGTACCAATCCGTCAACGCCCGTCACCCTGACGAGGACGACACCCGTTTCGACGTCTCCTACGAAATCGAGTGCCCCAATTGCCACGAGGTGATTTATCTGCACGAGGGCGTCGACCGCGACGGGTATCGCCATTACGTGATCGAAACCTATCGCGAGATGCAGCCGATCAACCCGACCTGAACACGTTTTTGTCTGCTTTTGCATGCGACACGTTTGCCGGATGAACCGGCAAGCGTGTTTTTTTTCTGGCATAATTCTCGTCCACCCCTGCATAGGATGAGGTAAGTCTGAGTGGACAAAGGGGTGACCAGAAGTGAAAGAGATATTCGCCATCCTACCGGCACCTGCCCGCAACATCCTGTCCGCCCTGCCCGCGGCCGTCCGCGACAACATCGAAGAAATTCGCCTGCGGCAAAACCAGCCGCTCGAAATCCGCTACGGACAGCAGGCCAGTTACGTGACGCCGACCGGCCAGTTGACGGCCAACGCGCGCATGGGGTGGGTGTTCACCGAAGACAACGCCGTCAAACTGATCAACCAGATCAGCCAGCACTCGCTGTACGCGCTGGAAGAAGAACTGAAGCGCGGCTACATCACGATCGTCGGCGGCCACCGCATCGGGATCGCCGGCAAGGTGGTGATGGAGCGCGGCGAAGTGAAGGGCATTCGCGATCTGACCAGTTTCAATATACGTATCGCCCGCGAAAAAAAGGGGGTCGCAGCCAAGATTCTGCCGTTTCTGTTCGAGGAGGGGCGTTTGCACAACACCCTGATCGTCTCGCCGCCGCAGTGCGGGAAAACCACCCTGCTGCGCGATCTGGCGCGTTGCATCAGCTATGGCAGCGAGTGGTCGTCCAGCCGCAAGGTTGCGATCGTGGACGAGCGTTCGGAAATCGCCGGATGCCTTCACGGCGTGCCGCAGCGCGACGTCGGGCCGCGCACCGACGTGCTGGATGCCTGCCCCAAAGCAGTCGGGATGATGATGATGATCCGCTCCATGTCTCCCGAGGTGCTGGTCGTCGACGAAATCGGCCGCGCCGAGGACAGCGAGGCGATCTGGGAGGCCATTCACGCCGGGGTGTCCGTGATCTCGTCCGCGCACGGGCTCGATCTGGCGGAAGTGGCGCGCCGTCCGTCCCTGTCCAGACTGCTCCAGCACGGCGCGTTCAGCCGCTACGTGGTCTTGAGCCGAACACAGGGGGCAGGCACGATCCAGGGCGTTTACGACCGCTCTCTCGCCCCTTTGCAAAAGGAGGAAATGCTATGGTCAAGCTAATCGGTGCGGCCATCATCCTGTTTTCCGCCTCGATGGTCGGCTGGCAGATTGGCAAGTATTACGCGTACCGTCCGCTGCAACTGCGGGCGCTGATCCTCTGTTTGCAGATGCTGGAAACCGAGATTGTCTACGGAGCGACGCCGCTCTCCCGCGCTTTTGTCAAGATTGGCCACCGGGTGATGAAAGAGGTCGGGCACATCTTTCTCACCTGTGCTGAACTGTTAATCACCAACGAAGGGATGCCCACCCAGGCGTGCTGGCAGTCGGCGATCGACAAACACTGGCCCGCGACCGCCATGCGCAAACAGGAAAAGGAAGTGCTGACCAGTCTCGGCTACGTATTGGGCCATTCCGACCGGGAGGATCAGCAAAAGCACCTGCGCCTGGCTGTCACCCATCTTCGCGCGCTGGAAGAAGAAGCGCGCATGGAGCAGGGCAAATACGAAAAAATGTACAAAAGCCTGGGCTTTCTCGGGGGGCTTTTGGTGGTAATCCTGATGCTCTAAGCGAGGTGTTCGACGTGGATTTTGATTTGACGCCCGTCTTTCAGATTGCCGGGGTCGGATTCGTCACCGCGATCATCCATACGGTTCTGAAGCAGTCGGGGAAGGAAGAGGTCGCTCACTGGGCCACGCTGGTCGGCTTCATCATTGTCCTCTACATGGTGGCCCATTATCTGGGCGATTTGTTCACCGAGGTTAAGCGCGTGTTCCTGTTTCACTAGGAGGAGGGGGACATCGGCATGGAAATCGTGCAAATCGTCGGACTCGGTTTGGTGGCAACGATTCTCGCCCTGGTGGTCAAGGAACAGAAACCGCTGTTTGCCTTTCTTTTGGCAATCGCTAGCGGCGTGCTGATTTTTTACTTTCTGATCGGCAAGATTTCCGAAGTGATCCGCGTGCTGGAGCGGCTCGCCGTGCAGGCCGACCTCAACATGGTCTTTTTGGAGACGATTCTCAAAATCATCGGAATCGCCTACATCGCTGAATTTGGCGCGCAGGTGACGCGGGACGCCGGCCAGGGAGCAATCGCATCCAAAATCGAGCTGGCTGGCAAGGTCCTGATCCTGATTCTTGCCGTCCCGATCATCCAGATCATCATCGAAACCGTGATTCATCTGCTGCCAGCGTAGGGGGAGGGGGTAACGTGACACGCGCGATCCGTTTGTTCATCCTGCTGATGTTTCTGCTCGCCCCTCCGCTGTCGGTCTCGGCCGCATCGCCAATAGAAGTGACTCCGGTGGTCAAACCGGAAGACGCGGCCCAGCTGACGGCCGATCCGGCAACGCCGTTGTCCGGCCCGATCAACCAACTGGTGCGCAAGCAGGCCGAACACCTCGATACCCAGCGGGTGGAAGAATTCTGGCAAAAGACGCTGCAGGAGTACAAAGGCTACCTGCCTGACATCAAGTCGCCCGGTTTTCTCCAGATGCTGATGCAGGAAGATGGCATCACGCTCACCGGAATGGCCAAAGGGATGCTCAAGTTTTTCTTTCACGAGATTCTGACCAACGGCAAGCTGCTCAGTTCGATCATCGTCATCACCGTTTTTGCGATGATTCTGGAGACGATGCAAAACGCGTTCGAGCGCAACACGGTCAGCGTGGTCGCGTACTCGATCGCCTACCTGGTATTGATGGTGCTTGCGATGAACAGCTTCCATGTGGCGATCAGCTACGCCAAGGAAGCGATCACCAAGATGTCGGACTTCATGCTGGCGATGATTCCGCTGGTGTTGGCGCTCTTGGCCTCGATGGGCAACCTGGCGTCGGCGGCGACGTTTCACCCGCTGATCGTGTTCATGATACACACCAGCGGCATCCTGATCTCGATCATCGTCTTTCCCCTGATCTTTTTATCGGCGCTTTTGACCATCGCCAGCCTCTTTTCCGAGCGGTACAAAGTGACGCAGCTGGCCAGCCTGCTTCGAAACATCGCGATGGGCGCGCTCGGTTCGTTTTTGACCATTTTTCTCGCCGTGATCAGTATCCAGGGAGCCACCTCGGCGATCACCGACGGCGTGACACTGCGCACCGCCAAGTACGTCACCGGCAACTTCGTTCCTGTCGTCGGACGGATGTTTTCCGACGCCGCTGACACGGTGGTAGGCGCCTCTCTTCTGGTGAAAAACGCCGTGGGACTAGCCGGGGTGATCATCCTGCTGATCCTCTGTGCGTTTCCTGCGATCAAGATTCTTGTGCTCGCGTTCATTTACAACGTCTCCTCGGCGGTGTTGCAGCCGCTGGGAACAAGCCCGATCATCACCGCCCTGGGCACGATCGGCAAAAGCCTGATATTCGTCTTCGCCGCGCTGGCGACGGTCGGGCTGATGTTTTTCCTCGCGATCACGATCATCATCACGGCGGGCAACATCTCGATGATGGTCCGCTAAGGCAGGTGAGAACGTTGGCATGGTTGACACTCTGGCTAAAAAAAATCATTCTGCTGGTCCTGCTCGCCGCCTTTCTCGACCTGATCCTGCCCAACACCAACCTGCAGCGTTACGTGAAGATGGTGATGGGACTGATCATCCTGATTACGATTCTGTCGCCCTTGTTTTCGCTGTTTCACCTCTCAACCGAAGAACTGGCCCTGCGCTTGAGCCGCTACCAGGACAGCCTCACCGCCTCCACGCCGGACAAGGAGTGGCGGGAGATAACCGACAAGCTGTTGAGCCAGCAGAATCAGCAGATGACCGAATACGTGCAAAATCAAGTGGCGGCGATGGTTCGCCAACAAGTGCAATCGACATATGGCGTCGCGGCCGACGTCGATGTGAAAATCCGCACCGCCGACGGACAACAGCCGCAGATCGAAGCCATCGCGTTGACGCTGGAATCCCCGTCCGAAAACGGCCGTCCGGGAGCAGAAAGCGGGTCCGTGCGGATCGATCCCGTCAAACCGGTGCGCATCCAGGTCGGAGGAGGGACAGATGCCCGGGAGGCTGTCCCGGTAAACGGCGGCACCGAGCCCCCGCTGTACCGCGAGATCGCCCAACGCGTCGCGCGCGACTGGAACCTTCACCCCGAACAGGTCCGCGTCGTCGGCGAGACAGAAGCAGGTAATCGTCAGTGAAGAAAGGAGGAGAAAAGATGTTGATGAAATGGCTGCAACGGTTGAAGAACCAGCCGGGCGAGCAGAAGATGCGGCCGATCCACTACTTCATCGTGCTGCTTGGCATCGGCGTCGCCTTCATGATTGTTACCGACTTCCTGCAAGTTCAGCCGGACCGCTCGCCCGGTGAGGAGTACAGCCAGACGCCGACGCCCGCGACCGATCCGCCTTCTGTTCCGGTGCTGGGCAGTTCCACCGGCAAGGATCTGATCCGCGAATATGAGCATCAGTACGAGACGCAGCTGTCCGAGATGTTAGAGAGCATTATTGGCGTCGGCAAGGTGGAAGTGATGGTCAACCTGGACTCCACCCCTGAATTGGTGTTGGAGAAAAACCGCGACACGCGTTTGAACACCACGCAGGAAGTGGACAAAGACAAGGCGACCCGCAACCAAAGCGATCAGAGCCGCAATGAACAGGTGGTGGTTGTCCAGGGCTCCAAAACGGAGCAGCCTGTCGTGGTGAAAACACTAAAACCAAAAGTGAGAGGGGTGCTGGTGGTCGCAAAAGGTGCCGAAAACATCCAAGTGAAAGCGTGGATCACCGAAGCGGTGCAAAAAGTGTTGGATGTACCCGCGTATAAAATTTCAATTTTGCCAAAAAAAGGCTAGGGGGTTACGAGGATGGTATTGCGCAAACAAACAGTCTGGTTGTTGACGATGTTGGCAGTCATGGTGGTGTTGTCGGGTTACTATCTGGTGAAAGGGCCGAATCAGCAGATCCCGGCGTTGGGCGAGGACAAGAAACAGGAAGCGCCGATCGGCGGCGTCGACGTGGAAAGCAAGCAGACGGACAAACCGTCGCCGGACGCCACCCCGGTCGAGGGCACGACGTCGGCGGCCGACGGAAAGACAACCGATGCCGACGGCACGTCGCAGGATAAGTCGCCTGAAGTCGTCGCCGACAGCGCCAGCGATTACTTCCAGGGGTACAAAATGAAGCGAGATGCGATGATGCAGCAGCAAAAAGACGAACAGATGGCGATCATGATGAATCCGGAAGCCTCGCCGCAGGCGATCGCCGACGCCAAGGCGAAGCACGAGGAGTTGTCCAACATCGAACAGTCCACTCTTTCGCTGGAAGAATTGCTCAAAGCCAAAGGCTACAAGGACGCCGTGGTCAACGTGCAAAACGGTTCCGTCAACGTGATCGTGGAAAAAGACAAACTGGACGCCAAGGAAGTGGTGGACATCATCGCCTTGGTCAAACAACAGTTGAACGTCTCCGGCAGCAACGTCATCGTCAGCTTCCACAAGTGAATTCACCCAACGGTTCCTCCGCTCTCGTCAGGAAGAGGGGAGGAACCTTTTTTTGGGGACGGCCATTCTTGACGAAAGTATGTACAAACAGATACCATATTCATTATGGACTAGTTTCCGACACGATTGATTCCTTTTGGTTGCAACCGTTGTTTGGAATAATGGATACATCACAGAAAAGGAGTGGTCAAGCATGTTTAAAATTCATGAGATTCGCGAGATGATCAGACTAGTAGACCAATCGTCCGTTCAGGAGTTCTGTCTTGAGATGGACGGTGCCAAAGTGAAAATCAAGAAAGCGAGCGGTCAGTCGGCAGAGGCACCCGTACAAACCGTTGTGCAACCGGCCGTGACTGCTGTGCCGGTCGCAGCACCAGCCGTCGCCGCCGTGACTCCTGCCATGGAAGCGCAACCAGCCGCACCTGCACAGCCGCAAGCGCCGACTCCGGCACCGGCCGCTCCTGTCGCAGACGAGTCCAATCTACATAAAATTGTCTCCCCGATGGTAGGAACCTTCTACCGCGCACCCGAACCGGGAGCTCCGGCGTATGTTCAGGTCGGCGACAAAGTGACGCCAAACAAAGTGGTGTGCATCGTGGAAGCCATGAAACTGTTCAACGAGATCGAAGCCGAAGTGACCGGCGAGATCGTCAAAGTGCTGGTGGAGGACGGCCAACTGGTAGAGTACGGTCAGCCGCTGTTCTTGGTCAAACCTGAATAACGGGGGGAAGCGGAATGTTCCAAAAGATCCTGATTGCCAACCGCGGCGAGATTGCCGTCCGCATCATCCGCGCCTGCCGCGAATTGGGCATACGCACCGTCGCCGTCTATTCGGAGGCAGACCGCGATGCGCTGCACGTGAAGCTGGCGGATGAGGCGTATTGCATCGGACCGACACCGTCGAAGGAAAGCTACCTGAACATGGCCAACATCATGGCCGTGGCGACAAAAGTAGGCGTGGACGCGATTCACCCCGGCTACGGGTTTCTCGCCGAAAACGCCGACTTCGCCGAGATTTGCGCGGCCTGCAACATCACCTTCATCGGCCCCGATCCGGAAGCGATCACGAAAATGGGGGACAAGTCCACCGCCAAGGAAACGATGAAAACAGCGGGTGTGCCGACGGTTCCGGGGACGGACGGTCTCATCGAAAACATCGAGGACGCGATCAAAACAGCCCAAAAGATCGGCTATCCGGTGATGGTCAAGGCGACCGCCGGCGGTGGCGGGCGCGGGATGCGCGTCGCCGTCAACGACGAAGACCTGGAAAAAGCGATCCGCCAGGCGCAAAACGAGGCCAAAACGGCGTTCGGCAACCCTGGCGTCTATCTGGAAAAGTTCGTCGAGGGGCCGCGCCACGTGGAGATTCAGATCATGGCGGACAAGCACGGCAACATCGTCTACCTGGGAGAGCGGGATTGCTCCATCCAGCGCCGTCACCAGAAGCTGATCGAGGAAGCGCCGTCGCCTGCCCTTTCCGAAGAGTTGCGCCGCCAGATGGGGAAGGCCGCCGTCGCCGCCGCCGCCGCCGTCAACTACACCGGCGCGGGAACGGTCGAATTTTTGCTGGACAAGTACGGCAACTTTTATTTCATGGAAATGAACACGCGCATCCAGGTGGAGCACCCGGTCACGGAACTGGTCACCGGCATCGACCTGATCAAGGAACAGATCACGGTGGCCGCCGGATTGCCGCTGTCGTTCACCCAGGAGGACGTGAAGCTGAACGGCTGGGCGATCGAGTGCCGGATCAACGCCGAAAATCCGGCGAAAAACTTCATGCCGTCACCGGGCCGGATCACCAATTACCTGGTACCCGGCGGCTTCGGCGTGCGGGTGGACAGCGCGGCTTACGCTGGTTACCAGATTCCGCCGTACTACGACTCGATGATTGCCAAGCTGATCGTCTGGGGCAAAACCCGCGACGAAGCCATCGAGCGGATGAAGCGGGCGTTGGGCGAATTTGTGGTCGAAGGCGTTCACACCACCATTCCGTTCCACCTCAAGGTGCTGGATCATGAGGTGTTCGTGAGCGGCCAGTTCGACACCAAGTTCCTGGAGACCTACGAGCTGAATCTGGACGAGTGAGCCGGTTTGTCAATTCCCCCTCCGGTTGCTATAATGGAGAAGAAATCCAGAGGGAGGTGCGAAGGGTGGAAGAGTTTACGCAAGACATAGAGAAAACCGAACTGGGCAAAGTCCAGATCGCTCCCGAAGTGTTGGAAGTTATCGCAGGTATGGCCGCCTCGGAAGTGGACGGCGTGGCTCATATGAGCGGCGGATTCGTCGGTGAGATCGCCGAACGGTTCGGCCGCAAAAACGTGGCGCGCGGCGTGCGCGTGGAAGTCGGTTCCCGTGAAGCGGCGGTCGACATATCGATCGTGGTCAAGTACGGACATCGCATTCCCGAGGTGGCGCGCAACATCCAGGACAGTGTCCGCAACGCGATTGAAAGCATGACGGGTCTGACGGTTGTGGAAGTAAACGTACATATCGTAGACGTTGAGCTGCGTTCGGAAGAGAAGGCCCAACCGGCTGTGCAGACGGGCACTCCCGAAGAGTATCAACGGGTTCGGTAACGAAGTTCACATGCCCCCGCCCCGGGGGCATTTTCCACATAAGGAGGGATGCACGTGAATTTGTTCGACCGGTTTATCCTCACGCTCTACAGTTTTGCCCTGATCGTCGTCTCCATCGCCGCCATCGGCGTGCTGACCGGACTGATGCCGTTTGATGCGGCTGCGTTGGAGCGGCTTGCGTCTTCGCCGGGGGCAAACGTGCCCTACCTGATCGTCGCAAGCATCTTTTTGCTCATCAGCCTCCGCTTTTTTTTCAGCGCGTTTCGCTTCAACAGGCGGGAAGACCGCTCGATCGTCCAGCGCAACGACCTTGGCGTCGTCAACATCTCGCTGGCTACGATCCAGGCGATTGCCGAGCGTACGGCCCGCAAGGTGAAGGGGGTTCGCGAACTGAAGACAACGGTTCAATCCAACGGCTTGGACAACGTGATTCAGCTCCGCGTCACCGTTGACGGGGAGACGCCGATTCCCGACATGACACTTCGACTGCAACACGACGTGAAACAGCAGGTGGAGGCGATCGCCGGCGTGGAGATCGCCGAAGTGAAGGTGGTCGTCGCCGAAGTGGCGCCTGTTGACCATATGCCCGTACGGACGAGACGGCTGGAGTAGGGGGAGTGCGACATGTTATGGGAGCTTTTATGGGAACATAAGGGCAAAGTGATTGGCATTGTCGCAGGCCTGTTTTTCGGCATACTGTACCTGTTGGTCGGCTTCTGGAACACCCTGGTGTTTCTCGTTTTTATCGGCACCGGGTACTACATCGGCCGAAAACTGGACCACAAAGAGGATCTCCGCGACATTCTGGATCGCATCCTGCCGGGGAAATTTCGATAGTAGGTGACAAAACATGAAACGCAGAACAGCACGAGAAAAAGCAATCCAATGCCTCTTTCAAATCGACGTGGCCGACGTTTCGCTTCGCGACGCGATCGAACTGGTGATGGAAAACAGTGACGAAGACCCGGCCTACATGATTTCGCTGGTCGAAGGCACCTTGAAACACGTAAACGCGATCGACGACGAGATTCGCAAATACTTGCGCGGCTGGCAACTGGAACGGATTGCCAACGTCGATCGGGCGATCCTGCGCCTCGCGTTTTACGAATTGATGTTTGAAAGCGAAGTCCCGGACAAAGTGGTGATGAACGAAGCGATTGAGCTGGCCAAGCTGTTCAGCGACGACCAGTCCCACCGTTTCGTCAACGGCGTGCTGTCCGCCTTTTTGCAGGATCGCGCCAAAGCCGAGGCATAAGAGGGCAGGGTGAACGGGATGAAACAAGTCTTGCTCGGGATCGACACAAGCAATTATCGCACGTCGCTCTGCCTGGTGGATGAAGACGGCCGGATTGTCGCGGAGGCCAAGCGGCTGCTTCAGGTGAAGCAGGGCAAGCGCGGGCTGCAACAGTCGGAAGCCGTCTTTCAGCATGTGACGAACCTGCCCGAGTTAAGCGACCGGTTGCGACTCGCTGACTGGAAAGTGGCCGCCGTCTGCGCCAGCGAAAAGCCGCGCCCTGTGGACGGCTCCTACATGCCGGTGTTCAAGGTGGGCGAGGGGTTGGCCAAGTCGCTCGGGATATTTCTGCGCGTGCCGGTTTACCTGACGACACACCAGGAAGGACATATCGCGGCCGGCGAGTACACGCTTGACGCGCGCCCGCAAGCCGACCGGTTCCTCGCCGTCCATCTGTCCGGCGGCACGTCGGAAGTGCTGGATTGCACACGTCACGCCGAGGGGTATCGCATCGAAAAGCTGGGGGGCACGATTGATCTGCACGCCGGACAACTGGTGGACCGGGTGGGCGTGGCCCTGGGGTTGTCGTTTCCGGCCGGACCGGCGCTGGAGGAGTTGGCGCGGCCGGCGGAGGGCACGTTTCGCGTCGGGTCCGCAGTGGACGGATTGCGCTTCAGTTTTTCCGGTCCCGAAGCGGCCCTGATGCGGGCCATCAGCGGCGGCGATGTGCCGCCTGAGGAGATTGCCCGAGCCACCGAGCAGTGCATCGCCAACACCCTGGAAAAGGTGTTGCGTCACGCGGTTGAATCCGGCTTGAGCCGCGACATCCTGATCGTCGGAGGAGTTGCTGCCAACAGCTACATCCGGAATCGGCTACAGAAGCGGCTTATGCATCCAGCCGTGGGGGCGCGCCTGTATTTTTGCGATCCCGTCTACTCCGGCGACAATGCATACGGCGTAGCCGTGCTGGGATGGATGAAACACAAAAACCGAACATTAAAATCCGATGAAGAATAGAAATTTCGCCTTTACACATTCCCTCTGACTCGCTACACTAGGAGTATGGATACGAGCGAAGGAGGACTTTTTCATTATGGCAGCGATCGTGATCGACGGGAAAGAAGTGGCAAAATCGATTCGCGCAACACTTGCGCACGAGGTTGAACAGTTGAAGGCAAACGGCGTCACGCCGTGGTTGACGGTGATTCTCGTCGGGGAAGACCCGGCGTCGCAGTCGTATGTGAAAGGCAAGGCAAAGGCGTGCGAAGAGGTGGGGATGCACTCCGAAGTGATCCGTCTCCCCGAATCGACCAGTGAGGAGGAATTGCTCGGGTTGATCCAACGGCTGAACCAAAATCCGAACGTTCACGGCATTTTGGTCCAGCTTCCCCTGCCCGCCCACATCTCGGAAAAAGCAGTGATTGACGCGATCCACCCGGCCAAAGATGTGGACGGCTTCCACCCGATCAGCGTCGGCAATATGCAGATCGGCAACGACACGTTTTTGCCGTGCACGCCGCACGGGATCATCGAACTCATCAAGCGCACCGGGACCGAGATCGCCGGCAAACACGCCGTGGTGATCGGCCGCAGCAACATCGTCGGCAAACCGGTGGCGATGCTCTTGCTCAAGGAAAACGCGACCGTCACGATTTGCCATTCCCGCACCCGCGATCTGGCCGCGCTGACTCGTCAGGCCGACATTCTCGTGGTGGCCATCGGCAAACCGCACGTGATCGGCAAAGAGCATGTGAAACCGGGCGCGGTCGTGATCGACGTCGGCGTCAACCGGATCGAGACCGGCAAGCTGGTGGGCGACGTCAGATTTGACGAAGTGGCCGAAGTGGCCGGTTACATCACGCCGGTGCCGGGCGGCGTCGGGCCGATGACGATCACGATGCTCTTGAAAAATACGCTAAAAGCAGCGCAACAGCAACAAGGGAGCGTGCTTTTAAACGGATAGAAGGGATTCGGATGAAAGCGTCGGACATCTGGTCAGTGACTCAACTGACCCGTTACCTGAAAGGCATGATGGAACGGGATGTTCGCCTCGCCGACGTGTGGCTCAGGGGCGAAATCTCCAACTTTACGCACCACACAAGCGGACACATGTACTTTACGCTCAAGGACAAGGATTCGCGGATCAAAGTGGTGATGTTTGCCAGCTACAACCGTTTCCTCACGTTTCTGCCCAAGGATGGAACCAAGGCGATTGTGCGTGGTTCCATTTCTGTGTTTGAGCGCGACGGCACCTATCAGTTGTACGCGAGGGAGATGCAGCCGGACGGGTTGGGGTCGCTTTATCTGGCGTTCGAACGGTTGAAGCAAAAGCTGGAAGCGGAGGGGCTGTTTGCCGCTGAACGGAAACGTCCCCTGCCGCGGTTTCCCAAAACGGTGGGGGTTGTCACTTCGCCGACCGGCGCCGCCGTGCGCGACATCCTTACGACGATCCGCCGCCGCTTCCCCCAGGCCGGCGTGGTGATCGCTCCCGCGCTGGTTCAGGGCGTGGAGGCCCCCTCGTCCATCGTCGCCGCCATCCGGCGGATCAATCTGCACGTCGATGTGGACGTGCTGATTGTCGGTCGCGGCGGCGGTTCGATCGAAGAGTTGTGGGCGTTCAACGACGAACAGGTGGCGCGGGCGATCGCCGCATCGCGTGTTCCGGTGATTTCGGCGGTCGGTCACGAAACCGACTTCACCATCGCCGATTTTGTCGCCGATGTGCGGGCGGCGACTCCGACGGCGGCTGCGGAACTTGCCGTGCCGCACTATCTGGAGTGGACGGAGCGCATCCGGCAACTGGACCTTCGGTTGCACCGAGCCTTGCGCGGCCGGCTGGAGGCGGAGCGGGAGCGGCTCGGTCGGCTCGCCCGTTCCTACGGCATGCGGCAGCCGCGCAGGCGGCTGGAGGAGGCTCAGCAGCGGCTCGATGATCTGTGCGATCGCTTGTCCGCCGCCGGCAGATTGTTGGTCAAGCGCCGCCGCGAGCGGTACGAACAGATGAGAGAACGGCTGAACCCGGCCCGGTTGACGATGCGCGTCGGGCGGGAGCGCGACCTGCTTGATCGCCATCGGGCCCGCTTGCAGCAAGCGATAAAGCGGCGCATCGAGCAGGCCCGCTCGCGGTGGGCAGGGCTTGTCGGCCAACTGGACGCCCTAAGCCCGCTCAAGGTGATGCAGCGCGGCTACGCCTTGGCGTACAAAGAGGGCAGACTGGCAAAATCGGTGGAGGAGTTTGCTCAAGGGGATGAGCTCGTGGTACGATTAGCAGATGGAGCGATTCACGCCACTGTGACGCAAACCATTCGGGAGGAGAATCGGAATGGCTCGCAAGAAAGCCGAACAGGTAACGGAACTGCCCTTTGAGGCGGCGATGCAGCGGCTGGAAGAAGTCGTGCGTCGGCTGGAAGAGGGAGACGTGCCGCTGGAAGAAGCGCTGCATTTGTATCAGGAAGGCATCAGCCTGTCCCGCGTCTGCGGACAGAAACTGGACGCGATTGAAGCGCAAGTGACGCAACTCTTGGAAGAAAACGGCCAGGTGACCCAAAAGCCGTTTCGTCTGGAGGGAGAAGAGTGACAGTGACCTCTCTTGCCTCCTATTTGAAAGAAAAGATTGCTCTGGTGGAACAACACCTGCTCCCCGCGCTGGAGGTGGCCGGGGTGCCGGACAAGCTGCGCGAATCGATGTCGTACTCGTTGATGGCCGGCGGCAAGCGGCTCCGGCCGGTGCTGGTCCTGGCCGCGCTGGAGGCCTTGGGGCAACCGTCGGAGCGGGGGATCCCCTACGCTGTCGCTCTGGAGATGATCCACACCTATTCGCTGATCCACGACGATCTGCCGGCGATGGACGACGACGATTTGCGCCGGGGCAAGCCGACCAATCACAAGGTGTTCGGCGAAGCGACGGCGATTCTCGCGGGGGACGCGCTGTTGACCCGCGCCTTCGGCCTGATCGCGGAAGCGTACCGCGACCATCCGCAGGTAAAGCCGGAAACGGTCGTCCGCCTGATTGCCACATTGGCGCAAAGCGCTGGCGCCGCCGGAATGGTGGGAGGCCAGATGGACGACATCGAGGGGGAGGGGCAAGCGTTGTCGCTTGAAGCCCTTGAGTCGATCCACCGGCGCAAGACCGGTGCCTTGTTGGTGGCCGCGCTGCGCGGCGGCGGGTATCTCGCCGAGGCCAGCGAGGCACAGTTGCAGGCGTTGACCGACTACGGCGTGCGCATCGGGCTCGCCTTTCAGATCCAGGATGACATTCTCAACGTCGTGGGAGACGCGGCCGTGCTGGGAAAAGCCGTTGGCAGCGATGCCGACCGGAAAAAAGCCACCTACCCCGCGCTGTTGGGACTGGATGAATCAAAAGAACGGCTGCGCACCCTCATCGACGAGGCCAAACAGGTACTTGTCGCGGCCAGCCTCGGCAACTCCGCGTTGCTTTCGCTGGCCGACTATGTGATGGAGCGAACCTCGTGAACCGATTGGCTGACGCATCGCCGCAGGCTTGAGGCGATGCGTTTTTTGCTTGCGCCGGACGGGTTTCAAAAAAGTGGAGTTTTCCGCCGGAGTCTATTATAATAAATCAAGCGTTTCCGCCAGAGGCGGAGATACGCCAAAACGACGGGTCGGTATCCGGGATACCTGGTGAAAGAGGGGTTAGCCATGTTGCTGGAACGCATTCATAACCCGAACGATGTCAAAAAGATGTCCATACCGCAATTGCAACAACTGGCAGGGGAAATCCGCCAGTTTCTCGTGGAGCAGTTGGCCAAAACGGGCGGTCACCTCGCCCCCAATCTCGGGGTCGTCGAGTTGACGCTTGCGCTCCACTATATTTTTAACAGTCCGTCAGACAAGCTTATCTGGGACGTGGGCCATCAGGCGTACGTGCATAAAATTCTGACCGGCCGCAAGGAACAGTTTCCCACGCTGCGGCAGTACAAAGGCTTGTGCGGCTTTCCCAAGATGAGCGAAAGCCCGCACGACGTCTGGGAGACAGGGCACAGCAGTACGTCGCTGTCGGCCGCGATGGGCATGGCGACCGCGCGCGACCTCAAAGGGGAGAAAAACCACGTCGTGGCCGTCATCGGCGACGGTGCGCTGACCGGCGGGATGGCCTTTGAAGCGCTGAACCACATCGGTCACGAGAAAAAATCGGTGATCGTGGTGTTGAACGACAACGAGATGTCGATCGCGCCCAACGTCGGCGCCCTGCACAACTACCTGGGCAAACTGCGCACCGCGCACAACTACCGCCGGGCCAAGGACGAACTGGAGCATCTGTTGAAATCGATTCCGGCTGTGGGCGACCGGCTGGCCCACCTTGCCGAGCGGCTGAAGGACAGCATGAAGTACCTGCTCGTCTCCGGCGTGTTGTTTGAAGAGTTGGGCTTTACCTACATCGGCCCGATCGACGGGCACAATCTGGACTTGTTGATCGATTCCCTGCGCACGGCCGCCCACACGACCGGCCCGGTGCTGGTGCACGCGATCACGAAAAAAGGCAAGGGCTACCCGCCGGCCGAGGCCGACTCGATGAAATGGCACGGGGTGGGCACCTACAAGATCGAATCCGGCGAAGAAAACGCGGCCAAATCTGCGGCGCCCGCCTACACCAGCGTGTTTGCCGACACGTTGATCCGGCTGACCAAGGAGGACCCGCGGATTGTCGCCGTCACTCCGGCGATGCCGGGCGGTTCCGGGCTGGTCAAATACGCCGAGGTCTTTCCGGAGCGGATGTTTGACGTCGGCATCGCCGAACAGCACGCCTGTACCTTTTGCGCCGGACTTGCCACCCAGGGCCTGAAACCGGTGTTCGCCGTCTATTCGACGTTTTTGCAGCGGGCGTACGACCAGTTGATTCACGATGTCGCCCGGCAGAAACTAAACGTCATTTTTGCCGTCGACCGCGCCGGTTTGGTGGGGGCGGACGGAGAGACGCATCAGGGCGTGTACGACATCGCCTTCATGCGGGCCATCCCCAACATGGTGATCATGGCGCCAAAAGACGAAAACGAGATGCAGCACATGATGAAAACCGCGATCGCGTACGACGACGGGCCGATTGCCTTCCGCTATCCGCGCGGCAACGGGCGGGGCGTGAAGATGGATGCCGAACTGAAGGTGCTTTCGATCGGCAAGGCGGAGGTGGTCCGCCCCGGCAAGCACGTCGCCATCCTGTCGTTTGGCCACGTCTTTGAACTGGCGGAACAAGCGGTGGAGCTCTTGCATACGGGGGGCATCCAGCCGATGCTGGTCAACGCCCGCTTCTGCAAGCCGCTCGACGAAGAATTGCTGCTCAATCTGGCCAAAGAAGGCTACCGCATCGTTACCGTGGAGGAAGGATCGGTGATGGGCGGATTCGGCAGCGCCGTCCTGGAATTTTACGCGCAAAACGGCTTCCACGACATGGTGGTCGAGCCGATCGGCGTTCCCGACTACTTCGTTGAGCACGGCAGCGTCAAGGAACAGCGGATCGAGACCGGGCTTACTCCGGAGAGGATCGCCGCGCGTGTCCGTGCCTTGATTCCCGCGAGCAAACAGAGGGCGTGACGATGAAAAAGGAACGATTGGACGTATTGCTGGTGACAAAAGGGTATTTTGACACCCGGGAAAAAGCCAAGGCGGCGATCATGGCCGGCCTGGTGCAGGCCGCCGGCGATCGCTGCGACAAGCCGGGAACCAAGTTTCCCGAAGACGTGGCGATCACGGTAAAAGGCGAGGTTCATCCGTACGTAAGCCGAGGCGGCCTGAAGCTGGAAAAAGCGTTGAAAACGTTTGGCATCGACCTGACCGGCAAGGTGGTCATGGACATCGGCGCGTCCACCGGCGGCTTTACCGACTGCGCTCTCAAGCACGGAGCGCGGCTGGTGTACGCCATCGACGTGGGCTACGGGCAACTCGCCTGGTCACTGCGCCAGGACGAGCGGGTGGTGGTGATGGAGCGAACCAACTTCCGCCATATGGACCCGGACGCCTTCGCTTACGAAAAACCGGACGCGGCCACGATTGACGTCTCGTTTATCTCGTTGCGGATCATTTTTCCGGTGCTGTACCGCTTCCTCAAAACAGGCGGCGAGGTGATTGCCCTCGTCAAGCCGCAGTTTGAGGCTGGCAAGGAGAATGTCGGCAAGAACGGCATCGTCCGCGATCCGCAGATACACCGCGACGTGCTTTTGGGCATCGCCGGGTATGCCGCGTCGCTCGGGTTTGCGGTCAAAGGTCTCAGCCATTCGCCGATCACCGGCGGCGAGGGCAACATCGAATTTTTGCTGTACGCGGAAAAACAGGACGAGCCGGTCGCGCTGGATGCGGCCTCCGTCGAGGCGCAGATTGCCTCCGTCGTACAAACCGCCCACGCCGAGCTGGGTTGACACCGGGATAAAAGCCTCCATTCGCCTTATGAGCGAGTGGAGGCTTTTTTTATGCGGGTCCATGTTTCCCACCAACATTCCATTGTCATCAGACGTGGCGGAGGCCGGGTTTTCTTTATGCAAAAATCGATGTATACTTGTATAAGGATTCAACTTGTACGTTTGGGGTGGCGCTGTGAAGACGATTGCGATTGTCGCCAACAAAGGCAAGCCGGAAGCGCGCATCGTGGCGCGCGAGCTGTTATACCTTCTGGAAGAAAAGGGAGCCCGTGTCCTGATCGAGGAGAGCATTGCCCCCGATCTGGGCCGGCTGGATCTGGCTTGTCCGCTGGACGCCTTTGCCGGGCGGGCCGACCTGGTCTGCGTGCTTGGCGGAGACGGCACCCTGCTTCGCGTGACGCGCCAGTTGGCGGGTTGCTCGCTTCCGCTGTTGGGCATCAATCTCGGAACGCTCGGCTTTTTGTCCGAAGCGGAACCGGACAACCTGCCGCTTGCCGTCGACAACCTGCTGTCCGGCCGCTACCGGATCGAGGAACGCACGATGCTGGAGGCGAAGCTGTTGCGCGGCGGAGAACTGCTCGCCACCTACACGGCGATGAACGACATCGTGATCGCGAAGGGTTCGTTTTGCCGGATCATCCAGTGCGCGGTCTACCTTGACGACCAGTACGTGGCCACCTTCAGCGGCGACGGCGTGATCGTCGCCAGTCCGACCGGGTCCACCGCCTATTCGCTCTCGGCGGGCGGGCCGATCGTCGCGCCCAATGTGGACATGCTGCTCTTGACCCCGGTTGCCCCCCACTCGCTGACCGCCCGCCCGATGGTCTTTTCCGCCGACCAACTGATCCGCATCGAAGTGGATGCGGTTCACAAGGAGATGGGGTTGTCGGTCGACGGTCAATTCGGCTACCGGCTGGAAGGGAGAGACGAGATTCACATCCGCCGTTCTCCCCATGTCACGCCGCTGATCAAATGGGAAGAAGGAAACTTTTTTGACGTGATTCGCAAGAAACTACAGGGTGAATGGGAGTAATACGACATGAACAAGGGACAACGCCATATCAAGATTCGTGAAATCATCGCCAACCACGAGATCGAGACGCAGGACGAACTGGTCGAGAGGCTGCGCGAAGCCGGGTACAACGTGACCCAGGCGACGGTCTCCCGCGACATCAAGGAACTGCATCTGGTGAAAGTGCCGATGGCGGACGGCCGGTATAAATACTCGCTGCCCGCCGACCAGAAGTTCAACCCGCTGCAAAAGATCAAGCGGGTGCTGGTGGACAGTTTTGTCAGCATCGACTACGCCGACAATCTGATCGTGATGAAAACCATGCCGGGCAACGCCAACGCGGTCGGCGCCCTGATCGACAACCTGCAGTGGCCGGAAGTGATGGGGACGATCTGCGGCGACGACACTATCCTGATCATCTGCCGTTCCAAAGACAATTCGCAGGAAGTGACACAGCGGTTTTTGGACATGCTGTGAGGGGGTGTTGGCATGCTGGTGGAGCTTACCATTCGCAATTTCGCGATTATTAAAGAGGTGACCATTCCGTTTCGCCGCGGGCTGAACATCCTGACCGGGGAGACCGGCGCAGGCAAGTCGATTATTATTGACGCGTTGGGACTGTTGCTCGGCGAGCGGGGATCGGCCGATTTCGTCCGGTACGGCGAGAAGCGGGCCGAGGTGGAGGGGCTGTTTGAACTCCCTCAGGGACACCCGGCATTTGCCATCTGTGAACGGTTCGGCCTGCAGACGGAGCCTGACGGCACGCTGATCGTTCGCCGCGACATCTCGCTTGCGGGCAAAAGCATCATCCGGATCAACGGCCAACTGGTCACGCTGGCCATGTTGCGCGAACTGGGGCCGTGGCTGGTCTTTGTGCATGGACAGCACGACACTCACGCGCTGATGCAGGCGGACAAGCACATCGGCTGGCTGGACGCCTACGGGGACGAACGCCTGAAGACGGCCAGGCAAGAGTATGCCTCCCTGTACGCGGCTTACCGTAAAACCAGACAGGACTGGGAGCGCATGGCCAAAAACGAGCGGGAACTGATGCAACGGATCGATCTGTTGACCTACCAGTTGAATGAGATCGAGGCGGCGGCCCTGCAGCCGGGCGAGGACGAAAAACTGTTGGCCCAGCGGAAAAAATGGGCCCATGTGGAAAAAGTGTTTGCCGGGCTGCGCGGCGCCTACCAGTCCCTGTCCGGCGACCAGCGCGGCCTCGACTGGCTCGGGCACGCGGTGAGCGAACTGGAGCGGGTGGCCCAGTACGACGAACAGATCGGTCCGCTTGTGGAAACGCTGCAATCCGCCTACTATCAGGTGGAAGACGTGCTGCACAGCCTGCGGCAGGTGAAGGAGACGCTGGAGTTTCACCCCGACGAGTTGGCTGAGGTGGAACGGCGTCTCGATCTCATCCAGAGCCTTAAGCGCAAGTACGGCAAAAACGTTGACGAGATTCTCGAATACGCAGCCACGATTCAGGACGAACTGGACGAAATCCGCCATTACGACGACCGGTTGCAGCAACTGGAAGCGCGTTGCCAGGAGTTGGCCGCAGACTTGGCCGTCGAAGCCCTGGAGTTGAGCGTGCTCAGGCGCGAACTGGCTCATAAGCTGGCCGAAGCGATCGAGCAGCAGTTGCGCGATCTGCACATGGAGCGCGCGCGCTTCGCCATCGAGGTAAGCCAGGTGCCGGACGAACAAGGCATCGAGGTGGAAGGGATCAAGCGGCATGTGGACGCGACCGGCATGGACCGCGTCGAATTCCTCATCGCCCCCAACCCGGGCGAACCGCTGCGTCCGCTGGCCAAAATCGCCTCCGGCGGGGAGCTCTCCCGCGTGATGCTGGCGATTCAGACGATTTTGGCGACCACCGACGACGTGCAAACGCTGATTTTTGACGAGGTGGACACCGGCGTCAGCGGCCGGGCCGCCCAGGCGATCGCCGAAAAACTGGCCCGCGTCGCGCAACACAGACAGGTGCTGTGCATTACCCACCTGCCGCAAGTGGCTTCGCTCGCCGACGCCCATTTCCTGATCCAAAAGGAAATGAACGAGGACGAGACGATGACCAACGTCCGCCTGCTTGACGAAGAGGCGCGCGTCGTCGAATTGGCGCGGATGCTCGGCGGCGCGGAAGTAACCGACAAGACCAAGGAACACGCCCGCGAGATGATTCTGTTGGGAAAACAACGCAAAGCTGTCAGCCTGGCTTGACAGCTTTTTTCTTGTTATAATCCGCACAGGCCCCGGCAACATTATAGATACGGTAAGGTGGAGGTGCAGCAATAGGTGTAGGTAGGGAAGCAGGAGTGATTGCTGGTGATCCGTCAACAGAAACGAAAATGGATAGGAAGTCTTCTTTTGCTCATCACCGCGTTGATCGTAAGTTCCACTCCGTTTCACAACATGACGTCCCTGCCTAACGAATTGCGCATGTTTGCAGGGTCGTGGCAACAACTGCAGGTTTCCATGCCGGTTATGGGCACACTGATCAACAGCAACCCCGACATTCTCCACGTGAATGGAACCAAGGCGCGCGAAGTCAGCGTCGATTTGAGCAAGCCGGTCTCGGTGCAGCCGCGAAAGACGGGCGAAGCCAGACTGGAACTGAAGTGGCGAAACATCCCGCTCAAGGAATGGAAAGTAAACGTCCTGCCAGATCTTCGCGTCTTCCCCGGCGGACAATCCATCGGGGTGAAACTGCAAACCGCAGGCGTGCTGGTCGTCGGCCATCACCTGGTCGACACCGGGAAGGAGAAATTCTCTCCCGGCGAAAAAGCAGGCGTGCATGTAGGCGACTCGATCATCAAGATGAACGATTACTTCATCAACGACATGAACGACGTCAAGCGAATGGTAAACGAGGCAGGGCAAAAAAACGAACCCATCCAGCTATTGGTGGTGCGGGGGAAAGAAAAAGTCACTCTTACGCTGACACCGGCCAAGGACGTCAAGGACCGCGAGTACCGGATGGGGCTGTACATTCGCGACTCGGCGGCGGGCGTCGGAACGCTTACCTTTTACGAACCACAGACCAGATCGTACGGAGCGCTGGGGCACGTGATTTCCGATGTGGACACCGGACAGCCCATCGTCGTCGGCGACGGTCATATTGTGCAGGCCAGTGTCACGTCGATCGAAAAAGGGCAAAGCGGCAATCCAGGTGAAAAGTTTGCCCGCTTTTATAATGAAAGCGAAGTCTTGGGGTCGATTACGCGAAACACCCCGTTCGGGATCTTCGGCAAGATGAAGGCGGAGCCCAAACGCAGCATCTACAGCCAACCGATTCAGGTGGCCTTGGCCGAACAGGTAAAGGAAGGGCCGGCCAAAATCCTGACGGTCGTGGATGGTCAGAAGGTGGAGGCGTTTGACATCGAAATCGTCAACGTGGTCAAACAACACTTTCCGGCCACCAAAGGGATGATCATCAAGATCACCGACAAACGGCTGTTGGAAAAGACCGGCGGCATCGTGCAAGGCATGAGCGGCAGCCCGATCATCCAGAACGGCAAGCTGGCCGGTGCGGTTACCCACGTCTTTGTCAACGATCCCACCAGCGGCTACGGCTGCTTCATCGAATGGATGTTGCAGGACGCCGGACTATACGTCAAGCCCAAACCGCAACCCAAGGCGAGCTGATCGCTTTGGGTTTTTTGTCGAAATATCGGAAAAATCATTCAAATTTTCGCCATTGGCAGGAACTGCAAATCGCTTGTCGAATTGAACTCTCAGACAAAACCGACGTAAACATAAGATAGAGGCGGAAGGTACAAAAAGACGACCAGAGGTATAAGGAGGAACGACTTTGAGCAGGATCGACGTTGTTTTGGCGGATGATAATCGGGAATTCGTGAGTCTACTGGAGGAGTACATCAACAATCAGGGCGACATGCATGTGGTAGGCCTGGCCTACAACGGCAACGACGTGCTGAAAATCCTGGAAGAACGCGTGCCTGATGTCATCATCCTGGACATTATTATGCCCCACCTTGACGGGTTAGCCGTCCTTGAGCACATGCAGGCGATGCGGTTGTCGCCGCAACCGAAAATCATTATGCTCACCGCTTTCGGCCAGGAAGAAATCACCAAAAAGGCGGTCGAACTGGGAGCGAGTTATTACATATTGAAACCGTTTGACATGGAAGTGCTCGTCCAGCGCATCCGGCAGATGACCGGAACGGCCAAGCCGACCGTCGTCTCCGCGCTCAAGCCGCACAGTCTGGCGAAAGGCCGCAACCTGGACGCGAGCATCACCAACATCATTCACGAGATCGGCGTCCCCGCTCACATCAAGGGCTACCTCTACCTGCGGGAAGCGATCACGATGGTGTACAACGACGTGGAGCTGCTGGGTTCGATCACCAAGGTGCTTTATCCCGACATCGCCAAAAAGTTCAACACCACGGCGAGCCGCGTCGAGCGAGCCATCCGCCACGCCATCGAGGTGGCCTGGTCGCGAGGCAACCTGGATTCCATCTCCAACCTGTTCGGCTACACCATTTCCATCACCAAGGCCAAGCCCACCAACTCCGAGTTCATCGCCATGGTGGCGGATAAGCTCAGGATCGAGGCGAAGATCAGCTAATCCCCGTCAGCACCCCCCGTGTCCCTGTTTGTCCGTTTCCTTCCAAACGGCTGAACGGGGATTTTTTCTGTAAAACCCTCATTCTTCAGAACGATTGCTCGGTTTCAATCATACGGTTCGTGATTGTTTGTCTCGTCAGGAGGAGTATTATGCAAAAGTTATGATCATATTGATATTCTTGATTATCATGACCGGATGCAGTCAACAGAATTCCTTGCCTAATGAGGTTGAAGTTCCGCTTCCTGCCCATTCGGCGGACGGAACCAAGTGGGGATTTGAAGCGGATAAAACGACTGGAAAGATTGCCTACTTGATCATAGGAGAAGGCCGAGCGAAGAAAACGTATAAGTCGGGTGACGAGATAAATATTGGGGGTCAACGGTATATCGTACAGGGGGTTTCTCTACGATGAAAATTATTTGCAGACGAAGCAAGGAAAGGTTATCGTTTCCTTACAATCAAAGAAGTAAATGGGGCTATATGCGCAGTTACAAATCTGTTGAACGGGTTTCATCACCTGATCCCTCAACACTTCCATGCATGACGAAAGACAAAGGGAGATTGATGTATGAGTCTGAAACGAGTTGATGTTGTATATACCCTCTTGTTTGATCAGGAGAAAAACAAAATATTGATGGTTTTCAATCAAAACCAAACCTGGAGTTTGCCAGGAGGTGCCGTAGAACAAGGCGAGACGTTACAAGAGGCTGCGATACGAGAAGTAATGGAGGAGACGGGATATACCGTAACGGTTGGGGAAATCGTTGCAGTAAATGAAGCCTTTATGAATCAAGAACATGTATATTTCATAACCTTTCGCGGAGAGATCGTGAATACCCCGAAAGAAATCCCCAAGGATGAAAAGATTGTAAAAGTAAAATGGGTGGAGATCGAGGAAGCGGACAGACTCATGCCCTATTATCCAGACGGTATCTCCAAACTAGTCAAGAAACCGGGCGCAGACTACATCTTACAAACATAAAGACCAACCACTCTCGCCGAGGCAAATGTGTGGACGAATTGAAAAAATCGTATCCAGCACAAACATTTTTTGGTATAATACCGGTGGTACGTGACTACTTTTTGTGTGACGCAAAGGACGGTAGAGCGATGGGATATACCGGAAGGATTGTTTCCTTGCTTGTCGTTTCTGTCAGTCTCCTTCTCTGGGAGATTCGCAACTGTCTTCTGTACGGCACATCCGTCGCCGACGGGCCGGGCGTTTGCTCGTTTGTCGGACTGGCCGGTTGCTGTGCCTTGCTCGGTTGGCGCATCGGCAAGAAGTATGACGAAGCCATCTTTTATGCCACCAAGGACGCGTTGACCCATACCTACAATCGCCGTTACGTATACACCGCCTTTCCCAAGCTCCAGGCTGAGGCGAGAAGACAGCGCAAACCTTTATGCGTGCTCATGATTGACGCCAATCACTTCAAGACCGTAAACGATACGCACGGCCACGAGTTTGGTGACCGGGTGCTGGAAAGTATCGCGAATGTTCTGAAAAATAAAACAAGGAAACGGGACGTTGTTGCTCGCTGGGGGGGAGACGAATTTCTGGTGTTGCTTCCCTGTACCGGGCGGAAAACAGCGGGGAAGGTGGTCGGCCAAATCGAGGAAGAGTTGCACACACTGTCCGGGCGGATGGGCGTGAATGTCTCCACTTCCATTGGCATGGCGGTCTATCCGACGGACGCGAAACAACTGAATGACCTGGTTCGGGTCGCCGACGACGACATGTACCGGCAGAAGGCCCATCGCGACAATCCCATCCGCGACGGGCACGACACCGCCCAGAAATGCATCGGCTAAGACCCAAGTACGCATCCCCTGCACAGGTTTTCCTGCAGGGGATGTCTGGTTTCATTGCCCTTTCGCCAAAATGGGGTATGATTAAGAAGAGAACGAGACGAGGAGTGACAACCATGGGCAGACTCGACGAGATTTTGCGGTACAACAAGGAGTTTGTGGAAAGCAAAGCGTACGAAAAGTACGAGACGACCAAATTTCCCAACAAAGGGCTCGTCATCCTCTCTTGTATGGATACGAGGCTGGTCGAACTGTTGCCGCGCGCGATGAACCTGAAAAACGGCGACTTCAAGCTGGTGAAAAACGCGGGCGCCATCGTGTCCCACCCGTTTGGCAGCATCATGCGCAGCATTCTGGTGGCGATCTACGAGCTCAACGCCGAGGAGGTGTGCGTCGTCGGCCACTACGATTGCGGGATGACCGGAATCAATCCGCACAAACTGCTTGGCAAGGCGGTGGACAAGGGCATCCCGCAGGAGCACATCGACATGCTCAAACACGCCGGCATTGACATGACCTCGTGGCTGCAAGGCTTCTCCCACCCCTCGGAAGGCGTCAAAAGCAGTGTGGAAATGATCAAAAACCATCCGTTGCTGCCGCCCAAAATTCCGGTGCACGGGTTGCTCATCGACCCGCACTCCGGCAAGCTGGATGTGGTGATCAACGGTTACGAGTGGATGCAACAGAATGGCGGCAAATTGTGAAATCGTTTGTCACAAATTGGGATATGTCTTGTTTCGCTTCTGGGTAATCTATATAATGGGAAGTGCCATTGTATATCCAGGACGTTTATATCCAAAAAAAGGAGTTGTCGAACGTGAATCTTTTTGACATTATCATGTTCATCATGACGATTTTTATCGCGGCGGGCGTGTATCGTTCCGCGAAGTTCAAGAATACCTTTGCCGTAGTGTTCGGCCTGATTTCCCTCGCTGTCTTCCTGCTTGCCGACGGCTTGATCATCTATTTCGCCACGCAAGCGGCCCATTGATGTCGGTTCGGAACGATTGGATGCAAAAGACCGTGCGTATGCGCGGTCTTTTTTGTTATGCGCATGAGTGCCGGCAATCCTTGCCATACTATGCGTGGAGGTGGGTGCGGTGCTAAGACAAAAGCGGGCCGGCGCCTCGTGCGGGGTGGCGACGCTGGTCGTGGACGAGCGGACCAAGCGGCTGTGCCAGCGGGCTTGTCCGGGGCAGGTGGCGATTCTGTGTCATGCGGACGTGGACGAAGTGGCGGCCGAATCCCTGCTGCGGGCGCGGGTGCAGGCGGTGATCAACACCGCGCCGTTCTTGACCGGCGCGTACCCGGCACTGGGCGCAAAGCGGCTCATGGAAGCGGGGGTGCCCTTGTATGAAGCGGCGGAGGACGCCCGCGAGCGGCTGATGCAACTGCCCGACGGAACGCCCGCTGTTCTCGGGGACGGACGGCTGCGGGTCCGCATGGGTGACGAGTGGCGAGAGATTGCCGCCGTTCGTTCCCTCTCCATGGCCGAAGTGCACGCGAAATGGCGGGAGGCCACGCGGCGTCTTGATCAGACGCTGTCGCAGTTTATCGACAATACCCTGATGACTGCCAGCAAAGAGAAAAACCTGTTTCTCAAGCCGCTTGGCAAATTGCCGCTTTCCACGCAGATCGTCGGCCGGCATGTGGTGCTGGTGTCGCGCGGCAAGCACTACCGCCAAGACTTGCGCATGCTCGCCTCCTACATCCGCGAGTACCGGCCGGTGCTGATCGCCGTCGACGGCGGGGCGGACGCCTTGCTGGAACAGGGCTATGTCCCCGACTTGATCGTCGGCGACATGGACAGCGTCTCCGACCGGGCGCTGTGTTGCGGGGCGGAAGTGGTGGTGCACGCCTATCCCGATGGCGATGCGCCGGGAGAGCAAAGAGTGCGGGAACTGGGTATTCCCTGCCATGTGCTGCCCGCCCCCGGAACCAGCGAAGACGTGGCGATGCTGCTGGCCTACGAAGAACAGGCAAAACTGATCGTGACCATCGGGGCGCACACCAACATGATCGACTTTTTGGAGAAAGGGCGCAAAGGCATGGCCAGCACGCTTCTGGTGCGGACCAAAATCGGCCCCAGGCTGATCGACGCCAAGGGAGTGAGCCAATTGTACCAGCCTCGGCTTAGCTGGAAGGTCTATCACCTGTTGGCGGTGGCAACGGTTGTTCTGGCGTTCGGCAGCGGAATGCTGTTCGGCAAAACGACGGGGCAATCGCGGCTGACCGACAGTGAACAGGCGTACACCGAAGCCGTGCGCGGCAACAGCGAACTAAGTTGGCAAATCGGCGAATTTGGCGCACAGATGGAGCGGCTGCTGGAGAACATCAGTACCCTTTTCGCCGAACAGAGGTGGGAAATAGAAAATCGTTAGCGTCGTCATCCCCGCGTACAACGAAGCGGAATCGATTGTGCACACCTTGCAGGCGATTCGTCTGCGCGTCCCGTGCCATCAACTGATCGTCGTCGACGACGGCAGCCTAGATGACACGGCAGGGTTGGCCCAACGCTGGGCGGACGAGGTGATCCGATGGGAGCGGCGGCGGGGAAAAGGAGCCGCGCTTCAGGCGGGATGGAGCAAGGCAGAGGGGGACGTGGTGTTGCTGTTGGACGGCGATTTGCGCGAAAGCGCGGGCCTGGCAGCTCACCTGTTGCGGCCGGTCACATCCGACATGTGCGACATGGCTGTGGCCCGGCTGCCGCAACCATCACGCAAAGCCGGGTTCGGGCTGGCGAAAGGGCTGGCGCGGCGGGGCATCCGGCTGTTGACCGGGTTTGAGGCGACGGCCCCCTTGTCCGGTCAACGGGCGATCCGGCGAGAGGTGCTGTCGGCCTTAGGCAAGCTGGATGACGGGTTCGGGATTGAGGTGGGGTTGACGGTGGACGCGCTGCGCGCCGGATACCGCGTGATGGAAGTGCCGGTGGCGTTCACCCATCGGGAGCGGGGGAACGATTGGCAGGGTGTTTGGCATCGCGGCCGGGAATTTGTCGCCATCAGCCGGGCGCTCGGCCAAAAGTGGCGGGAACAGGCAAAGGAGCGCTTATAATGGACGACGCGATCTTTTACCTGTTGCTAATCGCCTTGTTGATGCCGGTCGCCCTGCGCGGACTCACCTATCGCATCGGCATCCGCCTGCTCGAACAGCGGGGGCTGGTCAGGCGCAACTGGCAGGGAGAGAGGATTCCCACGGCGGGCGGGCTGTTGGTGTGCGGCTGGCTGACGGTCACATTGCTCGTCGTCGCCGTTCTCTCGGCGCGGTGGGGAGTTGTCGCGGTTGATTGGCGTCTGACCGTCCTGTTTGTCTGCGGATCGGTGGCGATGGCGTTGTGGGGGTGGCAGGATGACCGCTCCACCGACAAGCAGATCAAGGGAATCCGTGGCCATCTGTCGGTGCTGGTGCATGAGCAACGCATGACCAGCGGTTTGCTCAAGGCGTGGGGCGGCATCGCGACGGCGCTGCTTACCGCGCTGGCTGTTTCCGAAGGCGGGGCGGAGACGGCGGTCAACACCGGGCTGCTGGCGCTTTCGGCCAATCTGATCAATCTGTTTGATCTGCGGCCGGGCCGCGCGCTCAAGGTGTTCTGGCTGATCTGCGTCGCCACGCTGACGGCCACGCCGCTTGTCTACACGTATCAAGCGTGGTTGTGGTTTTTGCCGGTTATGAGCGCGACGCTCTCCTTTTTTCCCTGTGATGCCCGGGGCGAGATCATGCTGGGCGACGCGGGGGCCAATTATCTCGGCTTCGTCGTCGGCTTTTCGATGATGGCTACGCTTTCCCTGCCGCTGAAGACGGCGGTCGTCTGTGTGCTCGCCGCCCTGCACGCGGCCGCAGAGCGCGTCTCGTTTTCCCGCGTGATTCAATCCGTGCCGTGGCTGAATCAGTTTGACCGCTGGGGGAGGCGGGTGTAATCATTTGTCCTCGTCGGCTTCTTGCTTCGTGAAACGGGGCTGCACCCGCTTCCGCTTGCGGTCGTGGTGCAGGATAAACCCGCCGATAAAGGCGACGGGCACGGCAAACAGGACGAACCCAAGCAGAAACCGGCCCCAGAGAAACGCGTGAATCTGCGGATCAAAATAGAGGTAAAACACGTCCCGCATCAGCTTGATGCCGTAACCGGCGATCACGGCGGGGAAGACCATGATCAACAGGGCGATCAGCTTTTCGGCCAGCATGTGTGTCACTTCCTTCATGAAGGCATATCTTCCATGATAAATCATAGGCTCCTCCCTTGTCCAACACGCGAAATGCGTTACAATGAAGAAGGAGAACGAGGGGGGGAAGGACATGCACAAGCTGTTGATCGTCGGAGCCGGTCGCGGCGGCACCATGCTGTTGAAGATGTTGCAACACATGAAGCAATTCCGCGTCGTGGCGGTCGTCGACAAGCGTGAAGACGCCCCGGGCATCCAACTGGCCAAAACCCTCGGCATCCAGGTCGGAACCGACTTTCGGCCCTACCTGACCGGGGAGATTGACATGATCCTGGAGGCGACCGGCGACGCCGACGCCTATGACGATATCCTGCGCCACAAGCCGGACAAAACCGTGCTGATTCCCGGCACGTTTACCAGCATGATCATGCGGCTGATCAACGAACGGGAAGAGCTGATCAACCGGCTCACACACAGTCAGCGGGAGTACGACACGATGCTCAACTCCACGCACGACGCGATTATCGCCGTCAATGCCCAGGGCGTGATCACCCTGTTCAACAAGGCGGCCGAGCGGTTGATGGGCATCGAGGCCAAAGACGTGATCGGCACCGAAGCGGCCGCGTCGATCCCCAACACCAGGCTGCACATCGTGCTCAAAACCGGACAGCCGGAGCTGAATCAGGAACAGGAGTTGTCCAACAAGACGCGCATCATCACCAACCGGGTACCGGTCCGAAGCGAATCCGGCGAGGTGGTCGGGGCCGTGGCGATCTTCCGCGACATCACCGAGGTGATGGCCCTCGCCGAAGAAGTGACCGATCTGAAAGAATTGAAAAGCATGCTGCAAGCGATCATCCACTCCTCCGACGAGGCGATCTCGGTGGTGGACGCCCAGGGGAACGGCCTGTTGATCAACCCGGCGTACACCCGGATCACCGGCCTCACTCCGGAAGACGTCATCGGCAAGCCGGCGACGGTGGACATCTCCGAAGGGGAGAGCATGCACATGCTGGTGCTCAACACCAAAAAGCCGGTGCGCGGCGTGCCGATGAAGCTGGGTCCGAAGCGCAAGGACGTGATCGTCAACGTCGCCCCGGTGATGGTGGACGGCGTCCTGAAAGGCAGCGTCGGCGTCATCCACGATATTTCCGAATTCAAGATGTTGACCGAAGAGTTGGAAAAGGCCCGCCGGATCATCCGCACGTTGGAAGCCAAGTACACGTTTGCCGAGATCATCGGCGAGAGTGAGCCGATGAAGATGGCGCTGGAACAGGCGCAAAAAGCGGCGCTCACCCCGGCGACGGTCCTCTTGCGCGGCGAGTCGGGGACGGGCAAGGAATTGTTCGCCCACGCGATACACAACGCGAGTGAGCGCAAGTACAGCCAGTTTATCCGCGTCAACTGCGCCGCCATCTCCGAGACGCTGTTGGAGAGCGAACTGTTCGGCTATGAGGAGGGCGCGTTTACCGGTGCGAAGCGCGGCGGCAAGCGCGGGCTGTTCGAAGAGGCGAGCGGCGGGACGATTTTTCTCGACGAAATCGGGGAGTTGTCGATGAGCATGCAGGCCAAGCTGTTGCGCGTCCTGCAGGAACGGGAGATCGTCCGCGTCGGCGGCACCAAGGCGATTCCGGTCGATGTGCGTGTAATCGCGGCCACCCACGTCAACCTGGAGTCGGCGATCCAGAACGGCAGTTTCCGCGAGGATTTGTACTACAGGCTGAATGTCGTGCCGATCCACATCCCCCCCTTGCGGCAGCGGCTGGAAGATATCAAGCCCCTGTCGATGCACCTGTTGCGCAAGTACAACCTGGAGTTCGGCCGCAACGTGGAAGAGATTGCCCCCGATACGATCGAATTGTTGCGCGCCTACCACTGGCCGGGCAACGTGCGCGAGCTGGAGAACGTCCTGGGCCGGGCGATGATTAACATGAAAATCAGCGACAAGGTGATTTTGCCCGACCATTTGCCGCCGTTGGAACGAAAAGCCCACCCCGCGTCGGGAGCATTCCGTCTGGCGGCGCAAACCCCGTCGGGCAAGTCGCTCAAGGAAGTGGTGGAAGAGGCGGAACGAGCGCACATCAAGCGCGAACTGGCCGCCTGCCGGGGCAACCGCACAGAAGCGGCAAAGCGGCTCGGCATCTCGTTAAGAACCCTGTATTACAAAATGGAAAAGCTGGGCATCGAGCAGGCTTCGGAATAAGGAATCCGCAAACGTTTGCACGCAATCTTTTGCAGGAGCATGCAAAAAATTGCGTGTTGCTTTTTTGGGCGGAAGCGGCACCCTGAGCGAAATGAAGCGCTTTCATTTTGTTCATCAATTTGGCACAACTTTTGCATGAATACATATCCAGGCAGCCAACAGGCAAACCTAGGAAAGACATGATAAAAAATCATTCAGAACTTTGTACGGGAGGCATCATCCATGAAAATCTTCGACTATTTGCAACGCTACAATTACGAACAACTGCTGTTTTGCCAGGACGCCAATTCCGGGCTGAAGGCAATCATCGCGATTCACGATACGACACTGGGCCCTGCTCTCGGCGGCACCCGGATGTGGACCTACAACTCCGAAGAGGAAGCGATCATTGACGCGCTGCGGCTGGCTCGCGGCATGACCTACAAGGCGGCTGCCGCCGGTCTCAATCTCGGCGGCGGAAAAACCGTCATCATCGGAGATCCGAAAAAAGACAAGAGCGAAGAGTTGTTCCGCGCGTTCGGCCGGTTTATCCAGGGATTGAATGGCCGCTACATCACCGCCGAAGACGTGGGGACGACGGTAGCCGACATGGACCTGATCCACATGGAGACCGACTACGTCACCGGTGTGTCGCCTGCGTTCGGCTCCAGCGGAAACCCGTCGCCGGTCACCGCCTACGGCGTGTATCGCGGGATGAAAGCGGCAGCCAAACTGGCCTTCGGCAGCGACAATCTGTCCGGCAAGGTAATCGCGGTGCAAGGGGTGGGTAACGTCGCCTACAACCTGTGCAAACACCTGCACGAAGAAGGCGCCTACCTGATCGTCACCGACATCAACGAAGAAAACGTCAACCGCGCGGTCCAGGACTTTGGCGCCAAAGCGGTGGGCGTGAACGAAATCTTCGGCGTCGACTGCGACATCTTCTCTCCGTGTGCATTGGGCGCGGTGATCAACGATGACACGATCCCGGTTCTGAAAGCGAAAGTGATCGCCGGGGCGGCCAACAACCAGCTCAAGGAAGAGCGGCACGGCGATATCATCCACGAGATGGGGCTGATCTACGCGCCGGACTACGTGATCAACGCCGGCGGCCTGATCAACGTGGCCGACGAACTGCAGGGCTACAATCGCGAGCGTGCGCTGAAAAAAGTGGAGACGATCTACGACAACATTCTGCGCGTGTATGAAATCGCCGAACGCGACGGCATTCCGTCGTACAAGGCGGCCGATCGGATGGCGGAAGAGCGGATCGCCAGCGTGGCCAAGTCGCGCAAAACCTTCCTGCAAAACGGCAAATCGGTGCTGTCCCGGTAACGTTTGGTTCGCAGGGGCTCCGCAGGCTTTAATCTGACCCGTCTGCACGCCGCCTGGGCGAAACCGTCGCCCGGCGGCGGAACGGCGGGTGGCAGGTGGTTTGCCGCGCGGCTGGGAAACGACATCGCAACTCCGTTGAATATTCCGTATTTTTTCTCGGTACGGATGAATCCGATTGGGATTGTATCCAGATTGTTCGTCGTGCGTTACAATGGATTCGGCAATACTGAATTTGGAAATGAACGTAAAGGAGATCGATACCATGTCCCAAGAATTTGATCTCGTCGTGCTGGGCGGGGGAACGGGCGGTTATGTGGCCGCGATCCGAGCGGCTCAACTCGGCATGAGCGTCGCCGTTGTCGAAAAGGACAAATTGGGCGGCACTTGCCTGCACCGCGGCTGCATCCCGTCGAAAGCGCTCTTGCGCAGTGCCGAAGTGTACGCCACGTTGAAAGAGAGCGAAAAGTTCGGTGTGCTGGCCGAGGGAATCGGCTACGATTTCCGTCAGGTACAGGCGCGCAAACAGGCGATTGTCGACCAGTTGCACAAAGGCGTCCAGTATCTGATGAACAAAGGCAAAATCAAGGTGTACAACGGGTACGGCCGCGTAATGGGACCCTCCATCTTTTCGCCGCAAGCCGGGGCGGTGCGCGTGGAAACGGGCGACGGCGAGCAGGAGATTATCGTTCCCCGCTTTTTGCTGATCGCGACTGGTTCGCGTCCGCGCACATTGCCGGGATTGACGGTTGACGGGGAGTACGTCATCACCAGCGACGAAGCGCTAGAGTTGAACGAACTGCCGAAGTCGGTGATTGTCGTCGGCGGCGGCGTGATCGGGATCGAATGGGCGTCGCTGTTAAACGACTTCGGCGTCGAAGTGACCGTGGTGGAATACGCGGATCGGATTCTGCCCTTGGAAGACGAGGATATCAGCAAAGAACTGGCCCGCCTCCTGAAAAAGCGCAAGATCAAGGTCGTTACCGGCGCCAAGGTGCTGTCGGAAACTTTGCAGAAGGGCGGCGGACAGGTAAGCATCCAGGCGGAAGTGGGCGGCGACACGCAAACGTTCACCGCTGAGAAACTGCTCGTCTCCGTCGGACGCCAGGCCAACGTGGAAAACCTGGGCCTGGAGGCGACAGAGGTGAAAGTGGAGCGCGGCGTGATCGTCGTCAACGAACACTTCCAGACCGCCGAACCCCACATCTATGCCATCGGCGACGTCATCGGTGGATTGCAACTGGCCCACGTCGCCTCGCACGAGGGCATTCTCGCGGTGGAGCACATGGCCGGACTGAATCCGCACCCGCTCGACTACACCAAGGTGCCGAAATGCACCTACAGCCGCCCGGAAGTGGCCAATGTCGGCCTGACCGAAGCGGAGGCGAAGAGCCAGGGATACGAGGTGAAAGTGGGCAAATTCAGCTTCAAGGCCTTGGGCAAGGCGCTGGTGTACGGCGAAAACGACGGCTTCGTCAAACTGGTCGTCGACGCCAGGACCAACGACTTGCTTGGCGTACACATGATCGGCCCGCACGTGACGGACATGATTTCGGAGGCGGGATTGGCCCGCGTCCTCGACGCGACACCGTGGGAAATCGGCCACACCATTCATCCGCATCCCACCTTGTCCGAAGCGATCGCCGAGGCGGCGCTGGCCGTCGACGGCCTGGCCATTCATTCCTAGTGTGTGAAAAAGGGGGCGTTACGAGATGACACGTTCGACGCAAAATCGCCATCAGGCGGTCGGGTTGACCGACGCCCAAGTGATGGATATGTATTATTACATGTTGCTGGCGCGCAAGCTGGACGAACGCCAGTGGCTTTTGAACCGTGCGGGCAAGGTTCCGTTCGTCATTTCCTGCCAGGGGCAGGAGGCGGCGCAAGTGGGAGCGGCGTTTGCCTTTGAAAAGGGCAAAGACTATTTCTGCCCGTACTACCGCGACCTGGGCGTCGTGCTTGTCGCCGGTCAAACGGCGCGCCACGTGATGTTGTCCGCCTTCGCCAAAGCGGAAGATCCGAACAGCGGCGGGCGGCAGATGCCGGGGCATTTCGGCGGCAAACGCTGGAACATCCTGACCGGTTCCTCGCCGGTTACGACACAGGTGCCGCACGCGGTGGGGATTGCGCTGGCGGGCAGAATGCAAGGCAAGGATCTGGTCGTCTACACCTCTTTCGGCGAAGGGTCGAGCAACCAGGGCGACTTCCATGAGGGGGCCAACTTTGCCGGCGTGCACAAGCTCCCGGTGATCTTTTTCTGCGAAAACAACAAGTACGCGATTTCCGTTCCGCTCAAGAAACAGCTCGCTTGCGAAAGCGTGGCTGACCGTGCGATCGGCTACGGCTTCAAAGGAGTCAGCGTCGACGGCAACGACCCGATCGAGACCTACCGCGTCGTCAAGGAAGCGGTCGACCGCGCTCGCCAAGGCGAAGGGCCGACCCTGATCGAAGCGGTGACCTACCGTCTCGTCCCCCACTCCAGTGACGACGATGACCGCACGTACCGCACGCGCGAGGAAGTGGAAGAAGCGAAGAAAAACGACCCGATCGTCCGTTTTGCCGCCTACCTGAAAGAAGTCGGACTGTTGGACGACGCCAAGGAAAAAGAGTTGGCCGAACGCGTCCAGGCGGAAGTGGACGAGGCGACCGAGTACGCGGAAAACGCGCCGTACCCGACGCCGGAGTCGACGCTCGCACACGTATACGGGGAATAAGGGGGAAGCGAGAGATGGCAGTGATTTCGTACATTGAGGCGATTACGCAAGCGATGCGGGAAGAGATGCGCCGCGATCCCAATGTCTTTGTCCTCGGTGAGGACGTCGGTGTGCGCGGCGGCGTCTTCCGCGCGACGATGGGGCTGATCGATGAGTTCGGCGAAGAACGCGTGATCGACACGCCCCTGGCGGAGTCGGCGATCGCCGGGGTGGCGATCGGGGCGGCGGCCGATTGGATGCGCCCGATCGCCGAAATTAAGTTTGCCGACTTCATCATGCCGGCGGTTAACCAGATCGTCAGCGAAGCGGCCAAGATGCGCTACCGTTCGAATAACGACTGGCATTGTCCGGTGACGATCCGTGCCCCGTTTGGCGGCGGCGTCCACGGCGCGCTCTACCACTCCCAGTCTGTAGAGGCGATGTTTACCAACGTTCCCGGGCTGAAAGTGGTCGTTCCGTCCACCCCGTACGACGCCAAGGGGCTGTTGAAGGCGGCGATCCGCGATGACGACCCGGTGCTGTTCTTTGAACATAAACGCTGTTACCGCCTGATCAAAGGCGAGGTGCCGGAGACGGATTACGTGGTGCCGATCGGCAAGGCGGACGTGAAGCGGGAAGGAACCGACATCACCGTAATCTCCTACGGGCTCACCCTGCACTTCGCCCTGCAGGCGGCGGAAAAGCTGGCTCAGGAAGGCATCAGCGCGCACGTGCTGGACCTGCGGACCCTGTATCCGCTCGACAAAGAGGCGATCGTGGAAGCGGCGGCCAAAACGGGCAAAGTGCTGATCATCCACGAGGACAACAAGGAAGGCGGCGTCGGCGGCGAGGTGGCGGCGATTATCGCCGAACACTGCCTGTTTGACCTGGATGCGCCGATCAAGCGCCTGTGCGGCCCGGACGTTCCGGCGATGCCGTACAGCCCGCCGATGGAGAAATTCTTCATGCTCAACCCTGACAAAGTGCTGGAAGCGATGCGTGAACTGGCGCACTTCTAACAGAGGAGGATCCTGAAATGGCAACGAAAGTGCTCATGCCCCAACTCGGGGAAAGCGTCACCGAGGGGACGATATCGAAATGGCTCGTCAAGGTTGGGGACTTCGTCAACAAGTACGATCCCCTCGCGGAAGTGACCACCGACAAAGTAAACGCGGAAGTGCCCTCGACCGTGTCCGGCCGGGTGACGGAGATCGTCGTTCCCGAAGGCGAGACGGTAGCGGTCGGCACGCTGATTCTCTACATCGAAGAAAGCGGCGCGGCTGGCGGGGCCCAGACGGAATCGGCGCAATCGGCCGCTGTCTCTGCCGGGACAGCGACGACGTCCGTCTCTGCGGCGTCTCCGGCGGCAACAGCAGTAGCCGACGCCCCCACGCCGAATCCGGCGGCTGTCGCTGGCGCTGCGGCACCCGCTCGCACTGCGGGCGTCAAGCAACGGTATTCGCCGGCCGTGATGCGGCTTGCGCAAGAACACGGCATTGACCTGTCCCGCGTGGTGGGCACGGGGGCTGAAGGGCGCGTCACCCGCAAGGACGTGCTGAAAGTGATCGAACAGGGCGGCCAGGCGTCGGCGGCTCCGGCACAACCGGCGGCTGTGCCTGCGGAAACACCGGCCTCGCAAGCGGCCCCTCTGGCGCAACCGGCCGTGTCGGCTGCTCCGGCGGGAACGAGTGTGTCGGCTCCGGCCGCACAGGTCAGCTACGACATCCCGGTGGCGGCGGGCGACCAGGTGATTCCGGTCTCGCCGATCCGCCGCACGATCGCCAACCGGATGGTGCAGAGCAAACACGATGCGCCGCACGCCTGGACGATGGTGGAAGTGGACGTGACCAACCTGGTCAACTTCCGCAACCAGGTGAAAGACGAATTCAAGCGCAAGGAAGGCGTCAACCTGACGTTCCTGCCGTTCTTTATCAAGGCCGTCGTGGAAGCGTTGAAAGAGTATCCGATGCTCAACTCCACCTGGGCCGGCGACAAAATCATCGTCAAGAAGAACATCAACATCTCGATCGCCGTGGCGACCGAAGACGCGCTGTTCGTGCCGGTGATCAAGGATGCCGACCAGAAGTCGATCTACGGCCTGGCCAAAGCGATCGAGGATCTGGCCGCCCGCACCCGCGCCGGCAAACTGACGATGGACGACATGACTGGCGGCACGTTTACCGTGAACAATACGGGCTCGTTCGGCTCCGTCCTGTCCACGCCGATCATCAACGCGCCGCAGGCGGCCATCCTGAGCGTCGAGTCGATCGTCAAACGGCCGGTCGTGGTTAACGACATGATCGCCATCCGCTCGATGGTCAACCTGTGCCTGTCGCTGGATCACCGCGTGCTGGACGGCCTGATCTGCGGCCGCTTCCTACAGAGCGTCAAGCAAAAACTGGAAAACATTGGTCCAGACACGAAACTGTACTGATCGCCCCTTTCTTGCGGCGGCGTCTCCTGTGTAAAGGAGACGCCGCCGTTTTTTTACACGGACTCAACGGCCGCTTTACAGGCAGACAATATCTGTGCGTTACAGTGAAAGCGAGCAGGATCGTTCTGTTTCAAGTGACAGCGCAGGATCGCACACAGCGGCTTGCCGGTGACAGCAGGAGGGAAGACATGGATACAGCGAGCCATCTGTTGTTTGGAGCGACGTTGGCGGGGTTGGCGCATCTCGATCCGGTGGTGGCCCATAAGCCCGCCTTGGCACAAGCCGTCATGGCTGGAACCTTGATCGGATCGCACGCCCCCGACTTTGACGCGTTGATGCGGATCAGAGGATATGCGTGGTACATTCGCCACCACCGGGGCATCACCCACTCGATTCCCGCCCTCTTTCTCTGGCCAGTGCTCATCAGCCTGCCGCTTGCGGCCGCGTTTGGTTGCCTGGGCGATTGGCAGCATGTGTACGTGTGGACGTGTGTCGCGGTCGTCTTTCACGTGTTTCTTGACCTGATGAACACATACGGCGTTCAATGCCTGCGGCCCTTTACGAAAAAATGGATGCACCTGGACATCCTGTCCATATTTGAACCGTTTCTGTTTGTGCTTCACGTGACCGGACTGGCCGTCTGGATTGGTCTCGGAGCCGATCCGGCACGATTGTTCGTCTGGACGTACGCCGTCACCGGCATCTACCTCGTGCTGCGGGCGATCCAGCACGCCTGGCTGGTCGACAGGGTGCGCCGCCGCTACGGGGAGATCGGCGCCTGCCATGTGGTGCCCAGTTTCCATGTCCTGCATTGGCGATACGTGGTCCACTCCGGCGACCGGTTTTACGCCGGCCGCATTCTGGGCGCCACGATCATTGAGGAGGATGTTTACGCCAATGCCGCCCCCAACGAGGTCATCCAGTCCACGATCGGCATCGACGGCGTTCGCGCCTTTCTCGACTTCGCCCAGCGCGTCCATGTGACGTACAAGGAACTGCAGGACGGTTATGAAGTTCGTTGGAGCGACATGCGTTTCTGGTACGACCGGACGCTCCCCTTCGGTGTCGATGTGCGCCTGGACAGCCATCTGAACGTGGTGAATCACAGCGTGGGGTGGCGCAAGCGGGCGTGGGAACCGCCATTCATGTAACCCTTGTCCGGTCAGTCCCAATCAGCGCGAGAGGCGGCGGATGACGATGATCACAATAACCCTGGCGGAGCGAAGCGATTTTCACGCCATGATACAATTGGCGGAGTTGAACATGCCGGATCGGATGAATCTGCACGAGTTGAAAAAATACTTCGAACTGTTTCCCGAACTGATTTTCAAGGCGAACTGTGACGGGACAATGATCGGTTTCGCTTGTGCGGGAATCGACATGTACCAGACGACCGGCTGGCTGTTGTTCAGCAACGTGTCAGAAGCGTACCGGGGGCAAGGTATCGGCAAGCGGCTGATCGAAGCCAGACTGGCGGCGCTTCGGCAGTTTCCTAGCATGCGCCGTGTGCTGGTTACGGTCAACGAAACCAACACCCCGTCGATGCGGGCGCTGGCCTCGTATGGCTTTCGGCACAGCCACACCGAAGCGGATTACTACGGCCCAGGCAAACACCGGGCCATCCTGGAACTAGTGTACGCGGGTCCTGCCGGTGACCAGCCGCAAACGGCCCCCTGCACAAATCTTGCCCCAAATATTCCGGTCAACATGTAACGTTTTCCTCTCGTATCCGTCATAAAAAGAATAGAACACCGATCGGAATCGTAGCCAGATATGCCTGATTTGATTGAGAAATCTTGGCAAACAAATCGATAAAATATTTCTTCTAGTAGGGAGATATGGTAAACTTAGAAACGACCATCGGTGTAGATTCAGAGATTTTTTGACAGATACGGGAGGTTACCAATGAAAAAAGAGACATGGAAAAAAGGACTTCCGGTTTTGCTGATCAGCGCGCTTGCCGCGTCGCCGACCGTGGCGGTACCCAAGGCGTATGCTTTGGACTATGTGAGTGTCGAAGCCGATGATAATGAAGCCGGTGTCGACAGCGGCTACACCATCGAATTTGATCTGGAAGAAGACCTGGACAGCGGCGAATATATCACCATTCGCTTCGACAGTGATTTTGAACTGGATGCGGATGAGATCGACGTAGACAGCGTCACCGTCAATGACGAGGAACCGGACAGTGTCTCCGTAAACGAGAACGACAACACCATCAAGATCAAGGTGCCGTACGACCTGGAGGCAGGCGACACAGTGACCGTGGAGATCACCGGCGGGATTACCAATCCCGACGACGAAGACACCTACTACGTGGAAGTGAAAACGTCCCAGGAAACCACCTACGAGAGCGACTCGGTCTATATTGAGGGGGACGACAGTTCGTCGAGCGACGACTTCGAGGTGGACGTCGACGACGACGAGGCCGGCGCAGAGACGGCCTACACGATCAACGAGTTTGACCTCAGAGGCAGCGACGAGCTTGAAGCGGGTGACTGGGTGTACGTGACCTTCCCGGACAGCGACATGCTGCCGAGCGACATCGACGAAAGTGACGTGGAAATCAACGACGAAGAGCCGGATCAGGTCAAAATCAGCGGCAAGGAAGTGCAGATCAAACTGCCAGACGAGGTGGAAGGGGACGATTACATCAAGATCGAGTTTTCCGAGGACGCCGGCATCCAAAATCCGGACGAAGCGGACGACTACGTCATCGAGGTGGAGTACAACAATCGCACCTACACATCCGACACATTTGAAATCACCGACGACTCCGGCACCTCCAGTTCCGACTACACGGTGAGCCTGTCGGACAACACCGCCGGGGCCCGCTCCAGCTACAGTTTTGATATCGATCTGGGCAACAAGCGGCTCAGTTCCAACGAATACGTCACCGTGGAATTTCCCTCTGCCGACATGCTGCCGTCTTATATGAATGCTGCCGATGTCCAGATCAACGGCTCGGCGGTTCGCACGGCGGCCGTTTCCGGCAACAAGGTCTACCTGACGACTCCGTATGGCTTCGGTGAAGTCAAAACGGTCAAGGTCAATTTCAGCTACAACGCTTTCATCAAAAACCCGCAGACGGCCGGCACGTCCTATCAACTGGCGACGACCATCGGCGGCAAAACGTACCGCTCCAAGTCGTTTTCCATCACCGGTACCAGCGTGACGACGCCGACTACAGTGGACAACAGCACGGCGACGATCAGCCTGTCGAAGACGACGCCGTCGACTGCAACCGCGATTACGGTGGGCATCAAGGGACTGGGCATGCCGCTGTTGAAAAACCGCGACTTCCTTGAACTGGCCCTGCCGTCCGGCTTCCGTGTGCCGAGCGTGATCAACGCCTCGACGGTGTCTGTCAACGGTCTGGTTCCGAGCTACGTCGCGGCTCGCGGGCAAAACCTGGTGATCTATCCGTCGCAGGATATCGCCGCCGCGACACCTGTCACTGTGGTTGTAAGCGAAGGAACCAACATTGCGACGCCTGCAACCCCCAGCCTGTACAGCATCGGTGTCTACACGTCGGCGGAGAAAAATCTGCTGTTTGCCCGCCCGGTCACGATCGCGCCGCCTGTGCCGGCCAACGCGCCCCGTCTGAAGCTGAACGTGAAGTCGTATACCGTAAGCAACAAAACCTTTACGCTGGCGGCGGCACCGTACACCTACAACGACACGACGCTGGTTCCGGCGCAGTTCTTCAAGGACGCGCTTTCGCTCACCACAAAGTGGAACAAGAGCACCGCTGACGTGATCAGCGGCAACACCACGATTCATTTCACGGTCGGCTCCAACCAGGCCAAGGTAAACAACACGGTTGTCAAACTGCCTGTCCCCGTTCAGATCAAGGACGGCATGCCGATGCTGCCGATCCGTTTCATCGCGGACACCTTGAAGTACAAACTGGGTTGGGACGAAGCGACCAAAAGCATCGTCATCTATAAGTAAGCAGACACCGCTTGAACAACTCAAGACCGCATTGTGTAGACGCGAAATAATCCTCCGGCCCTGAAGGCCACAAGCTGACGCCTGTATTCGACTGGCGTCAGCTTATTTCATTTATTTTGTGCGCATTCCTCAATTCGCCTTCGTGTCTCTTCCGCACTTGTATATCATCAGGGTAGAGCGCTTTTGTTTTGTTTAATTTTTTAAATATTTATAAAACTCCTGAAGAATCAATACGCTCGAGGCATGATTGCAGAAAGTCCTGTATGTTGCAAGGCAATAAGAGTTAGCTACTGAAAAATAGGAAGTGTGGGTAATGAAGAAAGTAACAAGCTATTTGATGTCTGTTTTTGTTCTGAGTGCCTTCATGCTAACATCTTGCGCTGCTAACGAGCAGAAAAATCATCAAGGTTCTAATGGCAATGGAGTAAATGCACATGGCGGTGAGAGCAAAGCTGAAAATCCTGATGGCAAGGTGCAAAAGGAGGAAATAAAGGCAAGGCCGGATATGAGCAAAATTCTCCCCTTTGAATCGGTAATCAATCCGTGCCAAGCCCCTCAGCAAAAACAAGCCGAAGCAGACCTCCAATATCTTTTAAGCGAGGCAATTCACATCTTCCAGTCAAAAGATCCGCTCGATCTAAAGAGGATACCAAACGGTTCCATTCCCATCCATATGGATCAGAATGAATATGGGGGAGTCATGGCGTATCAAGTCGCTACATATCCCTCTCGGCAGGGGATGCCCGTGGTTATCGCAAGTTTTGGGTTGGGTTGTGTGGGAAATGTCATGACGGTTGATTCGGTTGACAATCTGCTTTTGGTCTTGCTAGAGCATGGGGGATCAAAAGCTGGACAGGAAGTTCATCTACTTCAATATCAAGACGGTAAGTGGGAAGCGGTGTGGGCTCCTTCCTATCGCAGTTGGGAAGACCTTTATATGACAAGAATAGAACTTGCTCCTGATAAAAAATCTTTTACTTCATTTAAAACGGATATCCATGATCCAAACAAACAGTGGAAAGAATTGTGGGAATTACGTAACCGTCAATATGTAAAAATCTCTAGTACCGAATAGCTAGAAAGAATACACCCCCTAAAGTTGATGTGCACCCCTTAGAATAGACATTGGAAAAACCCCCTTGGTTATCCGATGAAAATTCTAGGGGGTGCATTTGTTATGGCAATAAAGGGTCAGAAGTTCAAGAGCTATCCACATGAAATGAAAACGGAAGCCATTAGAC
>JBHGXV010000011.1:0-2204 GCA_041920505.1 Paenibacillaceae bacterium
TGTGAGGATCAGCGATAAAATCCCCAATAGAATCGGTTGAAAATTCCCCACTTTCATCGCAAACTCTCTCCTTGGAGGAGAGAGAAATCATGGTAAAGAATGGGGAGTTTTACATGATTCACGAGATGAAAAAACGCGGCATGAGTATTACTCGGATTGCAGAGGAAATGGGGAGGGATCGAAAAACAATTCGTAAGTGGCTGAACAAAAAGGGACCTGAACCCTATCAGCGAAAGGTCATTCGTCCCGGCAAGTTGGATCCGTTCAAGGACTACGTTCGTCGTCGAATGGAGGAAGGTTGCCTCAATGCCAGAGTGATTCTGGAAGAAATCAAGGCCAAAGGTTATACCGGCGGGATTACTACCCTGCGAGTGTTCATGAAACCGTTCCGGCCCACCGTCATCAGCAAAACCACCGTCCGATTTGAAACAGATCCCGGATACCAAGCCCAAGTCGATTGGGGACGGTTTACGGTGGACTGGCACGGCAAACAAAAACGGCTCTATGCCTTTGTCATGGTCCTCAGCTATTCCCGCATGATGTATCTGGAGTTCACCGAAGACGAGAAATTGGACACGCTTATCAGCTGTCACCAGCGGGCTTTTGAGTATTTTGGAGGGTGTACGGAGGTGATGCTGTACGACAACATGAAGACAGTCGTGAAACACAGAGATGAACAGGGCCATCCCGTCTGGAATGAGCGTTTTTCCCGATTTGCCAGCCACCACGGCTTCCTTCTCACGAGCTGCCGGCCCTATCGGGCCCGTACCAAAGGGAAGGTCGAAAACGGAATTGGTTATGTTCGCAAGAACTTTTGGCCGAGAGTTCGGGAATTTACAGGATTAGACGATCTGAATCGTCAAGCCCGCGAGTGGCTGAATCAAGTAGCCAACGTGAGGATTCATGGAACCACGCACATCAGACCGGTTGACCGCTGTCAGGAGGAAAGGTTAAAACCCATCAATCCAACGCCTTTTGCGGTCGTCGACCGTCATGCTCGGAAGGTATCGGCGGACTGCCTGGTATCGTTTGAAGCCAACCGTTACTCCGTTCCCTTCCGTTTCATGGGGCAAATCGTGTATGTCCAAGACGACAAGAACGGACGAATCCGGATTTACAGTGGAGACACACTCATCGCTGAACATCCTAAGGCCGTCCAAAAAGGGCAGCTGGTTATAAACAAAAAGCACTTCGAAGGACTGCGCCCAGCCGGTCAACACCGAGTTCCTGCCCCAATGCCCAAACTTGTTGACCGACCAGCCCCTGAAGTGCTTGAACGAGACTTATCCGTGTATGAACAATTCCTCGACGAGGCGGTGACGCTCCAATGATTGGGCTGCAAGAACGTCTTGAGGATGCGTTCCGCCAGTTCGGATGGACTCGCATTCCCGAGGTGCTTCACCACCACGCCGAAGAAGCTTCCAAACACAATATATCGTATCTGGAATTTCTGGACAAGCTGCTGCAGGAGGAGTTGGCGGCGAAATGGGATCGCTATGTCCGGACCCGGACACGTCTAGCCAACTTGCCGTTTCACAAGACCTTGGACCAATTCGACTTTCGTTTTCAACCATCCATCGATGAACGGCGAATCCGGGATCTGGCGACCCTTCGGTTTATCGAGCACCAGGAGAATCTGATCTTCCTTGGCCCGCCTGGTGTGGGGAAAACGCATTTGGCTGTTGCACTGGCTTTGGAGGCGATTAAGCGGCGGTATACGGTGTACTTTACATCCGCCCATGATCTCGTGCAAACGCTTCAGCAGGCCGACCAGAACCATACGATCAAACAAAAAATTCGAATGTACACTAAGCCGCGTCTGTTGATCATCGATGAGATCGGCTATCGCAAGATGGACGAACCGGCAGCCCATTTCTTCTTCCAAATCATCTCCGAACGATACGAGACCGGCTCCATCATCCTGACTTCCAACAAGTCGTATGGTTCATGGGGAGAAATCTTTGGAGACTCTATACTGGCTACAGCCATCCTGGATCGTTTGCTCCATCATTCCACCACAATCAATATCAAGGGGGAAAGTTACCGGATCAAGGAAAAGAAAAAGGCGGGATTCTTCCGACCAGAAGGGCATGAAGATCACCCAAAGGAGTAGTTTATGTTTCCGCCCCCTATGGGGGTATAAATAACTCTTACTGGGGAATTTTCGATTGATTTTTTTGAGGAGCTTTCTTTTGATCTTGACA
>JBHGXV010000014.1:0-107263 GCA_041920505.1 Paenibacillaceae bacterium
ACGATATCACTATCCCACTCCTTAGCATGATGTCTTCCCTCCGATGAAAATTAGCCGTTTTCACACAGAGGGAGATATTCGCTAAGGGGTGGGTCAATTCTTTTTCGGCGCGCCCGGGTCAATTATATCCCGGCGGTGACATTGCCGTTATAGGAGCTTAGGCGCAACGTGCCTTTCACTCGTACCCAACTGTCGTTTGCGTATGTTTTTGCCTGTGGCGATCGAACCATCAGACCGGCAACCGTCGCATCTGCTGTGCAACAAGAAACCATGAAGCGGGCGACGACAAATTCATTCGACTGAAACCCCGGTTGTCGGTAGACAAAGCCCATCGTTTCCAGTTTGTGACCGGCAAACTCTTTTTGGAACAAATCGAGAATCGTTGTTCCATCCAGGAACAGGCTGTCGTCCAGCTTGATTACCGGTTGTTTGTACATGGAAACCGCCGTGTCTGTATAAAAATCGCCAAACCCCGCAAACATCTTTCGGATGTCCTGGTCAGACAGTTGTTTGGGTTGTTTCGTGGATGGGGCAGGGTTCGTCTGATCCGTCTTCGGTTGTTCAACCGGCTCTTTTTTGTCCGGCTTGGTTGACATCAACGCTTTTGCGTCACCCGTCAACAGGTTGACGCCTTTCTTTTCGGCAAGCGCACTTCCCAGAAACTTGTCAGGCAAAAAGAACCCCAATGCCAGAGGCAACAGGAACAACCCGTAGATCACGACGGACTTCCACACACTGGAAGACAAGGTGTGGGTACCACCGCACTCGCAGACGTGATCGGCAGACCCGGCGAGGGCTTGGCGTAAACTTGAGACACTCAGGATGACCGTAATCGCCAGCGTGACATACGTTAAACCCTGGAATCGGGGAGCGATGTAGTAGTTGATGTCTCCCGACAGCAACAGTTTCGCAAGCAAAAACGAAAATCCCAACAAAATAAAGCTACGAATGTAATAATGCTGTTTTTCCGTCATTCCTTTCCCTCCTTCCTTTAAAACGGGAACCAAAGCGTAACGGCGAGCACCAGTGACGCAACCACCGCGATGAGCATGAGAACAAACGGAGCGCGAAACACATGAAACAGCATGAGTGTATTTTTCAAATCGATCATCGGCCCGAAAACGAGGAAGGCGAGCAGGGAACTTTTGCTGAATGTGCTTGCGAAGGAAGCGGCAATAAATGCGTCGGCTTCCGAACACAACGAAAAGACGTATCCCAGCCCCATCATGACCAGATGCGCTTGCAGCGGCGTTTGGCCGAGGGAAGTCAGGGTTTCGCGGGAGACGTACACCTGCACAATCGAACTTACCAGCGCACCAAAAATCAGAAACTTGCCCATGTCGAAAAACTCGTCGACGGCGTGTATAAAGGCGGAACCGATCGTGTTGCGCTTGGCTTGTGCATGATGAAGTTCATGCCGCAGTTCATGTTCCACGCCGTTTTTCAGCGGGTTCTTCTTGAATACTGCCAACATGAACAAACCGGTCAGCACGGCGACGATGAGAGCCAACACACTGCGGTAGACCATCATGTCAGGTTGCTTTTGAAAAGCCGTATAGGTGGCCGTCATGACGACCGGATTGATGATAGGGCCTGCCAGCAAGAAGACGATTCCCACATAGACAGGCATCCCTTTGTGAATCAATCGCCGAACGATCGGAATGATCGCACATTCGCACACAGGGAACACAAATCCCAGCAAAGCCGCAAACGGCAGAGCGATCAAGGGATTTTTGGGTGTCCAACGACGGACTTGTTCATCTGTGACAAACGTCTGGATGAAGGCGGAAAAAAACACGCCGAGGAGCACAAAAGGGATGGCTTCCAGCAAGATGCTTAAAAAAATCGTTTTTACATCCAGCCATTGTGAGGAAATATGTATTCGGAACGAGAGAAAGCCATTCTGGTTGCCGGACAGCAACACAAAAACGACGAGTCCGATCAGAAAGGCTCCGACAAATTGTAAAAGAACACCGCGAACTTTCAGCAACAAGGAAACTCCCCCAATCGTTCAGGCTCAAGTCCATGGGACAACTCGCGTCTTGTACTTAGAATATATTAATCCATCTAAATCAGAATAACTACTATTTACAATCAAGCAAAGGTATTGTATCATTAAGCGGTGTAAAACGTAATAATTACGATTTGAGGATGAGAGGGAAGAATGATGCTCCGATTGTTCAAGAAATCAGTAACGATGCTGGCCGTTTCCGGTTTGATGTTGTCGGGGTGCGGCGCGGCCACTCAGACGGCTTCGGATACCGCCGCCCAAAAATCCGACAACAAGATCAAAGTCATCACTACGTTTTACCCCATGTATGATTTTGCCAAAAACATTGCCGGTGATCATGCGGATGTGACGGCCTTGATTCCGTCCGGGGTGGAACCGCACGACTGGGAACCGACGCAAAAAGACATCGAGGCCATCGCAAAAGCAGATGTTTTCGTTTACAACGGCGGCGTTGAATCGTGGGTGGCAGACACCTTGAAAAGTGTAAACAATGAAAAATTGCAGGTAGTGGAAGCCTCCCAAGGCATAGCGTTGATGGAGGGGATCGAGGAAGAACACGACCATCTGGACCCGCACGTTTGGCTTGATCCTGTTTTCGCCCAGAAACAGGTGAGGACCATTGAAGCCGCCCTTGAGCAGGCTGATCCCAATCACAAGGACGATTACAAAAAGAATGCCGACGCGTTTATTTCCAAGCTGCAAGCCCTTGACAAGGAATATCGGGATACCCTTTCGTCGGCAAAAAGAAAAGAATTTGTCACGCAGCATGCGGCATTCGGGTATCTGGCAAAACGTTACGGGGTGAAACAAATCCCGATCGCCGGATTGTCCCCCGATGTCGAGCCGTCTCCGTCCGAATTGGTGGAGATCGTCCATTTCGCCAAAGAGCATCAGGTAAAAACGATCTTCTTTGAAACACTGGTTTCCCCGAAAGTGGCTGAAACGGTAGCCAAGGAAATCGGGGCAAAAACGGCTGTTTTAAACCCGATTGAAGGGTTGACGGAAGAGGAGAAGGCCAACAACCTGGACTATCTCGGCATCATGAAAAAGAACCTGAACGAGTTGGCAAAAGCGCTCAACGAATAAAACGAAAATCATGTTGATACTGACGGGACGCGTACCGGAATCCCTGATCGCTGTAAGCGATCGATCCGGCCGCGTCCCTTTCCTGTATAGGGGGAGTCATGCCGCGTACTTCGCTGAATTCCAAAAGGGAAGCGGGGGAACCATCTTTAGAAGAAGGAACTGGTTGACAGGGTTCTTATGGCTTGATGAAGGAGCGTTTGACCATGCACATTTTCAAATGGGCGGAATTTGTCCTGATTGGGCTGGCGGTTGTCGCCATCTGGCTTTCGATTACCAATTTCAGCAGTCTGAAACGCATCCTGATCGGCCGGCCGATGCGCACGAAGGAACTGGAAGCCGAACACACCAAACTGTTCTGGCTGTTGGCGCTTCCCATCCTCTCCGCCGACCTGTACTCGTCCGTGGCGTATGGTCCCGAGTCGGGGATTACGGAATTGGCCGGGCTCGGCGTGAACGCGAAATGGTTGATTCTCCCGCTGACGCTCTCAACCATCGTGCTGCTGGCGATATTGATCACGTCGTACATCATGGGAGTGATCGCCTATCCCAGCGGCGGCGGAGCGTATGCGATCGCCAAGGATAACTTCACGCACGCGTTGCCGTCGCTGATCGCGTCCAGCTCGCTTTTGGTCGACTATATTCTGACCGTGGCGGTATCGGTGTCGGCGGCTGTGGACGCGATCGCTTCCGCCTATCCGGTGCTGGCGCCGCACGAGACGATGCTGGCTTTGTTGTGCGTGTTGATCCTGGTGTTCATCAACCTGCGCGGAGTGACGGAGTCGGCGCTGGTCTTTGCCTGGCCGACCTTCGGATTCATGGCCTGTATGCTGTTTCTCATCCTGACCGGGTTTGGGGACGAACTGCGGCACGGATTTGTCCAGCCGTCGACGCCGCCGTTTGGCACCATTCCGCAAGGGTTAACCGTCTTGCTGATCCTCAAGGCGTTCAGCTCGGCCTGCTCGGCGCTGACCGGGATTGAGACCATCTCCAACGCGGTCCCGATCTTCCGCGAACCGCAGCAACGAAGCGCCATCAAGACTTATATCGCGCTCGGGCTGATCACCGCGTTCACCTTGTTGGGCTTCACGTACCACCTGTACGTGAAGGGGATCTCCGTCAATCCGAGCAATACCTTGCTGTCCCAGTTAGCCGAGGAGTATTTCGGACACGGGATGGTGTATCAGGTGATCATCTGGTCGACCTTTATTGTGTTGATCCTCGCCGCCAACTCGACCTTTACCGGATTTCCGCAGCTTTCGGCGATTGTCGCCGCCGACGGGTATTTGCCGCGCGCACTGACCAATCGCGGCGACAGGCTGGGGTACTCGAACGGCATCCTCTTGCTGGCCGGATTGGCCTCCCTCTTGATCGTCGCCTTTCGCGCCAGAACCAACGCTTTGATCCCGCTGTACGCCATCGGGGTGTTCCTGTCCTTTACCGTGGCGCAGGTAGGATTGATCCGGTTGTGGAAGCGAAAAAAAGGGGCGTACTGGCAGGTGAAGTTTGCGATCAACCTGGTTGGGGCGATCATCACGTCGCTGGTCGCGATGATTTTTGCCGTCACCAAATTCGTCGACGGCGCCTGGATTGTGCTGATCGTGTTGCCGGGGTTTGTTCTTTTTTCCGTTGCCGTTCGCAGGCATTACACCCAGATCGCCAAGGAGTTGCGCATCGATCCGAAAGAGGTGCGCCCCAGCTCCCACCGTGTGGTGACGATCGTATTGGTGTCGGGCATCCACCGGGTGGTCAACAGCACGATTTCATTCGCGAAAAGCTTGCAGACGGACTTCATCGCGGTGTACGTCGGCTTTGATGACGAGTCGATTCAGAAAATGGAAGAAAAATGGAAAGAATGGGGATCGCCATGCCGTCTGGTGACGCTCAAGAGCCCGTACCGCTCCATTCTCGCGCCGCTGTCGCGGTTCATCCAGGCGGCGGAGGAGAAGGAAGGCAAACCGGACCATGTCCATATTATCCTGCCGCAGTTCATTCCGCGAAAATGGTGGCACCAACTCCTGCACAACCAGAGCGCGTTGCTCCTTAGAGCCTGGCTACTTCGCAACAAGGATGTGGTGATCACCACCGTTCCGTACCATTTGCACAAGTGAACCATGGGAAAAGAGGAAAACGACGAAACGAAAAACCAGCGGTCAAAGGAAGGCCGCTGGCTTGTTGTCAGAGGGATATGGATTAGTCTTGTCTTTCGCGCTTTTGCGGCGGTTGGAGGTTGGCCTTTTTCAGCGCTTTTTCCTGCCGCTTCTCCTTGATCATCATCCAGGCGAGCCGCATGTGACGCAACAATTCCGCCTGCTCCTCCTCGTCAAGCTGGAGTTGTTCGCCGCCGAAGTGAATCGCGCGGTTGTCCCGGATCAATGCCTGCAAGTCCCGTGCTCCGTCGGGATAGAAGGTTTCCTCGTTTCCCCGTTTTTGTCCGGTCTGGTCGTCCGTCCGGCCGAGCAGGTAGTCGATCGACGTATCGAAAAAGTCGGCCAGCTTTTGCAGGGTTTCGTAGTCAGCCTGATTATCGTCGGTTTCGTAGCGAGCATATGTGGAACGGTTGATGCCAATCTGTCTGGACAGTTCTTGCTGGGACAGTCCTTTTTGTTTTCGCAGGTTTTTCAATCGCTCACCTACAGTCATGGGACGACCACCTCTCTCATTTATTATAGGTGACAGAAAATCACATTAAAAGTTTTGTCCAAAAACATCACATATTGGGATTGAATGTGATGCTTCGTCACTGCTACACTTGCCTTAGATAATCACAAGGCGGTGTTTGAAATGACCAAGAACCGGTGGCTTGTGGAGATTCGCAGAAAAAAAAACATGACGCAGGAAAAAGTGGCAAAACTGGCGGAGATTGAGCGGTCGTACTACACGAAAATCGAAAACGGCGTGATTCCCAGTGTCAAAGTGGCCAAACGGATCGCCAGGGTGCTTGGATTTGACTGGACTTGTTTTTACAGGCAGATTGGTGAAAAATAGAAACAAGCCGATACCTGGCGCGGAAGGTATCGGCTCTCTTTTTCAGGAAAACTTTCAGGAAAACGAACGGCGGGCGGGCCAGGACCCTTGCAGCTTGCGCAGTTGGACAATCTGCCCGGTGTGATAGGCGTCATGGAGAATGATGCTGGTTACCATCGTCCCCATCGACTGTTGAGGCATCGGCTGGTCAAACGCCTCGTCCGGCAATCCCGCCAGCGCGTCGCGCAAACCCCGTTGAACGGCATCCAGACGGTTCAGCGCGGCTTGCCAGGCGGATTCGTCTGCTGTGTCGCCAGGCGCGAAGGTGGCGTCGTTCTCGTCGACAGGGCCGGGGTCGTTTCCGAGCAATCGCAGGAGCAGCCGTTCTTTGTAGTAGATCAGGTGGTGAACCGTCTCCCAAATCGTGTTGGCGGCCTGTCCGTCCGGCCGCCAATTGGCCTGTGCGGCGCTCACTCCTTCCAGAGCCTGTTTTAGCGGCGGATACCAGTCTTCCCGGTCATAGGTGACCGAAAGCTCATGCAGCAAGAGATCGATTCGATTCATCCTCAACCCTCCCCGTTTTCCGATACGTTTGCGTGATGGCGTGCGTTATAATGAATCATAATACGTATGTTTGTAACGGACAAATGCGTTTTTGATAGTTACATGTAAATTACCACATCGTGGATGACGGTGTCAAGGATGGAAAAAGAGAGGGAGAGCCGTGGAACATTTGTGTCTCGATTTTCTCAATAGCGATTGGCGCGACTGGCGAGGTTCGGGGCGTCGCGAAGACCGTCTGGATAAGCCGGAATGGCTGGAGGATTTCTTGCGGCGGTGGGGGCTTACAGCACCGCTGCCGCCGGATGCGCAGACGCGGGCGGCGCTTGGGGAACTGCGCGAGCGGATGCGTTCGATCGTGGAGGCGCTGGTTGCCGAACGGCCGGTCGCTCTGGCGGATCTCGAAGTGCTCAACCAGGCTCTGGCGCGGATGTCCATCCACTCTCGGCTGGTTTGCGGCGCAAGCGGCTTTCGCTTGGAACAGGTGACGTCGGCTGAAGGATGGGATCTGGTCACAAGCCGGATCGCCGCTTCTTTTGCCGAGTTGCTGGCCAAAGCAGACGTGCGGCGGATCAAGATATGCGCAAACGACGACTGTCGCTGGATCTTTTTTGACGAAAGCCGCAACCGGGCACGCCGCTGGTGTGACGACCGGCTTTGCGGTAATTTGCTCAAGGTGCGCCGCTTTCGCGAAAGGCAAAAAGCGAACAAAGCACGGGAGTGAAGGGGTTATCTGCCGGTAGACTTGTTTTTATCGGCAAATTGGTGAAAAATAGAAGCGTACGGAATCTGCCAAAATTGGAGAGCGGGAGGAACCGACATGTTTACACAGTTGCCCCAGCGCTGGAATCTGGACGACATTTTCCCGGGCGGGAGCGCTTCTGCCCAGTTTGCTGCCTACCTAGATCGGTTGGAGAAGGACATCAGCCAGTTGCACCGTTGGATCGCCGACATGCAACCGATTCAACGCGCAAAACAGGTGGGAGCGTGGGAGGATTTGCTGAACGCCGTGCAAGACGTGGCCGCGCGGCTGGAAGAAGCGGGGTCGTTTACCGGCTGTCTGACGGCACAAAACGTCAAGGACCAGCGGGCGATTCAATTGGACGGCAGGGTGAAACAACTCCATGCCTCCTATGCGTCGGCGATGACGCTGTTGGACAAACGCTTGATCGATATACCGGATGAGGTATGGAAGTCCTGCCTGACGGCGCCGAAGTTTGAGCCGATCGCGTTTCCGCTGGACGAACGGCGCCGGTGGGCGAAGGAAAAACTTCCGTCCGAGCAAGAAGCCCTGGTCAACGATCTCGCGGTGGACGGTTATCATGGCTGGTCCGATTTGTATGACGTGATCGTCGGGCGCATCCGCATCCCGTTCGAACGGGACGGGAAAACGGTGGAGCTGTCGGCGGGTCAGGCGTCTAATCTCTTGTTGGACCCGGATCGGACGGTGCGCGACACCCTGGCCGCACGCTGGGAAGCGGCGTGGGCCGACGCGGCGGAGTTGTGCGCACAGGCTCTCAATCACTTGGGCGGCTTCCGCCTCAATCTGTACCGTCGTCGGGGTTGGGATTCGGTGCTCAAAGAGCCGCTTGCGATCAACCGCATGAGCGAGGAGACACTGCGGGCCATGTGGGACGCGGTCGAAGAGGGGAAAGAACCGTTGCTACGCTATCTGGAGCGAAAAGCGAAGCTGCTCGGCGTCAAAAAACCGGGCTGGCACGACGTCTCGGTACCGATCGGGAAAGCCTCCAAACGCATCAGCTATGACGAAGCGGCCGCGTTTATCGTGGAGCAGTTCGGCACCTTCAGCCCACAGATGGCCGCGTTTGCGAAACACGCCTTCCAACAGGCGTGGATCGAGGCCGAAGACCGTCCGGGCAAGCGGCCGGGAGGTTTTTGCACCACGTTCGCGGCCAGCAATCAGACGCGCATTTTCATGACGTACGCGGGGACGCCAAATAACGTGGCCACGCTGGCGCACGAACTGGGCCACGGCTTCCATCAGCGCGTGACGGGCAACCTGCCCTACCTGGCGCAAAACTACGCGATGAACGTGGCGGAAACCGCCTCGACGTTTGCGGAAATGCTGGTGGCCGACGCTGCGCTCAAGGCGGCGCAAAAGAGCGAGGAGCGCCTCGCCATGCTGGATGACAAACTGCAGCGGGCCGTCGCCTTTTTCATGAACATCCACGCCCGCTTCCTGTTTGAGCAGGAGTTTTACGCGCTGCGCAGACAGGGATTGGTGGACGTCGAGACTCTGAACGAACGGATGGTCCAGGCGCAAAAAACGGCGTACCGCGACGCGCTGGCCGACTATCACCCGCACTTCTGGGCATCCAAGCTGCACTTTTACATCACGTCGGTACCGTTTTACAACTTCCCGTACACGTTCGGTTACCTGTTCAGCGCCGGAGTGTACGCACGGGCGCGGGAAGAAGGGCGGGCGTTTGAGCAGCGCTACATTGACCTTTTGCGCGACACCGGCCGGATGACCGTGGAAGAGTTGGCGTCCAAGCATCTTGGCGAAGACATCCGCAAGCCCGATTTCTGGCGAAGCGCTGTTCAGTTCGTCACGGCCGACGTGGACGAGTTTTTGCGGTTGAGCACATAACGAAGGGAGAACACGATGGACGTTTTTCAAGCAATCAAAGGGCGCCGTTCCATCGGCGTGGTCAAATCAAAGATGCCTCCCCGCGAGTTGATTGAGCGCTTGCTGGATGCGGCTGTCTGGGCGCCTACCCATCATCACACTGAGCCGTGGCGGTTTTTCGTCCTGACCGGCGAGGCGCGCAACCGTCTCGGCGAGGCGATGGCCCAGATCGTCGCCGCACAACTGGACGATTCCACGTCGGAAGAGGCGCACAAACGGCTGGAACGGGAGCGGCAAAAACCGCTTCGCGCCCCTGTGGTCATCGCCGTTGCGGCCAGCTTGTCGGATCAGCCGAATCTCCCCGAGATCGAGGAGATTGAGGCGGTTGCCTGCGCCGTGCAAAACATGATGCTGGCCGCGCATGCGCTCGGCCTCGGCACGGTGTGGCGCACCGGCGAGATCACGTATGAACCGGCATTGCGTTCGTTTTTCGGACTTGGCGAACGCGACCGGTTGCTCGGGTTCGTCTACGTCGGGTATCCGGATATGCCGCAGCGCGAAGGAAAACGCACGCCGTTTTCGCAAAAAACGGTATGGTGGGACGCGTAATCATTGGGAGAAAATCAAAAAGGACGGATGTGAAGCTGGCCTGATTGCGGGCCAGCTTTTTTTCCAGCAGATGGGGGATTGACTCTTGCGCGGGATTTGGATATGTTTAATGGTGCATGTTTTAGTTAATAAAATATATAGATAAATAAACATGCAGGAGGTAAAAAAGATGGAAAGTACCGGTCAACAGCAGCATACGCGCATCTCGGAACTCTTGCTCAGCATGCGGCGTATGCAACACCAGATGAAACACATGTTTGGCGTAATTGCACAGGAGGAGGGATTGACGCAGGGGATGGTGTTCCTGCTGCTCACTCTGTCCCATGGTCCGTTGAAGATTTCCGACATCGCCGAACACTTCGGTACCACGGCAGGGGCGGCCACCGGGATGACGGATAAGCTGGAGGAAATCCGTCTGGTGACGCGGATGCGAAGTACAGAGGACCGGCGGATCGTCTACGTCTCCTTGACGGAGGAAGGGGAACAGCGCGTCAAGCGGATTCGGGAGCGCTATCTGGCGCTGGCTGCCTCGGTGTTTGCCGATCTTGACGAAGACGCGTTGGTCCAGATGACCGCGACGATCAATCATATCGCCGATACCATGGCATGTTTTTTTGAAAGGAGAAAACGACGATGACAAACAGAAGCATACAGGAAGAAAGCAGTTTGGTGGAAAAGCAGACCCAACTGACTGCCGGCGATCAAACACAAGGGCCACGCGTCCGGCTGATCATGATCGCTTTGTTGCTTGGCATGCTGCTTGGCGCCCTCGATTCGACAATCGTTTCCACCGCGATGCCGCGCATCGTCGCCGAATTGGGCGGGCTTGCCTATTATAGCTGGATTTTCTCGGCGTACATGTTGACGTCGACGATTTTCGTCCCGCTGTTTGGCAAACTCTCGGACCTGTTCGGCCGGCGACTGATTTACCAGATCGGACTTGGACTGTTTATTGTCGGGTCGGCGCTGTGCGGATTCGCCACCAATATGACGGAACTGATCCTGTTCCGTGCGATCCAGGGGATCGGCGGGGCGGCGTTGATGCCGATCGCCATCGTTATCATCGGCGATGTGTTCCCGCCGGAGAAGCGGGGCAAAGTACAGGGCCTGTTTGGCAGCGTGTTCGGGTTGGCCAGCGTCGGCGGTCCGGCGCTTGGCGGTTTCATCTCCGACCATCTGTCCTGGGAGTGGGTGTTCTGGATCAACCTGCCGTTCGGCGTGGCTGCGGCGATTATCATCGCCTTCGCGCTGCGCGAGTCCAGAGGCGCGGGCAAACGCTACGTCGACTACACGGGAGCGGCTCTTCTGATGGCCGGCATGTCCGCCCTGCTTTTGGCGATGGTGTTGGGCGGAACAGAATTTCCTTGGGCGTCGTGGCAAATCATAGGCCTGTTCGCTGCCAGCGTGATCTTTACCGCCTGGTTTCTCTACGTGGAGACGAAAGTGCCGGAACCCATCCTGCCGCTTCACCTGTTCCAGAACCGGGTGATCACCATCTCCACCATACTCGGCTTTCTCGTCGGGGCAGCGATGTTCGGGGCCGTCAGCTACATTCCCCTGTACGTCCAGGGGGTGATCGGCGTCAGCGCGTCGCTTGCCGGTTACGTCCTGACACCGCTGATGCTGTCCATGATCGCAAGCAGCATCATCGCCGGCCGGTTGCTGACCAAAATCTCGTATCGCGGGTTTGTGCTGTGCGGCATGTCCATGTTGACCGCCACTTTTTACCTGCTGTCGCAAATGACCGTCACCACGCCCATGTGGCAGGTGGTCGTCTACATGATCATCGCCGGTCTGGGCATGGGGCCGCTGAACCCGGTGCTGACCGTCGCCGTGCAAAATGCCGTCGATTTCAGCCAGCGCGGTGTTACCACCTCCAGCCTGCAGTTCTTCCGTTCCATCGGCGGCACGGTGGGCGTCACCGTAATGGGCTTGTTTATGAACCAGCAACTGTCGGCACAACTGCAACAGGTCGCCCGGCAAGTCCCCCCGGCGCTCGCGCCGCAGGTGGAGAAATTCAACAACCCGCAGCTTCTGCTCAGTCCCGAGGTGCGCGGACAGATTCCGCCGCAAATGCTGGCGTTGCTGCAACAGGCGCTCACCTACGCCATCGACCATGTGTTTTACGTGGCCTTGGCCATTTCACTGCTCGGCCTCTTTGTCGGCAATCTCTACGGCAAAGCCCGGGTCGTTCGCAGAAGCCCCAAGCCTGCCACCGAATCGTAATACCAGGACACCCAACCCCTCTGCTCGCAGGCAGAGGGGTTGGCATCTTTTCCCGCCGTTTCCCCATACATATATACAGAACAGAAAGACTCTGGGGGGATGAACGGTGACCAATGACGAACGCAAAGCGCTGGAGCGGGCGATTGACGAGATCACGGAGATCGCCAAAGGCTTCGGCCTGGATTTTTTTCCGATGCGATACGAGATCTGCCCCGCCGACATCATTTACACGTTTGGCGCCTACGGCATGCCGACCCGGTTTTCGCACTGGAGTTTTGGAAAATCGTTCTATCGGATGAAACTGCAATACGATTTGAACCTGAGCAAAATCTACGAGCTGGTCATCAACTCCAACCCGTGTTACGCCTTTTTGCTGGACGGCAACAGCCTGATTCAGAACAAGCTGATCGTCGCGCACGTGTTGGCTCACTGCGATTTTTTCAAAAACAACACCCGCTTCTCCAACACCAACCGGGACATGGTGGAAAGCATGGCGGCCAGCGCGGAGCGCATTCGCCAGTATGAGATCGCCTACGGCAAGGAGACGGTGGAAGAGTTTCTCGACGCCTGCCTGGCGATCCAGGAGCATATCGATCCCAGCCTGCTTCGGCCCAGGTTGCGCTGGAAGCGGGAGAGCGGGGAGATCCCGGCCAAGGCCTCCAATCCGGAGAATCGCTCGCCGTATGACGATCTGTGGCGGCTTGATGGGCAACAGGAAAAACAGCCGGAGCAGGCGAAGACGCCCCGCCGCTTCCCGCCGCAGCCGGAAAAAGACCTGGTGCTGTTCATCCAGGAGTACAGCACGGTGCTGGAAGAGTGGCAGCGCGACATCCTGACCATCGTCCGCGACGAAATGCTCTACTTCTGGCCGCAACTGGAAACCAAGATCATGAACGAGGGCTGGGCCTCCTACTGGCATTGCCGCATCCTGCGCGAGCTGGATTTGACCGACGACGAGACGATCGAATTCGCCAAACTGCACGCTTCGGTCATCCAGCCGTCCTCCACCAGCATCAACCCGTACTATCTCGGCCTGAAGATTTTCGAAGACATCGAGCGGCGCTACGACAATCCGACCCCGGAAGAGCAGGAACGCTTCGGCCGCAAGCCGGGCGGCGGTCGGGCGAAGATTTTCGAGGTGCGCGAGCTGGAGTCGGACATGAGCTTCATCCGCAACTACCTGACCAAGGATCTGGTGCAGAAGCTGGATTTGTACCTGTTCGGCAAACAGGGACACGACTGGGTGGTGACGGATAAAGACTGGGAGCACGTCCGCGATGCCCTGTCCAACGCCCGCGTCAACGGCGGATTTCCGTACCTGACCGTGCAGGACGGCGACTACCTGCGCGCGGGCGAACTCTACCTGAAGCATCACTTCGACGGGATGGAGCTGGACGTGAAGTACGTGGAGAAAACCATGCCGTACGTCTACCAGCTCTGGGGCAAGACCGTGCACCTGGAGACGGTCGTCGAGGAGCGGGCGGTGCTGTTCACCTACGACGGGAAAAAGGTGCACAGGAGGTTTTTGTGAAAAGAAGGAATAAGACTCCCGTGGCTAGTTTAAACCACGGGAGTTTTGTTCTGGAAAAGTATATGCTGATGGGGTGAACCGGCTGTTTACACCGTGAAGACACTGATCGATTCCTGCAGTTTGATCGCGATCCGGCTGAGGTTTTCCGCGGAAGCAGAGACTTCTTCCATGGTGGCGACCTGTTCTTCCGAGGCGGCGGCAACTCCTTGCGAACTGGTCGCCGACTCCCTGGCAATGCGCGTCATCTCATCCACGGAAGCGGCTACCTGCTCGGATGCGGCGGACAATTCCTCTGCGGCCGCAGACACCTCGCGAATTTGATCGGCTACTTCATGGGCGGCTGTGACGATCCGTTGAAACGCTTCGCCCGCCTCCTGAACCACCCGCATTCCCGCTTCCACTTCTTTGGTTCCCTGATCCATTGCGTGGACGGCTTTTGTCGTGTCGTTCTGAATTTCGGTGACCAGATTCGTGATTTGTCGTGCAGACTCTTCCGATTGCTCTGCCAATTTGCGTACTTCATCGGCGACGACGGCGAAGCCCCGGCCGTGTTCGCCCGCCCGTGCCGCTTCAATCGCCGCGTTTAGCGCCAGCAAATTGGTCTGCGAGGCGATGCCGGTGATCGTTTCGACGATTTGCCCAATCTCCTGCGAGCGGTCACCCAACAGTTTCACGACGGAGGCGGATTCATTCACCACGGCGTGAATCGTGTTCATCTGCTGAACGGCCTTTTGGATCGACGTATTGCCAAGTTCAGCCTCCTTGGCAGTGGAGACAGAGGATTCGGATACGAAGGAGGACGTTTCGGCGATGCGCTGAATCCCTAAGGCCATCTCTTCGATGGAACGGCTGCTTTCCTCGGCGTGCTGGACCTGGATTTCGGCACCGTTGGCGATTTCCTGGATCGAAGAGGAGATTTGCTCTGTCGCCCGTGTGGTCTGCTCCGCGCTGGCGGACAATTCTTCGGACGAAGCCGCCACCTGTTCGCTCAACTCTTTCACCTGGCTGATCAGGCTGCGCATGCTGGTGATCATCGTATTCATCGCGGCTGCCAATTGGCCTGTCTCGTCTTTGGAAGTGACAACCGTTTGTTGAATCGCCAGATTTCCCTTGGCCAATTCCGTCAGATCGTGTACGGCCGCCGTCAGCGGCTTGGTGATCATCCGCGAGATGATCCAGCCGAGCCCCAACGACAATGCGATGGCCGCGATGATGATTCCCATCATCAATGTCTTGGCCAGGTTGGCGGCTGCGGTATTTTGCGCATTGACTTGATCGGCCTTTTTGGCGTTGTAATCGGCCAAATCGGAAAATGTTTTGTTGATCTGGTCTAGCTTCTCTTCGATTGCCTGATACTGTTTAAACGCTTCCTCGCCATGTCCGTTGGCAGCGAGGGCAATCACATCGCTTCGCCCCTGACGGTATTGGGCCAGCTCTGCCTTCACTTTTGCCAATGTTTCGGCTTCAAAGGCATCCATGTCGGTTTTTTCGTAATCGGCAATCATCTGGTTGACGTCATTGGTTCGTTGTTCAATCTCTTTTATGTATGTTTGCTGTTTGGAGGCATCCTGCTCCAACATGATTTTCATGGTTAAGGCTTCATTCGCCCGCGTATTGGTGCGAATGGCGTTGAGGTATTTCACCGGCAGCAAGCGGTTGGTGTACATGTCTTCCAAGGCGTCTGCGGTCTGGTTCAGATATACGTAACCGGTAAACCCGACACCCCCCATAAACACAGCCATGATGATGACAAGTGCGGCAATCTTCGCCGAAGTTTTTCGATTGCGAAACCATTTCATGCTTGCTTGTCCCCTTTCACGATCGATTTGATGTTCCGCGCCATCCAGAGTAGGTCGACTGGAAAGGAACCTCATTTTTCTATTCCCAACATTATCACTATATTAAACATGTATAATATCTCTCGTGAACGGGTAAAGCCGTCAATGGGCCAATTCGCCATGGGGGTTGGCTTGGCATCTTCACCGGGGCTGTATCATACTGATTGCATTGAGGAACTAACGACAGTGAACGGTAAAGTACGATATGGTATGAACGGAATTATACTTATTGATAAAAATTTTTTTGTAAAAATAGCCGCCATCCTCTTCTTTTGTGCTATGATAGTTCCGTGGAATCATCATCCAGAATATTTTCTCTATTCCAGAAACAAAGGGGAGTGTCCAATGGTGGTAACGATCAAACGGATGACGGAATGTACGATTCAGCAGTGTGTACACGTGTGGAACGAAGGATTTCGGGATTATCTGGTGCCGCTTCACATGACGCCGCAGTCGTTTCTGGCGCGGTTCGTCAATGAAGGGTTGGATCCCGAACTGTCTCTGGTGGCGTTTGACGGGGATGAACCGGTCGGTTTCGTGATGAGCGGCGTGCGCATCATTGACGGGCAAAAAGTGGCCTGGAACGGCGGAACCGGCGTGGTCCCGTCCCACCGGCGGCAGGGCGTGGGCAAAGCGCTGATGGAAGCGACGCTGGCGGCCTATCGACGCGAAGGGGTGAAACTGGCGCTGCTGGAGGCGATCAGCGAGAACGAAAAGGCGATTGCCCTGTACGAACAGATGGGGTATGGCATCACCGACCGGCTGGAGATTCTTGTCCACGACGGCGCGTTTGCCGCCGAGCCGTTTGGACCGGTTGAAAACGGCGCGTACCGGCTCACCAGGGGCCTTCCGCGCGACGTGGGGGTGCTGCCGTTTTACCGGCATCTGGCCGCCTGGCAGACGCAGTGGCACAGCATCAAGGACGGGGAGTCGCTCACCGTGTTTGACGAGGGCGGACAGGCGGTCGGGTACGCCTTGTACAAGCGCGTGTTCGATCCGGAAGGCAAGCAGACCATGATCGTTCTCCACCAGTGCGAGGCGGCGCCCGAGCGGGCCGATCGCGAGGCGATCATGCGGTTTGCGCTGGCCCATGTGTTTGCGCCATCCGGCATCCCCTGCATGACGATGAACCTGCCGCACGCCAACGGTCTCATTCTGGACTTGTTGCGGCAGGCCGGGTTTACCGTCAAGGTTCAGCAGGTGATGATGGCGTGTCCCCTCTCCGACGAGGTGTGATACAATAATAGGAAATGGGTAAAAGAGGTTGATGCAGATGTCACGGACAACGAAAGAGACAGTGATCGGCTTCATCGGTACGGGCGTGATGGGCAAAAGCATGGCGTCCCATCTAATCAAAGCCGGATATCCGCTCGCCGTGTACAATCGCACCAGGGCGAAGACGGAAGAGTTGGCGGCGCTTGGGGCCAGCGTGCGGGACAGCGTGGCCGAAGTGGCCCGGGTGGCGGACGTCGTGATCACGATGGTCGGCTACCCCAAAGACGTGGAAGAGGTGTACCTGGGCGAGCGGGGGATCGTCCGCCATGCGCGGCCAGGGGCCTATCTGATCGACATGACCACGTCGACGCCGTCGTTGGCCAAGCGGATCTACGAGGAGGCCAAAGCCAGACAGATGCACGCGCTGGACGCCCCCGTGTCCGGCGGGGATATCGGGGCGAGGGAAGCGCGGCTTGCGATCATGGTTGGCGGCGATGAAGAGGCGTTTGAAGCGGTCAAGCCGATTCTTGGCCTGATGGGCACCAACATCGTCCGTCAGGGGGGAGCGGGAGCCGGCCAACATACGAAAATGTGCAACCAGATTGCCATCGCTTCCAACATGATCGGCGTCTGTGAAGCGATCGCCTACGCGAAAAAGGCGGGGCTCGACCCGTCCACCGTTTTGAAGAGCATCGAGTCGGGGGCAGCCGGCAGTTGGTCCTTGAGCAATCTGGCGCCGCGGATGATCGCGGGCAACTTCGCTCCCGGCTTTTACGTGAAGCATTTCATCAAAGACATGAACATCGCGCTGGAGGCGGCCCAAGAGATGGGTCTGATGACGCCCGGTCTTCAACTGGCCAAATCCTTGTACGAGGAGCTGGCGGCGATGGGCGAGGAAGACAGCGGCACGCACGCGCTTTACAAACTGTTCGTCCGTTGAATACGGCAAACCATCGATGGATTCCGCGCGAAATCAGGGGCGGGATTCGCCTGCCGCCCGCAGTCGGCGCACGGCAAAAAAGCAGAGAGGCTGGTGGCTTCTCTGCTTTTTCGTTTGGCCTATTCGTTTCCGAAAAATTCCTCGTACAGCGCGACGACGGCCCGGTCGGCGTCCTCCTGTTTGACGCCGAACATCATGCTCACCTCGGACGATCCCTGGTTGATCATTTCGATGTTGACACGGGCCCGCGCGAGAGCGGTCGTGGCGCGGGCGGAGGTGCCGACCGAGCGGCGCATGCCTTCGCCGACAATCATAACCAGCGCCAGGTCGCGCTCCACCGAGATGTCGTCCACCTGCAACTCCTGAACGATGCGGCGCACCACCCGCTCCTCGGTGGCCTGATCGAAGCGGTGGGAGCGCAGGATGACCGAGATGTTGTCGATGCCCGACGGGGTGTGTTCGTAGGAGAGGCCTTCGTCTTCGAGGATTTGCAGCACTTTGCGTCCGAAGCCGATCTCGCGGTTCATCAGGTATTTGCTCATGTAAATGCTGCAAAAACCGCTGTCGCTCGCGATGCCGACGACGGTGTTCGGGGGAGAGTGCCGCTCGGCGACGATGCGGGTACCGGGCGCGGCGGGATTGTTCGTATTTTTGACACACACCGGGATGCCCGCCTTATACGCCGGAAGCAACGCTTCTTCGTGAAACACGGTGAAACCGGCGTACGACAGCTCGCGCATTTCGCGGTAGGTGATCTCCTCGATTTTTTTCGGGTTGTCCACCAGATTGGGATTGACCGCAAACACCGAGTCGACGTCGGTAAAGTTTTCATACACGTCCGCCTGGACGGCGGCAGCCAGAATGGAGCCGGTGATGTCCGAGCCGCCGCGAGAAAACGTCACCAGCACGCCGTCCGGGGTGTAGCCGAAAAAGCCGGGGAACACCAGGATGCCTTGCCGCGAGCGAAGCGACCGCAAGCGCTCGTAAGATTCCGGCAAAATCCGCGCGTTGCCGTATTCGTCGCTGACCAGAAGGCCGGCATCCTTTGGATTTACATAGTGGGCGTCCATGCCTTGGCTGGCCAGATAAAAGGCCATCAGTTTGGCGCTGTTGTCTTCGCCTGCCGCCTTGACGGCATCGGTGAACCGCTCCGGGTTGCTCGTGTCCTGAAGGAACAGGGCGCGCATATCGCCGGTGATCCGCTCGACGATCTCTTCGGACAAGCCGAGGTCGCGGGCGATCGTCGCGTAACGCGCGATCACCTCCGCCAATTCCGGGCCGGTCTCGCCGGTGGCGAGGAACCGCTCGGCGCACGCGATCAAGAGGTCGGTCACTTTGGTATCGTCTTTATGGCGTTTGCCCGGAGCGGAGACGACGACCACCCGTCGCTCGGGGTCCGCCTTGATAATCTCGTACACTTTCTGGAACTGTTCGGCGCTCGCCATCGAAGTTCCGCCAAATTTTGCCACTTTCACGTTTCTCTCCCCCATCGTATCGCATCTATCTGTATCTGTTTGCACCTATTCGTTACAATAACGCGAATGCAGATCATTGTGAAGTATATTCCGAAGAAAAAATCATGTTGACGGCCGGGGGAAAATCAGCGTTTCGCGTAGGCGACGACGTAACCGGGCCTCGTTTGCGGCAAGGAAGAAGCGAGGGAAAGCGCTATCATATTTTTCTCCGGACGGGAATAGGTTGTTGGTAGCTTGGGAACCAAACCTTAACCAGTAAAGGAGGAAGAACGATGGTGTATGCACGGCCCGGTCAGCCGGGTAGCAAGGTAACGTTTCGCAGCCGCTACGACAACTATATCGGAGGGGAGTGGGTGCCGCCGGTAAAAGGGGGGTATTTCGACAACCCGTCGCCGGTCAACGGCGAGACGTTTTGCGAAGTGGCCCGTTCGACAGCGGAAGACATCGAGCTGGCGCTCGACGCCGCTCACCGCGCCAAGGAAGCGTGGAGCCGCACGTCGGCGGCGGAGCGCGCGGCGATTCTAAACAAGATCGCGGACCGAATGGAGGCCAATCTGGAGATGCTGGCGGTGGCGGAGACATGGGAAAACGGCAAGCCGATCCGCGAGACGCTGGCCGCCGACATCCCGCTCGCCATCGACCACTTCCGCTACTTCGCCGGGGCGATCCGCGCCCAGGAGGGAAGCATCAGCCAACTGAACCACGACACCGTGGCGTACCATTACCATGAGCCGCTGGGCGTGGTCGGGCAGATCATTCCGTGGAATTTCCCCATCCTGATGGCGGCGTGGAAGCTGGCGCCGGCGCTTGCGGCGGGCAACTGCGTCGTGTTGAAACCGGCGGAGCAGACGCCTGCCAGCATTATGGTTCTCATGGAGCTGATCGGTGATCTTTTGCCGCCTGGCGTGGTCAACGTGGTCAACGGCTTCGGGATCGAGGCGGGCAAGCCGCTGGCCACCAATCCGCGCATCGCCAAAGTGGCGTTTACCGGGGAGACGACGACCGGCCGGCTGATCATGCAGTACGCGGCGCAAAATATCATCCCGGTGACGCTGGAGCTCGGCGGCAAGTCGCCCAACATCTTTTTCGCCGACGTGTTTGCCGAGCCGGACGAATTCGCCGACAAGGCGCTTGAGGGGTTTACGATGTTTGCGCTCAACCAGGGGGAGGTCTGCACGTGCCCGTCCCGCGCGCTGATCGAGAAAAAGATCTACGACGAATTCCTGGAACTTGCGGTGGAGCGGACGAAACGGATCAAGCAGGGCAACCCGCTCGATCCACAGACGATGATCGGGGCGCAGGCGTCCAACGACCAGTTGGAAAAGATTTTGTCCTACATCGAAATCGGCAAGCAGGAAGGCGCGCAAATCCTCACCGGCGGCGAGCGCTGCCATTTGCCTGGCGATTTGGCGGGCGGCTACTACGTGACGCCGACGATCTTCGTCGGACACAACCGGATGCGCATCTTCCAGGAGGAGATCTTCGGCCCGGTTGTCTCGGTGACGTCGTTTGCCGACGCCGACGAGGCGCTGGCGATCGCCAACGACACGTTGTACGGGCTGGGCGCGGGCGTCTGGACGCGGGACATCAACCGGGCGTATCGGATGGGCCGATCCATCGAGGCGGGACGCGTCTGGGTCAACTGCTACCACGAGTATCCGGCGCACGCGGCGTTTGGCGGGTACAAACAGTCCGGCATCGGCCGCGAAACGCACAAGATGATGCTGGAGCACTACCAGCAGACGAAAAACCTGCTGGTCAGCTACAGCCCGAAAGCGGTCGGGTTCTTCTGATCCCGGAGGCCAGCCATGGACACGCGCAGGGTGATCGCCACCGAAGCGGCGTTGGCGTGGATCGGCACGCTAAGGGAGCGGCATGGCCCGCTCATGTTCCACCAGTCGGGCGGCTGCTGCGACGGCAGCGCGCCCATGTGCTATCCGCTGGGTGAGTTTCAGGTGGGAGAGCGGGATGTGCTCTTGGGCGAGATCGGCGGTTGCCCGTTTTACATCGGGGCGGCCCAATACGAATACTGGAAGCACACTCAACTGATCATTGACGTGGTGCCTGGCAGGGGGAGCGGCTTTTCGCTGGAGGGACCGTTCGGGGTGCGGTTTCTCACCCGCTCCCGGCCGTTCACGGATGAGGAGTGGGCAGTGTTGCGACGCGAGCCTGGTTCCCCGGCCGACAGGGAATAAAGGACGGGGAATAAAGACAGAAAGAATCAAGCGCCCTTCGGAACGTTTCGGTTCAGGAGGGCGCCTGTGTTTACGCGCCGTTGGATACGGCGGCGTGGGGCCGGTTTTTGCCTTTGCCGACGCGCATCACCATCAGGGAGGCGAGCAGACAGAAGAGTCCGGCGAGGATGAACGTAACGACATAATCACCCAGCATGGTGTGCATGGCGCCGCCGCCGAAGGCAGCCGTTGCCGCCCCCAGTTGGTGGGCGGCGCCGATCCAGCCGAACAGGATACCCGCCTTCTCCTTGCCGAAGATGTCGGTGGTCAGGCGGACGGTTGGCGGCACGGTGGCCACCCAGTCCAGCCCGTAGAAGACGATGAACAGTCCGAGGCTGAAACCGGACGAGTTCAGCGCCGAGGGAAGCAACATCAGCGACAGTCCGCGCAACCCGTAGTACCAGAACAACAGCCAGCGGTTGTTCCAGCGGTCGGACAGCCAGCCGGAGAGAGTGGTGCCGATGATGTCGAAGATGCCGATCAGTGCGAGCAGACTGGCTGCGGTCACTTCCGGCATCCCGTGCTCCATGCAGGCCGGGATCAGGTGGGTGCCGATCAGACCGTTGGTGGAAAGACCGCAGATGAAGAAACTCCCGGCCAACAGCCAAAAGTCAAAGGAGCGAATCCCGAGCCGAAGGCCGCCCAGCGCGGCGGCAAACGGGTTGCCACGGGCGAGCGCGGGTTCCGCCTGTGATTGGACCGCGCCGTAGGGAAAGAGCCCTTTGTCGCTCGGCCGATCACGCATCAGCCAGAGGATGACGGGAATCATCACCAGGGCGGCGCCCGCCGTTGTCCAGGCGGCCGCGCGCCATCCGCTGGTGACGGCCAGATGGGCCAACAGCGGCAGGAAAACGAGTTGACCGGTGGCACCGCTGGCCGTCAATATGCCGACAACCAGGCCGCGCCGCGCGACGAACCAGCGATTGGCGACGATTGCCCCGAGCACGTTGGCGGTACAGCCGGTGCCGATGCCGACGACGATGCCCCAGAAGAGATCCAGTTGCCACGGCGAGGTCATCCAGGTGGTCAGCGAGATGCCGACAAACAGCGCAGTGAGCGCCAGCGCGATCATCCGCCGAAGACCGAAGCGCTCCATCAGGGCGGCGGCGAACGGGCCGAACAAACCGTACAGGGTCAAATTCATCGCCAGGGCGAGCGAAACCGTGCTCCGATCCCAGCCGAATTCCTGCTCCAGAGGCACCATCAACACGCCGGGGGTGGAGCGAATCCCCGCTCCGATCAGCATAATGAAAAACGTGATGAGCGCAACGACCCAGGCATAGTGCAGCCGGGGGGCGGTATGCGGACGGGACGCTCCGGTGGGTTGCTCGGCCATGTCTTTTCACCTCTTCCGAAATGTATAGCCTTACTATAAGAGACGATCAGGTAACGGGTCAAACGCCGGATGGGTTGGCCCATCCTGCCTCCCGAAGGCCCCCTTTGACAGGTGTGTGGTAGATCACCACCCTTGCTTGGCATCAGGAGTATAATCACCCCCAGGAGGTGTGTCACATGGAGAGGGAACCACAAGCGCAACACGACAAGGACTGGTCGCTGAACCTGGAAGACCCGTACTATGCGGAACGCCCGGACAAACTCCTGGAGGAAGCGGCGGATGCCGTCGCCCGGACGAAACCGGGCCGCTACGTAAACATCATCACGCCTGCGCCGTGCGGCGAACCGCAGGAGTGGTTGATCCCGCAACTGAAAGAGAGGCTTGACGCCTTGTCGATTGCCGTCCAACAGATCGTCTATCTGGATCAATGCGGGTGCGGCGGACATGTGACCCGCGTCTACCGCTGACGCCGCCCCGCTCCATCAGGCGGCCCCGATGCTTGGGTATCGGGCCATTTGTGCTGTTTTTGCCCATTCTCCTGCCGGGAGCGGCAGGGGATCGTTTTGGAAAAACCTTTTGACAAACATCCCGCAGGTGTGTATATAGTTAGAATCATGCCATTATTTTCAAAATAGACAGGATTGGCGGGAAGAGGGAGAGTATGAGGCGAATCAGACAACAAATCACCAGACTTTTGCTGGTGCCGTTGCTTGTGTGCGGAATGATCCCCGCCGCGTCGGCCGGCGCCGCAGGCAAACAGCCTGTACAAGCAGGGCAGCAGAAGGCGGCCTCTGCGGTCAACCAATTGATCGTGCGCTACAAAGACGGGGTGAAGACGTTGTCCGCCCTCAAGCTGGACAAGTCGCTCAAACTGGTCAAACACGCCAAACAAACGGCGCTGATCGAAGTGGCCCCCGGTCAGTTGAAAAAGGTCAGTGAGAAACTGGCGCACGATCCGAACGTCGCCTACGTCGAGCCGAACTACGTCTATCAAAAGGCGGAGGCGGAAACCGACGACGACCTGTTTGAGGAACAGTGGGGCCTTACTGCCGTTGACGCGCCCGCTGCCTGGGAGAAGCTGGAGAATTGGCCGAATAAGCGGAACCAGGTGGTCGTGGCGGTCGTGGACACCGGAGTGGACGCGACGCATCCCGACCTGGCGGGACGCGTCCTGCCCAAAGGGTACAACACGATTGACGACAACGAGGACACGCGCGACGGGGACGGCCACGGCACGCACGTCTCCGGGATCGTAGCCGCCCAGACCGGAAACGGCATTGGCGTCGCCGGGGTGGCGGGCAAGGAGAATGTGAAGATCCTGCCGATCAAGGCTCTCGACGACTTCGGCTCGGGGACCGCGATGTCGGTCGCGACCGGCGTTGACAAAGCGGTGGAGTTGGGCGCAGACGTCATCAACATGAGTCTGGGCGGTCCGTTCAAGAGCAAGCTGATCGAGGAAGCGATCGACCGGGCTGTGGCCAAGGGCGTCCTGGTGGTCGTCGCGGCCGGCAACTCCAGCGACAACGCCGACGGTTATTACCCGGCGGCGTTGCCGGAAGTGGTAACGGTCGCCTCCGTTGACGAGGAGCTGAAGCCCTCCAGCTTCAGCAACTTCGGGCGCGCCATCGACCTGGCAGCGCCGGGGGAATACATTATGAGCACCGTGCCGGACAAAGACTACGACGCCTGGGACGGCACCTCGATGGCCACGCCGTTTGTCGCCGGTGCGGCCGCGCTGGTCAAGCTGGCCCATCCCGACTGGAAAGCGGAGCAAATCCGCAACGCGTTGGAGAAGACGGCAAAGGACATCGACGCGCCCGGCCGCGACATCAGCACCGGCAACGGCCTGGTGCAGGTAGCCGCCGCCATCTCGTATGACCGGGTGGCGCCGCTCTCGATTGTTTCGCCCAGACAGGGGGAGACAGTGTGGGGCAGTGTGCCGATCACCGTGGCTGTCGGCATGGACGGCGTGACACAAGTACAATTCGCCAAGGAAGACGGCACTGTGCTGGGACAAGCGCCCGTAACCAATGGACGCGCCGTATGGCAGTGGGATTCCCGGCAGGCGGCCAACGGAAATCAAACGATCGTGATTCAGGCGTTGGACGCCGGGAATCGGCCGGTGGGGCAGCCGGAGCGCCTCGCTTTGAAAGTGAAAAACGAGGCCGGCCAAGGGACGTATCTGACCGTGCTTGACAGGGACGGCAAACCGGCTCCCGCCGCCGAGGTGAGCGTGATGCGGTACAACGACAGTTACGGCGGGTTTTCCGATCCCGTCGTGAGCACGTACACCAACAATCAAGGGATGGTGTACCTGCCGCAGAGCGTCTTTTTGCCCGGCGAGCGGTATCTCGCTGTCATTTTCCTTCGCGATCTGGACGATGAAGAGATGTTCACCAGCTTTTGTGCCGTCAAGGGCGGCGGGGAAGCGGTTACGATCGATTTTCGCGGGAACCGCTCGCTGGATGTTCAGGTGACGAAAGGCGGACGGGCGATTGACACGAGCAGCACCACGTTTGTCTTCACCCCTGTGGTGGACGGCAAAGAGGCCGACGAATTTTCCGTTTTCATCGAACCGGACGATGAGGAGGCGCTTCACGTAAACCTGCCGCCGGGCGATTACGTCGGAGAGGCGATCCGCGCCGGGGAAAGCGGCCAGAACTACTATCTCAAGCAGTCGTTCTCCATCGGCGAGACGACCCAAACCATAACGTTTGATCTGTCTGCCGCGAAAAAATGGACGTTCAGTCTGCCCAAGTGGGCGGACAGCGCCTACTGGTATCCGTATGCGTTTGTCGGAATTCCGGTGAAAAACGGCGGCAGCCTGTACGTGACGCCGGACGAAGCCCAATACTATGAGATCGATCTGTTGCAAAACCAGGACGGGAAAACATGGCTGTATTCGCTGTATCCCAACGAACCGGTTCCCTCCGGAAAATCGGGGGTCATCTCCGTACCGTCGGCGGTCAATTTCCTCGTGCTTAAGGATCAGCCGGAAAGCGGCAACGGCGGAAAAACGGTCTACCAGCCGGGCGATGTCGTTTCCGTGAACGGCGTGTACACGTTGGGCCGTTTTGCCCTGACCGGCATTTACCAGACGGACAGCGGCGACGTGAGCGAAGAGAATGCGCTTGTGGTCAAGCACGGCAAAACCGGCAAACCCCTCGGGCTGGCGAAAAAAGGCTCTTTGCTGGTGAAAAGCGAGGGATGGTGGTCTGATGGAGCGACGCTCGTCGGACCGGACGTCGCTCTGGTGAACGGCGACGGGGAAGAAGTGTGGCGTACCCATGCCACAGGAGTCTTTACGATTCCGGACACCTTCGATCTCGAAAGCGGCACCTATACCGTCACGGTCGATTTGGGCGACACGCCGCTTGCCGCTTCGGTGAAGCCGCGGCCGTTGAAGCAGATTGCCATCGGTGTGGAAAGCGGAAAGACGACGGTCAGTCTGGGGTTGCTCGACCCGTCGCAACAAGAGTTTTTTGAAACGGAAGCGCGGGTTATCGATCCGAAGACCAAGGAAATCGTCGCAGAGGATTACAGCTATTTCGGCGGACGATTGCAACTGGAGGGGCTCGATGTCGGAAAAACCTACCTTTTCCGTATCGCAGGGATCACCTCGGACGGGGCGCTTTTATTTGCCAATCGGGAAATCCGCGTATCGTCGTCGCGGTTTACCATCGACTTCTCGCAAAAGCGGATAAAACCGGCCCGCGTGTATCTGGACGAACTGGACAGCGGCACGCTTGTCCGGTTGAAGCAGGACGACATGGTTCTGCCGCTGTTTGCAATCGACGACTCCGCCCCGTACGTCTGGGTGGACACCGGAACGTATCAACTGATCGCCGCCCGGACAGAAGGGGAGCAACCGTATCTGTACCAGACCGATATCGAGGTGGAAAAAGGCGACCTTCATTTGAATGTGGCTCCTGACTTCAGCCAGATGAAACAGGTGCAGATCGCGTCCAAGGCTGCTGGTGATACAGACTGGTTTGTCGCGGTGAAATTGGCCGGCGAGGAGAACGATTTTGTCCCGCCAATGGAAGAACCCGGCAATGACTTCGTGCCCAGTGAAGACTACACCTTGTTTATGCTGGATCCGGGCAGCACCCTGTACGTGTCCGAGGGGGACTACGACTTCGTCGTCGGCCGGATGGAAAAGACTGGTGAGACGACGACGGCGACCATTTTCAACGCCCAGCCGCGCGTCGACAAGGATCAGTACGTCTTCCGTTTCGGCGACACGTTTAACGTCAAGCTGCAGCCTGACAAGCCAAAGTACGAGGTGGGCGAAGCGCTCACTGTCGACGTACACGTGGCCGACCGCTACAAGAACGAGATCAGCCAGATTGTGCTGATGACCGACTACGCGGAGAACGCGGCCCAAAAGTCGGCGCTCAGGCTGTGCAAGGACAAGGATGGGCGGTGGGTGGTGGCCGCCTACGATTGGAAGGCGCAAACCTATCACCCGATTTCCAGGCAAAGCGTGCGCCCCGAAGTGGAGTTGACGCTGGACAAGGAGACGATTGACCGAAGCAAGGATGAGGCGTACTGGACGCAGTACGGCTATCCGGCCGACAATGTGTTGAAACCGGGCCGTTACACCTTGACATGGCGGGTTTCGCTGCCGTTCCGACTGGAAGGCTCGACGCAGATCACGGTGGTCGATCCCGTCAACGAAAACTGATGGGGTGTCGACAGATTCAGACCAACCGCTTCTTTTAGGAGGCGGTTGGTCTGTTTATGCGTCTGGCCGGATGTTTGACACTCCACGCCAGGGCCATCAGCGAGAGCACGACCGAGATCCCGGTGTAGACGACGGGGGCGGGGAACAGCAGTCCAAGCGTCGGCCCCAGCGCCGCTCCCAGGTCGAGGCAAAACGAGTGGGCGGTCAAAAGGCCGGTACGGTCTGAGCGGACGGCGAGGTCGGCCGCCAGCGTGTCGATCAACGTAGTCAAGGCGGTCGCGGTCCCCAACAGGCCAAGCACGACAAACAGCCAGGGAATGGTCGGCAGCGGGAGCGAAGAGAGCGCAAACAGGAGCGAAGCGAGCATGAGCGAACCGAGAAACGGCAGGAGGCGGCCCGCCTTTCCATCTGCGAACCGGCCGATTCGCGGCGCAAGCCAGGGTTCCCATCCCCAGCGCAGGGCCAGCAAGAAACCGGCGAGCGACGACGAGCCGACCACAAAGGTACAGGTCCAGACGGACAGTGGCCTGCGGGCCTCCAGCAGGGAACCCAAAGTAGTCGGCACCACCCCTTGGTAGATCATCGCCAACAAGCCGCCGGTCGCCAAGATCGCCGCTGTTCGCCGGTCGAGCACAGTCGCCGTCCGGGCAGTCGGCACAGACGCGGCCAGGGGCTTCACCGCCGTTGAACCGTGAAACACGGTAGTGGAGGGACATAAGGCGGGTGCTGATGGGCGGGCCAGGAGGCGTTGCGCGAGCGGCCAGCCGAAGAGCGTCACAACAGCGCACAACAGCGACGTGATAGAAAGCCCCCACAGGTCGGCACACAGACCGCCCACCAGCATGCCGAACAGGCTTCCCAGCCGGTACAGGCCGTTGTATCGTCCCATGGCGTGTCCCCGATTCTGTTCAGTGGCAGAATCGGCGATCAGCCGGTATGCGCCGAGGCGCAGCAATGTCCAGGCGAGTCCCCACAGACAGCGCAGGAACAACCACGGCACAAACCCCTCGGCCCATCCGTAACCGGCGGTGGCGGCGACGGCGAGTGGCACCGCCCACCGCACGCCTCGCTGCGGGTGAATCCATCGGTAGAGATGGCCGATGACTGGGGTAAGCGGCAGCCGCACCAGCCGGTTTACCGACAACAGAACGCCCGCCTGCCACAGCGACGCAAGCCCCGCCTCCCGCCAGTGGAGCGGCAGAACCACGTACAGCATCGAGTCGCCCGCGAGGCAGGCAGCGGTGATCAGGGCGACGCGGGTTACCGGCGTCAGTTTTGATGCGCACCTCATGGAATCCGGTCCTCCTCGATTGTTCCGGTTTTACGGATGATCGGTTCAGAGGTAGAATAAAACAGACAGACCGATAAACACTAATTCATTATTTTCTCAGTTTCATAAAAAAAGGTTATGGATGCAGCCGCAGGGCCGAAGCAGCGGGCGGCATGCGTCAACCAGATGCGGGAGGACGGTATGAACCTGCATGCTTTGCGTATGTTCACCGTGGTGGCGGAAAAAGGCAGCGTCACCCGGGCGGCGGAAGCATTGATGATCAGCCAACCGGCGGTTACGGCGCAATTACGCGCTCTGGAGCGGGAGACAGGCGTCACCCTTTTGGTTCCCGACGGCCGGGGCATTCGGCTGACCGAGGCGGGGGAATGGCTGGCCGGTCAAGCACGCCGTCTGTTTGCCTGGGAAAAGGAGATCGAGGAGCGACTGGCCGATGTGAAGGCGGGCAAGATCGGCCGGTTGCGCGTGGCGGCGACCAACGTGCCTGCAACCCTGTTGCTGCCCAAATGGTTGGCGGCGTTCAAACAGGCGTGTCCCGACGTCGAGGCGGAACTGTCAACCGGCAATTCCCAGCAGGTGTACGACCGGCTGCTGCACTTCGAAGCCGATCTTGCCGTGGTGGCCGGTGGCTGGGAGCAGCCGGGCGTGCAGCGGGAGGTGTTGTTCGAGGATGAGTTGTGGTTTATCGTGCCGCCTGGACACCGCTTTGCCGGGCGCGAGGTATCGTTGGCGGAGATGATGAAGGAGCCGTTTTTGTTGCGGGAAGAAGGAAGTTCCACGCGTGAGCGGTTGCTCGCCCTTTGCCGGACCCGTCGGATCGCCCCGCCCCCGGTTGCCATTCGCTTTTCCGGGATGAACGAATCGATTCAGGCGGTGGTCGCCGGGTATGGTGCGATGCTGGCGTCGGCACTGGCCGTGCGCGGCCATATCGCCAATCAAGAGGTCGCCAGGGTGTACGTGAAAGACGTGGAACTGAAACGGCCAATCTGCGTCTGTACGCGTGAAGGGGAAGAATTGCCGCCGGTGGCCCACCGGTTCGTCGCGATGGTCATGGCCCAGTATCCATAGCCGATGGGACCAACATTTCGCCCCTGCCCGCGTGGTGCTTCGCAGCGGATCATGCCCCCTAACATGGCGGACTTTGTCCACAAACCGCAAGACCGTCCAGTGAGGACGGTCTTGTGTTCATACAGTGGTTTAGACGGGACGGCCAGGGGCGGCATAGCCGTACGGAGGCTGAGCGCTTTGCTGGGACAGCGTATAATCCTGGCGCACTTCCTGTACGTTGGTCCCGGCAAACCCAGGCTGGAAGATCGCGCTGGCCGATCCGCCCAAAGCCTGGCTTGTTCCAGAGCCGGTGGGCTGCTGTTGAGCGGCGGTAGGCTGCTGCTGCGTGGCGTAAGCCTGTCCGGAGTAGGGGCCAAAAGCGGCAGGGACGGGATAACCGGCGTTTAGCGCGCGGACTTCCTGTACATTGGTGCCGGCGAATCCAGGCTGGAAGATGGAGCCGGCCGTCATGCCCGTTGCGGTTGGTGCCGCATACGCCGGGTGCGGAATGGCGCCTTGCTGGGAGGGCGCGTATTCTTGCCGCACTTGCTGGACGTTGGTCCCGGCGAAGCCCGGTTGGAAGATGGCACTGACCGGAGCCGCGCTGACCGGTGCGCCGATCGCTCCGGTCTGATAAGGATTCCCGTACGCTGGAATCGTGCTTTGTTGGGAGAGCGCGTAGTCCTGGCGCACTTCCTGCGCGTTGGTTCCGGCAAAGCCGGGTTGGAAGATGGCGCTGGCCGATCCGCCCAAAGCCTGGGTTGTTCCGTAGGCGGTTGGTTGCTGTTGCTGTTGCGCGGCGTAAGCCTGTCCGGAGTAGGGGCCAAAGGCGGCGGACGCCGGATAGCCGGCGTTCAGCGCGCGAACCTCCTGCACGTTGGTCCCGGCGAATCCAGGCTGGAATACCGATTGTGCGGCACCGGTTACCGGTTGATACTGGGGAAGAGCGGATGGTTGTTGTGGTGTTGTTTGGATGTTTTGATAGGTCATTGGTGACCACCTCCTGCCCAGTATTTTTTACCAAGCGTCTAGCACTGATTCATACCGACCAAAAAAGAAATTTTCGCGCGAAACATACGAGGCTGAAAAGAAAAATGGGGCAGGTTAATCGTTCAGCACCTGTTCGATTTGCTCCAGCACATCGGCATCAAGTGTGATTCCCGACGCCTTCGCGTTTTCTTCAATTTGTTCCGGGCGGCTTGCGCCGACCAGCGCGCTCGACACACTAGGCTGACGCAATACCCACGCCAGGCTCAAATGCGTCAGGCTGAGGCCCGCTTCGTCAGCGATGCGGCGCAGTTGTTCCACCTTGGCAAGGTTGGCGTCGGACAGGTAGACGCTCAACATGCTGCTGACCGACGGATCGGCCCCGCGCGTTCCTGCCGGAGCCGGTTGGCCCGGTTTGTACTTGCCGGTCAACACCCCTTGAGCGAGCGGCGAGAAGACCACCTGGCCGATGCCGTTGGCCTGGCTTATGGGGAGCACCTCTTGTTCGATGTAGCGGTTCAGCATGTTGTACACCGGCTGGTTGACGACGATGCGATCCAACAGATAGCGGTCGGCAACGCCAAGCGTTTCCTGAATTTGCGCGGCCGTCCATTCGCTCACGCCGACGTAAAGCACCTTGCCCTGGCGCACCAGATCGTCGATCGTGCGCAGCGTTTCGTCGACCGGCGTCTGTGGATCGTAACGGTGGCAGTAGTAGATGTCGATGTAGTCCACCTTCAGCCGTTTCAGGCTGGCGTGGGCCTGTTCAAACACGTGCTTGCGCGACAGGCCCCTGTCATTGGGACCGTCGCCCATCGGCCAGAACACTTTCGTCGCCAGCACGTACGACTCGCGCGGCAACGAGCTCAAGGCTTCGCCGACAACAATCTCCGCTTGACCGCGGGCGTAGACGTTGGCCGTATCGAAAAAGTTGATGCCCAACTCATACGCGCGGTGAATCGTGCGGATCGCCGTTTCCTTTTCCACCGACATCCCGTATGTAAGCCAGCTTCCGAGACTGATTTCGCTTACCTTCAGTCCCGTGCGTCCCAGTTTGCGGTACTGCATGCCAATCATCCTTTCTGCACAAAAAATGGGTACCATCGCTATTGTACCGCATGTGGAGAAAAAAGGTTGTCGAAATTCAGTTCTTGAGCAGTACACTTGGATGAATAATAGGATACCTAATATTTATTAGGCAAATATGGTATAATGAGGGTATTGTATCAGCCACGTGAGGATACTATTCCATGCGGTAAGGGGAATCAGAAAATGGTCTTTACCTCGCTTATTTTAGAAAATTGGAGAAACTTTAAAAAGGTTAATGTCAGTTTTGATACCAGAATTTTTCTAGTTGGTCCTAATGCTTCTGGAAAGTCAAATCTACTTGATGTTTTTCGCTTTCTCTATGATATAGCAAAAATTGGAGGAGGCTTTCAAAAAGCCGTAAATGATCGCGGGGGAGTATCAAAACTTCGTTGTCTCACGGCTAGAAAACACTCAACTATAGTCATAGATGTAACAATGGAAATAAAAAAAGAAAAGTGGCGGTATCGAATAGCTTTTAATCAGGATAATAATAGAATCCCTATTTTGAAAGAGGAAAAAGTATGGCGAGGGGATACACTTTTAAGAAACCGGCCGACCGAAGAAGATAGTGCTGATGTTGCACGAATGACACAGACTGAGTTAGAACAAATCAATGCAAACAAAGACTTTCGAGACGTAGCAAATTTTTTTGAAACGATACGTTATCTTCACCTTGTTCCACAATTGGTTAGAGAACCTGAACGTTCTGTTGGCCGTAAGGGTGATCCCTATGGGGGGGACTTTTTGGAACAATTAGCTAAAGTCCCGAAAAAAACGTTGGAATCAAGGCTCCATTTTATTACCAACGCACTCAAGGTTGCTGTTCCACAATTGCAGGCGCTTGAATTATGGAGAGATGAGAGAGGAACTCCGCATTTGCGGGGGCTTTACGAACATTGGCGGCCTAAGGCCGGTTGGCAAACAGAAGAACAGTTTTCGGACGGTACACTTAGATTAATGGGGCTACTTTGGTCACTTTTAGATGGGAACGGGCCTTTATTATTGGAAGAGCCAGAGTTATCGTTACACCCTGAAGTCGTCCGGTATTTACCGCAAATGGTTGCAAAATCCCAAAGAAGAAAATCAAGGCAAGTTTTTTTAAGTACACATAGCCGAGACATTCTTGAAGATGAGGATATTCGGCCAGAAGAGGTGTTAATGCTGTTGCCCTCGACCGAGGGCACAAATGTGGTTGCGGGCAAGGACGATCAAACAATTACAGCTTTGTTAGAAGGTGGTGCAACCATTGCGGATGCTGTCCTCCCAAAAACTCGGCCACAAGAGGTCCATCAATTAACGTTATTCGGGGACATGTAACATGATTGATTTATACCATGTTCAATTTCAGGTTGTAGTCGAAGGAATTTCCGATGAGGCAGTTGCAAGAAGATTATTGCAGGAAGTGGGAGTTAGAACTGAACCAATCATACACATCAAAGGGGGAAAGCAGAAGATAAAGAGTAAAATTCGCGCATACAATCATGCTGCTTCCTTTGAGCCATGGTTTATCCTCATAGATTTGGATAACATTCAATCTTGTGCACCCGTGACTGTTCAAGAGTGGTTGCCATCCCCAAATAAACTCATGTGCTTTAGGATTGCAGTTCCTCAAATGGAGGCATGGTTGCTTGCTGACCGTGAAGGTATAGCGAGGTATCTCAACGTCTCGGTAGATCTGTTGCCTATATACCCTGAGTCTATACAAAATGCGAAGGATGAAATGCTTAGATTGGCTAATCAATCTCGTAGCAGAGAGATACGAGAAGATATGGTATATGTTGAGGGGGTTGCATTAAAACGTGGACCAGCTTTTACGTCTAGGCTGAGGGACTTTTCGCTAAACTATTGGAATGTTGAAGAGGCGTCTGAAAATTCGGATAGTTTAAGCCGATGTATAAAAGCTCTTAAAGAACTGTTAACATGACAAAATGTGTCCCGGAACTTGTGTCTTTGTGGCAACCGTGTTTTTTGGATAAAAAAGATTTTATTTGATTCCCCCCTTAAACAGTGATCGCTTTCATTTAAGGGGGGTTTTTTATCACAAAGCGGCCGTCTCCGGGTTGTCGCCGAGCCGGGAGACGTACTGGGCGTAGCGGATCAGGTTGGCCAGTGACGAGCGGCGGATGGCCGGTTCGTCGAACTTCTCCGGTTTGGCGTTGGCCTCAAAAAACCACAGCCGTCCCTCGCGCGTCAGGCCGAGATCCATCGACATCTCTGCCAGATCGGCGATCTCGCGGTTGAGTGACCGGGCGAGCGTCAAGGCCGTCCGTTCGATTTTGGCGGTGATCGCCCCCGCTTCGTCGCCGAACAGTTGGGTCAGCACTCTGTCCGGAGAAAGGATCGTTCCCCCGCGCGGCACGTGAGTGGTGATGCTGTTGGCGCCCGCCTGGCGGATGCCGATCCCGGTTACGCCCCACTCGCCGGTGCCGTTTTTTTGCACCAGCACACGGATGTCGAATGGCCGTCCCTTGTACCGGGCCAGGGGAATGCCCTGCTGAATGATGTACGGCTGGTTTTTCAGCCGCTTGCGCAAGTGTTGCCAGACCCGCTCCAGGCTGGGAAAGTATCGGGTGATCGACTTTTGCGCGTGTACCCGGCGCAGATACCAGCGTCTTGGGGTCGGCTCCAGCCGCATGATGCCCTGCCCTGCCTTGCCCCGCACTGGTTTGAGGTAGACGAACGGGTAGGCGGCGCAATACGCCTTCAACCGGGCGAGCGAGTCCAGTTTGCCCGTTTCGGGCAGCCAGTCGGAGACGTCCGGCAGCTTTTTCAGCGTCTGAAACAGCACGTGTTTGTTGAAAAACCGGCGGTTAAACAAGGTGACGTTCGGCAGTTTGGCGATCTTGTCAAGGGTTTGCCGCACCTCGTGGCGCTGCTCCAGCCTGCGGGTGGGAACGCGGTTGTAGACCACGTTGGGAAAAGGAAGCAACATTTCCAACCAGCCGTTCTGCTTCTCGTCGTAGACGAATCCAGAGACGTGTTTGCGTTCCCAGTCGATGCCGCCCGGGGTGAAGACGAACACCAGGGCGCCCAGTCGTTTTCCACAGAGAAAAATATCCTTGAAGTTTTCCCGGTTTCCCCTGAAGGCGGTGCCGTCCCCCACGGTCAAAATCCCGATGAGCGGTCCGACCACAACCCGGTTGTTGGCGTATCCGAAACGGATTTTGGTGCGGATGCCCCCCTGTCTAAGGGGCGGGGTCTTGAGATATACTTCCTTTTTCATCGCAAACGGGCCCAGGCAAGCGACGATTCGCTTGCGCCGTGCCCCGGGAAGGCGCGCTTCCCGGGCAGGCTTCAGATACCAGTGCCCGGTGGGGAGGATCGTCAGCCATCCTGAGTGCGGTTGGGGCATGGAATTTCCTCCTTCCTGCCTGCGGGCTTGTGGAAAGCCGCACCCGGCGACGGCCCATGTTCGCGGCCGGGCGGGTCCATTAAAAGTTGGCGAGGTAACAACTGTAGTCGATGATCAGGCTGCGGGAGACTTCATCCGCCTTTTTCAGACGGGCGTGCTTGAAAATGGAACGGCCTGGCTTGGAGTTGGCCTCGAACATCCAGACGTGGCCATGGACGTCCACGCCCATGTCCAGTCCCAATTCGCCAAGGTGCGTGCCTTTGGCGCGTTCGATGGCCGTGGCCAGCCGGATGGCCGCTTCGCGGATTCGCTCCTCAACCAAGTCCTTGCGCTCGCCGAACAGGTGTTTCAACAACTCGGGGCCGGGGATGACCGTTCCGCCGGTGCGGACATGGGTGGTGACGCTTCCCGAACCGGCCACTTTGGCCGCCATGCAGGAGACGACCCACTCGTTCGACTGGTTCTTGTGCAGGTGGACGCGGAAGTCGAACGGCCGGTTCTGATAGGTGCACAGGTTGATCCCCTGTTGCACCAGGTAATTGCCGACGCGGCGGTTGCGAAAGATGTGCCGGTAGAGGCCGGCCACTGACTGGAAGCGGCGGAGCACATTGCCCGAGCCGGTGTGGTAGGAGACGTCGTACCCTTTTCCCGGTTCGTGAACCACCTTGCAGATGCCGTAACCGAGGCTGCCGTTTTTCGGCTTCAGATACACCATCCGGTATTTGCGCAACATCATCCGCACGGTCTCAAGCGACGGAGCGGCGTGGGTCTCGGGGATGTGCACGTTTACCTCCGGGATCGGGTACAGCAGTTGGTGGATGCTCCACTTGTCAAAAAAGCCCCGGTTAAACATCGGCAGCTTGGTTTCGGTGGCCAGTCTCCACTGGAACTGTTGCACCGATTCCTGTTTCTCCGCGCCGCGCGACGGGATGCGGTCGTAGACCACGTCGGGCAGGGCGGTGGTCAGCTTTTGCCAGACGTAGGTTCCCTGTTTGGTCGGTCGCAGGAACCAGGCGTCCACCAGATTTTCCTGCCAGTCGACGTCTTCGGGGGAAAAAATAAAGTAGAAGACTCCTTTGCCTTTCTGGGTCGACAGCAGTTTGTGGAAGAAACCGGTCCTTTGTCCGATCGGTTTTCTCGGGTTGTCGCGCAAGCCGGTGGTGACAATGCCGATCGACGGGCCGATTCGTAGCACCTCCCCTTCCCGCTTCAGGTGGATGATCCCGCCGTGCGGAACGCCAAGCTGCCGTTTCAACGAATGGGTCATCCTGACGACATTGCTTTGCGGATGCTGTCTGTCAGCAAACACTGTTGCGATTACCTCCCGTTTGCCGAGCGACAGCGTGATCTGTTGACGCGGGCGTAGTTGCAACTTCTGGCAGAGCGAAAGCGGCAGGGCGATCCCCAGAAGCCGGGGATGGGCGAGAAATCGTAACCGCACCAAAATGGAATCCATGCTCAGTAACCTCCTACACGATCTTTCATGAGATAGTGGGCGTACTTGACGGGTTGCGTCAGGGAATGGAGGCGGGCTTGCTGATCCTCGATCAGACGAAACACATTGCGGCCCGGCCGGCTGTTCAATTCGATCAGCCACACCCTGCCGGCTGCGTCGACACCGATGTCGATGCCCAGCTCGGCGAGCCGACCGTGGTAGGATTCGATGAAAGGCGGGACCCGCTCGGCGATCAGGTCGATTTCCGCTTCGATGTGCCGTTGTTTTTCCGGCGGGTAATAACGGGCAAGAAACGGTTGAAGCGGTACCGCCCTGCCGCCGCCGTGCAGGTTGGACGTGATGCTCTGCCTGTTGCCCACGCGCACCGCTTTGCCCGTCGTCTGCCACTTGCCTTCCCCGTTTTTCTGCACCAGGACGCGCACGTCAAACGGCAAGCCGTCCGGGGTGCGAAGAGACAAGTAAGGCTGGATGAGGTACTTTCGTCCGGCGGTGAAACCGCTGATAAACTTCTTCACGCCGGCGAGGGAGGCGTACTGTTTCCGGAACAATTGATTGTTGCGGGTGCGTCCCGTCAGCATATACCTGCCCTTTGCCTTGGCGATCCGCACGATCCCGATCCCGTGCGTTCCCGACGCCGGCTTGGCGATGACCGTTCCGGTCCGGTTCAGGATGTCCAATAGCGTGTTCAGCGAATACTCGTACGTCTCGGGAAGCCAGCGGGACAACTCCGGTGAGCGGGAGAGAATCTGATAGACCTGCCACTTGCCGAACAATCCGTTGCCGAGAAACGTGATCGCCGGATCGTTTTGCAACTTCTCCACAAATGGTTTATAGTGGCGGTAGGCTGGGCCGACAAAACAGCGGTCGTAGACCACTTCCGGCAGGGGAAACAGTTGTTTGACCCAACTGCCTTGCCGGTACTCGTAGCCGATGACTTCCCTGGCGTCAAAATCCACCTGAAGGGGAGAAAAGACGAAGACGCGAATTCCCAGTTTGCGTCCGATCAGGGTCAGCTTTTGGTAAAAGCTTTTTTCCTTAAAATTGGCCGTAAGTCCCTTGAATAAAGCCATAATCCCTAAGGTTCCAGTTTTCCCGGACATACAAGCTCACCTACGATTTCGTTGTCGTTTGTTCGCCGTTTTGCCGTTTCGCGGTTGCTTTTTGGCCGGTCGGGGGAAGCCGCACAGGTAGGCGGCGTAATCCAACAGGCGTCTCGCCGACGGTCGGGCCCGCCGTGTTGTCTCCGTGACGCCCTCCGGCAGTTGCAGCGTCTGGTCCAATTTGGACGGCTTGCTGTTCACTTCGAGCAACCAGATGCGGCCGCAGGCATCCACTCCCAGGTCGATGCCAAACTCGGCGTAATGGCCGGGCAGCGCGTCGTCCAGCAGGCGGGCCAAGGTCAGAGCGGCTGCTTTGAGCGCGCGCGGCGATGTCCGGACGCTGTCTTGCCACGGTCCGCACATGCGCAGGGCCTGTGCGGCCGAGGTGATCGTCCCGCCTCGGGCGACGTTGGACACCACGCTGTTTTGGCCGATGCGGGCCACCAGCGAGGTGATCGCCCATTGGCCATGCCGGTTCTTTTGCACCAGCACGCGAAAGTCGGCGGGTCGGCTCCCCGCGCCGATCAGGTTGAGCCCCTGCTGGAGCAGGTAGGTCTTGGCTTTTGTCCGTTTGCCGAGGGCGCGCTGGAGAGCGGGCAGGCCTTTGCAGGTTCGCGTGACGCTGCCGGTCCTTGTCATGCACGTCAGCCGGTACCCCTCGACGCTTTTGCTGATACGGCAAATCCCGCGCCCCATGCTGCCGTTGGCCGGTTTGGCGTAGATCACGCGGTAGCTGGAGAGCATCTGTTTGAGGTCATCCGGTCCGTGGAAACGCACGGTCTTGGGCAAAAACGGCACAGCCCGGGGCTCTTTGGCCAACGCTTGGTACACGTGCCACTTGTTGAGAAACTGTTCGTTGAAAAACGGGATGTGCAGTGCCTTGCAGCGCTCGATCCAGGCGGCGAGCGCCTCGCTTTTTTCTTCCTGGCGGGATGCCAGGCGGTTGTAGATGCACTGGGGCAAGGGCAAGGTGCAGGGCTGCCAGCTGCCTCGCTTGCGAATCATGCCGCGAAGTGTCTGGGCATCCCAGTCCACGTCGTCAGGAGTAAACGCACAGACAAGCCCTCCGCGTTGACGGCACAGCGTGTCAATTTCGTTGAGAAAGGGTGTCAGTCCGCCAAACGGAGATGCGGGGGCGTTCGTCTCGCGGGAAGATAGCAGGATGCCAATCAGCGGGCCGAACACCAACTTTTGGCGGGACGCTTCATACCGCAGCAGAATAGGCATTCCCGTCGGGAGGTGGAGCGAGCGTACGAGAGAAGGGCGCAGTCTGGTAATCCCCGGCGTATTCGCGCCGCTGACGGAGGCTTGCGCGGTGTTGCTGCCGAATTGGATCGTCAGCGCGGCGGCGGGAATGTTCCATTTGCGAATCACGGAACGGGGAACGCCGAGATCGGCATTGTGCGTGTGAGGTTCGTCTGCCTGAATGATGGTGCGTATATACGACATGGCGATCTCCTTCCCATAGGCGTAGGTAGTCTATCTTATGAACAGGCGCATACTTTGGTTCCTTTGCGGGCGAAGGAGTGTTTTAAGCGTGAATGAATGGATAACCGTACTGGTAAATATTGTAATCGGCTCCGTGATCGGCGGCGTGACCAACGAACTGGCCATCCGCATGCTGTTTCGGCCATATCGGCCGTGGATGATCGGCCGGTTTCGCGTGCCGTTCACCCCAGGGCTGATTCCGCGGCGGCGCGAGGAATTGGGGATGCAGATGGGCCGATTGGTGGAAAACCACCTGTTGACCAAGGAAGGCATCAGGCGGGCCGTCGCCGAAGGGAATCTGGAGCAGGTTATGCGCAGTTGGCTGGGTCGTCAGGCGGAACGCTGGCTCGACAGTGAACAGCCGCTGCGCCAGACGATCAGCCGGATCGCGCCTTCCTTGCTTGCGCCCGATGGCGAGTGGCATCCGGCGGTGCGTGAGGCGATGTTGCAGGGATGGCGCTCGCTTGCCAGCGGTTGGCTCGACGGGGTCAAAGACAGGCCGGTGCGCGACCTGCTTCCCGCCGCCGGTGTAAAGCGGCTGGATCAGGCGGTGGATGGCTTGGGCGAATGGCTACTGGGACGGTTTACCGCCTACTTGCGTTCGCCGGAAGGGACGAAACACGTCCAGGACATGCTGCGCGGCGTGCTGGGCGGATCAGGCGGCATGTTCGGCGGACTGGTCGGGATGTTTCTCGGCGACGAAAAAGTAATCGGCAAACTGCTATCGTACCTGGAGGAGATGCTCTGTAATCCGGAACTTTCGCGCAAGCTGACGGAAATGGTCCGCGAGGAGGCGGACAAGCTCATGAAAAAACCGCTTCGCGAGGTGATCGCCTTAATCGGGGAAGACCAGGTGGCCGCATGGATCGACGCGGCGTTTGCCAAGCTGGAAGCGGCCACTCTCCCATGGCTGGACAAACCGGTCCGCGAGTCGCTCGGCCGCTTCCGCGAGCCGATCGTCGAGCAGGCGATTCCACGGTTTGCCGCCTGGGCGGTGGAGACGCTGGAGCAAAACGTGGAGCGGGTGTTCCACAAGCTGTCGATCGCCGGGATCGTCGCCCGCGAGGTGGAGGATTTCCCGCTGGAACGGGTGGAAGAGATGATCATCGGCATCTCCGGCAAGGAGTTTCGCATGATCACGATCCTCGGCTTTATCCTGGGAGGAATCATCGGACTGGTGCAGGGGCTTTTGAACCTGTTTGCGCATTGAAAGCCTTCCCGATTGTCTGCTACACTACAAGTGAAGTGACATCTTTTGGCATCTGAAAGAAGGTGAGGATGTGAACTACGACAAGGCGTACGAACTGGCGAGAGCCATCCGGGAGAGCGAAGAGTACCGCGACGTCGCCGCCTGCAAGGCGCAGGTGGACGCCCAGCCGGAGGCACAGCGCATGCTGGACGATTTCCGCAAGCGGCAAATGGATGCACAGATGCGCCAGTTGCGCGGCGAAACGGTTGCCGAAGAAGAACTCCAGCAGTTGCAGCGCCTGTACGAGACAATCCAACTTCACACGGACATCCGCCGGCTCCTTGAGGCGGAGCGCCGTCTGATGCTGATGATGGACGACATCCAACGAATACTGGCGGAACCGCTGGAAGAGCTGTTTCGCCACGAAATGAAAGGGGCGGTCTGAGATGAACATTCATTATCACGGGCATAGTTGTGTGGAAATTGCACACGGAGAACACCGGCTGATCATCGATCCGTTCCTCACCGGCAATCCGACGGCCAAAGCGAAGGCGGACGAGATTCGCGTCGATTACGTGCTGGTGACCCACGGCCACGGCGATCACGTCGGGGACGCGGTCCAAATCCTGAAAGCCAACGACGCTACCCTGATCGCCGTGTTCGAACTGGCCACCTACCTAAGCTGGCAGGGCGTGAAGGCGCACGGGATGCACATCGGCGGCTCGCACGAGTTCCCGTTCGGTCGGGTGAAGTTCACCCAGGCTTTCCACGGGTCCGGCTTCATACCGGAGGGCAAGCAGGAGATTGTGTTCGCCGGCCTGCCTGCGGGAATCCTGCTCACGCTGGGCGACAAGACGATTTACCACGCCGGCGACACCAGCCTGTTCGGCGACATGAAACTGATCGGGGAGCGGCATGAGATCGACCTGGCCTTTTTGCCGATCGGCGACAACTTCACGATGGGGCCGGACGACGCGGCGTACGCGGCCAAACTGTTGAACGCCAAACTGGTTGTGCCGATCCACTACAATACCTTCCCGCTGATTGCCCAGGACGGTGAGGATTTCGTGAAGCAACTGGCCAAGTCGGGCATCGAGGGACGTGTCGTCGCGCCGGGCGAATCGTTTGAACTGTAAACGAAAACTGAAAAGAATTTGTAACCCCTCTGTAATATTCCTGTAATAAAAGCGGGGTAAGATAAAATCACGATGAAAACCCCCTTAATTGATATACTTCAAAGGTGTGGCGCCAGTGCTGCACTCTTTTTTTTTGTCCTGGCATCGGGTATAGTGATCGAAGGAGGGGAAACGGTATGTGGCCATACGGCGTTTTGCGTTTTCTGCTGGTATTTCTTTTGGCCACCGCTGTTCGTTTTTACGCCGGAAAAGAGACGATCAGCTTCCTGTGGTTTATCGTGTTGTATTTGCCGATGATCAACTGGTCCGTCTACTGGCTCTTTTGCGGCGTGCGCGCGGCGCTCAACCGGCTGCGCGGGTTTGAGTGGATCAGCGTGCCGCGTATGCGGCGAGTGTACATCTGGTATCTCAACATCCCCGGAGCGCTCGTCCTGTCGGAAGTCGTCTACCAGGGATATCTATATAACCAGTAAACATAATCAGTTAAACAACGGCCAGCGACCGGAAAAAGGGAGGATGAAACCCAGATGGCGACCAAACACGAGCAGATTCTTGCATATATCGACCGCCTCCCCGTCGGGACGAAAATCTCGGTGCGGCAGATCGCCAAAGACCTGGACGTCAGCGAAGGAACGGCGTACCGCGCGATCAAGGAAGCCGAGGCGCAGGGCTACGTCAGCACGATCGAGCGGGTGGGCACGGTCCGCATCGAGAAAAAGCAGAAGGAAAACATCGAACGGCTGACGTTTGCCGAAGTGGTCAACATCGTCGACGGCCACGTGCTCGGCGGCAAGGAAGGGTTGCACAAGACGCTCAACAAGTTCGTCATCGGCGCGATGAAGTTGGAAGCAATGATGCGCTACGTCGACGCGGGCAGCCTGTTGATCGTCGGCAACCGCGACCAGGCGCACAAGCTCTCGCTTACGCACGGCGCCGCCGTGTTGATCACCGGCGGCTTCGACACCAGTGATGAAGTGAAGCAACTGGCGGACGAACTGGCGTTGCCGATCATCTCGTCCAGCTACGACACGTTTACCGTCGCGTCGCTGATCAACCGCGCGATCTACGACCGGCTGATCAAAAAGGAGATCGTGATGGTGGAGGACATCCTCAAGCCGCTCGCGGAAACGGCGGTGTTGCGCACCACAGACACGATCGACACCTGGCACCGCTACACCGAGGAGTACGGCGACACCCGCTTTCCCGTCGTCGACGACCAGATGCGCTTGGTCGGGATTGTCACGTCCAAGGACATCATCGGCCACGAGCGGGGGACGCCGATTGAGAAGGTGATGTCGAAAAACCCGATCACCACCTCCCCGCGCGTCTCTGTCGCGTCCTCGGCCCACCTGATGGTGTGGGAGGGGATCGAGCTGTTGCCGGTGGTCGACACCCACAAAAAACTGATCGGCGTGTTGAGCCGCCAGGATGTGCTGAAAGCCTTGCAGTACATCCAGAAACAGCCGCAGATGGGGGAAACGTTCCCCAATCAGATCATGAGTCACTTCCGCGAGGAGCGGGTGGGCGATCACGTCGTCTACACCGGCGAAGTGACGCCGCAGATGACCAACCACCTCGGAACGATCGCAAGCGGCGTCATGACCACGGTCATCGTCGAAACCGCTTGCAACGAACTACGCCAGTACAAGCGCGGCGACATGGTGCCGGAAAACATCACCGTCTACTTTTTGAAGCCGGTGCAGATGGAAAGCCAGATTCAGGTGAAACCGCGCGTGCTTGACATCAGCCGCCGCTTCGGCAAGGTGGAAGTGTCGGTGTTCCACAACGACCAGCTCGTCGGCCAGGCGATGGTGACGGCCCAGATCGTCGAGCGGTGAGATGACAATCTGGCCTCACTTGGACAGCCGCCGCATGACACGGCTGCGGCCGGCTTGACAAGTCCGCAGTCGGCCTGCAAGTCCGAAGCCCGTCCGGCGAGGCACTCTTCACCCTCTGGACAGGATCGGTTTCCTTTCGACAGGGAAAACCGATCCACGCCAAGGGGTGTTTTGCGTAAAGGCACGAAAGGCAGAAGGAAAAGATGAATGATTTGTGAAAGAGAGTAAACATTAGTATTTTCTCTAAGGGGGGTTCGTTTATAATGATTCCATAAGTTAGGAAATAAGGGGAGGGACAACAGTTGGCGTGGATGAACAGACAGAAATATATGTTGTCGTTACAGGTCGTGATTGCTTTATTTGCCAATGCCTTGATCCCTGTTGGGTCTGTCGATAAAAGTCAGAATGTTCCGTCTATTATGGTTGAGGGTCCTGAAATGGCTCAACTGTCGAAAGAGTACCCAGTCAAGGTTACCTATCAAAATGATACGTCCTACTCTGGAAATGAGGGATTAGAAGTTCAATTTTTGTTAAATGATGAATGGTACGGTGATTATGAGTTGCCTCGTGTGAAGCCGAATCAGATCGTAAACTTTACATACAACATAAAGTTCAATACAGAGGGCAAACATGCTGTTCAAGCAAAGGTTGTACGGGAAACTCCGAACAGTGACAAAAAAACGCTGGTGGCAAAGAGCAACGTTCTTACTGTGAAAATCGGCTTTGTTGATTCGGATCATGACATATTAACGGATGATTGGGAAACGAATATCGGTACCGACCCCAAAAAAGCAGACACAGACAGTGACGGATTGCCGGATGGATATGAATATCTGGAATGTAACACAAATCCGTTAAACAAGGATACCGATGAAGATTCAGTTGAAGATGGACAAGAAGATTTTGATGCAGACGGGTTAACCAATTTGAAAGAGTTCGAGTTGAAGACGAATCCCTTCCAGAGCGATACAGATAATGACGGGTATGCGGACAAGGAAGAGATAGACACCTCCTTGACAAATCCTGTGGACCCTGACACAGATAGGGACTACATAGTTGACGGACATGAGACCCAGGTGGGATTTGATCCCCTGAACAAGGATACAGACGGTGACGGTATCCTGGATGGAAAGGAAATCATTACACAATCAGTAAGTGAAGAAAGGCTTAAGCACCTCGCAGTCGAAGAAAATCTGGCCATTCCACACATTTTGGTGCATGGGGCGGGAGACATCAATAGATCCATTGTGGTTATGAATGAAGCGGATAACCCTGTTTTAAGGGATATACCGGGTATTGTCGGCTATCCAATTGACATTCATCTGGACAATGAGTTTGATTGGATGAAGGTAAGTTTCACCATTAAGGATGAAGCATTGCAGCACACAAAGCTGGAATACCTGACGATCGCTCGGTATGATCTGGAAAACAATACACTGGTACCACTTAAAACGGAAATTGATCATGAGACAAATACCCTAACAACTGAAGTAAACCAGTGTAGCCTTTACTTTGTGATTGATATTTCCAAACAGACAAATTCTTGCCCTGCTGAATAAATGACTTCTACAGAAGGAAGATCATCTTGCTAAAGAAAGTGTTGAACGTGATCGTTTTGTCGGGTCTTGCTGTGTTTTATTCCTTTGTTCAATACTTGATCATGTTTGCGCTAGATGGCATACCTGCACCCAACCCCCTGCTATATTCTCTCTAGGTTGGATTTATTTTGTTGCAGGGTGCCCTGGTCTTTTACAAGCCAGGTACCTATTTTTGGGCAAAATTTGTCTTTCAATGGTTTTTGTTTTACCTGCTTTGGGCCTATCTGTCCCAGATTGACATGTCTTACCGCATACTTTAATGAAAAACGGGACGCGATTGTCATATCGAGTCCCGTTTTCGATATTATTCCATGCCCTTGACTTCCATCGCCTGGTTAATGCGGGGGGTGGGCCGAAGGGACTCTTCAGCCCGAAACATAACCTGAAACATAAAAAGGACAACCGTCGGCATCGCACGCGGTTGTCGAAGCGTAAAGAATGTCACACGCTCCCATTATAGCAGAGCGGCGAAAAACGGGGCTAGCATAAAAAATTTGTCAAAAACACAAAAGGAAAATCGATTCAGTTGGAACCGCCTTCTTGCCGGACAACCTGTTGCCACTCCCGCCGGTACCGCAGGTAATTGCGCATGCCCATCGTCAGATTGACGCCACCGAGGGACAAAAAGACCAGGGCGACAACCACGCGAACCGTTGTCAGGGACGGGAAGGTAAACTGGTTGATCCCCAAGAGCAGCAACAGACATCCCAGCGCGACATTCATCTTGCCCAGAATCATCCGCGACTCCAGCGGATGAATGCCCCTCTGCCGCGCCGTCACGCTGAAGTAGACGCCGGCGGCGAGCGAGCCGATCAGTCCGGTAAAGTAGACCGCGAACCACATGACAACTCCCTCCCGTTCACTCACTTCTTCCATCGTACCCCAGTTGGGCGGCCCGGTCAAATCTTCACCCGATTGTATGTTCGTATCGGGCCTCGGATGAGGTATAATGAAGGAAACACAGACGAATGCAGAAAGGAAGAGAACGGTGAGCACTTCCTTCGTCCATTTGCATGTGCACAGCGAGTACAGTCTGTTGGACAGTGCGGCGCGGATCGAGGCGCTGGTGCAAAAGGCGTCCGAACTGGGCATGAACGCGCTGGCGATCACCGACCACGCCAATCTGTACGGCGCGATTCCGTTTTACCGCGCCTGCAAGCAGGCGGGCATCAATCCGATCATCGGCATGGAAGCGTACGTGATCGACGGCGACCTTCGTGACCGGCCGCTGCGCGGTGCGCCGGCCCCGTTTCATCTGGTGCTGCTTGCCGAAAACGAGCAGGGCTACCGCAATTTGTTGAAAATCAGTTCGATTGCGCAAACAGAGGGGCACCATCTTGTGCCGCGCGTCAACAAGGACGTGCTGAAGCGGCATGCCGAGGGCCTGATTGCGCTTAGCGGCTGTCACCAGGGAGAGGTGGCGCGGCATTTGCTCGACGGCGACTTCGCGGCCGCGCGAACAGCGGCGGAATGGTACCGCGACATCTACGGGCCCAAAAACTTTTTTCTGGAACTTCAGGATCACCGCACCGAGCTGGAACGGCGTCTCAACCAGCGGCTCATGCAGTTGCATCGCGAGACAGGGATTCCGCTGGTGGCCACCAACAACGTTCACTATGTGGAACAGCGCGAGGTCAGGTGGCACGACGTGCTGCTCGCCATCGGCCAGGGGCGGGCGGTTGACGAGGAAAACCGGTTTCGTTACGAGACCGACGAATATTATTTGAAGAGCGGCGACGAGATGGCCAGCCTGTTCGCCTGGGCACCGGACGCCATCGCCAATACGGCGGCGATCGCCGAGCGTTGCTCGCTTGTGATCCGCTTCGATCAGCAGATCCTGCCGCGCTTTCCGCTGCCCGCAGGCACCGATCCCGCCGCGTATCTCGCCCAGTTGTGCGAGCGAGGCCTGCGCGAGCGCTACCGGGAGATCACCCCGGCGATCCGCCAGCGGCTGGAGCATGAACTTTCCATTATTACACGGACGGGGTTTACGGATTATTTCCTGATCGTCTGGGACTTCATGCGCTACGCCCACGAACAGGGCATCCCCACCGGGCCGGGACGAGGGTCGGCGGCGGGCAGTCTGGTCGCCTATGCCCTCAAGATTACCAATGTCGATCCGCTGGCCTTTCAACTCTTGTTTGAGCGGTTCCTCAATCCCGAGCGGGTGACCATGCCCGACATCGACATCGATTTCTCCGTCGAACGTCGCGACGAGGTGATCCGCTACGTGGCCGACAAGTACGGCCGGGACCGCGTCGCCCAGATCATCACGTTCGGGACGCTGGCGCCCCGCGCGGCGGTGCGCGACGTCGGCCGGGCGCTCGGCCTGCCGCTTGGGCTGGTCGACCGGGTGGCCAAGCTGATCCCGCAGTCGGGCAGCATGACTATCGACAAGGCGGTGGAGAACAGCCCCGATCTCGCCAAACTGCGGGCGGAGAACCCGCAGGTGGCCCAGTTGCTCGACGTCGCGCGCGGGCTGGAGGGGCTGCCGCGCCACGCCTCCACCCACGCCGCCGGGGTGGTCATCTCGCGTGACCCGTTGACCGAGCACGTGCCCTTGCAGGCGGGCAGCGAGGGACTGGCGCTCACCCAGTATCCGATGGAGGTGCTGGAACAACTCGGACTGTTGAAAATGGATTTCCTCGGCCTGCGCAACCTGACGATCATCCAGGAGACGATCAGACATCTGGAGCGCGAAGGCGTGCACATCGATCTCGACCGCTTGCCGCCCGCGGACGAAAAGACGTTTCGCATGCTCAGCCGGGGCGAGACCACCGGCATTTTCCAACTGGAGTCCTCGGGGATGCGCAACGTGCTGCGCGAACTGAAGCCGAGCACCCTGGACGACATTGTCGCCGTGCTCGCCCTGTACCGGCCGGGGCCGATGGAGATCATCCCGCAGTACGTGCGGGCCAAGCACGGACAGACCCGGGTGCAGTACCCGCACCCCGATCTGGAGCCGATTTTGCGTGAGACCTACGGCTTCATGATCTACCAGGAGCAGATCATGCAGATTTCGTCCACCATGGCCGGCTTTTCCCTGGGAGAAGCCGACATCTTGCGCCGCGCCGTCGGCAAAAAAAAGCGGGAACTGCTGGCCGAACAGCGGGCCAAGTTCGTCGCGGGCAGTGTTCGGCTCGGCTACGACGAGGCATTGGCCGACCACATCTATGACCTGATCGTCCGCTTCGCCGACTACGGGTTCAACAAAGCCCATTCCGTCGCCTACGCGATCATCGCCTACCAGATGGCGTATCTGAAAGCCAACCACCCGCTCGCCTTCATGGCTGCGCTCTTGTCCTTGTCCATCGGCAGCCAGCACAAGATCGCCGAATACACCGAGGAAGCGCGTCGGCTGGGCCTTACCGTGCTGCCGCCCGACGTGAACGAGAGCGAGGCGGCGTTTACCGTGCAGGCGGGGGCGATCCGCTTCGGTCTGGCCGCAGTCAAAAACGTGGGCTACGGCGCGATCGACTCGATCGTCCGCGAGCGGCGGCGCAGGCCGTTTTCCGACCTGGTCGACTTCTGCTCCCGCGTCGACAACAGGCTGGTCAACCGGCGCGTGATCGAATCCCTCATCATGTGCGGTGCGATGGACAGCCTGCCCGGACACCGGGCGCAACTGTTGGTGATGCTGGACGAGGCCCTGGACAAGGCCGAGGCGCGCCGCCGCGAACGGGAAGCGGCCCAGATCAGCCTGTTCCAACTGGACGAATCCGCCGCCGGTCCCAAGCCGGATCACACCGGACAGATTGCCATCGGCCCGGCCGATTACCCGCAAGTGCCGGAGTGGTCGCAGGCCCACCGGCTGAAGGAAGAGCGGGAGTTGCTCGGCGTCTACCTGTCCGGCCACCCGCTTGATTCGTACAGCCACCTGACCAACCGGCCCGAAGTGCAGCCGATCGGCCGGCTGGCGGAGGCCCACGGGCAGCCGTCGGTCAAGGTGGTCGGCATGATCCTTGAGGTGAAGCGCATCCAGACCAAAAAAGGAGAGCCGATGGCCTTTCTGCAACTGGAGGACCGCACCGCCCAGACGGAAGTGGTGGTGTTTCCGCAGACGTTTGCCAAGTATCGCGACCTCTTGGAAAAAGAGCGGTTGATCGTGCTGGAGGGACGGGTCGATCTGCAGGACGACACCGCGAAACTGCTCGCTTCCCGCGTCTGGGACGCCACCGCGCTGCCCAGGCCGTCGACAGAGCCCGTCCTGTTTGTCAAAATCTCGCCCGAGCAGGAGCGGGATTCGACATTAACCCGGCTGCAAGCACTGTTTGTCGAAAGAAAAGGAACGATTCCCGTCGTCTTGCACTACGAAGGCAAAAAGCGCACCATACGCCTGCCGGACGCGTTTCGCGTGCAGGTGGACGAGGCGTTTTTGGAGCAAGCGCGAGCTATTGTGGGGAGCGGCGGAGTAATCCAGAAAGAAATGCCGATGAACTGGGGAGGATGATGACAGCCCTCCCTTTTTTGTTGTTTTCGGCAGGTTTACAGATGGAAACGATTTGTTATAATGAGTACATGATTGGCTAAGTGGTCAGACCACTAACTAGCGGTGTTATTTTTTACTAGGTGAGAACGGAGTGGTAGTGGTGTCAAATTTGAGAGAAGAAGCACTGGAACTTCACAGATTGCACCAAGGAAAACTGGAAGCGGTATCCAAGGTGCCGCTGCGCAATGCGCGTGACCTCAGCCTTGCGTATTCGCCGGGCGTAGCCGAACCGTGCAAGGAAATCTTTGATGATGTTACCAAAGTTTACGAATACACGATGAAGGGCAATCTTGTCGCCGTTGTCAGCGACGGTACCGCTGTGCTCGGTCTGGGCAACATCGGTCCGGAAGCGGCGATGCCGGTAATGGAAGGAAAAGCCCTGCTGTTCAAAGCGTTCGCAGGGGTGGACGCTTTTCCCATCTGCCTGAACACGACCGATGTCGACAAAATCGTCGAGACGGTGAAACTGCTGGAACCGACGTTTGGCGGGGTCAACCTGGAGGATATCGCCGCGCCGGCCTGCTTCGTCATCGAGGAGCGGCTGAAGCGGGAAGCCAACATCCCGGTCTTCCACGACGACCAGCACGGGACGGCGATTGTCACCGCTGCCGGTTTGCTCAACGCGCTCAAGGTCGTGAACAAGCGGATTGACGAGATTCGCGTCGTCGCCAACGGCGCCGGTGCCGCCGGGATCGCGATTATCAAGCTGCTTTTGAGCATGGGCGTCAAAGACGTGATCATGTGCGACACCAAAGGGATCGTCTACGAGGGCCGCCCGTTCGGGATGAACCCGGTCAAGGAGGAAGTGGCCAAGATCACCAATCGCGAAAAGCTCAGCGGCGATCTGGCCGACGCGATGAAAGGGGCGGACGTGTTCATCGGGGTTTCCGTGGCGGGTGCGGTCACGCCGGAGATGGTGGCGTCGATGAACCGCGATCCGATCATCTTCGCGATGGCCAACCCGGTGCCGGAGATCATGCCGGAGGATGCGAAACGCGCCGGTGCCGCCGTCGTCGGTACGGGCCGTTCCGATTTCCCGAACCAGGTGAACAACGTGCTCGCGTTCCCTGGCATTTTCCGAGGCGCGCTGGATACATACGCGACCGGCATCAACGAAGAGATGAAACTGGCCGCCGTCCACGCGATTGCCGGGCTGATCAGCGACGAAGAACGGTCGGCTGACTACGTCATCCCCGCTCCGTTCGATCCGCGCGTGGCGCCGCATGTAGCCGCAGCCGTGGCCAAGGCGGCGATGGAGACCGGCGTGGCCCGCAAGACGGTCGATCCGGAAGCGGTCAAGGAAAAGACCAGCCGTCTGTCGAAGATCGCCTTTCAGCAAGTCTGATCGCAAACAGGACGTACCGGAAGGGGAAGAGACCGTGCTCGACTCTACGCAGAACCGGAAAGTGTATGAAGGCATCCTGCTGCAACTCCACGAGCTGGTGCAGCGGAACCATTTGCGGGCCGGCGACAAGCTCCCGTCCGAGCGCGAGCTTTCGGAGCAGTTGGGAGTCGGCCGGTCGTCCGTCCGCGAGGCTTTGCGCGCTTTGGAACTTCTCGGCCTGATCGAAACCAGGCGGGGAGAAGGAACCTTTCTGAAACATTACCGGCACAACCGTCTGATTGACATCCTCGGGTTCTTTATTCTGCGCGACGCCAAGACCAAAAAAGATCTGGTGGAGATGCGCAAGATCCTCGAAGTGGAAGCTGTGCGGCTGGCCTGCCGCCGGGCGACCGACAAGCACTTCGAGGAGATGGAGCGGATTCTCGCGGCCGCCTGGGAGCGGGTGGAAAAAGGCGAGGTTCCGACGGAGGAGGATTACCTGTTTCACCGGGTGATCTGCCGCTCCAGCCGCAACTCGGTCTTGCACCGCATCTGGGCTCCGCTTGTCGAGTACAGCAGCACTGTGCGCAAAAGCTCCCTGTCCCGCGAAGGACGGGCGCAGGTGGCGCTTAAGGAGCATCGGCAGATTATGTTGGCGATCCGGGAGGGAGACGAAGAGACAGCGGTGGCGCGCATGAGGGAACACCTGAAGAACAGCCAGTTGTAGAGTTTGCGGCGACGACAAACGCTATGATATGATGGTGCAGATTGCACCAGTTTCTTATCGGGGGAAGTAAGGAGGAACCATCATGTGGACAGTCATCTACATCGCTCCTAGCGCCAAAATCGCCGAACGGATTCAGGATCGTCTGACAGAGGAAGGATTCCTTGTGAAAGTTCGTGAAGCCAAAGTGTCCAAACAGTTTGAGATACTCGTGCCGGAAAGCGAGGTTCACGAAGTCCAGGAAGTCCTCAGCACGATCCTTCACTGAACACTAATGTGAGGTGTTACTGTGCTTAAAGACTTTTTTGGTAAAAAGCGAAAGTTCGCCACCGTGCCCACGGAGACGCTGGGACGTGTGCCCTCCTTAGAACCTAAAGAAGTTCCGGAAGGTCTCATGCATAAATGCTCCCATTGCGGGACGATCCACTACAAGAAAGACCTGGAGAAAAATCTGCGCGTTTGCCGAGGCTGCCAGTACCACTTTACGATGACGGCTCCGGAGCGCATCCAGTCGCTGCTGGACGACGGGCAGTTGACGGAGGAGTTCGACGCCGACATGATCTCCGCCAATCCGCTCGACTTTCCCGGCTATCCGGAAAAGCTCGAACAGGACATGAGCTCCACCAATTTGAACGAAGCGGTCATCACCGGCGAGGGATTGCTGGGCGGCATTCCGGTCGTCATCGGGGTGATGGATGCCCGGTTTCGCATGGGCAGCATGGGGTCCGTCGTCGGGGAGAAAATCACTCGCGCCATCGAACGAGCGATCGAACGGAAGCGGCCGTTGATTCTGTTTTCCGCTTCAGGCGGCGCCCGCATGCAGGAAGGGGTCCTCAGCCTGATGCAGATGGCCAAGACCAGCGCCGCGCTGGAACGGCTGTCCCGCGAGCGGCTCTTGTTCATCTCCGTTTTGACCAACCCGACGACAGGCGGCGTTTCGGCCAGCTTCGCGTCGCTTGGCGACTACAACATCGCCGAACCGGGGGCGCTGATCGGCTTTGCCGGCCGGCGGATCATCGAGCAGACGATTCGCCAGGAGCTCCCGAAAGACTTCCAGACGGCCGAATTCCTGCTGAAACACGGCCAGCTCGACATGGTCGTGCACCGCAAGGACATGCGCGAGGTACTCAGCAAGCTGGTGGAAATGCACACGAGCCGGGAGGGAGTGTAAATGGCGGGCGAACTGCCTTTTGAAAAACCGCTTGTCGAATTGCAAGACAAGATCAAAGAATTGCGTAAATTCACGGAGGAGAAGGGCATCGACTTCTCCGAAGAGGTGGCCCGCCTGGAGCAGAAAGCGAAAGATCTGGCCGAGCAAATCTACGGCCAACTGACGCCGTGGCAGCGGGTGCAGATCGCCCGCCATCCGGAGCGGCCGACCACGCTCGACTACATCCAGCGGATTTTTACCGACTTTATGGAACTGCACGGCGACCGTCTGTACGGCGACGACCCGGCGATTGTCGGCGGTATCGCCAAACTGGACGGGCGGCCGGTCACGGTGATCGGCCACCAGAAAGGCAAGGACACCAAGGACAACATCAACCGCAACTTCGGCATGCCCCATCCCGAGGGCTACCGCAAGGCCCTGCGGCTGATGCAGCAGGCGGACAAGTTCGGCCGTCCGATCATCTGCTTCATCAACACGTCGGGGGCCTATCCCGGCCAAGCGGCGGAAGAGCGCGGCCAAAGCGAAGCGATCGCCCGCAACCTGCGGGAAATGGCCGGTTTCGGCGTGCCGATCCTCTGCGTCGTCACCGGCGAGGGCGGCAGCGGCGGCGCGTTGGCGATCGGCGTGGGCAACCGCGTCTACATGCTGGAAAACTCCGTGTACTCCGTCATTTCGCCGGAGGGCGCGGCGGCGCTTTTGTGGAAAGATTCCAGTCTGGCCTTGCGCGCGGCCGAATCGATGAAAATCACCGCGTCCGACCTGCTTGCGCTGGGCGTGATCGACGGCATTATCGCCGAACCGTTCGGCGGTGCCCACCGCGACGTGCAACTGCAGGCCGAGCTCGTCAAACAAACGCTGTTGGACGGATTGAAACAGTTGGACGGGATGAGCCGGGAGGAACTGATACAGGATCGCTACAACAAGTTCAAACAGATCGGAGCATACGCTTCTCTGTAACAGGAGAAGCGTATTTTTTCGCTTTTTTCGGCGCGGGAAATCTGCTACAATCGTAGAAGCATCAAGGGTTTTGGCAATTTTGAAAAAGTATGTCACATTTGCGATGATTGGTATAACAGATAGAAAACCATGACTATAACAGTGTGTAACAGAACGGAATTGGTCCATACGGATTAGCCGATTCTGGCAAACCGGCGCCTGCTGGTTAGGGAAAGACTATACCCATAAAAAACGACACACAGGGAGAACAAGGAAGAAGGAGTGAGTGGGATGAAAAAAATCGCTGTACTGACAAGTGGAGGGGACGCTCCCGGGATGAACGCCGCCGTCCGCGCCGTCGTTCGCCGCGCGTTTTTTCACGGCGTGCAGGTGTACGGGGTGTACCACGGCTACACGGGGCTGATCAAAGGGGATATCAAGGAGATGACGCTGGGCTCTGTCGGCGACATCATTCACCGGGGCGGCACCATTCTGTATACCGCGCGCAGCGAGGAGTTCAAGACTGAGGCAGGACAACAAAAAGCCGTCGAGCAACTGCGTAAGCACCAGATCGACGGGCTGATCGTTATCGGCGGCGACGGGTCGTTTCGAGGGGCCCAAAAGCTGACGCGGCACGGCTTCCCGACGATCGGCGTGCCCGGCACCATCGACAACGACATTCCGTGCACCGATTTTACCATCGGTTTTGACACGGCGCTGAACACGGTGGTGGAAGCGATTGACAAGATTCGCGACACGGCCACCTCGCACGAACGCACCTACATCATCGAGGTCATGGGACGCGACGCCGGCGATCTGGCCCTGTGGTCCGGACTGGCCGCCGGCGCCGAGTCGATCATCATCCCCGAAGCCGAGCAGGATATGGACGACATCATCGAGCGCTTGCACGCCGGTCACCGCCGGGGCAAGAAGCACTCGATCATCATCGTCGCCGAAGGAGTGGGCAGAGCGGCCGACTACGCCGACGTCATCAAAGAGCGCACCGGCTGGGAGACGCGCGTCACGGTGCTTGGCCACATCCAGCGCGGCGGGTCGCCGACGGCGTTTGACCGCATGCTGGCAAGCCGGATGGGCGCGGCGGCGGTCGATCTGTTGCTCGAAGGCAAGGCGGACCGGATGGTCGGCATCCAGAACAACCGGATCGTCGACGTCGACTTCGACGAAGCTCTGGCGCAGAAGCACGAACTGGATTTGTCCGTCTACCAGCTCGCCCGTACGCTCTCGATTTGACTACACCACAGGTATTTGCGCTTAGGAGGGACCCGTTTTGTTACGTAAGGCGAAAATCGTATGCACCATCGGACCGGCGAGCGAGTCGGTCGAAACCCTGAAACGGCTGATCCAGGCCGGCATGAACGTCGCCCGGCTCAACTTTTCCCACGGCTCCCACGAAGAACACGCGGCACGGATCGCCAATATCCGCCGGGCTGCCGCAGACACCGGCAAACATGTGGCCATTCTGCTGGACACCAAAGGGCCGGAGATTCGCACCGGCACGCTGGCTGCGGAATCTGTGGAGCTGATCGAAGGAAACACGATTGTGCTGACGACAAAGGAGGTTGCCGGTACCGCCGAGCGCGTTTCCATCACCTATCCGGACTTGCCCCGCGACGTTCGCGTCGGCGGCACGATCCTGATTGACGACGGGCTGATCGGGCTTAGCGTGGAACGGATTGAAGGATCGGAGATCATTTGCCGGATCAAAAACGGCGGCACGCTGAAAAGCAAAAAAGGCGTCAACGTGCCCGGCGTGAAGATCAATCTGCCGGGGATTACGGAAAAGGACGCCCAGGACATCGAGTTTGGCATCAGGCAAAACGTGGACTTCATCGCCGCTTCGTTCGTCCGCAAGGCGTCCGACATTCTGGAAATCCGCGAAATCCTGGAACGGCACCGCGCTTCGATCGACATCATCGCCAAGATCGAGAACCAGGAAGGCGTCGACAATGTGGACGAGATTCTCGCCGTCGCCGACGGGTTGATGGTGGCGCGCGGCGATCTGGGCGTGGAAATCCCTGTGGAGGAAGTGCCGCTCGTACAGAAACGGCTGATCGACAAGTGCAACGAGCGGGGAAAACCGGTGATTACCGCCACGCAGATGCTGGATTCGATGCAGCGCAATCCGCGTCCGACCCGGGCCGAAGCGAGCGACGTCGCCAACGCGATCTTTGACGGCACGGACGCGATCATGCTCTCCGGGGAGACGGCGGCCGGGAAATATCCGGTCGAGTCGGTCGAGACGATGAACCGGATCGCGATGCGTGCCGAGCAGGAGCTCAACTACCGGGAGATTCTCAACACACAGTCGCTGCGCCATCAGATGACGATCACCGACGCGATCGGCCAGGCCGTGGCCAACGCCGCGCTCGACCTGGATGCGGCGGCGATCATCACCGCCACCGAGAGCGGCCACACCGCGCGGATGGTGGCGAAGTACCGGCCGAAAGCGCCGATCATCGCGGTAACTCCGCACGAAAAAGTGATGCGCCGTCTCGCGCTGGTCAACGGGGTCTATCCGGTGCTGGCCGAAGCGGCGGAGACGACCGACGAGATGCTGGAGACGTCCGTGCGCGCCTCGCTGGACTTTGGCCTGGTGCGCCACGGCGATCTGGTGATCATCACCGCCGGAGTGCCCGTGCGCGAAACCGGAACGACCAACCTGATGAAGATCCATGTGATCGGCGACATCATCGCCAAGGGACAAGGGATTGGCCGCAACGTGGTGACCGGCAAAATCGTCGTGGCCCGTTCCGCCGCCGAGGCGCTGGAAAAAGTGGACAGCGATTCCGTGCTGGTGACCATCGGCACCGATTCCGACATGATTGAGGCGTTCCGGCGGGCGAAAGCGGTCATCACCGAAGAGGGCGGGCTGACCTCGCATGCCGCGATCGTCGGCCTCAACCTGAACGTTCCTGTCATCGTCGGCGTCCACCGCGCCACCGAAGTGCTCAAGGAAGGCCAGATTGTCACGGTCGATTCCGAGCGGGGGCATATTTACACCGGCCTCACCCGGGTGTTGTAGCCAAGAGTATCGAGAGAAGCAAGAAGGTCAGGTGCGCCTGGCCTTCTTTTCCATCTCTTTCCTGTCTTCGGTTGCTCATCTCCGTTATGGTACAATAAAAAGAGCAGAAAAGGGAAAAGGAGAGACATACGTGAGTGCACCCTTCTATCGAACGACCCGATTTCGGGTACGTTATGGGGAGACGGATCAAATGGGGGTCGTGTACCACACGAACTACCTGAACTGGTTTGAGATCGGGAGAACCGAACTGATTCGCGAAGCCGGCTTTTCGTATCGCGAACTGGAGGAGAGGGGCGTGCTGCTCCCGGTCACCGATGCGGCGATTTCGTTCAAGCACCCGGCTCGCTACGACGACATCGTCGAGGTGCGCACCCGGATCGAGCAGTTAAGCCCCTTGCGGCTTGATTTTGCCTATGAGATTCGCCGCGTCCCGGACGAGTTGCTCCTGGTTTCCGGCGCCACCAGGCATGTGTTTACCAGCCGGGAGTTGAAACCGCTGCGCCTGCCCAGATTGCTTCCCGACTTGTACGCCTGGCTGGAAGCGGAGTATGCCCGTGCGGCGGCTTGTGGGGAAGGCGGGGATCATCACTCTTCGGATAGGGCGTGATTCGCGATGTTCCGCATTCTTGTTTTGCTGTTTTTGATCGTTCCGGTGATTGAGTTGTGGGGGCTGATTTCCGTCGGCAAGCTGATCGGTCCGTGGTATACCGTCCTGCTGGTGATCGCAAGCGGCGTCATCGGCGCGTGGCTGGCCAAGCAGCAAGGGCTTCAGGTGCTCCGGCTGGTGCAGGTTCAGTTGTCGCGCGGCCAGATGCCGACCGACGCGCTGCTTGACGGGGTGCTGATCCTCGTGGGGGCGGTGCTGTTGTTGACGCCGGGCTTTTTCACCGACCTGATCGGATTTGTTTTTCTCGTCCCGTTCATCCGGGCCGTCGTCCGCCACTTTTTCAAACGGTGGCTGTGGTCGATGGTCAGGACAGGCCGCATCACCTTCTGGTTTCGGCGCTAGTGGAGCATGCCGACACGCAGGCAAAAAACTAGCCAACGCAGCGGCTCACGGCTGTTGCGTTGGCTTTCCGACGATATAGGTCCAGATGTCGCGGAAGACGTCCGCCTTGATCAACGCGTTGATCACCACCAGGCTGACGGGTCCGACGATCAGGCCGAGGAACCCGAACAGCTTCAGCCCGACGAACAGGGCGATCAGTGTCAACAACGGGTCCAGCCCGACGTTGTCGGCCACCAGCTTCGGCTCGACGATCTGGCGGAAAATCACCACCACGGCGTACAGGACGGACAAGCCGATCACCAGGCCATACTGGCCTTTGAAAAACGCGTAGACGATCCACGGAACGAAAACCGTGCCGGTCCCCAGATACGGCATTAGGTCGACCAGACCGGTCAACAGCCCGATGGTCACGGCGTACTCCACCCGCAGGATCAACAGCCCGATCATGACGATCGCCGCCGTGAGCGAAATCAGGGTCAACTGCGCCTTGACGAAGCCGAACAGGGCGTTGCGCAGGTCGACGACGATCTGGTCGAGCCGCCGGTTGACGCCGCGCGGCAGCACACGGCGGAAGCGCGCCTCCCAGCGGTAGAAGTCCTTGCTGATGAAAAACGCGCCCAACAGCGAAATGATGAGCACCGTTGCCAGGCTGGGCAGGGTCGCGATCAAGGTGTACAGTTCGTTGAGCAGCGTCAGGACAAAGGTCTGGCCTGCTTCCGTCACCGAGCGCAGGGCGTTGGTCACGTTGGTGTCAATCGTCGTCTGATAGCTTTTGTCCAGTTGGGTGTAGAAAAACAACAGCCGGTTGTACAACCCTGTCACCACGTCCTGGGAGATCGTCCGTGACAAGTAATTGGTCAGTTCGCTGATAAAGTGGGGCAGCCGGGTAATCAGTTCCCCCAGCTCAACGGCCGTCTTGGCGATGATCAGTGTCAACGCTCCGCCGATCAGGGCGAGCAAGAGGACCATCATCAGGAGGACGGAAAGCCAGCGGGGGAGCCGTGCCCGTTTGCACAAGTAGGTAACCGGACGGTTGATTGCCAATGCGACGAGTAAGGAGATCAGAAATGGGTAAAGTAAGGGTGTCAGGAACTGGATCGCATAGATGGCGGCTGCCAGAAGCAGGGCCACCCAGACGAAACGGATGATTTGAAACAGGCGGATCTTCCAGTTTTCCAGCGTCAGAACAAGTCCTCCTTTGTGCCGGGAGATGGTTCCTCACCGGTTTGTAACCCTTTTGTAACTATTATGCCGTAAGCTTTCCGTGTCAGGCAAGTTGCCGCTCCTTTTGCCGGATTTGTCCATGAAATCTACAAATTTCATTCACAAACTCGTAAATTTCTTTTATAATGTTGTATAACGTTGTCGAATTATGAATCAAATCTTTCTTTTCATTGCCGTCTTAAAGAAGAAGCATGCTGCTCGTCGGCGCTTCCTTCTTTCCTTCGCGTGGGCGTCTCTCGCGTTCATCCGCACTTCCTAATCCCTGATGATGCACTGAAAGATGCCTTCGCTCGTGCATTTGATGCAGAAATGGCGGTAAAAAGGAAGATAGCCTCATAATTAATAGAGAGACCACAATGACGGAAAAGGAGAGAAGTTCTATGACAGTAACTCGAGGACTTGAAGGCGTTGTTGCTGCGCAATCGTCGATCTGTTCCATCGTTGACGGCGTTCTCAGCTACGGTGGGATCAACATTGACGAACTTGCTGAAAACGCTACCTTTGAGGAAGTCATCTATTTGCTCTGGCACGGCAGACTGCCGAAGCGCAACGAACTGGAAACGCTGAAGCGTCAACTGGGGGAAAACGCGGGCGTGCCGAAAGAAGTCATTGACAACATCCGCACGTATCCGAAAGGCGTGCATCCGATGGCGGCCCTGCGCACAGCCGTTTCCACTCTGGCTCTGTACGATGCCGAGGCGCAAGATATGTCTCCTGAAGCGAACTATCGCAAATCGATCCGCCTGGTGGCGCAAACGCCGACGATTGTCGCCGCATTTGCCCGTATCCGCAAAGGCTTGGAACCGGTTGCACCCAATCCGAACTTCACCATTGCCCAAAACTTCCTGTACATGCTGACCGGCAAGGAACCGACGGAAACCGCCGTGAAAGCGTTTGACACCGCGCTGATCCTGCACGCGGATCACGAGTTCAACGCCTCCACCTTTGCCGCGCGTGTAACGGTAGCCACCTTGACCGACATTTACTCCGGTGTGGTTTCCGCGCTCGGCACGCTGAAAGGACCGCTGCACGGCGGCGCCAACGAACAAGTGGCGGCGATGCTCGCCGAGATCGGTTCGATCGACAATGTCGAGCCTTACATTCGCAAGGCGCTTGACAACAAGGTGAAAATCATGGGCTTCGGCCACCGCGTCTACAAGGACGGCGACCCGCGCGCCAAGTGGTTGCGTCAAATGTCCAAAGAACTGACCAAGCAAGTCGGCCGCGAAGAACTGTACGAAATGTCCGTGAAAATCGAAGACATGGTGACCCGCGAAAAAGGGTTGAAGCCGAACGTCGACTTCTATTCCGCATCCGTTTATATTTCACTCGGTCTGGAAAGCGACCTGTTCACGCCGATTTTTGCCATCAGCCGGATGTCCGGTTGGACGGCGCACATCATGGAACAATACGAGAACAACCGCTTGATTCGTCCGCGCGCTGATTACACCGGCCCGGTGAATCAGCACTACGTACCGATCGACAAGCGCTAACTGGATACGCTGTGAAGTCGGAACTACCACCTTTGCGTGGTAGTTCCCATTCGTCTGCTTTTTCACCCAATTTTCACCATAATCACATACCAGTCTGGAGGGATTTCTTGTGTTCAAGAACTTGACCACGCCTGCGACAGGCCAAAAAATCACGGTTGACAACGGCAAACTGATCGTCCCCAACAACCCGATCATCCCGTTCATCGAAGGGGACGGTACGGGTCCAGACATTTGGAACGCCTCTGTCCGCGTTCTTGATGCCGCAGTGGAAAAAGCGTACAAGGGAGAAAAGAAAATCGCCTGGTTTGAAGTGTATGCCGGCGAAAAAGCATACAACAAATTCGGCGAGTGGCTGCCGGAAGATACGCTGACGGCCGTTCGCGAATACCTGATCGCGATCAAAGGCCCGCTCACCACGCCGGTCGGCGGCGGTATCCGCTCGATCAACGTGGCGCTGCGCCAGGAGCTGGATCTGTACGCGTGCGTGCGTCCGGTCCGCTACTTCGAAGGCGTGCCGTCTCCGGTGAAACGCCCTGAACTGACGGATATGGTGATCTTCCGTGAAAATACGGAAGACATCTACGCTGGTGTCGAATGGGCGGAAGGCACTCCGGAAGTGAAAAAAGTCATCGAATTCCTCCAGAAAGAAATGGGCGTGAAGAAGATCCGCTTCCCGGAAACCTCCGGTATCGGCATCAAACCGGTATCCAAAGAGGGAACCGAGCGTCTGGTTCGCGCCGCGATCGAATACGCGCTGACCAACAAGCGCAAATCCGTCACCTTGGTGCACAAAGGCAACATCATGAAGTTCACCGAAGGCGCGTTCAAAAACTGGGGGTACGCGCTCGCAGAGCGGGAGTACGGCGACAAGGTGTTCACCTGGGCGCAATATGACCGCATCAAGGCCGAGGGCGGCGACGCTGACAAGGCGCAAAAAGAAGCGGAAGCGGCAGGCAAGCTGATCGTCAAGGACGTCATCGCCGACGCGTTCCTGCAACAAATCCTCACCCGTCCGGCCGAGTACGATGTCGTGGCCACGCTCAATCTGAACGGCGACTACATCTCCGATGCGCTGGCGGCCCAAGTGGGCGGTATCGGTATCGCCCCTGGCGCCAATATCAACTACCTGACCGGCCACGCCGTCTTCGAAGCGACTCACGGCACGGCTCCGAAATACGCCGGTCTGGACAAGGTTAACCCGTCTTCCGTCATCCTTTCCGGGGAAATGATGCTCCGTCACCTGGGCTGGAACGAAGCGGCCGACCTGATCATCAAGGCAATGGAAAAAACCATCTCCGCCAAAACGGTCACTTACGACTTCGCTCGTCTGATGGAAGGCGCTACTGAACTGAAGTGCTCCGAGTTCGGCGACGCCCTGATCAAAAACATGTAAGCTGTGGCACCTGATTACAATGAAATGGAGGGATATACCATGGCATTTCAGCGCAAAAAAATTGCCGTGATCGGCAGCGGTTTCACCGGCGCAACCACCGCTTTCATCCTTGCGCAAAAAGAACTGGGCGACATCGTACTGGTTGACATTCCGCAACTGGAAAACCCGACCAAAGGAAAGGCTCTCGACATGCTGGAGTCTTCTCCGGTGCTCGGTTTCGACGCCAACATCATTGGTACCTCCAACTATGCTGACATCAAGGATGCCGACCTGGTGATCATCACCGCAGGGATTGCCCGCAAACCGGGCATGTCCCGCGACGATTTGGTCAACACCAACGCGGGCATCATGCGTTCGGTCGCCGAGCAGGTGAAAACCTATGCGCCGAACTCCATCGTCATCGTTCTGTCCAACCCGGTTGACGCGATGACCTACACCTTCTACAAAACCTCGGGCTTCCCGAAAGAGCGTGTCATCGGTCAGTCCGGCGTGCTGGACACCGCGCGTTTCCGCACCTTCGTGGCGCAAGAGCTGAACGTGTCCGTCGAAGACGTCACCGGCTTCGTACTGGGCGGCCACGGCGACGACATGGTGCCGCTGGTTCGTTACTCCTACGCCGGCGGTATCCCGCTGGAAAAACTGATTCCGAAAGACCGCCTCGACGCGATCGTCGAGCGTACCCGCAAAGGCGGAGGCGAGATCGTCAACCTGCTGGGCAACGGTTCCGCTTACTATGCGCCGGCCGCGTCGCTGGTGCAAATGGCGGAAGCGATCCTCAAGGACAAGAAACGCATCCTGCCTGCCATTGCTTATCTGGAAGGCGAGTACGGCTACAACGACCTGTACCTCGGCGTTCCGACGCTGTTGGGTGGCAAGGGTCTCGAAAAGGTCATCGAACTGGAGTTGACGCCGGAAGAGAAAGCGGCGCTCGACAAGTCGGCCGAATCGGTCCGCAACGTAATGAAAGTTTTGGCGTAAGCAACATTAGAAGGCTCCCCGCAACGGGAGCCTTTTGCTTTCACAATCTCCCTCTTGCCACGACCTGACGCTTCTGGCAGACTGAAGGAGGAAGGAATGAAGAAACTGTAGAGACCGATAGGGAGCAGGTGATGCGGTTTGATGGCACGGATGGTCGCGGTGGTGTTGCTGGCGGCGGCGCTCTTTGCGGGGTGCAGCGCGTTACAGGCGGGTCCTGAAGAGGTGGCGCAAGCGAGGCAACACTTTTTTGACCTGGTCGACAATCTGAACAAGGAGGCCAAAAACGGCGCGAAAGTGCTCGCGGAATCGCGCGAACTGGAGCGCAAGGGTGAAATTAACCGGACAAAGGTGCAAAATACGATTATCCAGGGGCAGGAGTTGAACGACCGGATTACCGACGATTTCATCCAGGCTGGCGTTCCCGCTGACCTGGAGCCGTACCGCGAACGGGCACTGGCCGCGCTGAAAAAGCGGGAAGAGGCGTACAAGTTGCTGTTTGACGCGTATGACACCAAAAATCCGAAACTGGCCGAACAGGGAGACGCTGCCTTGCAAGAGGCCCTGCAAGCGTTTGACCAGTTGCAAAAAGATCTGGCTCCGCTGAGAAAATAGGAGGAAGCGTGGACGTGACCAAGGTATTGGTTGTCGATGACGAGGTTTCGATTGTCAAGCTATTGCAGTTCAATCTGGAAAAAGCGGGATACGAATGCGTGACGGCATTTGACGGAAAACAGGCGTTGGAGATGGTCCGTCAGGAAAAACCGGATTTCATCATCCTTGATTTGATGCTGCCCAAGATGGACGGTCTCGATGTGTGCAAGACCCTGCGCCAGGAGCGGGTCAACACACCGATTCTCATCCTGACCGCCAAGGACGACGAACTGGACAAGATTCTCGGCCTGGAACTGGGGGCGGACGATTACCTGACCAAGCCATTCAGCCCTCGGGAAGTGATCGCGCGGGTGAAGGCGATCCTGCGCCGGGCGCAAAACCAGTCGTCGAAGGAGACGGAAGAAAACGTGTTGCGGTTCGGCAACATCCGCCTCTATCCCGACAAGTACGAGGTGTACCGGGACGAGCAAAAGGTGGAGCTTACTCCGAAAGAGTTTGAGCTTTTGCACCACTTGTCGATGCACATGGGGCGCGTGTTGACGCGCGACCAGTTGCTGAACGCCGTCTGGAACTACGATTTCATCGGCGACTCGCGAATCGTTGACGTACACATCAGCCACTTGCGGGAGAAGCTGGAAGAGGACACGAAAAACCCGCGCTACATCAAGACCGTCCGCGGTCTCGGCTACAAGCTGGAAGGATAGCGCCAGGGAGGGAAGGGATTGACGCGATTTCGCCTGAAGCTGTCGTTGATCATTCTGGGCCTGATTTCGCTGGTGCTGGGCATGCTGGGTCTGTTTTTTGCCAAAGTTCTGGAGCGTTCGTACCTGACGACGCTTACCGATTTATTGCAAAGAGAAGCACTGCTGGTTTCGGAAGCGGTTCACGCTCCCGAAATTTTTTATCATCCGGAAGCGATCGAGCGGCAGGTGAAACGGTTTGCTCCATCGGCCGAGTCGCGCGTCACGGTGATTAACAAACAGGGGGTCGTGCTGACCGACACCAGCTCCCAGCCGGAATGGATGGAGAATCACGCGAGTCGACCGGAGTTTGCCGCCGCCCTGGACGGCCAAGTTGGCGTGTCCAGCCGGTACAGCGCGACGCTGGACTGTGACATGCTCTACGTGGCTGTGCCGGTGCGGGACGGTGAGCGGGTGATCGGCGCGGTCCGCTCGGCGATGTCTCTGGAAAACATCACGGGCACCATTCACCAGATGTGGTACAGCCTGCTGACGGGGCTGTTGATCTCGCTCATCGTCGGGTCGATTGTCAGTTCGCGGATCGCCTACAGCATTACCAAGCCGATCGAGGAGATCACCCGGGTCGCCCGCAACATCACGCAGCGGCATTACGAGAGCCGGGTGAAGCTGAAGGCTCGGGACGAAATCGGGCAGTTGGCGGGCGCGATCAACTTCATGGCTTCCAGTCTGGAAAAGCAGATGTATGAAATCTCAGAGAACCAGCAGCGGTTGACCGGCGTGCTGACGAACATGACCAGTGGCGTGATTTTTGTCGACGAAAACAGGCGGATCGAACTGGTCAACCCGGCGGTGGAGAAGCTGTTGGGCACCACCCGGCACGAACTGGTGGGCAAGCTGCACATCGAAGCGGGAAAAAATTTTGGCTTGAGCCAGTTCATTGATCGCTGCATCGACACCGGTGAGCGGGTCCGCGAAGAGGTGCACATCTACTATCCGGAAGAGCGGATTTTGGACGTGAACATCGCCCCTTACATCAACTTCAAGGGGGAGGCCAAAGGGGTGGTCACCGTCCTGCACGACATCACCGAGTTTCGCCGCCTGGAAAAGATGCGCAGCGAATTTGTCGCCAACGTGTCTCATGAAATGCGTACGCCGATCACGTCGATCAAGGGGTTCACCGAGACGTTGCTCGACGGGGCGATGCATGACGAGGAGACGTGCCGCAACTTTTTACAGATCATCTACGACGAGAGCGAGCGGTTATACCGGATTATCAAGGATACGCTTGACCTGTCCAAAATCGAGCAGCGCAAATTCGCCTTGCGCATGACCCATGTCAATGTTCACCAGTTGATCAGCGAAATCGTCGCACTGGTTCAGGAGCAGGTGTCGCGCAAACAACTCACGCTGACGATGCCGCCGGGTCCGGAAGTGTGGATGGTGACCGACAAGGATTGTCTGCAGCAAATCCTGCTCAACCTGATTGCCAACGCCATCGCCTACACACCGGAAGAAGGCAGCATCTCGCTGGCCGTGGCGACAGACGAAGAGACGGTGCGAATTGACGTGGCCGACACCGGCATCGGGATCCCGGAAAAGGAGATCGGCCGCATCTTCGAACGGTTTTACCGCGTGGACAAGGCCCGATCCCGGGACTCCGGCGGCACCGGACTTGGCCTGGCCATCGTCAAGCATCTGGTGGAAAATTTGCAGGGCCAGATTACGGTCCGCAGCCAGGAAGGGGTCGGCTCTGTGTTTACGGTGACCTTGCCGGCAAAAGGCGTCGACGAGGCAACTGTGTAGGCTGTCGTGACCAATACCTTCCGCTGTATCCAGAAGGATGGACTGCGGTCATGAGCATGCAGTGTAGCGAGACTTGATCCAGCACGACAATCGGGCGACAGGTGCCGAACAGGCGCCTGTTTTTTTTTATGCGCTTCTCTACAAAATCTTTACAAAAATCGCATCGTCCATTTACACCACATACACAGAATGCTTGTAACATTGACAGTTGTTACATGATCCGTAAGCGGAACCGAACATGGGTCCGCCCGGTTGATCGACGAGACATCGACACCATGAGAGGAGAGTCACGATGACGAGACACGCGTTTGAAGAACAATTGGATACCCTGCACCGCAAGCTGATGTCGATGGGGTTGCTGGTCGAAGAAGCGATCCACAAGGCGATCAAGGCGCTGGTGGAGAGGGATGCCCGCTTGGCGGAGGAAGTAATCGAAAGCGATCAGATAATCAATCAACTGGAACAGGAAATCGAAACGGGCTGCTTTCGGATGATCGCGCTGCAACAACCGGTCGGCAGCGACCTGCGCCGGATCGGCACGATGTTGAAGCTGGTGACCGACCTGGAGCGGATGGGGGATCACGCCGTCTCCATCAGCAAGACAACCCGCCGTCTCCTGCAAGAGCCGTATCCCAAACCCTTGATCGACATCCCGATTATGGCCGACAACGTCAAGGCGATGGTGCGCGACAGCCTGAACGCCTATATCGCCAAGGACAAGCAGATGGCGGAAGAAGTGGCCTTGCGCGACGATGTGGTCGACAAGCTGTTCTCCAAGATTTTCCGCGATCTGATCGAGATCATGAAAAATCACGAACAAACGATCACGCAGGGAACCCATCTGTTGTTGGTCGCCCAGTACCTCGAACGGATCGCCGATCACGTGACCAATATTTGCGAATGGACCATCTACTTGCACACCGGACAAATGACCGATCTGAACAAGTAATCCATCCAAGGCGAAGGCCCGATTCCAGCCGGTTCGTGTTTTTTGTGTGAATATTCCGTTTGAAGAGCATCGCGGATGAGATAAGATGATAGTAAGAGAAAGGGTGCTGCGCCCGGGAATATCGATGTGCTGTGCGAACGTAAAAGGGGGAGAACCCGGTGGAAGAGCAAGACCTTTTTCAGCCGGATTATTTTATCAATCGGGAAATGAGCTGGCTTGCGTTTAATGAGCGCGTGCTTGAGGAAGCGCTGGATCCGAGCAACCCGGTGCTGGAGAGGTTGAAATTTTTGGCGATTGTTTCGTCCAACCTCGACGAATTTTTCATGGTGCGGGTGGCAGGCTTGCAAGACCAGGTAAAAGCCGGCTTCAAGAAGGCGGATTCTTCGGGATTTACGCCGAAAGAACAATTGCGCATGATCGAGGCCCGCACGCACCAGATGGTAAAGCGGCAGTATCAGTGCTTCCGCGAGGAGATTTTGCCCCGTTTGGCCGAGGAGGGCATCCGCTTTCTCAAGGACGATCAGTTGAGCAAGGAGCAGAAGCGGTTTTTGGATGACTATTTCGACTCCCACATCTATCCGGTGCTGACGCCGCTCGTCGTCGACCAGAGCCGGCCGTTTCCGTTATTGCTGAACAAAAGCCTGAACCTCGCCGTGATGCTGGTGCGCAAGAAGTCTCGGTCGAGCAAAAAGGTGTTTGCCGTGGTGCAGGTGCCGTCCGTGTTGTCCCGTTATATCGAGTTGCCGTGCGCGTTCGGCAAGGCGTTTATTCTTTTGGAGGACGTGATCCAAAAGTACAGCAACCGCCTGTTCAAGGGCAATGAGGTGCGCTCGGTGCACCCGTTTCGGATTACGCGCAACGCCGATATGACCCTGGACGAGGAAGGCGCGGAAGACTTGCTCAAAGAAATCGAAAAAGAGTTGAAAAAGCGAAAATGGGGCGCGGCTGTGCGATTGGAAATTGACGACCGGATGGACGACGACGTGCGGGAGATCCTGCAGGAAGCGCTGGAGGTGCATCCGCGGGATATATATGCGATCAACGGGCCGCTCGATCTGACCAAATTCATCAGCTTCAGCGAAATGCCCGGATACGAACACCTGCGAAACGAGACGATCCTGCCGCAGCCGCCCGCCGACCTGATCGGCGAGGACGACATCTTTGAGGCCATCGCCAAACAGGACATTCTCGTCCATCTGCCGTATGAGTCGTTTGACTGCGTCGTCGATTTCGTCACCAGGGCGGCGGATGATCCCAATGTCCTGGCGATCAAACAGACGCTGTACCGGGTGAGCGGCGATTCGCCGATCGTGCAGGCCCTGGCAACGGCTGCGGAAAAGGGGAAACAGGTGACCGTGCTGGTCGAGTTGAAAGCCCGCTTCGACGAGGAAAACAACATCCACTGGGCGCGTCAACTGGAGAAGTCGGGCTGTCAGGTGATTTACGGGCTGGTCGGCCTGAAAACGCATTGCAAGATCACGCTGGTGGTGCGCAAGGAAGGGGAGCACATCCGCCGCTACGTCCACCTGAGCACGGGCAACTACAACGACAACACGGCCAGGCTGTATACCGACCTCGGCCTGTTCACCAGCAATCCGGACTTTGGCGTCGACGCTTCCGCCCTGTTCAACGACTTGTCCGGGTACTCCGAACCGCCGGAGTGGCGCAAGCTGGAAGTGGCCCCCAAAGGGCTTCGCAAGCGATTTTGCGAGATGATCCGGCGCGAGATCAAAAAGCATACGCCGCAACGTCCGGGGCGGATCATCGCCAAGATGAACTCGCTTACAGACGAGGAGATTATTGCCACGCTGTACGAAGCGTCTTCGGCGGGCGTGCAGATTGATCTCATCGTACGCGGCATTTGTTGCCTGCGCCCCGGCATTCCGGGCGTGAGCGAAAACATCCGCGTGCGCAGCATCGTCGGCCGTTTTCTCGAACACAGCCGCATCTACCTGTTCGGCAACGGCGGCGATACGGAAGTGTACCTGTCCAGCGCCGACTGGATGACCCGCAATCTGGACCGACGCGTCGAAGTGCTGTTTCCGATCGAACAGCCCAATCTGGTGCAACGGGTGACAGACATCCTCGACGTGTACCTGCGCGACAACACCAAGGCACGCTGGCTGGACTCGCAGGGCAAGTATTACCTGGTGCAGCCCCGGAAAGGGGAGCCGCGCTTCAGCAGCCAGATGTACTTCGTGCAGCAGGCGTCGAAGATCGCCGAACAGAGAAAACAAAAAACGTATGTCTTTCCCTACAAACCGGCCGAGGAGTGGGTACTGTAAAGGACGGAGGCAAAAGCCTTCGTCTTTTTTGTGTGGGATGAATCGGCAAGCGAAGCCCATACTAAACGGAAGAAGGGAGGGAACGCGATGCTGTGGATGTGGTTGGCTGCTGCCATGTTCGTTTCGCAACAGACAGGCCCCGGAAACAGCCTGTTGGTGTTTCACCAGGGGCAGCCGGTGGCTGTGGTGGAGCGGCCGGCGTACGTGTTGCCGTTTGGCGGGGTGCCGCTCGTCGATGCCGACAAGCTGCACGAGCTGATCGACAAACTGGACAAGAGGCTGTACCATCCACCGCTAGACGCGAAATGGGACGGGCAGGGGCGGATCGTGCCCGAGCAATCCGGCAGCCGGTTGGACAGGAAGCGGCTGATAAACGAGGTGTACGAGTTTTTCTACGCCGTTGGTCCCAAGAGGCTGGAAGCGCCTCTTATGGTCGTACATCCGCGCGTGGATCGCGACCTGTTGGCGTATGTCAGTGCCAAGCGCATCGGCGCTTACACCACCTACTTTCGAAGCAGCAACAAAAACCGGATGCACAATATCGCTCTCGCCGTGCGGGCCATCGACAGTCACGTCGTCTTGCCCGGCGAGACGTTCTCCTTTAATCAAGTCGTCGGAGAGAGAACCAGGGAAAAAGGGTACAAAGAAGCGCCTGTGATTGTCAGCGGTGAACTGTCCGAGGGAATTGGCGGCGGCATTTGCCAGGTTTCTTCCACCTTGTTCAATGCCGTGGACCGGGCCGGGCTTCACATCGTGCAGCGGTATTCGCACAGCCGGGACGTGCCGTACGTCCCGCCGGGGCGGGACGCTGCCGTAAGCTGGAACGGCCCCGATTTTCGCTTTCAGAACCGCTATCCCTATCCGATATTGATTCGGGCTCAGGCATGGGCCGGGGGGCTGGTCGTGACGGTCCATTCGTTCGAGGAACTAGAGTACGAACCGCGCCATGTGCCGGGCGTGTCGGAGGGAGTGCCCGAGGAAATCCTGGACGATGACGAGGACTTCCCCTGACGCGACGGGAAGTCCTTGTCCAGACACGCTATTTTTGGAGAACCGAGTTGATCCAGTAGATGATCCGTCCGACAATGTAACCCAGGACGATCACCCAGCCGATTTTTCCCCAGACACTCAGGCTGGCCACGTATTCACGCAAGTTTTTCCGACGATTCGGCGGTTGGTTCATGTACGGTAGCCCCTTTCGCTGGCGCGTTGTTGCGGATAAACAGGTAGATGCCGAAGAGAATGATCAGGCCGCCGACCCATTGCGGCAAGGTGACCACTTCGCCCAGAATGAAGTAGGCGAGGATCGAGGTTCCGACCGGCTCCCCGAGAATGCTCATCGAGATCACCGATGTACTCAGCCATTTGATCACCCAGTTGAAAATCGAGTGGCCCAACAGCGTCGGGATCAGGGCGAGGCAGAAAAACCAGCCCCAGTCGGCCAGCGGATAACCGGTGACCGGATAGCCCAACGCCAGATCGTAGGCAAACAAAAACAAGCTGCTGAAACCATAGACGACCAGCGTGTAAGCCAACAGCGACAAGGCTTTGCGGACGTATTGGCCGATCAGCCAGTAGGCGGTGACCGTCGCCGCGCCAAGCAGGGCGAGAATGTCCCCCCACAACGCCGCTCCTCCCACGCGAAAATCGCCCCAGCCGATGACGAAGCTGCCGACGATCGCCAACAGGCCGCCGAGCAGCGCGACCGGACGAATCCGCTCCTGAAACAAAAAGTACCCCCCGACGAAGGCGAACAGCGGTTGCAGTGTCACCAGCACGGTGGAACTGGCGACAGAGGTGAAACGCAAGGACTCGAACCAGAGCAGGAAGTGGCTGGCGAGAAATCCGCCCGAGAGCACCCCGAGCAGCCATTGTTTCCCGCTCATCCGCTTGATCTCCTCCAGTACCCCTTTGGCTGTACATACCATGGGCAGCATCAGCACGACCGAGAACAGCAGCCGGTAGGTCGCGATGATCGGCGCCGGAGCCGAAGCCAGTTTGACAAAGATCGCCGACGTCGAGACCGCGATCACGCCGATCAACAAGGCCAGATAGGGAGGAAACGCGGGTTTTTCCATGGACGAATACTCCTTTAATCTGAGCGATTTTTCTTTTCAGTCTATTGTACCTGCGAAAGGCGCGTTGCACAATCGCCGGAAAGTTTCAAACATTGCGCCGCGTTCGCGTCGGCGAGGCGGAAGCGAGGCGGGAGTGTGCGTTTTGCCACGCTTGCGACGCCTATGGTATGATGAAAGATAGTGAAAAAAGAGAGGGGTCGGGCGGATGAGTCATGTTGTTTTGATCGACGGCAACAGCATTGCCAACCGCGCGTTTTACGCGTTGCCGTTGCTGTCTACCTCGGGCGGCCTGCACACCAACGCGGTGCTTGGCTTCACCACGATGCTGTTGAAAGTGTTGGAAGAGATGAAGCCCACCCATCTGCTGGTCGCGTTTGACGCGGGCAAAGTGGTGTTTCGCCACAGCGAGTTTGCCGAATACAAGGGCGGCCGCGCCAAGACGCCGCCGGAATTGTCCGAGCAGTTCCCGCTGATCCGCGAGCTGCTCAACGCCTTTTCCATCACGCATTACGAAAAGGAAGGGTACGAAGCGGACGACATCATTGGCACGCTGACGCTTCAGGCCGAGCAGAACGGCTGGCGAACGACGGTGATCACCGGAGACAAGGACATGCTACAACTCGTCTCCGATCATGTCTCGGTCGCGTTGACGCGCAAGGGCGTCAGCGAAATCGAGCTGTATACGACGAAAGAAATCGAGGAGAAATACGGACTTGCGCCGAGGCAGATCATCGACCTGAAAGGGTTGATGGGCGACGCCTCGGACAACATCCCCGGCGTTCCCGGCGTCGGCGAGAAGACGGCGCTCAAGCTGTTGCACGAGTACGGCTCCATCGACGAGGTGCTGGCCAACATCGACCGCATCTCGGGCAAGAAACTGCAGGAAAATCTGCGCAACAACGTGGAGCAGGCGAAAATGAGCAAGTCGCTCGCCACCATCATGCGCGACGCGCCGGTGGAGATCGACATGGACAGCGCCAGGTACGAAGGATACGACGCGGCCGCGCTGGTGGAATTTTTCAAGAAACTGGAGTTCAAGTCGCTCATTCCGAAAGTGAAGCCGACGCAGGACGGTCCCGCCTACGCGGACACCGGCACAGACGAGAAGCCGGTTGCGGGCGTGCAGCTGTTTTCGTTTGAGATTGTCCAGGCCGGGCGGTTGGCCGAGTTTGCGGAAAAACTGACGTCGCCGATGGCCTTGGCCGTCGAACTGGACGGGGACAACTACCATCACGCCCCGCTATTGGGGTTTGGCCTGGCCGCCGACGGCGTCTCGTTGTACGTGCCCGTCGAGGTCGCCCGCGAGTGGCAGCCGTTTCTGGACTGGCTGGCTGACGAGAGCAAGCAAAAATGGGTGTTCGACGGCAAGCGGGACACCGTCGGGCTGGGGTGGCACGGGATCAGACTGGCCGGGATCGGGTTCGATGTCTACCTGGCCTCGTATCTGCTCAACGCATCGGAAAGCAATCCGGTCATAAGCGACGTCGCCGCCCAGTACGCAGCGGTGCAGGTGGCGTCGGACGACGATGTGTACGGCAAGGGAGCGAAACGGATGGTGCCGGAGCAGGCGATGCTGGCCGAACACGTCGCGCGCAAGGCGGCGGCGATCTGGCAAAGCGTGCCCGCCATTCGCGGCGAGATCGACAAGCATCAGCTAAGCGGGTTGCTGACCGAGATCGAGGAACCGCTCAGTCTGGTGCTGGCGCGGATGGAGAGCACGGGCATAAAAGTGGACGGCAACCGGCTGATCCGGATGGGCCAGGATCTCGACGAAGAGCTGGACGCGCTCACCGCTCAGATTTACGAGCTGGCGGGACAGCCGTTTAACATCAACTCGCCGAAACAGTTGGGTGAAATCCTGTACGACAAGTTGAACCTGCCGGTGCTGAAAAAGACCAAGACCGGCCCGTCCACCAGCGCTGACGTGCTGGAGAAACTGGCGCCGTACCATCCGATCATCGACACGATCCTGCACTACCGGCAGTTGGGCAAGTTGCGTTCCACCTATATCGAGGGCTTGCTGAAAGAGATTCACAACCGCACGAACAAGGTGCACACCCGGTTCAACCAGGCGATCACCGCCACCGGGCGGCTCTCCAGCACCGAGCCCAACCTGCAGAATATCCCGATCCGCCTGGAGGAAGGACGCAAGATCCGCGAAGCGTTTGTCCCTTCCGAGCCGGGCTGGTACATCCTGGCGGCCGACTACTCGCAGATCGAATTGCGCATTCTCGCGCACATCTCCCGGGATGCCAACCTGATCGACGCTTTCCGCCGGGGCATGGACATCCACACCCGCACCGCGATGGACGTGTTCGGCGTGCCGGAAGCGGAGGTCACACCGCTGATGCGCCGTCAGGCCAAGGCGGTCAACTTCGGCATCGTCTACGGTATCAGCGATTACGGCTTGTCGCAGAACCTCAACATTCCGCGCAAGGAGGCGGCCGCGTTCATCGACCGTTACTTCTCCGTCTTCTCCGGCGTGAAGCGGTACATGGAGGAGATCGTCCAGCAGGCCAAGCGGGACGGGTATGTCACCACGCTCCTCAACCGCCGCCGCTACCTGCCGGACATCAAGAGCAGCAATTTCAACCTGCGTTCGTTTGCCGAGCGGACGGCGATGAACACGCCGATCCAGGGAACGGCAGCCGACATCATCAAGCTGGCGATGGTTCGCATGCAAGAGCGGCTTTCGCAGGAAGGGCTCGCGAGCCGGATGCTCTTGCAGGTGCACGACGAATTGGTATTCGAGGTGCCGGAAGACGAGCTTGCGCGGATGCAGGAGATTGTGCCCGACGTGATGGAAAACGCGCTCTCGCTGGATGTGCCGCTCAAGGTGGACGTCCACTGGGGCCGCACCTGGTACGAAGCAAAATAGGAGGACACCATGCCGGAATTGCCTGAAGTGGAAACCGTCGTCCGCACGCTCAAGAAACTGGTCATCGGCAAGACGATCAGCCGGGTGAGCGTGTTGCTCGCCCGGATCGTCCGCCGTCCGGACGACGTGGAAGAGTTCAAGGCCCAGCTCGTTGGACAAACGATCCGATCGATCGAGCGGCGGGCCAAGTTTATCAAGTTCATCCTGGATCGGGACGTGCTCGTCTCCCATCTGCGGATGGAAGGGCGGTACGGCCTGTACGCCGCCCAGGACGAGCTGGAAAAGCACACCCACGTGATCTTTCACTTCACCGACGGAACAGAATTGCGCTATCGCGACGTTCGCCAGTTCGGCACGATGGATCTGTTTCCGATCGGCGAGGAGCTTGCGCGCGAACCCTTGGCCAAACTGGGGCCGGAGCCGCTGGACCCCGGATTTACGCCGGACGTGTTTTGGGGGATGCTTCAAGGGCGGACGACAAAAATCAAGCCGCTCTTGCTCAATCAGTCATTTCTGGTCGGTCTGGGGAATATTTATGTGGACGAGGCCCTGTTTCGCGCCCGGATTCATCCGGAGCGGCCGGCCAATCAACTGACGCCCCGGGAGGCGGTCAGGCTGCACGAAAGCATCGTCGCCACGCTCAACGAAGCGATTGCGCAGGGCGGCAGCTCGATCAAGTCGTACGTCAACGGCCAGGGCGAGATGGGCATGTTCCAGCAGTCGCTCAACGTCTACGGCAGAAAAGGGGAGCCCTGTCCCGTTTGCGCCACGCCGATCGTCCGATTCGTCGTCGGCGGCAGGGGGACGCACATCTGCCCGAGTTGCCAATCATCCCCAGGGACCCGGGAGCCACTGTAACGTGGAAGGAGGAATCGCATGATTCTTGGGCTGACAGGCGGAATCGCCAGCGGAAAAAGCACCGTGTCGGTCATGTTGCGCGAACGGGGGATTCCCGTGATTGACGCCGACCTGATCGCGCGGGAGGTGGTCGAGCCGGGCCAACCGGCGTACGACGAGATCGTCCTCCATTTCGGCAGGGGCGTGCTGCTCGCCGATGGGCGGCTGGATCGCAAGCGGTTGGGCGAGATTATCTTTTCCGACGAGGCCGAGCGGCGGGTACTAAACAGCATCGTTCATCCAGAAGTGCGCAAGACGATGCGGGAGAGAGCGGAGGCCGCCGTGCGCGCCGGGCACCCGATCGTCGTGCTGGACATTCCGCTGTTGTTTGAAAGCGGGTTACAGCACATGGTTGACAAGATTGTCGTGGTCTATGCCCCTTTCGAGGTGCAATTGCGGCGCCTGATGGAGCGAGACGATCTGGACGAGTCCCAGGCCAAAAAGCGGCTTTATGCCCAGTGGCCGATCGAAGAGAAAAAGGCGCAGGCCGATTATGTGATTGACAATCGGGGCTCGCGCGAAGAGACAGAGAAACAGGTGGACACGCTGCTTTTCCGCCTGCAAGCGGAGTTGGGGCAATGAAAAAAAAGCGGGTGGCGGCGGTACTTGTCGTCTTCTTGTTTGCTGTCTTTTATCTCATCGGCACGCCGCTGATCTGGAAGTGGATGTATCCGATCAAATACCAGGAGGAGATCATCGAGGCATCCCGGCGCTACCACGTGGACCCGGCGCTGATCCTGGCCATTATCCGCACCGAGAGCGCGTTCGATCACGAACAGGTCTCGAAAAAGGGGGCGATCGGACTGATGCAGTTGATGCCCGACACCGCCCAGTGGGTCATTCGGCAGGCCGGCTTCGAGCCGATGGCGCAGGAGTATCTGGATAATCCCAAGGTCAACATCGACGTGGGTACCTGGTACGTGTCGTTTCTCTTGAAAAAGTATAACGGCAACCAGGTGCTGGCCATCGCCGCGTACAACGCCGGCCCCGGCAAGGTAAACAGTTGGCTGGAGGGGGAGAAGTGGAACGGCTCCCGCGATCATATCGAGGACATCCCCTACGGCGAGACCCGCCATTACGTGCAGCGGGTATTGTATTACCAGGAGCGGTACAGGCAGATTTACCAAGACGAGTTGAGTCGGCCGTGACTGTCATAGGCAGGCCGCGCACCCGCCCCGGATTGCGTTGTCTCCCGCCGCCCGATTCACTTGTCGCCTCTCGCCCCAAAAATGGCAAAAACGTCACAGTTGCCGGCACATCCTTGTGGTACGATGAAAGAAAAACGCAAGGAGTTGCTGTGACGTGGAACGCAAACCGACGCAAGCGTTTCTCGCCTTGGAACAATTTCAAATCGAGAATAATGTGACGTTGACGTTTCACGAGCAAATGATCTTTTTTGAAGGCTTTCGCGCCGGTCGGCGCATGGCGCAGGCGGAATGCGACCACACCATCGCGCAACTGATACAAATGGGCGTCATCAAGAAAGAAGAACAGACCGAATAAGGAATGAGAGATAAGGAATGCGAGTCGGGAATCCCGCGAAAGGCGGACTCCCGGCTTTTTTTATGCGCTGCGGGCCGGGTTTCCACGAAATCCGCAGGGGAAAAGTCCAAATTTTTATTTTTCAGTAAAACACATTGATAATTGTGTCATACTTATTATAATAGAGGTAGCAGAAAAGTGTAACTCAATTGCGGAGAGGGGAGTCAATATGACAATCAAAATCGGCATTAATGGCTTCGGACGCATCGGACGCATGGTATTCCGACGCGCCATTCAAGACCCCAACATCGAAATCGTGGCGATTAACGCGAGCTACCCTCCGGAAACGCTGGCTCACTTGCTGAAATACGACACCATCCACGGACGGTTTGATCATAAAGTTGAAGCAGGCGACAAACAGATCATCGTAGATGGCAAGCCGACGGTTGTGTTGTCTGACCGCGATCCGGCCAATCTGCCCTGGGGCGAGCTGGGCGTGGAGATTGTCGTCGAGGCGACCGGCAAATTCAAGGACCGGGAAGGTGCCTCCAAGCACCTGAAGAGCGGCGCGAAAAAAGTGGTGATCACCGCGCCGGGCAAAGACGAAGACGCGACGATCGTCATGGGCGTCAACGAAGACGTGTACGATCACGCCAACCATCACATCATCTCCAACGCCTCTTGCACCACGAACTGCCTCGCGCCGGTGGCGAAAGTGCTGCATGAAGCGTTTGGCATTGAACACGGTCTGATGACCACGATTCACTCCGTCACCAACGACCAGGTGAACCTCGACAACCCGCACAAAGACCTGCGCCGCGCCCGCGCGTGCGGCCAGTCGATCATCCCGACCACCACGGGTGCGGCCCGCGCCGTCGGCAAGGTGCTCCCGGCCCTCAACGGCAAGTTGAACGGGTTCGCGTTGCGCGTGCCGACGCCGAACGTCTCCGTCGTCGACCTGGTGGTCAATGTAAGCAAGAGCGTCACCGTGGAAGACGTCAACCGCGTCCTGCGTGAAGCGAGCCAAGGCGCGATGAAGGGATACATCGAATTCAGCGACGAGCCGCTGGTATCCAGCGACTACATCGGCAACGACCACTCTTCCATCATCGACGGACTGTCCACGCTGGTCATGGGCGACAAACAGGTGAAAGTGATCGCCTGGTACGACAACGAGTGGGGCTACTCCTGCCGCGTCGTCGACCTGGTACGCCACGTGTCCGAGTGGAAAAACGGTTCCAAAGCGGCAGTGGCCGCCGCGACCGCTGCCAACTAACGAACACCATACCGTTTTGCCTCCAACCCGCACCTCTCCTGCCCGGTGCGGGTTTTTTGCGCACAGGTGTCCACGTTGCAGAAATTTTTGGTATTATAGGAGGTGATTGCGTAACCAAAAAGGGAAGGGGAGGAAATGGAGTGAGAAAAAGAGTACGATGGGGCCGGAGCGCCAGGCTGGCCGGTTTGGCGCTGTGCGTCACCTTGACCGGCGTGATGCCGACGGTTTTCCCCGCCAGTCTCTCGGTGTACGCGGCGGAGGCGCAGCAAGGCGTCCTGACCAAGGAGCAGGCCATCGAACGTGCCAAGACATTGGTGAACATCCCTGTTGGCTACACGAACCGCACAGCGCTCTATGAGGATGAGGACTTCTATGGCAGCGGTCCGGTGTGGTCCCTGCACTGGGAACATGAAAAGGAAGGATGGATTAGGCTTTTGATTGACGCGAAAACCGGCACGCTGGTAAACATGTACCGATACACCGGGGATCGCGTCAACCAGCCGGAGAAACCCATCAGCCAGGAGGCGGCCGCTCAGGCGGCAGCGGCGTTTTTGGAGCGCGTGACCGCCAAGGAGGAGCGGGACAAGCTGTCCCAACCCAATGCCTATCCCCCGTCAAGGGATTGGGCCGTCGTTGATCAGCCGGGCATGTATTCGTTTGTTTACACGCGGATGGAAAATCAGATCCCGTTTTTGGAAAACGGGTTTCTCATCGTGATCGGAGAGGACGGACAGGTGCTCCAGTTCCAACGCCGCTGGTACCAGGGACCGCTTCCGCAAGCTGCGGCACAGGATGTGGCCAAGAAGCTGGGCGAGGCGGTACGGCCGTCGCTCGCCTACGTTTCGCTCGGCCTGATGACCGGCGATTACGGGGCGGAAGCCAACACGTTTTCGCTGGTGTATCGTTACAGTCCGACTGATCCGGCGATGATCGACGCCCAGACCAAAGCGGTGCTCAACGCGCTGGGGGAAGAAGTGACGGAACCGGAACCGATCCAGCCGCTCGGCACGACGAGCGCGAACAAGCCGGACAAGACGATCGGCAAGGAGGAAGCGCAAAAGATTGCCGATCAGGTGATCGCGCGTCTCCCGGGAACGTATCATTTCGAGGGGAACAATGGGTACGGTTCGGGTACCGGACCGGACGGCATCGTTCGCCGCAACTGGTCGTTCCAGTACCGGCCGGAAAACGCCAAGGACAACTCGGAAACGATTGATATCGCAATCGACGATCGGGGAAGGATCAGCCAGTTTCGAATCGGCGATCACAGTTTTATGAGCGGACGCGGCAAGCCGATCGAGTCCGCTGTTTCCTGGGAGACGGCCAGGGACAACGCTGTCGCTCTGGTGAAGCTGTTGTACGCCGATCGGTTGGGTGAGATCTATCTGTTTTCGCGCAAGCCGTCGGAAGAGCAGTTGCAACGGATCAAAAAAGACGGTCAACTGTACGCGATTTCCTTCGGCTGGCTTGTCGGCGGCGTGCCGGTGGATACCACCCCGTTTACCGTCCACGTAGACCCCGAAAGCGGAAAAGCGGTAGAAGTGTGGGGGAGTGGAAATGAAGAGTTGGACGATGTCACGGTCGCTGCCACCCACGTCGATGTAGAAGCGGCGAAAAAGGCGGAGGCGGAGAAGAAACAGCCGATGCTCACCTACTTTTTGCCTCAGCCGGATTGGCGGTACGACTCGGCCTCGGTCAGCAAACAACCGCGCCTCGTCTACCGTTACGTGGGCGAGGACGGCGTGGTGGACGCCGTCAGCGGCAAGTGGATCAGTTTTGCCGAGTTGCGCAAGAAGATGTCGCCACAGGACATCGACCGCCACCCGGCGAAGGAGGCCTTGCAGTTTGCCGTTCGGCAGGACTTGCTGAAAGTGACGGACGGCAAGGTGGAGCCGGACAAACTGATGACCCGGGGCGAATTCGCCATGGTGTTGGCTCGCTTCGCCAACCGGTATCCGCTGGTTGATCGCTTCCATTCCTCGGATCAGGACGACCCGCCGTACATGTTTCAGGACGTGGATGCCAAGAGTCCCGTGTTTCCCTTCCTGCAACAATTGATTCGCGCGAACATCATTGACAAAACCAGCCGCTTCGAACCGGAGCGGCCGATTACCCGGGTGGAAGCGGCGAAGATGATCGACCGGTTGCTTGGCTTTACCGATTTGCTGGCCAAGCCGGAGGTGTTCCGCTCGCCGTTTACGGACGTGGCTCCCGCCGATGTGCCTGCCGTCGCTCTGGTTCACGCGCTCGGCCTGATGACAGCCAAGCAGGGAAAAGTCTTCCAGCCGACGGGCACACTCACCCGAGCGGATGTGGCTGTGATCCTGAAAAGACTGGACGACAATCTGAGAAAAGACCGCTAACCGGACTTTCTTCATGACGAAAACAGGCTGTGCCCCAAGCCATTGCGAGTGCTTGCGGGCACAGCCTTCTTTTTATTTCACTTCCGTCAGCGGGAACAGCATCTCGTCCTCGAAGCCGACGATAAACAGTTTCAATTCTGTTTTTAAGTCAATGTCGTACGGGAAGCGGACGTCGTTGCCGCGCCCGTCCTTGAGAATCCGCACCACCGGCCGCTGGCAGCAATTCGGGTCCACCTTGCAGACGACGCCGGTCTCGCCGGTGTTGAGCACGACGCCGCATCCCAGCGGGAAAATGGCGATGTGCTTGCGGAAGGCATCGATCAGGCGGTGTTCGAACAGATGGCCGCCTGCGCCCATCAGGTACTCCAGCGCATCCTGCGGCATGTAGCGCCTGCGCCACGGACGGGGCGTGGTCAGCGAGTCGTAGACGTCACAGATGGCGACGATTTGCGCGTACTCGTGAATCTGGTTGCCGCGAAGCCCTTGGGGATAGCCGCTGCCGTCCAGCCGCTCGTGGTGCTGCAGGGCGACATGCGCGGACAACAGCGAAATGTCGTGCTGTTTGCGCAAGATATTAAATCCGTTTATCGTATGTTGCTTGGCAATCTCCTGTTCTTCCGGCGTCCAGCGCGTCGTTTTGTTCAAGAGTTCGCTCGGCAATTCAATTTTGCCGATGTCGTGCAACAGTGCGCCAATCCCCAGTTCGGTCAGTTGGTTGCGGTTGTAGCCGATCGACATGCCGACGGCCGTCGCCAGCACGGCCACGTTGACCGCGTGATGATACATCGCGCCTGATTGGGACGAAATATTGGCGAGATGGATGACGATTTGCTCATTGCCCATCAGATCATTCAAAATAGAGTGAAAAACCTCCTGAAAGTGCAGACCCATGTCTATGACCGAGATTCGCCGGGCCAGTTTGTTGGAGTTGGTGATGTGCTTGACAGTCCGATGGATGGTCTCCACCGCATGTTGGCGAGTCTCCGGTCGGATCACGTCCTCGACTTCGATATCGGACGTGCGCGGATCGTCGATATAGATCGAATCGATGCCAGTGCGCTGCAACCCGAGGATCAGCTTGTCCGTCAATACCATACCGGCGCCGAGAAGGACTTTCCCATCGTCGGTGAACACGGATCTCCCCAATTTCATGCCGGGACGCACTTGTTGTAAGGAGAGCAGGCGCATACGAGTAACCTCCTCGCAGGAGATGTACGGTACATATATTTTATTGTAGAGGAATGAACCAGGGTTTGGAAATAGGTAGATGGATTTGACTTGACTAGGCAGAAAAGATGAGGGACACTGAGAAAAAGTATTGACAAATTGGAGTGGTTCGCTATGCTATGCCCTTTCTGCGAATATAATGGGACCAGAGTCCTGGATTCTCGTCCGTTCAACAATAACAAATCTATCCGGCGCCGCCGGGAGTGCGAGCAGTGCGGCCGACGCTTCACCACGTTCGAAGTCGTGGAGGAGACGCCGCTGCTCATCATCAAAAAGGACGGGACACGCGAAGAATTCAGCCGGGAGAAGGTGCTTCGCGGGTTGATCCGCGCCTGCGAGAAGCGGCCGGTTTCGCTGGATGTTCTGGAAAATGTTGTGAACGAAATTGAAAAAGAACTGCGAAGCAAAGCCCAGTCGGAGATTCCGAGCAAAGACGTCGGAGAAATGGTAATGGAACGGTTATACTATGTGGATGAAGTGGCGTACGTGCGGTTCGCTTCCGTTTACCGCCAGTTCAAGGACATCAACGTGTTTATGCGGGAGCTGGAGGAGTTGTTGGCCCACGCCCGCAACAATCCCAACAAGCCCGCCCCGGAAGGAGGGAGCACCCCATCCGAATGACCCTGTTTGCGTCCAAGCGATTGATTGGCTTGTGGCTGGCCGCGTTCTGCTTGTTGACCGGATGTACCATAGGGCAGTCGCAATCCACCGGTGCAGAACCGCCGCCCGTATCCTTGACCCAGCTGAATCCGCAGGCGGCCGGGGCAGGCGTTCCGCGCGAGGGCGGGGAACTGATCGTCGCGTCAGCGGACAGCCTGCCCGCGTTTGATCCGTTCGGCGTCTCCAAAACAGACAGCGCGTTGACCCCGTACGAGTCGCTCGTGTACCGGGGGCTGTTGCGGCGTGCTCCGGACGGCTCGCTTGTACCCGATCTCGCTCGCGAGTACCGCTTCGAGCGATCCAACGGCAAACCGGTCGTGACACTGACGCTTCGGCCCGGCGCCAAATGGGCGGACGGACAGCCGATCACCGCCGAAGACGTGCGCTACACCCTGGAGATGTACGCCCGGCCTGATTACTACGGCGTTTGGAAGCGGCAGACCCATCTGTTGCAAGGCGTTTCGCCCTACCGCTTTGGCAAGGCGGCGCACATTGGCGGGATCACCGCCGATGCGGCGACAGGCGTGATCCGCATCGCCGTCGAGCGGGACGACATTCGCTTTCTTGCCCTGCTTACCGCTCCGCTTTTGCATAAACAGCAGGTAGCGGGCAAATCGCCTGACGAGATCGACCAACTGTCGCGGGCAGGGAAGTTGACGGCGACGGGGCCGTTTCAGGCGGAGTTTCTCGGGGAGCGGGAGTGGCGGTTTCGCGCCAACGCCCATGCCTGGGACGGCAAGCCTCGGCTGGACGCCGTGCGCGTCGTCGTCGTTTCCGCCAGCCAGTTGCCGGACGAAATCAAGGCTGGCCGCGTTCACATCGCCTGGCTGTCTCCCGCGATGGCGTCCCGGCTGAGCAACGATCCCTCCCTGCCCGGCGTTTTCAAGGAAACCCACGGCAACGGGTTTCATTTTCTTGGCTACAACATGGAAAGCCAGCCCTTGCGTGATGTCAGGGTGAGACGGGCGCTCGCCCAGGCGCTGTCGCCTGAGGCACTGGCCAGAGACGTGTTTTTGGGCCGCGCCGAGGCGGCCAAAAGCCCGCTCGCTCCCGGTTCGTTCGCTTATGTACCGGCAGAGACGCCGCCGTACGACCCGCAGGCGGCCCAGTCGCTGCTCCGCCAAAAAGGGTACAGCGAGCGGCATCCGCTTGCGCTGACGCTCGTCTACCCGGATCATCCCGTGCGCCGACAGTTGGCCGACGAGATCCTCGCCGCCTGGCGGTCCCTGCCGGTGCGCGTGGAGACAAAAGCGCTGAAACCGGATGAATTTGCCGCGTACGTGTTCGGCGGCAGTCCGTTTGATTTGTATCTGTACGCATGGACGTACCCCGACGATCCGGCGGGGCTGATCGACGTCTGGCACAGCCGGGAAAAGGTGGGCGAACTTGGCTTGAACGCCTCCCGCTACGCCAATCCCGAGCAGGATCGGCGGCTGGAGCGCGGCTTGTTGATGCTCTCCGCAACCGAGCGCAGGACGCTGTATGCCGACTGGCAGCAGACGTTTGCCGCCGACTTGCCGGCGGTGCCGTTGGTGGAGGCGCACAACACGTATTTCGTCTCCCGAAAGTTGCACGGGCTTGCCGACGGCATACCGGCCCAGTTGTTCGCCGACGTCCGCAACTGGTGGCTGGAGTAGGATTCACGGGACGGGAAATCGCGGGGGGTTTCTTTGTCCAACGCCGCCGGAATGGTATAATAAAAGTTACGAAATCAGCAGGAAGGGTTATGGCCTATGCGCGTGGTGTGGAATGAACTGACCCCCAATGACCGGTACCTGGTGCGAACGGTGCGGCCGCTCAGTTTTGCCGAGATGGGCTATCTGGCCCATCTCTATTTGCCGTTGATCGGCACGGCCTCCCATTCGCTCTACCAACTGCTGGCACACGAGGTGGACGAGCGCAGCGGAGCCGTGGCCGAAGGGACGCATTACGGGCTGATGCGGATGTTGTCGCTGCCGCTCGACCGGTTGCTCGCGGCGCGGGAACGTCTGGAAGCGATGTCGCTGCTGGATGTGAGAAGGCGCGAAAACCGCGAAGGCGACTCGTTTCTGGAGTATTTGGTGAAGCCCCCGCTCTCCCCTTCCCAGTTTTTTCGGGACGAGATGTGGTCCGTCATGCTCTTAAACCAGGTGGGGAAGGCGAAGTATGAGTTGATCCGCGCGCGCTACGCCGACCGTCTCGGCAGCAGCTTGGAGCGCGAGTATCCGTACGAGGAGACCCTGACCAAGCGCTTTTACGAAGTGTATCATTCGCTGTCGCCGTCGGAGGTGGAAGTGCGGCGCGGGTCGGAGACGGAGCAGTTTCTGGTGCAGATGGAGGCGAAGTATCCGCCGGCGCCGCTTGAGACTGACTATGTGCCGAGCACCAGCCCGGCGCTGGACTTGTCGTTCATCCGGCTCCACCTGCCGACCAACGTGGATCCGGCCGACGTGTTGACGACAGAGAATATCGAGTTTTTTTACAAGTTGATCCATTTCTACCAGTTAAGCAGTTGGCTGTTGGGTCAGGAGTTGCGCGACTGGAGTTTGTACGACGCGCACGGGTGTCTGGAGCGGGAGACCCTGCGCAAACGATATCGCGAAAAGTACGCCGACGGACGGCTGCACCGCGATTTGTCTTTGGCGGCCCTGCCGGATGATCTGATCGCGCCGGGCAAGCTACCCGCGCCGGGCAGTCCCGTGTTTGTCCGTGTCTGCCGCCGCCTGTCCCCGCTCAGCCTTCTGGAGGCTGCGACCGGCGGACGGATCAGCCGGGCGTATCTGGAGCGGGCCGAGTCGCTTTTGTTCGATGACGGTCTGCCGGCCGAAGTGGTTAACGCGCTGTTGCTGCACGCCCTGCGCGAGACTGACATGGAACTGCCCAAGGCGTATCTGGAGACGGTGCGCGACAATTGGCGGGCCAAGCAGATCGCCACGGTGGACGAGGCGGTTCGGGCGATCCTTGAACGGGCCGAGGCGAAACAGCAGGCGGCCGAGCGGGCCAAACCGGCAAAAGCGTCTGCCGCGGGCGCCTCCCGCCGAAGCGGCCGGCCCATTCTGGAGGACAAGCTGCCAGCTTCCGTCCAGCGCCAGTTGGCCCGGGAGCAGGAGGCGGCCGCCGCGAAGAAGGCCGACGCAGCCGCGCCTGAAGCGAAACCGCAGGAAAAAACCGTGATGGATGATCCGGAACTGCGCGCGAAACTAGAGGCATTGCGCAAATTACAGCGAGGAGGAGACTGATGATGGAGCCGATCAGCCGGCTGATGCAGGAGTTGGCCAAGCAAAGTCCGCGCCATCTGCTGACCCCCGAGGAGCAGTTGGACAAGATGCTGCGCTCATCCGACTATCTCAAACGATTTTGGCAACAGCATCCGGAGTTGACGCGTGACGATTTCCTCCGTTCGCTGTCCGCCGTCTACACGGCGGTGAAAGAACACTATCACTGCGACAACTGCCCCGGCCTCAACAGTTGTCCCAACCTGGTTCGCGGCCACTTTACCCGGCTGGCTGTGCAAAACGGCCATGTGGTCAGCGCCATGGCCGCCTGTCCCAAACAGCAGGCGCACGAGGAAGAGCTTCGCACCCGGCGGTTGATGAAAAGCTACTACATCGCCGAGGAGACGCTCGCCGCCAGCTTCGAGCGAATCGTCTCCGACGCGTCCAACCGGATGGCCGTAGACGCGGCGCTGGACTTCTGCCAGAGATTCGGCCAGGGAACCAAGGGCAAGGGCCTGTACTTCCACGGTCCGTTCGGTGTAGGCAAGAGCTACCTCATGGGGGCGATCGCCCGCGAACTGTCGCGGATCGGAGTGGCGTCACTGATGGTGTACGTGCCCGATTTCGTCCGCGAAGTGAAGGAGTCGCTTGGCGACAACACCTACAGCGAGAAACTGACGCTGCTAAAAGAGGTGCCTGTGCTGATCCTCGACGACATCGGCGCGGAAAACCTGACGCCGTGGATTCGCGACGAGGTACTTGGCGCGATCCTGCACCATCGCGTCAACCACCAGTTGCCGACGTTGTACACGTCCAACTACTCGCTGGAAGAGTTGGAGGAGCACTTGTCCATCAGCAACGGCAACCGCATCGAAAACACCAAGGCCCGCCGCATCATGGAACGCATCCGCCACTACGTTGACGTCTACCTGATCGAAGGCGACAACCGCCGAAAAAACGGCTAACGTGACGATTGTCACAATTCGCCGCTGCCGGTCGGTGTACAATCGGAGGGATGACGAACACTTTTGGGACAGGAGCGACAAACAGATGACGAAACCTGTGTACGAACCGAAACTGGACTTGACCGACTGGCAACAGACCGATGCGAAGGAATACGAGGAGATTTTGTCCATTATTGCACCCGAGTTGCATTCCTACGTGGAGGAACACGCGGCGCTGGGCAAGCTGATGGACGAGGTGCGGAAGGGGTACGACGAAGAGGTGTACGCGAAGGCGCTGGCCGAGATCGAAACCGAGCTCAACCAGCACTTCCGTTACGAGGAAGAGTTCATGCTGCCGCGATTGGCCAGACACATCCGGGCGGAAACGGCCGGCCCGATCTACAAGCTGAAAAAGGAACACGAGTCGATCCGCCGCAACTACGAAGAAGCGAAAGCGCTGTTTGAACAACACGACCCCGAAAACCCCAGTCAGGCGCTGGTGCAAAAAGTAAACCTGTTGGCGTATCTGTTGAAAAAGCATATCGAAAAAGAGGACCACTACCTGTTCCCGCTGGTCAGCGCGATCCTCACCGCAGAGGAAAAACGGGAGATTGCCGAAGCGATCGCCCGCGAGTACGCAAGCCGCGGCATGGAACGCGCCTGAATTGCCCGATCCCATTACACAAACATCCCGTGCCACGCGCCGTGACACGGGATGTTTTTTGTCCTTATGCTACCCGACCCATGTTTCCGCCCATTTCTGCACTTCGTCCATGACCGGCTCCAGCGCCTTTCCTTTTTCCGTCAGTTCGTACTCGATGCGAACCGGCGTCTCCGGATACACATGGCGCACGATGATGCCCGCCGCTTCCAGTTCCTTGAACCGTTCGACCAGCATCCGGTCGCTCATGCCGGGGATCATGTCGGAAATGTCCTTGAACCTCATGGGTCCGCGCAGCAACACCCGGATGATCAAGCCTGTCCATCGTTTTCCCAGGATTTCAAATGCCGTCTCAAACTTGGGGCACAGTTGACTGTGTTCCATCATGCATCATCTCCTGCATATATTTTATCATAGTTGCTTGACAAAAGTAAGTTACCGTTTTATTATTACTTACATAAAGTTAGTCATTTATTTTTATCCTAAAACTATAAAAATTAAAGGGGATGAAAAAGGATGAACCTTGGTCTGTTGCTGATTCGTCTGGTGGTGGGTCTCACCTTTATGGGGCACGGTGCCCAGAAGTTGTTTGGTTGGTTTGGCGGATACGGCCCGAAAGGAACCGGCGGCTGGCTGGAGTCGATCGGCATCAAGCCGGGCGTGCTGATGGCGGTTCTGGCCGGGCTTGGCGAACTGGTGGGCGGCGCATTGTTTGCCGCCGGATTGTTCACGCCGCTGGCGTCAGCCCTGATCATTGTGACGATGCTGGTCGCCATCGTCAAGGTGCACGCCCCAAACGGCTACTGGATCACGTCAAACGGCTTCGAGTACAACCTGGTTCTGGCGGTTGTCGCCCTCGGCGTCGGGTTTACCGGAGCGGGTGCCTATTCGCTGGACGCGCTCTTAGGCAGATAATCGCATGAAACACAATACAGGAGGAGTCGACCATTGAAAAACGAACAATTTGGCACATTCATCTTGCGCGTAGTGACAGGACTGATCTTTTTCCTGCACGGCCTTGACAAATTTTCCAAAGGGATCGATCAGATCGCGGGATGGTTCGCGAGCATCGGCCTGCCGGAGGCGCTGGCCTACGCCGTCGCCGGACTGGAAGTGATCGGTGGTGCCGCGCTGATTCTCGGATTGGGCACGCGGGTATTCTCCGCCTTGTTCGCCCTGTTGATGGTCGGTGCGATCGTCAAAGTAAAATGGGCCGCAGGTTTCTTCGGCAACGGACAGATGAGCGGCTACGAGTACGACTTGGCCCTGTTGGCCATCTCCGTCTACCTGTCGCTTGCGGGCGGCAAGCTGTACGCCCTGGATCGCCTGTTCCTCTCCGGGAAAAACGAAAAGATTGTTCGCGCATGAGGCCGTTCAAAGCCCTGGTAAATGAACGCCGGTCGCCATCTCGCGGCAGATCATTCTGAACGTCTGGAGGTCTTTTCGATGATGCCATCTCTGTTCATCGCTCACGGCGCGCCAACGCTCGCCCTGGAGGAACATGCCTACACACGCGCCCTGCAAGTGTTGTCCCGCCAACTCCCGCGTCCGCGAGCCGTCGTGCTGTTTTCCGCCCACTGGGAAAGCCCGGTCCAGCTTGTCAGCGGAGCGCAACAACACAGCCTGATCTACGATTTTTACGGCTTCCCCGACGAGATGTACCAACTCACCTACCCGGCCAAAGGCGACGCGGACGTCACCGCACAGATCAGACGGTTGTTCACCGATGCCGGCATCGCCTGCGAGATTGACGACCGGCGGGGCCTCGACCACGGAGCCTGGGTCGTTCTCCGCCTGCTGTATCCGGATGCTGCCATTCCGGTTGTCGCACTCTCGGTCAACCCGATGCTTCCGCCGCGCGAGCAATACCGGATTGGCCGGGCCCTCGCGCCGTTGCGCCAGCAAGACATCCTGATCATCGGCAGCGGCGGCACTGTCCACAACCTGCGCCGGATCGGCTGGAACAGCACCACTGCCGACGATTGGGCCGTCCAATTCGACGATTGGATCGCCGACCGGCTTCAAACCTGGGACCTGGAACTCCTTTTTGAGTACGAAGCCCAAGCCCCGCACGCCCGCGAGGCCGTCCCGCGAAACGAACACTTCATCCCGCTCTTCCTCGCCATGGGCGCCGCCGACGACAACCGCAAGGCAGCCCTCGTCCACCGCAGCTACCAGTACGGTTCGCTTAGTCTGAGTTGCTGGCAGTTTGGGTGAGGGAGAGACCCAAACAGATTAAGTAAGAAATTGGCCCGATAAATTGCGTACAAACTCCCTTTCTGTGTCTCACAGAAGAGGGAGTTTGGCGTTTAACAACAGACCAACTGGGGGCAGAGCCCTATGAACGCACCGAAGGGCGCCAAGGCTATCGAAACGGTACATACCCCCACCAGTTAACCACTCGAGTCGGGACGATTACCCTTCGGGTTCCCCGGATTCGCGGCGGAACGTTCTCGACGGAGCTGTTTGCTCGATACCAGCGCAGTGAGCAGGCACTGGTGCTGGCCTTGATGGAGATGGTGGTCAACGGGGTGTCGACCCGCAAGGTGGCACAGATCACGGAAGAACTGTGCGGCACGGAGTTTTCGAAATCCACCGTGTCGGAGCTGTGTAAGCGACTCGATCCCATCGTGACGGCATGGAACAATTGTCCGCTTCATGACAACCCGTTTCCCTTTGTCATCGTCGATGCACTGGTACTCAAAGTGCGCGAAGAGGGTCGCGTGCGGTCGCGGGGAGCGCTCGTCGGGATCGGTGTCAACTCCGACGGATACCGCGAAGTGTTGGGTCTCATGCTGGGCGACAGCGAGTCAGAGGCTAGTTGGAGCGAGTTTTTTGACTGGTTGAAAAGCCGTGGGTTGCGAGGCGTCGGAAGGGGAGCCTTCTAACCGAGGGCAAATTTACACACAAATATGGACTTGATCATACAATATTGCAATCACAAAAAACGGTCAAATATTGCATCAAGTGACTTATCATATTAAATAAAGGATGTCTCTGTAGCTAAACCTGGCTTGCTTTACACTGATTCAGAGTCGCTGAACATGCAGAAGTCAGCAGAGGCCATAGTACCTTAGTAGAGGACGCTCGATGGGGAAGGGCCGAACATCATGTCAGTGTGATCCATGTCTTTTGTTATGATACATCGAAGCAGAATTCCGTCAGGGGCTGCCTTTAAAGAGCAGGGGGGAAGCCCCGAGGATACAAAAGAGGGCTGAGTATTGTATAAAAAGCATGGAACCCGCATGTGCGAAGGAAGGTAACGCTATTGCTGGAGAAAGTCCGGTCCTGACGGTTACTCACCGATGCGGGCATCGCCTGCGAGATTGACGACCGGCGGGGCCTCGACCCCGGAGCCTGGGTCGTTCTGCGCCTGCTGTATCCAAAGGCCGAGAATACTTCATCCCGCTTTTCCTCGTCATAGGTGCCGCAGCCGCCGCTTTGCATGTATCGCATCCGCATCAAGCGTTGCTCTCCGTCAGCGTTTATTCTTATCAAACATGGCAGAGATTTTTTTGCTATTGTTGCATTTTTCCTCTTGCATTTTCTGGTGGGCATGTGCTACAATGACACTTGTCGGAACGAACAAGCAAACAACGAAAAACGGGGCATTAGCTCAGCTGGGAGCCCACGTTGGTCGAAAACACTACCCAAAAAAGTTGAATGAAATGAAAATATCGCGGGCCCTTAGCTCAGCTGGGAGAGCGCTACACTGGCAGTGTAGAGGTCGTCGGTTCGATCCCGATAGGGTCCACCATACGCGATAAATAGCGTTACACCAACGTTTTTGAACGTTTGACACTCCGTTTGACCATACGATGGACAAGCGACAGTGTAGCGTTTAAGGACTACACCGTGTAGCGCTTGTTTATTACGAAGGAAAACGTGTCCTATCCGATTGGCAAAACAACGGAAGGGAGACGTTTTTTTTGTTCTGGATAAGCGAAAAGGTAAACGGACCAAAAACGAGAGATTCCCGGTAAACTCCGTCTACTCCTTAGACTTGCTCTTTGAGCGGTTCTATAACGCGAAGGTAGCGGAAGGAAGAGCGAAGGGAACGTTAAGCAATTATGCCTTAAATTACGGGTTTTTCGTGGAGTTTCTAAACCTCAAACGCGTCGATCGCGATATAAGAAAGATTACTCCAGATCTTATTCGGAGTTATATCGTGTGGATGTTAAACGAAAAGGTGAAGTTCGCAAATAGTAAATATAAGCTGGAAAAGGATAAAACTACAGGACTCTCTCCTGTCTCGGTTAATACCCGTCTTAGGACTTTGAGGACCTTTTTTAAGTTCATTAAGGATGAAGGGTATTTCGAATATAATCCGATGGAGAATATCAAGCTGGTTGAGGAAAATGACAACGAAATAACGGTCCTCTCGGTAAATCAACTGAAAAAACTCTTGGCTGCTCCCAACCAAAGAACATACCCGGGGTTTAGGGACGCCGTATTGATGAATTTGCTTTTAGATAGTTTTTGCCGGATAAAAGAAGCTCTTTCCCTAAAGGTAAGCGACATTCATTTCGATCTTGGAATGATTACTGTTCGCGCGGAAGTGGCTAAAAACAGACGATCCAGGTCTATCCCGCTTAAAAAGACTACGTTGAAATTATTGAAGGAATTGATCCAAGAGAACGAGGACTTTGATTCTGAGTACGTATTTCTTTCTAATTACGGTGAGCAGTTAACACCAAACCATTTCCGGAGCAGACTAAAGGAATATGCGGAGATCGCAGGAATTAAAGGCCGTATACATCCACATTTGTTCAGACATACAGCAGCCACGATGGCTTTGGAAGCTGGAATGGACATTCGGCATTTGCAGATGATCCTTGGTCACTCGGACCTGCGTATGGTAATGAAATATACTCATCTGTCTAAGAAATCATTAAAGACGCAGCATGATCAGTTCTCGCCAATTAATGAAGTGATCGGTAAACTTAACCGTCCTAGAAAAACAAAAGTTTCGTTAAAGCGTTGAGTCGCTTTAGTCCGATAAAGTTACTCGGAATACATCCGAACGATCGGGCGAGTGGGACGGAGTATATTCGCGATTTAACGTGATAAAGCGAAATAGCACAACGTCGCGCCAGCGAACTAAATCGGAATGAAACCGCGATTTCATCCGCTGCGAGGTCCTGGCGCGTAACCACCTCGGAAACTCAGGGGTCCAGTAATCACTCGGTTGTATAACTATGCAGAAACGGAGAATGCTTGCGTCCTATATTAAAAGATTATGTAAACTTACGTGATCGCTGGAACCCGCGTCATTCCTGCGTTTTCGTCGGTAGCGATCCGTTAATCTGGATGCTGTACTTTATGCAATCGTGAGAAACCGCGTCAGATCAACGTTTATACATCGGCTGCATAACGTGTCGAATTGCATATACGGTGCATAAACGGGTCGATCCAGCCAGCCCCCCAACGGGCTACCGCGAAGGGGCGCGGTCAAGGGTCCGCACCTTGCGCGATAGTAATTTCGACCTCGGGTGCCCGCGATCCTGCGCTTACCCAAGTGAGTCGTTTTGTTCTCGCGTTGAGATCCGAAAAAATTTGCGCAGTATTTTTTAACCTCGGGGATCACGTGCGGCTATCGCTGGCATGCCGCAAGCACCCGACAACGCTCGCGATGGACCTCGTGAAATAGAGGGGATTTTCGCACGCTGAACAAACAAATGCCCACTTATCGGTATTATACCGGTAGGTGGGCGCTTTTTTATTTCCTTTCTTCTTCATCCACAATCTCGATAATCTCACTGATGCTCTTAATGTTTAGCTCTTCGGCGATCGCGAGCAAGTGATTAATGTTGATCGTGCTTCGCTTAAGATTCGAAAACTCACTTAATGCGGCGTGTCGGATATCCGTCCTCCGTCCCAATTCCCTTAACGAAATTCCCTCCTGCTCCAATAATTGCGGCAGCTTCACAATTAATTTCTTCCCCATATGGGGCACCTCCCGAAATTTCTACTTGACGGTACGGAAAATCGTACCATATAATTCAAATACAAGTGGTACGAAATATCGTAACAAGGAGGTATCCTAATGAAACCTGCAAATAACTGGACCGCGCAGGTCACGACGGTTTCCGAACTCATCATCGCGATCTCCGCCCTGGTCGAGGCTGTGAAGGCGGTGATCCATCCGTGACCGCCCGCCAACTTCCCGACCTGTCCACGATGCCCACCGTCGAAGCCATCGTTTGGTACACGCGACAAGTCCGCGAGGTGACCACAGCTCCCGATCGCGCAGAGCGGATACATGCGCTACTCGAATGGAAGCGTGCGCTGAACGAGCGGATCGCGCTTGAACGTGAATATGCGGCCAAACTCCGCGACAAGTACCGATACGCCGGTCTCCATAACGCGGGCAACTGGTTCGGCCTGACGTATCGGGCCCTACGGCATGACCGTCTCTTAGCTGCGTCTGACAAACGGCCGACTATAGAATTGCGTCGGACGGCTCTACGTAATGCCTGGCGCGAGTTTGCACGTGATTTCACCCGATGATCCTTCGTGGGGAGGGTGCCCGATAAATAAACGAAATATTCAAAAAAAGAGGAGGAATTACAAATGCCTTTTGTCCCGTTCAACTTCGCGCCTAAGAGAAAGCGCGGCATCTCGCTGCTTAACGCGCTGACCTACGAGATCGGCTTTCGTCAGACAGTTGTTGGTTGGTTCTCGGTACGGTTTCTCGATGCTCCTGGAGAGGACAAGCCGCGAGTAGTTGTCTCGCCCGAGGTCTTCGCGCAGCTCCTCCCGAGTGTTGATCCGAGGGCCACCGCAGGCCGCCTCGAAGTCGATGCCGATACGATCCGCGCCTTGGGCTTCGAGATCGCGCCGGAGGAGGTTGCGGTATGAAGCGTCGGTCCCTTCGGATTCACCTACGTTATCTCCTGATGTTGATTCGCGACCAAGAGAGGGGGCGTGTGCGGTGAACATTTCGAACCAAGCGCTGGCTGACGCTATGACAATCACGGGCAAGGACGAAACAGGGGCAGCCGCATGGATCGCGGATGCATTTCGTAAGGCCGTCCGCACGTCAGACACCGGTTATCGCTTCGACTGCTGGTTGCTAACCGTGAAAAACGGTGCAATCCTGCGCGTACGTCAACACCGCGTCAAGGTCGACGGCGTGTACGTCAGCAATCACGCCATCAACCGCGCCAACGAACGATTTCGTGTTCCGAAAGAAGAAGCGGCCAGATGGCTCGTGAGCCAATTGCGCCGAGCGACCTTCATCGCGGTTACCAAGGATGAAAAGGGCAATCTCGGCCGCACCTACGCTGTTGACGGCATGATCATCGGGATGGACATGCGGGAGCCTGTCATCACGACCGTTTACCCGGCCAGTATCGCCAGCCTCACCCTGTACCGGAAGCTGGCGCGGATCACACGGTGGGAGTTACGGAAGGCCGAGTGGAAGCTGCGAATCGCACGCGCACTCCGGTTGCCAGTCGGACGCATCGAAGGTCTGATTCGCGAATATAAGCATGTTGCGCGATCCATCCCGGTTCATACCGCCATTTCGCGGGTCGTCCGGGAGGCGTAGCGCGTCTTGTCGACAAGACATTTCGTTGGTACGTACCAACATATCGCCCGATGAGTGGAGTTGAACTCCGTTCATCTTCCACCTGATGATCCAGCGCGTCCGCCAACGCGATGGGGAGGGCAACCGTTGCCGCGGGGCAACATCTGCGCAAATTTGCGCGAAAGTCCGCGTCCCGTTCCGCAGAATTCTGCGTATCGGATCGCCGGGCGCGGATCAGCTTGTGGAAAATTTGCCACAAGCATTTGCATCCGTCCGGCTGCCGCCAACAGCCAGGCGCGGAAACCCTTTGCCCAGTAATGGGAGAAGGGTAACGGCACCCGTCCGCGGGTAGCCGCCAACTATCCGCGAGTCACCGGATGCTTGCCGCGGGGCCGTCCGTACCGTTATCGGTCGCGACACCGAATCGATAACGGATCGCCATGCGGATGGCCCGTCGCCACACGGCGAATCGTATGGGGCCGCCGAGTGCTCGCCAACGCTTGGCGGTCATCTTTCTACATAGGTATACGAACGTGGGTTCGGATGGTTTCATCTTTCCGAAAAAAAATTTCGGGCAGGGTGTGCGATTTTGATTTTGACTTTGTACGAATGAGTAGGTGCGCGAAGAGAGCGAGTCGTGCCGGATATATAAGTAGGGAGGTGCGAGAAGTGCCGCACGATCCCGAGGCACTCACACTTGAACATTCGTCATTTACTTTCATTTCCAATTAATATGACATTAGGACTTTAGACGGATTTTCGCCATTTAAGCCTGTTCAAATGTGACTAATTTGTAAACTAGTCCATACCGCGCGGACTCACAATCGCGCCGTTGTGCGGTTCTCGGAAAAATGTCCACGTGAACCTATTATTTTCATACGTATACGTGGGAAGAGTAAGGAAATGTTCACCTTCGGCTTTTGAAGGGCGAACTATGCCTATATGGGGCTACTGCGAGGATAACTGCATCCTCAAAGGTGCCCCAATCAAATCTTCAAAGGAGTTGGTTTTCAGATGAGACATCAAACGATCACGGTGTATTCGCAATCAATGGCCGGTTTTCTTATGTGGAACGGACACAGATTACTGGCGATAGGACCGAACCCGCGCCGCCCTGGACTCAATGTTTTCATCTTTAAGGATTCGGACGAGTTAAGGGCGTTAATGGAATGCTTTCACTCTCCCCGGTTATCTACGGATGCATAAGTGGCCGATGATGGCGGAAAGAGGGTGTCCCCGGTTGCGTAACACGCATCCGTAATATATATCCGCAAAAAAGAACCGTTTTGTAACACTTTTTGCGAAAAAAATTCAAAAAAAATTTGGGAGGCCGAATGAGTCAAATTCTATCAAAAGTCGGCGATCAGATTCGGAGACAGCGGGAGCGCGAGAAGTATAGGAAACAATTGGACGAGGCGCATACCAGATTCCAAGTTACAGAAGACTTCGATCCGTTAGGTCGGCGAATCAAAGGGATCATCAAAGGGAAGGCTCGGAAGTTTACAAATCGGTATAGAAACCGCAGGCTGTACGAGGACGACTTCGAGAGCGAATTTTGGAAGGTAGCATGGGAACTGGCGTTAGAGGAGCAATACGACGGCGGAACCTCGTTCATCGACAAGCTGAACAACCGCCTTGAATCCCGCGCCATTTCTCTTGTCCGATCAACAAAAGTCGATTCTAGGCGAGCGCTACACGAGGCCATGCCGATCGACAAGGCGCAGGTGAAAGTGAATGGGAAGAAAACCCCCCTTTTAGAAGCACTCGCAGCCCCGGAAAACGTGGAGATGGACGTAATTAACCGTCATTTTCTCGATCAGATGGAACAGGACAATATCTTAACGGAGAAGGAGCGCGCTATGTTTCGACTTCTCCGCCAGGACCCTGATATGACGCTTCAAGATCTGGCTGAAGAGATGGGGCTAGGTAGTCGAATGCAAGCCAGCCGCATCAAGGAACGCCTGTTCACGAAGTTACGCACCAAATATTCAGAAGAGTAAAGTGTCCAAAGGAGCAAAGATCGTATGAACGAAATCAAATACGGATACCCAGGCGAGGGAGCTATCGAATACGCACGCGAACTGACGGAGGGGATGAGCCGCGAAGAAGCCGCCGAGGTCATTCGCGAGTTGCTCAACGGGCCGATACCGGACGATCCGCGAATCAAACGCTGTATCTGTTGCGGGTACCCGTTTCGTGACCGCACGCGGCCAGGCAACGCGCTTGTGTGCGGCCCGTCGTGTAAAACAGCGGTGAAGACGATTCAGCGCCGCATCCAACGTACGGGACGCGCGTCCTTAACTCAGAAGATGCCAAAAGGCTATGTATGGTGGCTGGAATACCCTTTTTTCATTTCGGAATATGCGATGTTTAACTATTCCCGAAGTTACGAAAGGCCGCATCCGCCTGAAAAGATGGTGCAAATCATGGCGGCAAAACAACGCACGGAGATGATGGGAGGGCGTAAGAAGCCGCGCCGCGAAGCAGCCGAATGATTTTAGCTGGCGACAGTTGCCTATAAGTGAGAGGGGCCAAGCGAGGCTCAAACGCCTATTTTTTAGGCGTCATATTCACAATTCGCTAAACGATTAAAACAGGAGGGGAGTTGAATGCAGATAACAGCCGATGATGTATTTAAGTTGAGGGCCGTCGAACATCTCACGCAACAGGAGTTCGCAGAAAAAATCGGAGTTCACCATTCGATGATCTGCCACATAGAGCGTGGCAAGGTGCCCGTCAGTCGTCGCCTGGCGATTCGCATTGTCGCAGCCTTTGGACTGACGCCCGAACGCCTGATGGAACTGCGGAACTTACCCGCATAATTTTTTTGCGAATACAAAACAGCGCATATAATCCCAATCATATCATATCTGTTTGGGAGGTGCGTCGTCAAGAGGAGGAGTTATGAGAAGAAATGGAAACGAAAGTATGTCGCCGATGTGGCGAAACAAAGCCACTGAATGAAATGGGCAGAGACTCTCGCTATAAAGATGGCGTGGGTACTATCTGTAAATCCTGCGCAGTCAAACGAGAGCGCGCCCGTTACGATTCCGATTACCACGTCTACAAGTGGCACCGCCGCCGAGCTGCACGCTACGGAACCGGCACATATTTGACCTGCGAGGAATTTACCACTATCCGAACGGCACCTGACCGCGAATGCGTTTATTGCGGTTCGCGGGAAAACATCGGGATCGACCACGTAAGGCCGCTACAGCACGGCGGGCCTAACGTCAAATGGAACATCGTTCACGCGTGTCGTACCTGCAACAGCCGGAAGAGCAGCCGGACGGTCATCGAGTTCTACGAAATGGAGTCAGCGTTCACACGCGAGCGATTCGACGCGCTGATAGCATACATGGCCGAGCATAACGGGTGCTCACTGGAGCATATGCGATGGCTCCTCAAAGGTTATCACGAGGGCGAACTGTGGTTGAAAGAGCAGCGGAAAAAGAGAAAGAGGGGGAAAATCACACATGAGTCAACAGATTGCAGAACGCTTGCCGTCGTTTGAGGAGCGAGCGGCCGGAAAGGTAAAGGTCGTAACGTGGGATCAACCGGACCCATTCCCATGGATTGAGTCGACGGGGTTCACTTCGCCGCGCCAAGAGCCGAAGGCGAAAAACACCGGCCAAAAATCCGACGTGATGAAATGGTACAACGACGCGAAGGGCTTCGGTTTTACCGTCAGCGGCGTGTTTGTCCACGCATCGAACGTCATTAGCGGGAACCCCCGTAAAGGTGCCCGCATCGAGTTCGATGTCGAACAGACGCAGAGAGGGGCCATGGCCGTCAACGTAAAGGTGATCGGATGAAGCCGCTCGTTATCGCGAACATCGAACACATCGAGGCGCAACCGTTCCTCGTCGCGCTCCTTTTCGGAGAGGACGGTTATCTCGCGGATGGACTAACGCTCCCATACGAGGGACCTACGGCAGCCATCGAGCGGATCGCGCAACTCGGGCTCGTTCACGGGTTCGAAACGGTGGAGATGTGGACGTCGGACACCGCTCTCTACGTCGAGGCCCTGAAAGTGCCGGGTGTGGGAGCCGTATACAAACATCCGAGCGATACACGTCTAACACGGGAAGCGATCGAGAGGGACGCGGAGCTACTGCGTGATCTGTACGACATCCCGCCCCTGATTCCGAAGCCTCGGCTTCCAAAATGGCGAGCCTTTCTTGCTCGGATCGTGCGGGGCATTTTGAAACGATTGGAAGGAGATGGAGAGTATGAAGTTTGAAATGATTGAGAGGCTTAGAGAGCAGAAAGAACGGAAAAGCCGGGAGGCACAAGAGTTTGAAACCCGAATTCGAAAAGCAAGCGAAGAAGTAGCCAGATTAAAACACGAATACGAACAAACCGTCCTCAAGAGCGTGCGAGAAGGCAGAGACCTTACCAAGGAGATTGATCGCATCTCAGAGGAATTGGAACAGGCAGAAAAAGCATTGAAGCGCCGACAAGAAGAACGGGCAGCGTATTACGCGGTTCATTCTCAGGGAGACATTAAGACGGAGGACGTGATTCGTGCGTGGAATGAAGATTTCCTACCAATGGTCAAAAAAGAACGCCTTAATCCTACATTAAAGCGAATGCTTCAAGCTAAGAGGGATTTGATTCATGCCACCCTTGAGTACCTCGCTTTAACCAAAGAGGTTGATGACATAAAAAATGAGGTTGTACGCGAAGCGGGCGAAGGAGTTAGGTATAAACTTAGGTCGGTTTCTTTACAGACGAGACCGGAGACCGAAAAATATTTTGTTACGTTGGAGGATCTCAGATATTTGGAACGCGGAGAGATTCCTCGGAGTTTCCAGTACGTAGACCCCAAAGAATACGAATGATGATGGAGGAGATTGATCTATGAAGCTACCCATAAGCGCGAGACAGCTCGAGAAGATGAAGCTGGAGGCACGCGGCAACCCTCAAAAAATCGCTGAGTACAGTATGGCGAAGCAAAGATATGAGGACATGATAAAGCAATACTTCAACGATGAAACGCCATTTGTAAGTTTGCCCGCTGATTGGTACCTACAACAGTTAGAAGAGAAAGCGAAGTCGGGGAATCCCGATGACGTTATGAGGTATTTGATCCTGAAAGAGCGGCGTGATATGCACGAATACGAGGCTTCCGGTCAGGATGCTCGTGATATCCGCCAGGCAAAACACGAATTGCAAACAAAACTCATGTCCGGAGAGAAGTTGACTCAACGAGATTTAAGGATCGCGCGTGAGTTGGCCTTAAAGATCTCATCGGTCGATAACCTGGTGCTGTATTCGAAAGTCAAACAGGCGATTGAACAGCAGCCAGAAGGGCAGGTCGAAGTAGTTACGGAATCCGGTAAGCCGTCTCGGGTCACCAAGGAGATGGTGGACGAAGCATATCAACATGCCAAAAAGACAGGGCGGATTGATGATCAGGTGAGGTATTCCGTGCTGAAACGCGAGTTTGAACTTCAAGAAAGCGAGAGGGCGTCGGAGTAATCCAGCGCTCATTCTTTTAACCAACGAAAGGAGCGATACAAGTGGCGTGGTTGCCGCGGGAAGTAAAACGAACGAGGACCTACGGGAGTATGTCGAGGAGCTAAAACAAAGAGTTGCTGAGGCTCGGATCGCGGAAGGCAGGCCGCCGGAACCTCCGGAACCGTTTGTTTCGCTCCCTCTCGGAATCATTCTCGTCGAACGTCTACAGTCGTTCCTCCGGATTGCGGCGCAGTACGCGTCCGTTCTCGCGGCGGGGGAGTTGGTGAAGGTGGACACGGCGAAGTTGGGACATTTTCGAGAAACCGCCACACTGGCAGAAATGTGCGTGGGGTTGCAGACAAGACTCGTCGCGGGAGCCGTTCTGCACATCTTGGATGCGATGGAACGGATTAACGAGGCCATTGATTCCGGAGCCCAGGATGAAATTAACAAGCCATTCGAGCTCCGCAAGTTGAACGTGTACCTGTGGCTTTTGCGACGAGACCCTTGGGATGACGTGAGACTTCCAGACGAGGCACTTCAACAAGCGGAATTCGATTATTACGGTTTCGAGCGTTCCGTTCGGGAGGAAGTCGAGCGTCTCAAAAGTAATCCAGAGGCGTTTCAAGCCGCGCTTGACGAGGTCTGGGCGCGCTATCGAGAAATAGAACATCTCATCTAAAGGAGTGGAGAGACGTGGCAAAACGAAGAAGCGAAATTGGCCGCAACTTGACGCCCCAACAAAAGCGCGCGGCCGAATTGATCGTCGCGAACGAGTGGGGCGAGTTGACCGAGAACGGCAAAAAGAAGACAGCGGAAGAATTGGCTGCGGAAATTGGCATCGCCAAATCAACGCTTTATGAGTGGCGGAAAAACCCCGAGTTCATCGAGTACCTCAACATGATAACGGACGACCAGCTAAACGGGATGCGTGCGGAGGTTAACGCGGCTCTGTTGAAGCTTATTCGAATGCCGAACCCGAGCGTAAAGGCGATCGAGTTGTATATGAAGCGCCACGCGTTGCTGACGGATCGCCAGTTGGTCGAATATGAAAACGAGCAACCATTGCCGCGTAAATCCGACGCTGAGATCGCGGCTGAGATCGAAAAGCTCGCGAAGATGGTCAACGGGGAGGAATAACATGGACCCTATCGCATTAATTGACGCGGCCGCCGCAGAAAGCGAACGGTTGGCCGACGTCTTGATCGGCAAAGTCAAGTTTTGCCGTGAAGATTACACGAGGTTCCGCGAATTGGTCGCCGAATTGAAGCGCCAGGAAGACGCGGACCTTTCGCTTTTCGGCCGGAAGTTAGACGAATGGTATCAGAGTATCGTGCGATTCAACGAGTTACGCAATAAGTATCCTACACACTCTCGGATTGTGCGCAAAGAGATTGAAGCCGCGAACAAGGCTCTAGCTACGATCGAACGGATTGGGGAGCGCATCGAGGCTGCGGTTTACAGAAAGGCAGGTGAGCAGAATGGCGTATGATCTTGTCGCGAGATTACGTGTCCAGGACTATCTCTCTCGCCCAATGCAACGGGTTGCGCAACAACTGCAACAAGTGAACGCGGTCTCGCAGATGACGAATCGCGCGATGAGTAGTATGTCGGCTACTCAAAGGTCGCTCCGAGTAGCAACCGAGTCATCGTCGGGAGCATTCGCGCGCTTCCGTCGATCGATGAAGAATTCGTTTTCCGAGTCAGAATCGGCGAGTCTCGGATTCGGACGGTTGGCCGCCGCGATCCTATCCGTTGTCTCTGGCGCGAAGCTGTTAGAGGCCACGTTGGGCGGCGCGATGAAGATGGAAACGGACCAGATTACGCTGAAAGCGCTCGTGGGCGACGCACAGAAAGCGAATCAATTGTTCGACATGCTCAACAAGAAGGGGCTCGCGAGTACCCTTTCCGAGGGCGACTATCTCAACATGGGCAAGGCCTTTTTGCCGATCACCAAAAGCCTAAAAGACATCGACAAGCTCACGAGTATTTCCGAGCGCCTGTATTTCGCCAACCCTCTGCAAGGTTCGGAGGGGGCTGCATTTGCCATTCGCGAGGCTCTCAGCGGGGATCTAGTGAGTTTGCAGGAACGCTTTAATGTTCCGCGCTCGATGTTGAAAGACACGTTCAAAGGTGCTGATACGCTGACGGAGAAGATCGCGGCACTTGACAAGGTACTCAACAAGATGGGGTATACGCAGCAGTTTGTGACCGAAGTGAACAAGTCAGCCTCCTCGCAATGGGACATGTTCAAGTCAAACGTGACTGCGGCTCTTGCAAAGATAGGTACAGGCGCCTTAGAGCGATTAAAACCGCAACTAGAAGCGCTAAACAAGTGGTTCAGCGGTGATGGAGTGACGAAGTTCGTCCAAAAAGGGTCGGAGGCCCTCATCAACATCGTCACCAAAGCGATCCAGTTGAAAGACGTCTTCACTCGCGACGTGTTACCGGTACTATCGAGCACCGCGAGCGCGCTGAAAAGCGTTGCGGATGTCGTTTCCGGCAACTGGTCGACGATCGGCCCGGTAATCGGAACGGTTACGGCCGCGCTTATCGGGTATCAGACGGCCGTCAAGGTTGCCGCGGCGGCTCAATGGTTACTGAACGCAGCTGCCGCTGCGAATCCGATAGGGCTGGTCGTTGCGGCGATTACGGCGGCTGTCTACGCCGGGTATCAACTCTACAAAAACTGGGACACGATCAAGCAATCCGCAAGCGATATGTGGGTTACGCTCAAAAACGCGTTCGCCGAGGGTGTAAACTGGGTCATCGGGAAACTAAATACGCTGATCGATGCGCTCAACTCAGCGTTTAGCTTCCAGTTACCGGATTGGCTCGGCGGGAAGTCGTTCAATCTCAACTTGCCGAAGATCCCGGAGCTCCAACTCGACTATTCCGTACAACAACGGAAGATGGAGGAGTTTCGTCAGAAGAAAGCGCTCGGGATCGATGGGTCCCATGCGGGCGGTTTGTCTAACGTCCCTTACGATGGATACGTCGCGCGACTCCATAAAGGTGAGCGTGTACTTACTGCGGCAGAAAACGAACGGTATTCCGGCGGTGGCGGTGGTAAAGTCATCCAGTTCGGTGACATCCATCTGCACGGTGTCGGCGGAGACATGGAGAAGGCCGCAGAGGATCTGATGCGGATCATTGCGCGTAAGGTTCATCAAGCCGGAATGCAGATGGCATAGGTATGACAAAACCCCTCTGGCGAGAAAGCTAGAGGGGCCTTTTCTTTTGTTCCGAAGGTGGCGGCGTCATTTCCGCCATGAACACGACCTGCTGCTCATCGCCAACACGCAATGAGTTTATTGCGTGCCATTTCGGGAGTTTCATATAGTCGTCCAGGGTAAACGGGGCGAGCTCCTCTTTCAGTTCGGCAAAGGTCTTTTTGCTCGCGCGGTAGATATGGTAGTGTGGCCCGGCGCTCTTGATGATCTCGGCAAGATCGCTCGGTATCTGCTCCCAACTGTGAAACATCCATACATAACCGACGCGCCATTTCCTCGACTCAACCGCGGCGCTTTTCCAGGCACGGGATGATCGGAGAAACTGGTGCGGCTCGTCGAATATCACAAAAAAGGGGAACTGCTTCTCCTCTTCGCGCAACGTCATAGCGAGGTCGATTTTGACCGACAGCAGGTTCACCACGATATCAACCCCGTCCGGCCCCAACAGCTTTTTCGGCACGTCGAAGATAACCGCTTGAGGCTCACTCATCAGCGCGACCATATCGATTGAATTGTCAGAGTCCAGACACTCCGCGAGGTATTCATCCCCCAAAATCATATCGAGCCGGTTGTAAATCGGCGACACGATCCGGTTCTTCATCTGCGGGGTTTCCCGTTTGAACTGCTCGAGCGTCCTCCGGTGCATCCCGTCCGGCATGTCCGCGATTACCTCCGCAAGATACGCCTCGTCCTCGAATATTCGTATGATCTCCGAAAGTTTTCCCGTCTTCATACCCATTACGGCGGCCCGTAGGAACCTGGCCGTTTGCAGTACGTCATCGGCAGCGGTGTTAAAGAACGAGATTATCGCGTTCGCCAACCGGTTCCGAGCGCGCGGGGAGTGATTTACCTCGCAGAAATCGAGTGCGAATGGTGTGATGCCGAGCCGGATCCGTTTAATCTTTTCGGGCGGCAGCGCGGCCTCCGCCTCGTCGCCGATCTGTCCTTTCGCTGGATCGATCGCGATGCAACCGAACCCGTTCCGTACGGATTCAACGACATAATTGCCGGCGAATCCGCGAGTTTTACCACACCCTTGCGGTCCTATTACTACGTGAGGCAAACACAGCTCGTCGTGGTTCTCGATCGGCATGTAGACGGTATGGGTCGCGCCCTTATGCGTAACCTCACCGAGCTTCATCCCGCCAGAGGTAACGAGATCGGGAAGGCCGGTCTCCAAAAGTTTCACGCTATCGAGTTTATACTTCTCCTGTAATGATCGCGTCGGGAGCAGGAACAGGCGTGAGACTTCCGGTATCGAAAAATAATCCTTCGTGAGTCGGACGCCGGGAGAACGCTCTTTCATCCTCCGCCAGGTCTTCGCGCGATCCGTTTCATGCGCGACGAGATAGTTGTCTCCGTCCAGTTCGCGGAACGCCATCGTTACCATTCGCATTAGAGCCTTGGCGCGAGGACCGTCCGGGCAACAGACGCCAATGCGAATCATCACGTCGAAAGCATCGCCGCGGACTTTCTGGAGCGTTTCGGTGCGCAGCTTCCCATCGCGAAGAATTGCCGCCCGCTCGGCTCCGTCAATATCGATCGGCTCCGGTTCCTTACCGGTCATAAACTCCGTTACAATATCGATCGCGCCGAGTACCGTTTTTGTGGCGAGTTTGAGCGTCGTTTTGCCTACCGTCCGTTTATTGAACGAGAGCTTTTGCGGCATCTGCCCGGCCTTGAATTTTTCGTACGCCTCGGCCGCGCCCGTGTACCAATCCTTCTCGGCCGGGACCGCGAGTGTTTGGATATACACCGCGTCATTGTCCTCTAGCGAGTTTATCGTTTCAAGCAACGAGGAGAGCAGGGATATTTCACGTCTATCGACTTTGATCGCGAACATGAAATGGTGGTTCATTTCGAGAGAGCATGTTACGTCGGGCTGAATCGTTAGCGGATCGGCCGTCTCCGTCACCGTGACGTTAGGCCACGTTGTTTCGATCGCTTTCCGACAGAGTGACGCCGTGTCACGTGGTACTGTAACGGTAAATGATGTGTTGCCGCGCTGTAGGACGGTTTCAAACGATACAAAGGGGAGTGGATCGATTCCGCGCCCGTTCCAGCGTTCAAACGGCGTCTGATATATGCACAACGTCTGCGCGAACTGCTCGACCTCCTCGTTGGTGAGTCGCGAGTCGGGCGTGATCCGCAGATGTACTATTTCGCGCCTGCTGATACCGCCTTTCCTACGCCGACCAGGATTTTCATAATCGCGGGGGCGAACTGGACTCCGATAAACCCGATCGCGGCCCATTTCAACATCGCGATTCCCTTCGACTTTTGGCCGACCATCACGAGGAGGAAGCTGCCGACGATCATCAGGAAGCATACCGGGTACGACACCCCCTGCACCACGTCGATTATCGGGTCGAACGCTCTCACGATCATGTCTGACATCGAGGATGCGCTCGCGGTTTCCAAACGTAATACGTACGCGGTTGTCGCACTCGCCAGGAGAGCGGTCAGCTTCCGCTTTTGCTGCGGGGTTAGCACGCTCTCCGTTTCCCCGAAAAAATCTTTCCACGGGATCACCTCGTACTTTTCGCGCCGAAATCTCGGCAGAGTTACCGTCAGAAACATCGTTTATCGCTCCTTTCGTATGGGCACACTACAATCAAACGAACAACAGGAGGAACGATCATGCCGCTGCTTGTTTACGCTGGATACGCGCTGATGGCAACAGGGACCGGGATTCTCGTCCTAAAGGTGCTAATCGATACCGGTATCATTTCGCGATAGGGCTCCGATTACGGGGCCTTTTCTCATTCGTACAGAACCTTACCTTCTTCAATGCGGATAATGACTTTGAATTTACCTTCGACACGGTGCTTTTGCTGGACATACTCGACGATCCCCGGATGATTCAAGCACATCTCAACTAACTCGTTTGCCAAAGTGGTCGGGTGCTTGCGGCATGCCAGCGCTAATCGGATCAATTTCTCGCGCGTATCGTCACTCGGCGTCAAATGTACTCGTCTGCCAATCATCTACGCCACCTCACTTCGTTGTTGCTTAGTAGATAAAATGCTAAACTGATTGTCCAAAATGCAAAGTTCTGTTGTATGCTAAAGGAAAAATTTCGAGGTCTTGTCTGAGGTGAAGGAAACATGTCTCAATTCGAAAAATTTGGACTCGGCAAATACCGTACGCCATTCGGAAAGTTCCTCGACGCTCACAAGATAACGTCCGTGGAGTTCGCGAAGGAGAGTGGCATCAGCCGGAATACGATCGATAAGCTCGCGGGAGAGAAAGGTTACGCACCGCGGCAGTCAACGATCAACAAGGTCCTCCTCACCGCGAAAAAGTACGACGAATCCATCACGTACGAGCAACTTTTTCCGCCAATGTAACGAAGTCACTCCGCGGCGAAGAAACACAAAAAGGCCCTCTGACGGGCGTTCCGCAAGAAGGCCGTAGTTTCCCTATACGCTGCTGAAGCTAGCGTATGCGGGATTGGGCGCGAATAGAACAAAACGGAGAAAATAATCCCGGCGCTTTGTTACGGTGTAGCGCACCGCTCCTTGATTATTAGCGCTCCTAAACGTATAATCGAGTGTAATCGGATTGACACACGTTTGACCATTCGTATGACAAACGAGCATGGTGACGCAGTTTTCGGATGACCAACGTAAGGACAAACGTCGGTTATCGGAATCCTATCGCAACTGGCAGTGTAGAGGTCGTCGGTTCGATCCCGATAGGGTCCACCATACATGAAAAGAAAACGGCAGAAGTGCCGTTTTTTTGTTTTGATTTGATTTGTGATTCGTACTTGATAAATGTAGAGCAGTTAACGTTTCTGCCTAGTGGTTTAAATAAACTTGACACCTCCTCCCACCAAGTTAACATCAACAAAACTTGATGGTTGGGAGGATTTAACTTATGATCGCACTAAATGAGAAAAATTCTTTAACGGCTTTAAAGCATACCGATGAAATTACAATTAGAAATCGCCGTTCCTTGATCGGACTGGAAGTGGACGATGCTACATTGGCGCAACTTTTAGAAATTGCAAAACGCCATTGCTATCTAGTTCTTGAGTATGGAAAAGCGCAGACCACAGCAGCTCGGCGGCTTGAAATCTATAGGGAAATTCAGAGTTTACGGTCAGCAAGAGATGCTCTTATTGAAGGATTGAAAAAAGCGCAAATAAATGAGCTTGCTACTTGAGTTGTTTGCTGATAACGAATTCTTAATATTGCAAAAATCCCCTTCTCCAATGTAAGTTCTACTGGTCAAGACCCCATTTTGTAGACACTGAAAAAAACCCTAAGCGGCAAGCTGACGTCGGTACTCAACTGGCGTCAGCTTCTTAAGTTTTCGTTGTGGTCGACTTTGATTGTAAAATTGGATATATTCCTCAATTCGCCT
>JBHGXV010000047.1:0-13089 GCA_041920505.1 Paenibacillaceae bacterium
CGGCTGCGGCAAGACGACGACTCTGCGGATGCTGGCCGGATTCGAGCAGCCGAGTGCGGGCGAAATCTGGCTCAATGGCCAAAACGTCACCGGAACGCCGCCCAACAAGCGGGACGTCAACACCGTGTTTCAACAGTACGCGCTGTTTCCCCACATGACCGTGCGCGAAAATATCGCGTATGGCCTGAAAATGAGACGGGTGCCCGCGTCCGAGATGCAAACGAGGGTAAACGAAGCCTTGCGGATGGTGCAGATGGAATCATACGCCGAACGCAAGCCGCGCCAGCTCTCCGGCGGTCAGCAGCAACGGGTGGCGGTGGCCCGGGCGATTGTCAACAATCCGTCCGTGCTTTTGCTGGATGAACCGCTGGGAGCACTCGATTTGAAATTGCGCAAACAGATGCAACTGGAACTGAAGCACCTGCAACAGCGACTTGGAATTACGTTTCTCTACGTCACGCACGACCAGGAAGAGGCGTTGACCATGTCGGATCGGATCGCCGTGATGCGAAACGGGCGGATTGAGCAGGTGGACACGCCGCATCGCATCTATCATCAGCCGCGCACGAGGTTTGTCGCCGATTTTATCGGGGAGACCAATCTGCTGAACGCGCGCGTGCAGGAAGTGTCCGCTGACGGTGTGCGAGTGGAGGTGGCGGGGGTGTCGCTCATCGCACCCCGCCCGGACGACATCGTTACGTCCGGATCGGTCGTGTGTCTGTCCGTGCGCCCGGAAGCGGTGCGGCTGATGAAGACGCCGCCCGCGGACGGTGCGATCAAAGGGACGGTGAAGGAGCAATTCTTTGTCGGTTCCCTGATCAAAACCGTGGTGCGGCTCTCTGACGGCACGGAGATGGTGGCGGCGCAGGCGCAGGACGCCGTCGTCTGGCAATCGGGCGACGACGTCTGGGCTACCTGGGAAAAGGAGAGCGGAGTCGTGCTTGTCTCATAATCAAAGCGAAAGCGGTTGTCTGGCCCGGCGTCAATGCGCCGGGCTTTTGCCGTTGGTTCGGGTCAGTCTATATGCGGGCGGAAACGGGGATGTTATGGACAGGAGAAGGCAAGGAACGCGGACACAAGCGAAAAGTTTTTGTCCTCAGGATATGTACATTTCGTTTGGAAAATGATAACGTAGTAAGTAACAATCCTTAATTTTACGCGGATAAACCAGTTTATGATATGTGCATTCCACGTGTACACTTGTTTACTCCACGGACTACGCGACCATTTGTGCAAAGAAGCACAGGACAGGAGGGAACCCAGTTGGCAAGCAAGGTTTTGGAACAATTTCTGCACGAACATCTGACCGAGCTAAAAAGCAAGGGGCTGTACAACGAGATTGACCCGTTGCAAAGCGCGAACGGCCCCGTCATCCGCATTGGCGGAAGAGAACTGATCAATCTGTCGTCCAACAACTATCTCGGACTGGCCACCGACCCGCGCCTTATCGAAGCGGCCGTCGAGGCGACGCGTACATACGGCGTCGGTGCGGGGGCGGTACGCACAATCAACGGGACGCTGGAGTTGCACGTGAAGCTGGAGGAGAAGCTGGCCGAATTCAAGCATACGGAAGCGGCGATCGCGTACCAGTCCGGCTTCAACTGCAACATGGCGGCGATTTCGGCCGTGATGGACAAGGAGGATGCGATCCTCTCCGACGAGTTGAACCACGCGTCCATCATTGACGGTTGCCGTCTGTCCAAGGCGAAAATCATCACCTACAAGCACTCCGACATCGACGATTTGCGGCAAAAGGCCAAAGAAGCCAAGGAATCGGGCCAGTACAAGAAAATCATGGTGATCACCGACGGCGTCTTCTCCATGGACGGCGACGTCGCCAAGCTGCCCGAGATCGTCGAGGTGGCCGAAGAGTATGACCTGATCACCTATGTCGACGACGCGCACGGGTCCGGTGTGTTGGGCAAAGGGGCCGGGACCGTGAAACACTTCGGGCTGTCGGACAAGATCGACTTCCAGATCGGCACCCTGTCCAAGGCGATCGGCGTCATCGGCGGATACGTGGCCGGCCGTCGCGAGCTGATCGACTGGCTGAAGGTGCGCTCCAGACCGTTCCTGTTCTCCACCGCGCTGACACCGGGCGACGTGGCGGCCTGCATCAAGGCGATCGACATCCTGATGGCGAGCACCGACTTGCACGACAAGCTGTGGGAGAACGGCCATTATCTGAAAACCGGCCTGAAACAACTGGGCTTTGACATCGGCCAGAGCGAGACGCCGATCACGCCCTGCATCATCGGCGAGGAGAAACTGACGCAAGAATTCAGCAAGCGGCTGTACCAGGAAGGCGTCTACGCCAAAGCGATCGTCTTCCCGACGGTGCCGCGCGGAACCGGCCGCGTGCGGAACATGCCGACGGCGGCGCACACCAAAGAAATGCTGGATCGCGCGTTGGCGATTTACGAAAAAGTAGGGAAAGAAATGGGGATTTTGTGATGAAAAAGATTCTGGTCACCGGCGCGCTCGGGCAGATCGGCTCCGAGCTGGTGCCGAAGCTGCGCGACATTTACGGCGCCGATAACGTCGTCGCCACCGACATCCGCCAGTCAGAGAGCGAGGCCGCCCAGTCCGGTCCGTTTGAACTGTTGGACGTCACCGACGGCAACCGCATGTTTGCGATCGCCAAACAGTATCAGGTGGACACGGTCATCCACCTGGCCGCCCTGTTGTCGGCCACCGCGGAGGCGAAACCGCTCGTCGCCTGGAACCTGAATATGGGCGGACTGGTGAATGCGCTGGAAGTGGCTCGCGAGCTTGGCTGCCAGTTTTTCACGCCCAGCTCGATCGGCGCATTCGGCCCGACCACGCCGAAACAGAACACGCCGCAGGACACGATCCAGCGTCCGACCACGATGTACGGCGTCAACAAGGTCTCCGGCGAACTGCTGTGCGACTATTACTACCACAAGTTTGGCGTCGATACCCGTGGTCTGCGCTTCCCCGGACTGATTTCCTATGTCGCGCCTCCGGGGGGCGGCACCACGGATTACGCCGTGGAAATCTACTATGAGGCGATCAAGCACGGACGCTACACCTCGTACATCGCCAAAGACACGTACATGGACATGATGTACATGCCAGACGCGCTGAACGCGATTGTCACCCTGATGGAAGCGGACGCGTCCAAGCTGGTGCACCGCAACGCCTTCAACGTGACGGCGATGAGCGTGCAGCCGGAGGACTTCGCCGCCGCGATTCGCGCCCATATCCCGACGTTTGAGCTGGATTACGAGGTGGATCCAGTTCGGCAGGCCATCGCCGACAGTTGGCCTGATTCGATTGACGCCACCGCGGCGAAGGAAGAGTGGGGATTCAAGGCCGAATACAACCTGGCGAAGATGACGGAAGACATGTTGAACAAGTTGCGCGAGCGTTTTTTTCACCAAGTAGGTTAACATGAAGGGAGGCCTTTCTCTGGGAAGGCCCCTTTTTGCCGCTTTTTGTTTACATAAGATTTATTATGAAAATAAAAGAGGAACACTGCACGTTGATGAAGAAAGGATACATGGTTGGGCAAACGCGAAGGGAGGAACAGCCGGATGAAAGCAAGCGGCAAACAGGTTCTGTACCGGGAGACACAACGGTTTACACAATTGTGGTTGTGGCTGGTGGTTTTTGCTGTAGCGGCGTTGGTTTGGTACGGGTTCGTCAAGCAGATCGTGTTTGGCGTGCCGTTTGGGTCAAAACCGGCGTCAGATCCCGAACTGTGGGCAAGTTGGCTGTTGGTGGGCGTTGTGGTACCGCTGTTGTTTCGAGTGATGAAACTGGACGTGGAAGTGAGCGACCGAGACCTGATGATTCGTTTTTATCCGTTTCGCACCCGCCGAATTCCGCTCTCGTCCATCAAACATTGCGAACCGTGCGTCTACCAGCCGCTGTTCGAATACGGCGGATGGGGGATTCGCTGGTCGCCGGTCAGCGGCTGGGCGTACAATGTCAGCGGAAATCAGGGTGTGCGGCTGACACTGGCTGACGGTAGCCGATTGCTGATCGGTTCACAGCGGCCGGGCGCATTGGCAGAGGCCATCCGCCAGGGACGCGCAGGCAAAGATTGACACCGAAAACTGTTATCGATACACTAACAGTTGAAAGGAGGAATCGCCCCTTGACCAGCGATTTCACCATAGCTGTCCACAGTCTGGTCCTCCTTGCCTACAAACCTGATCACATGGCAACCAGCGAATTTCTTGCGGAAAGTGTTTGCACTCATCCCGCCCGCGTGCGAAGAGTGCTGGCGAAGCTCGGCAAAAACGGCTTCGTCAAGACAAAGGAAGGCATCGGCGGCGGATATGTGCTCAACTGCGATCCACAGCGGGTGACGCTTGACGCGATTTACCGGCTGATGTCGACAGGCGGGGTCAAGCCGCACTGGTGTTCCGGCAACCCGAAACACAGCAAGTGTGTCATCTCCTCCAACATGCAGCGGGTGATGGACAATCTGTTCGCGAGCGCCGAGGAACACCTTCTCGGTTTTTTTCGCGGCGTGACGATTCAGCTGGTGCTGGATCAGATCAGGGCGGAACAAGGATTCCCGGATGCCAAATCCGATGAGTAAAACAAACCGAAGGCACGACGGGGAGATCCCGTTTTCGTTTTTTATCCCGATGGACTGGATATTCTGTTACTTTATTCGTTACAGATTGTGGTTGCGGAGGTGGAGACGGTGATGTGGACCAATCGGCGACACATGCCTGCCGACGGCCGGGTGCCGCCGTAAACGAAGGGTTCAAACCGTTCGTTCGGACGCAAACTGAGAAAACCCGGCGCAATAAAGATAAAAGAACAGAAGGAGTGAAGAGAATGGCCAACGTGCAAAACAAACTGGACGCCATCCAAGTGATGATGGAACGTCATACCGTCCGCCACTACGAAAAAGGACACGAGATTCCCCAAGAGACCCTGGAAGCTATCCTGCGTGCCGCTTCGCTGGCGCCGTCGTCGTGGAACCTGCAACACTGGAAATTCCTTGTGATTCAAAGCCCGGAACAGAAGGAAAAACTGTTGCCGATCGCCTACGGCCAGCAGCAAGTGGTTGACAGTTCGGTCGTCGTCGCCGTCCTCGGTGATGTCGAGGCCAACAAGAATGCCGAACTGGTTTGGGGCCGTGCGGTTGAACAGGGAAAAGTGCCCGAACAGGTCAAGGAGACAATGGTGTCGCAGATCAACGGCGCGTACCAAAACCAGCAATTCGCCCGCGACGAAGCGGTGCTGAACGCTTCCCTGGCGGCCATGCAATTGATGCTGGCAGCCAAGGCGCACGGTTACGACACTTGCCCGATGGGTGGATTTGACCGCGCCCGTTTTGCCGAAGCGTTCCGCGTTCCGGCACGCTACATCCCGGTGATGCTGATCACCGTCGGCAAAGCGGCCAAACCGGCGCATCCCTCGGATCGTCTCAGCCTGGACGAGATCGTTGTGAAGGAAACCTTTTAATCGCAATTCCATTCCCCTTCGTGCTGTCCCGACTCGCTGGTCGGGACGTTTTTTGTGTCCGGCGCATGCGGCTTATAAGCGGTGGCCATGTTGCCATTGAGATGTCTCGTGCCCTTCGGTATGCTATCCAAAGAGAGACAGACCGCTGCAATCAACAGGGAGTGAACAAGAATGTCACAATTGCCGATTGAATCCACCCTGCCCGCGTTGGCGAATGTGCTTGGCTCGCACACGCGGGCCGTGCTCGTCGCGCCGCCGGGGGCGGGCAAGACCACCCGCGTGCCGTTGGCGCTGTTGGACGAGCCGTGGTTGGCCGGCCGGCGGATTCTGATGCTGGAACCGCGTCGGCTGGCAGCCCGCTCAGCGGCGCGGCATATGGCGGCTTCGCTTGGCGAACCGGTGGGAGCGACGGTTGGATACCGGGTGAAAATGGATACCCGGGTGGGGACGCAGACCCGGATCGAGGTGATTACCGAGGGCGTGTTGACCCGCATGTTGCAGGCCGACCCGGCGCTGGAAGGCGTGGGTCTCGTTATCTTTGACGAGTTTCACGAACGGTCCCTGCACTCCGATCTGGGGCTGGCGCTCTGTTTGCAGTCGCAGGCGATCTTGCGCGACGACCTGCGCCTCCTGGTGATGTCGGCGACGCTGGACGCCGAACCGGTGGCGGCCCTTTTGGGAGGCGCTCCGATCGTCATCAGCGAAGGACGCAGTTTTCCGGTAGAGACGCGCTATCTGGAGCGCAAGTGGGACGGATCGCTGGAGACTGTCGTCGTACGGACGATTCTTGCGGCACTACAGCAGGATGACGGCGATATCCTCGTCTTTTTGCCCGGCGCGGCCGAGATTCGGCGGGTGGAACAGAATCTGGTCGAGCGCGGGCTTGGTCCGGATGTCCAGATAGCGCCGCTCTACGGCAACCTGCCGCAGGAAGAACAGGATGAGGCGATTGCCCCGTCACGTCCCGGCGAGCGAAAAGTGGTCCTGTCCACCTCGATTGCCGAGACGAGCCTGACCGTGGAAGGCGTGAAAGTCGTGATCGACAGCGGTTGGATGCGCGTCTCGCGCTTCTCACCGCGCACCGGCATGACGCGGCTGGAGACGATCCGGGTGTCGCTTTCCTCCGCCGACCAACGGCGCGGCCGGGCGGGACGGCTGGGGCCCGGGGTGTGCTACCGGCTGTGGACAAAACAGGAACATCGCCAGCTAGCCCCGCATAACACGCCGGAAATCCGCGAGTCGGACCTGGTTCCGCTCGCGTTGGAACTGGCCGTCTGGGGCGTGACCGATCCAGAGGAGTTGCTCTGGCTCGATCCGCCGCCAAAGGGCGCCTTTGCTCAGGCGCGCCAGGTGCTCGGACAGTTGGGCGCGCTTGCTTCGGACGGCTCGCTCACAGCTCATGGGCGTCAGATGGCCGAACTTGGGTTGCACCCGCGCCTGGCCCACATGCTGTTGCGGGCGGTTCCGCTTGGCCTCGGGGAGTTGGCTTGCGAACTGGCCGCCATCCTGGGAGAACGGGACTTCCTCCGGGGGCTGCAAGGCAAACCGCATGCCGACATTCGGCTGCGGGTTGAGGCGCTTTGCTTTGGCAAGAGCGAGCGGGGGCAGTCGGCCTTCGTGAGCCAGGGAATCGCCGTAGACGCCAGTGCTTGCCGCCGCATCCGGGCGGTGGCGGAGCACTACAAGCAAATGCTCGGCCTCACACCACAAGAAGAGAGCGGACTGGATGCCTGCGGCCTGCTGCTTGCCTTCGCGTATCCGGAGCGGATCGGACAGCGCAGAGGAAACGGCCGCTATCTGTTGCGCAGCGGGCGAGGCGCCTTTTTCGCCGAGACGCAACCGCTTGCCAACGCCCCGTACCTGGTGGCGGCGGAGTTGGACGACAACGGGGCGGAAAGCCGCATCCTCCTTGCGGCCGAACTGAGCGAAGACGACCTGTTGCACCACTTCGCGGAGCATATCGAGAAGGAGGCGGTGGTCGAATGGGATCGGTCGGCGCAGGCGGTTCGCTCCCGCCTCCGCAGACGTTTGGGCGCGCTGGTGCTGCGCGAAGTAGCGCAACCGGCAACCGATCCCAAGGATGTGCGAGCCGCCCTGTTGCGAGGCATTGCCCTGGAGGGGCTGGAGATCCTGCCGTGGACACGAACAGCCCGCCAGTTGCAGGAGCGTCTTCTCTTTCTGCATCGGCTGGAGCCCGGTTGGCCCGACGTGTCGGATGAGGCGCTTACGGCAACGCTCTTAGACTGGCTCGGGCCGTTTCTCGACGGGATGACAAGCCGCGAAGACCTGCAACGGTTGCGGCTGACCGACGCGCTGACCTCCTTGCTCAACTGGGAGCAGTGGCAGCAGTTGGAAGAGCAAGCGCCGACACATCTCGTCGTTCCCAGCGGTTCGCGCATCCCGATCGATTACAGCGATCCCGGCCAACCCCGTCTGTCCGTCCGCCTGCAAGAGTTGTTCGGGCTGACTGAGACGCCGCGCATTGCCAAAGGGAGAGTGCCGCTCACGCTGCACCTGCTGTCGCCGGCCAACCGGCCCGTGCAAGTGACACAGGATTTGGCCAGCTTTTGGCGACACGCTTATTTCGAGGTGAAAAAAGATTTGAAAGGGCGTTATCCCAAGCACCACTGGCCCGACGACCCGCTGACCGCTGTCCCCACCAACCGGGCAAAACCGCGCCAGAACTAGACACATGACGGATGCGATGCGAGGGAACGCTGACAGCAATTTCACCGAATCAGCATGTATCTGTAAGCGGTTTGGAGACAGACTAGAGATTAAGTCCGGCATAAGCAAACCATCCCTTCGTTTATTTTTTTACGAGGGGGGCGCCATTTTGCTGATTTCCATGCTGTCCCTGGCCATTGTTTTGAGCCTGGACGCCTTCGGGGTTGGTCTTGCGTACGGCGGACAGATGATCCGGATTCCGATGCGGTCCGTGGCCATCATCTCCCTCGCGACGTCCATCACGCTGTTTCTCTTTATGGTGCTTGGGGACGCGTTGTCTGACTGGGTGCCGGTGAACTTGGGCAAGAAAGCCGGTTCCTTCATCCTGATAGGGGCTGATAGGGGTAGGGTGTTGGGCAATTTGGCAAGCCCTGAGAAAGAAGCAACCATCGGCTGACTTCGATCGTTCGGGCGACATTTCAGCAGAGTCGCTTTTGCTTGGGTTTTCCTTGTCGCTCGACGCGGCTGCGGCAGGAATGGAAGCCGCCTTTGTCGGATTTTTGCCCTGGCTTACGTCCCAGCTGGTTTTCCTGACAAACGCCCTGTTCCCGACCGCAGGATTGAAGGCGGGTTGCAGGTTGTTCCCACTCCATTGGCGAAAACCGTTCGCTTTTGTTCCCGGGATGATCTTACTCTTGTTCGGACTGGCCAAATGGTTGTAAGAAACGCAAAAGCAGACAGGAGGAATGGAAAGGTGTTTCAGAACAATACGCTCTGGATTGGCGTCATCTCCGGCGGAGTGTCTCAGGTAAAGGACATTCAAAACTATATGAGGGGACAATTGGACGGCAAACATTTCGCGATTCACACGACCGGTAATGTGACCGGTTCGGTCGGCATCATGGCCGGGATCGAATACGGCGCGATGTTGGGGTCGGCCCTTCTGCCCGGAGTGGGAACCATCGTCGGCTCGATCGCCGGGGCGATGCTGGGGGATCGTGTGGGACGTGCGGTCGGGATACAGGCGGGCCAACTGCTTTTTCGCGGGGAAAGAAACGCAACCGGACAACCCGTGCCGGTCGCGGAATCGTAAAAACGCGACAAACCTTGATCCATCAGACGGTCAAGGTTTGTTTTGGTGTTAGAGGTGTTTTTCCAGCTCAAGCCGCTTTTTCAGGTAGTCGTCATTCAGGACGTTCACAGGGGAGGCGGTTTCCGTCTCCTGATTTGCGGGCGTGAAGGGAACCGGTTCGATGCCGGTGTCATACACAGGGGCGGGAGCGTGGAGAAGACCAGATTCGGCAGCGCTTTCTCTTGCTTCCGACAGAAGTTCTTTCACTTGTCCTTGTACCGCTGTGCCGCTCGACTTCAACTGATCGACCACGGACAACGCTCCGGCCAGCCCTTTGACCACCAGGCGTCTGGTTGCTTGTCTGGCTTCCGGCGATACGGTCAAAACGACGGCAGCCGTCGTCAGAATGATGCCGAGCGGAGATTTGGGTAACCATTTTTTCAGCATGAGGAACCCTCCATTTGCAGCCTTCTTTACCGTTATCATCTCCGGCGTTTGCCCTTTTCATCCATGATCTAGTACATACAACGGCCGGAAACCGGCCAAAATAAACTCGCCGTTTGTGTTGCGTGACCATATGGGATGGAGAGGTGGAAAACGTGCCGGTTACCCTAAAAAACCGATACATACACGCGCTCCCGGGCCGGGTAAGAATCGAGGTTTACGGCCTGAAAGGAAGCGGCTCCTGTTTGCAACAACTGACGGCTTTCTGTGCCGCCGTACCTGGTATCGTCGCTGTCAAAGGATGTGTCGATACGGGCAGGGTGCTGATTAACTATGAAGCGGGGATGTTGTCGCTTTACAAGATCTGCCAGTTGATCAGCCGCTTCGAAGAACAGCAAGTTTTGCGGCGACACCCCGCCATCCGAAAAGAAGAGACGGTGGATGCCGCCAAAGAAGTGGCGGCCACCGCAGAAGCGGCCATGACTGACAGCGTAATCCCGCAATCGTATCAGGTGATGCCGGTTGACCTTCCCGAAAAGCGCGAACCGTTTCCGCTGGCCCCCACCGTTGCCGTCGTTGGCATGGGCGCGTTGGGGATCAAGCAACTGATCAGCGGGAAATCTGCTTTTGCCACGCATCAGGGGTTGTTTTACGCAGCGGGTGCGCTGTCCGTCATCACGGGATACCCGCTGATCAAACGCGGAAGCGAAAAGCTGTTCCAGGAAGGCAGGTTGTCAGCCGACCTGGTGCTCGGCACAGCCGCGCTGGCTCTGGCGCTTGTGCGCGAAAATCTCCTGGCACTTGCGGCAACGGGAATCATCCAATATCTGCAATGGGAGAGAGCCCGGCAGCAAGAGCCCAACCTGGACCCATCGCTCTACCTCTCTGCGAGAACCAAAGCATACGCCAAACGGGCGACCGTTTTCGGCTTTGGCTTGGCGGGGGCCGCCCTCGCCTTGACAAGAAACCCCTTGCTTTCCCTTGGGGTACTGCTGTCCGCCAACCCGCGACCGTGCGTGGCGGCGGAGGAATACGCCTGGAAAAACGCCGAACACACCCTGCGGCAGAAGGGGCGCACCCTTCCGGCCAACCGGACGCTGTGTTCGCTCGCCGAGGTCGACCACCTGCTGGTGGAAGACACCTCCCTCGTCTTTACCAAAGAAGAGTCGAATGTTGCCTGCGTCACGGACGGGGAAGAAGAAAAAATCTGGGGCTGGACCGCCAGCCTGTTGGAGAAAACCGCTCATCCGTTGCGGCAAAGGGTCGTTGACAAAGCGAATCAGTTAGGAAGAACCAGACGCACGGCGTTTCACGTCGAGGAACAGGTTGACGGGGTGAAGGGAGTCATCAACGGTCAGGAGTATGCGCTCGGATCGAAGTCCTTCATGCAGCGGCTACAGATCGACTGCACGCCGTACGATTTGGAGGCAAAGCGCCAGAGCAAAAAAGGGTGCGTGGTCTACTATCTCGGGCGTCAAGGCAAATGCATCGGCCTAATCGTCAGCAACTGTCCGGTCCACTTGCAACAGACAGGCCAGACGTTACGCCGCCTCCAACAGAAGGTTCCGGCGCTCAACGTCTCGTTTCTCGCAGACTCGCTGGGCGTGAAGGAAACGCTCCGCGAGCATGGATGGAGCATGGTTGCTCCTGAACAACGGCAACCATCCGTGGTTTCCGGTGAGAAATCGCTGTTGATCACAAAAACAGCCGCCGCGCATCCGGGTCTCGCTGCTGTGCCTGTCGGCGAGTTGTCCGCGTTTGAAGAGCTGATCGTCCAGGCGAAAGCAGTTGCGCACACGGCGGATCAAAACCGCAGATGGACCGCCATCTGGAATGTGGCCGGGACCGCATTCCTGCTTCCGGGCCGGTTATCCGCACCGCTGGCCAATCTGATTTCCGACGCGTTAAAGCTCGTCTTTCTCACCCGTTCCCATCAGGCAACCGCTCGGGAACAGACGACGCAGACGAATCCTGCCCGCAAAGCGGGGACCACGGCCAGAGACACGACAACAGATTGGCACGCCTTGCCGGATGAAGAGATCCTTCGCAAACTGGGTACGCAAGCACAGGTGGGACTCTCGGCGGAAGACGTGCGCAAACTGCGCAGTAAATACGGCTTCAATGTCATTCAACCGGCCGCGAAGAGCCACTGGCTCGTCAGCTTTGTCAAACAGTTTACCGAGTTTACCACCCTGATCCTGCTCGGGACGGCGGCGGCCTCCATTCTGTCGGGAGACGTGTTTGACGGATTGGCGATGACCTTTGTTTTGGCCGCAAACGCTGTGATCAGCACCGTGCAGGAACGAAAAGCGTCCAAGGTGGTGGACGCGCTCAACCAATTCCAACCGCCGATGTGCAGAGTGATTCGCTCCAATGAGACGACAGAACTGCCGGCCAGCGAACTGGTTCCCGGCGATATCGTCTTGCTGGAGGCGGGCGATCACGTCCCGGCCGACGTACGCCTGCTTGCGGACTGGAATCTGGAAGTGAACGAATCGGCGCTGACCGGCGAATCGATCGCGGTAAAAAAATCGGCGGGCATCGTGGCACGGGACGCGGAACTGGCGGAGCGGACCAACATGTTGTATATGGGAACGCACATCATCCGCGGCAAAGCAACAGGTGTCGTTGTGCACACGGGCATGGCGACGCAAATCGGGCATTTGACGTCGCTGTTGCTGGAGGAAGCCCCCGAACCGACTCCGCTGCAACAAAAGGCCGATTCCATCAGCAAAATGTTCGTCAAGGGTGCGATTGCCGTCGGTTCACTCGTGTTTGGCGTGGGAATTTTGCGCGGCAACAGCGTGCGCCAGATGATTGCCACGTCCGTCTCCCTGATCGCTTCCGCCATTCCGGAAGGACTTCCCGTGACCATTACCATCGCGCTTAGCGCGGGCATCTACCGGATGGCAAAGCGCAACGCCGTGATCAAGAAGCTGTCGGCTTTGGAAACGCTTGGGCGAGTGACCGTCATTTGTTCCGACAAGACCGGCACCTTGACGAAAAACGAAATGACGGTGACCAAATTGGCCACCCTTACTCATTCGTGGGACGTCACGGGCGAAGGATACTCCCCGGAGGGAGAAATCCGAACCGAATCAGGAGAGGCCTTCGAACTTACTCCTGAGCTGCAAAAGCTGATCGAAATTGGTCTGTTCTGCAACAACAGTCAACTTATCGCGGTGGGGGACCACTGGCAATTGAAGGGGGACCCGACAGAAGGCGCTCTTTTGACATTGGCCAGAAAAGCGGGATTTCGCGAAGAAACCTTGGCGAGATGGAAACGAAAACACGAAATCCCGTTCGATTCCGCAAACGGGACGATGGGCGTGGTGTGCGATGAAGAGGCGGAAGCGGAAACCGGTTACCTCATGTCCAAAGGTTCGATAGAAGCCATTCTGAAAAAATGTTCGTCTTATCAGAAGAACGGCGACGTCTACCCGCTGACGGACGAC
>JBHGXV010000016.1:0-40317 GCA_041920505.1 Paenibacillaceae bacterium
CCGCGGACCCCGCGGGCCCAGCTGCACAGCCCGCCGCCGCGCCCCCTGAAGCCGCGGACGACGATGCGGACGCCACGGCAACAGCGGCAGCGGCGGCGACAGCGAAAGCGGCGGCAGCGGCAGCAGCAGCGGCCAAAGCCAAGGCTGCGGCCGGAGCGGCGGGAGCAGAGGGAACCGCAACAGAAGCGGAAGCCCCCAAGCAACCATCGAAAAATCAGCCGTATCTCGATAAGTATGTGAAATTAATCACTGACAAATTTGGCGCTGATGTGATAGAGGCTTCCTATATTAATGAATTGGCGAAGGAAGTGCCCACGCTGGTGATCAAAAACGAGAAGTGGCACGACGTGGCCCAGTTCCTGAAAACAGAGGAGCAGCTTCACTTCGAGTACCTTTCCAACCTGCACGGTGTCGATTACGAGGATCGGATGGAAGTGTACTATCACCTGTATTCCTACAAGAACCGGCAAAGCCTCGCGGTCAAGGTGAAAACCAACCGTGAACAACCCACTGTGGCATCCGTGATGGATGTGTGGGCCGGGGCGAACTGGAACGAGCGGGAAACGTACGACCTATTGGGCATTCAATTCCCGGGGCATACGGATCTGCGCCGGATCATGCTGCCGGACGACTGGGTAGGCCATCCGCTTCGCAAAGATTACGTGCAATACGACGAGGAGGTGTAAGCAGTGGCCATCGAGATCACAAAACTAAGTTCGGTGACATCTCCGAATTCCGATATGCGCACCGAGGAAATGCTGCTCAACGTCGGTCCGCAGCACCCGAGTACCCACGGTGTGTTCCGCCTCGTCGTCAAGATCGACGGGGAGACCATCAAGAAAGCCACTCCCGTGATCGGGTATCTGCACCGCGGTACGGAAAAGTTGGCGGAAAACCTGAACTATACGCAGATCATTCCGTATACGGACCGGCTTGATTACCTGTCGGCGATGACCAACAACTACGTTCTTTGCCACGCCGTCGAGACGATGATGGGAATCGAGGTTCCGGAACGCGCCGAGTTCTTGCGCGTCATCGTGATGGAGTTGAACCGGATCGCCAGCCACATGGTGTGGTGGGGAACGTATCTGCTCGACATCGGGGCGATGAGTCCGTTTTTGTTTGCGTTCCGCGACCGGGAGATGATTATCAACCTGTTCAACGAGTTGTGCGGCGCCCGCCTGACGTTCAACTACATGCGGATCGGCGGGGTGAAGTGGGATGCGCCGCCCGGCTGGATCGAGAAGGCGAAAGAGTTTGTCCAGTACATGAAGAAAGAGTTGCCCAACTATCACAAGCTGGTGTCGGGGAACGAAATCTTCATCAACCGCCTGAAGGGAATCGGCAAGTACGATACGGCCGACGCTTACAACTACTCCCTCTCCGGCGTGATGTTGCGCTGTACGGGCGTGAAGTGGGACTTGCGCAAGGACGAACCGTATTCCATCTACAACCGGTTCGACTTTGACGTGCCGACCGCTACCGAAGGCGATTGCTTGGCCCGCTACCATCTGCGGTTGGCCGAAATCGAACAATCGCTGCGCATTCTTGAGCAGGCGCTTGACCAATTCCCCGGCGAGGGGCCGGTTCTCGGCAAAGTGCCGAAAGTGATTCGCCCGCCGGTCGGTGAAACGTTCGTCCGGATCGAGTCACCGCGCGGCGAAATCGGTGTCTACATCGCCAGCCAGGGCAAAGACAAGCCGTGGCGCTTGAAGTTGCGCCGTCCGTCGTTTAACAACCTGCAAATCCTGCCGAAGCTTCTGGTGGGAGAAAACATTGCGGACATGGTGGCCATTCTGGGCAGTATCGACATCGTTCTCGGGGAGGTAGACGCGTAATGAACCAATTGTTGCAGCAAACTCCCTCGGTCTGGACGACCACCCTGTGGGCCCTGGCGGCAGTCGCCCTGTTGCTGGTTGTCCTCGGATTCGTGACCTACGCGATTTACTTTGAGCGGAAAATCATCGGGTGGATGCAACTGCGTATCGGTCCGAACCGCGTCGGTCCGCTGGGGCTGTTGCAGACCGTCGCTGACGTCGCCAAGCTGTTGCTGAAGGAAGACACGCGCCCGAAAAACGCGGACAAAGCGCTGTTTGCGCTGGCGCCCGTTCTCGCCTACGCGCCTGCCTTTACCGTGTTGGCCGTCATTCCGTTCACCGACAAGATTCAGTTTGCCGATCTGGGAGTCGGCGTGCTGTACTACATCGCCCTGTCCGGCATCACCGTGCTTGGCGTCATCACCGCTGGCTGGGCGTCGAACAACAAGTATTCGCTGATCGGCGGGCTTCGTTCCGCCGCGCAGATGATCAGCTACGAGGTTCCTCTGGTGATGTCGATCGTCGGCGTCGTCCTGATGACCGGCAGCATCAACCTGCGCGAGATTGTCGAGGGTCAACAGCACATGTGGAACATCATCCCGCAGTTCCTCGGATTCATCGTGTTCATCATTGCTGCGCAGGCTGAGTTGAACCGGACGCCGTTTGACCTGCCGGAGGCGGAGTCGGAGCTTGTCGCCGGTTACCACGTAGAGTATTCGGGGTTCCGTTTCGCGATGTTCATGCTGGCTGAGTACGTGTACATGTTTGGCATGGGCGCGCTGGTGACGATCCTGTTTTTGGGCGGTTGGTTGCCGATCCATCCGGCGCTCGGATTTATCCCTGGCATCGTCTGGTTCATCCTGAAGTTTTCCCTCTACGTCTTCTTCCAGTTCTGGCTGCGGGCGACCATGCCGCGTCTGCGCGTCGACCAACTGATGACCTTCGCCTGGAAGGGACTGTTGCCGCTGGCTTTGGTCAATATCATGCTGACGGCGATTTTCGTTTCCTACTCTCACGGCATGTTGGCCCAATAACGCCGCTGTCGCATTCAAATAGTAAGGGGTGAAACACATGCTCGGATTTGCCAAAGGGCTCGGATACACCCTGAAAAAGATGACCGAGAAAAAGGTCACCCACATGTATCCGGATGTGCCTTATCCGATGCCGCCGCGTTTTCGCGGCATCCAACACTTTTCCCCGGAGAAATGCATCGTCTGCAACCAATGCGCGCGGATCTGTCCGACGGAGTGCATCCAGTTGACAGGGAAGCCGCATCCGGACCCGGAGAAAAAAGGGAAAATCATCGATACGTACGATATCAATTTCGAAATCTGCATCTTGTGCGACTTGTGCACGGAGGTATGCCCGACCGAAGCGATCGTGATGACCAACAATTTCGAGTTGGCGACGTACAGCCGCGACGAGTTGTATAAAAACTTGAAGTGGTTGGACGACAACAATACCAACGTCAGGGAGGAGAACTAACGCATGAGCGGTTCTTTTGTCGCATTTTTCATTTTGTCCCTGTTGACGATTGGTGGCGCGGTGTTCATGATCAGCTTCAACCGGGTCGTCCACATGGTGATTTCCCTGGGGATTACCTTCCTCAGCATCGCCGGTCTGTTCGTTTTGCTGGAAGCTGAGTTTGTCGCCGTCTCCCAGGTGCTCGTCTATTCCGGCGCCATCTCGATCCTGATGCTGTTCGGGATCATGCTGACCAAGCACGATGCCGCCGACGAAGGCACGAGCAAGGCGCAAAACAAATACCTGACGCTGCTCGGTGTCGCCGTGCTGTTCGGCATTGTGTTCTGGGGCATTCAAAACACTGCGTGGCCCAACGCGCCGCAGCCCGTCGCCGATCCCAACGTAAGCAACGTAAAACAGATCGGGATCGAGGTCTTTACCAAATACGTCATACCGTTTGAACTGGTGTCTGTCTTGTTGCTGGTGGCGCTGGTCGGTGCCATTATCATGGCGAAGAAGGAGGGGGACAAGGAGTGACTGTACCGGTTTCATCCTATTTACTTGTTGCCCTGATCCTGTTCTGTGTCGGGTTGTACGGGGCATTGACCAAGCGCAATACCGTCATTGTGCTGTTGTCGATCGAATTGATGCTGAACGCGGTCAACATTAACCTGGTCGCGTTTGCCAAATTCGGTCTGTACGCTTCGCTAACGGGTCAGATTTTCACCTTATTCACGATGACCGTGGCCGCAGCAGAAGTGGCAGTCGGGCTGGCCGTATTGATCGCCCTGTACCGCAACCGCGCAACGGTTAACGTGGACGAGATGGACACGATGAAACGCTAGAAATGGGAAAAGGATAGGTGAAGATATGGATACGATCATGCATTATGCCTGGCTCATCCCTCTTTTTCCACTCTTCGCTTTCATCTTGATCGTCTCGTTCGGTCGACAGTTGAAAGAGGGAGCGGCCTACGTGGGGGTCCTGTTGACAGGTGCCTCCTTCGTGCTGGCGGTGATGACGTTCTGGGCGCGGTTCCAGGAAGGGGCGGCCGACTACTCGTTTCCGGTAGAGTGGCTGCGCATCGGCGAGAACATCGTCCGCATGGGGTTTGAAGTGAACCAACTGAACGCGATGATGCTGGTCATCGTCACGTTTGTCAGCCTGCTTGTTCAGATTTACTCCAAAGGCTATATGCACGGGGACGAGCGTTTTCCCGTGTTCTATCAATACCTGTCCCTGTTTACGTTTTCCATGTTGGGACTGGTGATCTCGCCCAACCTGCTTCAGGTGTACATCTTCTGGGAGCTGGTAGGGGTTTGTTCGTTCCTGCTCGTCGGCTATTACTTCTTTAAACCGGAAGCAAAAGCGGCAGCGAAAAAGGCGTTTATCGTCACGCGGATCGGTGACGTCGGCCTGTTCATCGGGATTGCCCTGCTGTTCTGGTGGACTGGCAGCTTCGAGTATTCCGCCATTTTCGACGCCGTGTCCGCAGGAAAACTGGAAGGGTGGCAGATCACGCTGGCGGCTGTGCTGATCTTCATCGGCGCCGTCGGGAAATCGGGTCAGTTCCCGCTGCACACCTGGTTGCCGGACGCGATGGAAGGTCCGACGCCGGTTTCCGCGTTGATCCACGCCGCTACGATGGTTGCCGCAGGGGTATACCTTGTGGCTGCGGCATATCCGCTGTTTATCGCGTCGGAGACGGCGCTGACGGTCGTCGCGTATGTCGGCGGCTTCACCGCGATCTTTGCCGCTTCGATCGGCTTGACCCAGCGCGACATCAAACGCGTGCTGGCCTATTCGACGGTCAGCCAGCTTGGCTATATGATGCTGGCGCTTGGCGCTGCCGGCGCCGCCGGTTACGTCGCCGGTACGTTCCACTTGATGACACACGCGTTTTTCAAGGCGCTTCTATTCCTGGCGGCCGGTAGCGTGATTCACGCCGTCCATACCCAGGACGTCTTTGAGATGGGCGGTCTGTGGAAAAAGATGCCGGTCACCGGTGCCGTGTTCCTGATCGGTTGTCTGGCGATCGCGGGGATTCCGCCGTTTGCCGGTTTCTGGTCGAAAGAAGAGATTCTCGGCGCGGTCTATGCCGCTCATCGCTACGACTTGCTGTGGATGGCGTTGATTGCCGCGTTCTTTACGGCGTTCTACATGTTCCGTCTGTTCTTCCTGACCTTCTCCGGCAAGTCGCGTGCGCACGGGCACGGGGAAGCGCACGAATCTCCCGCTGTGATGACGATTCCGCTCTTGATCCTGGCGGTTCCCGCCATCGTCGCCGGTTTTGTCAACACCCCGTACGCTCCGGTGCTGCATCACTGGTTGCTCTCCGGCAACACGGGAAGCGCGATTGCCGCCGTATTTGGCGAGGCGGAAGGACACGGGGCGGCATGGGTGCAATTCACTGCGATCGCCGTATCGGTTCTCGGGATTTTGCTCGCGTATTTGATGTATGTGAAAGAGACGGTGTCGACCGGGTTGATCGCTCGTCCGCTGCCCTGGCTGTACCAGCTTTCCTACCGCAAGTATTATGTGGATGAAATCTACGAAGCCGTCTTTGTACGGCCGTTGAAGTGGCTGGGTCGCGGTCTCGACCTGTTTGACCGCGTCGTTGTTGACGGTCTGGTCGCGCTGACGGCGAAGATCGCAAACGGTATCGGCGCGCTGCACGCCCGTGTGCAGAACGGACAGATGCAGACCTATGGATTCGTCGTGCTGATCGGCCTGATTCTGTTGATTGTCGGCCTCAAGGCGTTAGGAGGTGTCCCTTTTGGTGAATAACTACTTGCTGTCACTGATCACGTTTTCGCCGCTGCTTGCGATTCTCATCCTGGCGTTCATTCCGAAGCATCAGGGCGGTGTGATCAAACGGGTCGGGATTCTGGGAACCCTCCTGCCGCTGGCGTTTGCCCTGGTGCTGTTCGCCGGGTTTGACTATCAGCAGTCGGCCATGCAGTTCGTGGAAAGCGTGCCGTGGATTACGATCCCGGCCGGCGCCTTGCCGTCCGGTGAGACGCTTACGTTTAAGATCAACTATGAGATGGGCGTCGACGGCATCTCGATGCCGCTTGTGGTGCTGACCGCGATTGTTGGCACACTGGCCGCGATCGCTTCGACGACGATCAAGCGACGCCTGAAAGAATACTTTATCCTGTTTCACATCCTGCTGATCGGGATGTTCGGGGTCTTTACGACGCAAAACTTGTTTTTGTTCTTCATCTTCTTCGAGATGACGCTGGTGCCGATGTACTTTTTGATCGGCATCTGGGGATACGCCGAGCGGGAGCGCGCCGCCAACAAGTTCCTGTTGTACAACGGCGTAGGTTCGGCGATCATGCTGATCGCGTTTTTGATCGTGTACTGGATGCTGCCGATGATGCAGTCCGAACCGACGATGAACATGACCGAGTTGAGCAAGTTCCTGACGTCGCACGATTACATTGCGATGTTTGACCAAGCGAAGCCGGGCTTCCGCTTCGCCGTGTTCCTCGCGCTGTTTATCGCGTTCGGGATCAAGCTGCCGGTCTTCCCGTTCCACACCTGGATGCTGAAAGTACACGTCCAGGCGCCGCCGTCGATCGTGATGATCCACTCCGGGATCTTGCTGAAGATGGGGGCATACGGGTTGATCCGCATGGGCATCGGGTTCTTCCCGGATCAGGCGTACCAGTTCGCCACCTGGATGGCTGTGCTCGGCGTGGTGAACATCCTGTACGGTGCGGTTCTGGCGTTCGTCCAGAAAGACCTGAAAATGGTGCTGGCGTACTCCAGTATCAGCCACATGGGGATCGTGCTGCTCGGTTTCGCCGCGATGAATACGGTCGGATTCCAGGGGGCACTGTTCCAGGTCGTTTCGCACGGCTTCATCTCTGCCCTGATGTTCTTCCTCATCGGCGTCATCTGGGAACGTACGGAAACGTCGATGATCACCGAACTCGGCGGTTTGGCCAAGTCGATGCCGTTTGTCAGCGGCATTCTGCTGACGGCCGCGATGGCGTCGCTCGGCTTGCCGGGGATGTCCGGGTTCATCAGCGAATTCCTCGCGTTCCTGGGATTGTTCGGCAGCATGCCAATCCTGGCGGCGGTCGGTACACTGGGGATTATCCTGACAGCAGTGTATCTGCTTCGCGCGGTGCTGCGCAGCACGTTCGGTCCGACGCCCGAACGTTGGCTTGGGCTTGCTGACGCTCAACCGCTCGAAGTTATTCCGATGGTGGTGCTTTTGGGCTTCATCATTCTGATCGGGATCTATCCAGCTGTGCTGAGCGATCCATTGCAAGAGACCCTGAAAACAATCGTGCCGATCGTGCCGGGAATAGGAGGGTAAGCCATGGACGTGAACAATATCTTTTCCTATAACTGGAGCTACCTTCTGCCCGAATTCATCATTCTCGGTTTTGCGACGCTCCTGTCCCTGATCGATCTGTTTATGGGGAAACGCTCCAGTCGCGCCGTCATCGGCTGGCTGGCCCTCTTGGGGGTTATGTTGGCCGGGTGGTTTGTGGTTCGCAATATGCAAACCCTCAACGAACCGGTTTCCTACATGGCTGACATGATGCGTGTCGATGATTTCGGCAATGCCTTCAAGCTGCTGTTTTTGACCGGGGTGGCGTTTACCCTGATCCTCTCCCTGTCGTACCTGAAATCGGGGGAGATCACTCATCAGGGCGAATACTACTATCTGCTGCTCGCCGGACTGTTGGGTGCGATGGTGATGGCTTCTTCCGCCGACCTGATCACCTTGTTCATCGGTCTGGAATTGTTGTCTCTGTCGTCCTACGTTCTGGTCGGGTTGCGCAAACGGTCGATCCAGTCCAACGAAGCGTCGCTGAAATACGTCGTGTCTGGCAGCATCGCCACAGCGGTCACGCTGTTCGGGATGTCTTACGTCTACGGTCTGACCGGCACGACCAACCTGTACGTGATTTCCCAACGGCTGGGCGAGGCGTACTCCGGCGGCTACGGGTTTTTGGTGCTGCTTTCGTTTGCCTTCCTGACAGTCGGACTGGCGTTTAAAATCTCCGCCGTGCCCAACCACATGTGGGCACCGGACGTGTACCAGGGCGCGCCGACGCCGATTACGGCATTCCTCGCGGTGGTCTCCAAAGCCGCAGGGTTTGCCATTGTGATTCGCTTGCTCTTGACAGCGTACCTTGGACTGATCGAAGGCCAGGAACGCCTTATCCTCACCGAACTGAGCTGGTATCTGTCGATTATCGCCGGTCTGTCGATGATCATCGGGAACACGATGGCTCTGCGTCAGACCAACGTGAAACGGTTGATGGCCTTCTCGGGGATCGCCCAGGCCGGTTACCTCCTGGTGCCGTTCGTGACACTGACTCAGTTCTTTTTCGGGCAGACGATCTTTTACCTGTTCGCCTACCTCCTGATGAGCTTCGGCGCGTTTGCCGTCATCATGGTGGTGACGCGCGAACAGCAGACCGAAGAGCTGAAGGCGTTCGCCGGGTTGTACCATCGTTCGCCGCTGGCTGCCGTCGCGATGACGATCTTCTTGCTGTCGCTCGCCGGGATTCCGGTGACGGCCGGTTTCTTCGGGAAATTCTATCTGTTCTTAAGCGCGTTCTATCACGGAAGCTACTGGCTCGCCGGGATCATGTTCGCGACGAGCGTGATCTCGTACTACTACTACTTCGGGATTATCCGTCAAATGTACATGCGGACCGGTTCCACCGAGGCGCCGATTCGCTTCCCGATCGGGGTGGCGCTGGTCGTGGTGCTCACCGCGCTGGCTACCGTCGTGTTCGGGATTGTGCCTGAGGTGGCCACCCAGTATATTCAGACCCATCTGAACGCCGGGTTTGACTTCGGCAACATGCTGGTGCCTGGCAAGTAATCCCGGAAGCTGTGTCAAATGAAAAAGGGGACGGCAGGTAAGGTGCCGCCCCCTTTTCCTGCTTCCACCATATCTTCGCGAAAGAGAGGGATGTGTCATGTCGTTCGGAGTGACCGGTTTGTTGACGATTCTCGTGTCAATTGTCTGTATTGGCTTGAGCTGGTGGGCCCTGCAGGCCTTTCGGTTTGATTTGTTCGTGAAAAAAGCGGACAGTGCGCAGGCGAAACTGTTGCAAATCTTGTTATCCATCTTTATCGGGGCGGGGGTCGCGCGGTTTTTTATGGATTATCTCGGGGCGTCACTATTGCTTGGACACCTGTTTTCCTGACGCCGCTTTCCGACAGTTCGGTTGGTATATCTCTCCAGTTTTCCGTAAAGACTAGTGGGTACAGATGAGGAAAACGGGGAGAGGACAGAGATGAAACAAAAGGGGCTGTGGAGTTGTCTGTTGCTGTTCATGCTGGCGTTGGCCGTGTATCTGCCTGCGGCGGCTAAAAACGCGTCTGACAAGGCGGCAGAAACGATCGTGCAGGTCGTGGAAGCATCGGGTGCACAGGTGCAGGACATTCAGTTGCGGGCCGCTGCCGGCATGAAAAAGGTGCATACTTCTAACGACCTAGTCGCGTTGGCCAGTGTCTGGCGAAAGAGATTGTCCATCGCCGATCAGGGGCAATGGACATGGGAAAACGGGCTTACGGTATGGGAGGCACAAGCCGGATCGGCGGGTGCCGCGCTTTCCCTGCGAGTTGTCGGCGTGCCGACTTCAGATGGATTCGATACACATCTAGTGGTCAAGATCGAAGGAAAACGCACACATCTACAAGATGTTGTAAAACTGCGCCAACTGGTGGTTGAGGCCTTCAAACAAGCGACAATCATTCCGCAAATTAGCACTTGTATTCGTGGAATATACAGTGATACACTGAGTGATGATCAGCAGGAGGGTAAGGTTTTCGGGATTTTGCGATCTCTCCGGGCCAGGGAAGTCGAACGTTTGCAGGACGACACCGTACTTAGCGTTTCTGCATATACGGAACAGTGGCTACCTTTTCTCACCACTGACGATCACAAGATGAATGTACAGGTGGCAACCCATCTTGATCCACAGACCAAGTGGACGCGAATCACCGTAGGGACACCTATCATCACAGCGGAATACTAAGCACGCGGAGGGATTCACATTGGAAAAAATCGTTGTCCGCGGTGGTAAGGCATTGGCGGGAACTGTGAAGGTATCCGGCGCGAAAAACGCCGTTCTTCCCATTATTGCAGCATCCATACTGGCCGAAGAAGGGACGTGCGTCATTCACGACGTGCCGGGGCTGGACGATGTTCACACGATCTGCGAGTTGCTGAGAACGCTGCAGATTGCGATTACATACGAAGGCGAGATGCTTACCATTGACGCCACCAGGTTGAACGGCATCGAGGCATCCTACGAGCTTGTCCGCAAAATGCGGGCATCGTTTCTTGTTATGGGACCGTTGCTCGCCCGCCAGGGGAAAGCCCGCATCGCGCTGCCGGGCGGTTGCGCGATCGGCACGCGGCCGATTGACCAGCACCTCAAAGGATTCGAGGCGATGGGCGCGAAGATCCAGATTGGACAAGGCTTCATTGAAGCGCATGTGGACGGCCGCCTGAAAGGGGCCAAGATCTACCTCGACGTCGCCAGCGTCGGCGCGACGGAAAACATCATGATGGCCGCTTCGCTTGCGGAAGGCACCACGATTATTGAAAATGCGGCGGAAGAGCCGGAAATCGTCGACCTGGCCAACTTCCTCAACGGGATGGGGGCGAAGATTCGCGGCGCCGGGACGGGATCGATCCGGATCGAAGGTGTCGAACGCCTGCGGGGATGCACGCATTGCGTGATTCCCGACCGGATTGAGGCGGGCACCTTTATGGTGGCGGCGGCCATTACCGGCGGCGACGTGTTTGTCGAGGGCGCGATCTGCGACCATCTCAAGCCGGTCACAGCCAAACTGCGCGAGATGGGCGTGACCGTGGACGAGCTGGAAAACGGGATTCGCGTGCGCCGCACTGGTCCGCTCAAGGCGGTAGATGTCAAAACCTTGCCGTATCCGGGCTTCCCGACGGACATGCAGTCCCAGATGATGGCCCTGTTGCTGGCCTCCGAAGGGACGAGCATCGTGACGGAAACCGTGTTTGAGAACCGCTTCATGCACGTCGAAGAGTTTCGGCGCATGAGCGCCAACATCAAAATCGAGGGGCGCAGCGCGATTGTCGAAGGCGGAACGAAGCTGACCGGCAGCAAGGTGTGCGCCACCGATTTGCGTGCGGGAGCCGCGTTGGTGCTGGCGGGCCTGATTGCCGAAGGAGAGACGGAAGTGACCGGCCTGCATCACCTGGATCGGGGATATGTCAACTTTACCGAGAAACTGCAAGCGTTGGGAGCGGACGTGCAACGGGTGAAGGTCGAGGAACAAGCTGCCCGGGAAGCGGCCGATGCCAAAGCGCAGGCCGTCAAAGTCAACCTGTCGCCCAATTTTGCGTAAACCACCCATACGGATAGGAGCACAAGAGACTTCCATCAAGGCGGAAGTCTTTTTTCTTTTGGTTCAAACCAGCCTGTGCTATGATGAATGGAAAAAAGAGTGGGGTGGAGTCAATGGACAAACAGAAGCGCAAGGAATTGTTGCGTCTGTTGGAGGAAGACAGCCGATTGACCAGCGAACAGTTGGCCCGGCTGCTCGCGGTAACCGCCGAGGAAGTGGAGGCAGAGATCAAGCGTCTCCAGGCGGAAAAGGTGATTGTCAAGTTTCCCGCCTTGATCAACTGGGAGCGGGTGGAGGACGATCCGTACGTGACCGCGATGATCGACGTAAAAGTGACGCCGAAGCGGGACGTCGGGTTTGACGAAGTGGCGGAACGCATCTGCCGGTTTCCCGAGGTGAAGGCGGTCTATTTGATGTCGGGTGCCGACTACGATCTGTCGGTGGTGCTGGAAGGCAAGACGATGCGGGAAGTGGCCAGTTTCGTATCGCAAAAGCTGGCTCCCCTTGAGTCTGTGATTTCGACGGCGACCCATTTTATTCTCAAGCGCTACAAGCATGACGGGATTATGCTGGAAGAACGGGATGACGACCGCAGGATGGTGGTCACGCCATGAGAGAAGTTTCGACGCGAAGCCGCCTCTCCGCAACCGTCCAATCCCTGAAGCCGTCGGGCATCCGCCGATTTTTTGATCTGGCCGCCTCGATGGAAGGCGTGATTTCGCTCGGGGTGGGCGAACCCGATTTCATTACGCCCTGGCGCGTCCGGGAAGCGTGTATCTCTTCGCTAGAGAGGGGCTATACCGCCTACACGTCCAACGCCGGGCTGCTGGAATTGCGCAGAGAGATTGCCCGCTATCTGGAGGAGCGATTCGCCGTCTCCTACCGGCCGGACGATGAGATTCTTGTAACGGTGGGCGCCAGCGAGGCGATCGATATTGCCTTGCGTGCGGTGCTTGACCCTGGCGACGAGGTGCTGGTCGTGGAGCCGTGTTACGTGTCGTATGAACCGGTGATCCGGTTGGCCGGAGGCGTACCGGTGTTTTTGCGAACGACGGCGGACAGCCACTTCAAGCTGACGCCGGAAGAGCTGGAGGCCCGGATTACACCGCGCACCAAAGCGATTATCTTCTGTTATCCGAATAATCCGACAGGAAGCACGATGACCCGCGACGAGTGGCAGCGGCTTACGCCCATCATCGAACGGCACGACTTGCTGGTCTTGTCGGACGAGATTTACGCCGAGTTGACGTACGGGCGCACGCATGACAGTTTCGCGGCGCTGCCTGGCATGAAACAACGAACCATTCTCATCTCCGGTTTTTCCAAGGCATTCGCCATGACCGGCTGGCGGCTGGGCTACGTATGCGCCCCGGCTGATTTGCTGGGCGGCATGCTGAAAATCCACCAGTACACGATGCTGTGCGCGCCGATCATGGCGCAGATGGCGGGGCTGGAGGCCATGCGCAGCGGGAGCGGCGACGTGGAGCGGATGGTGGAGAGCTACCGTCAGCGGCGCAACTACGTCGTGCACGCTTTTTCGCAAATCGGTCTCACCTGCCACGAGCCACAAGGAGCGTTCTACGCCTTCCCGTCGATTGCGTCCACCGGGCTTACGGCCAGCGACTTCGCGGAGCGGTTGCTGATGGAAGAAAAGGTGGCGGTCGTGCCCGGAGACGTCTTCGGCGAAAGCGGCTGCGGACATATCCGCTGTTCCTACGCCACTTCCCTGGAACAACTGGAGCGGGCGATGGAACGGATCGGCCGGTTTGTCTCGCGTCTCTCGTAACTCTCTGATTCTCGCACGTTCTATCCTCCCCGGGCCGGACATAGACTGTACTGGTCAAGTTGTCCAGTCTATCGTGGGAGGGTTTTTTCATGAAGCGTTACGTCCTGCTGATGTTCGTCGTCCTGCCCGTATTGCTGGTGCTATTGCCTGCCGCACTGGTCTTTTACTTCTCTCCTGTCGATTCGGTAGTGCTAGAAAAACCGCCGCGTGCGTCCGCCGCGACAACCGATGCCCCGCAACCGATGATCAAGGTCTATCGCACCGAAAAGAAGACGATTGAAACGGTTCCGTTGGAGAGCTATATCGAAGGGGTGGTCTCCGCCGAGATGCCGGCCGAGTTTGAGCTTGAAGCCCTGAAGGCACAGGCGTTGGCCGCCCGCACCTATATCATCCGCCGCCTGAAGGAAGGCAACTTTGACGACGTCCCCGCCGGTGCGCATGTGCTCGATACCATCAAGCACCAGGTGTACATGGACGATCAGCAATGCCGGGAGAAATGGGGAGCCCAGTACGAGTGGAAACGCGCCCGCATCCATCAGGCCGTTCGGGAAACGGCCGGCGTCGTGCTCACCTATCAGGGGCAGCCGATTGACGCGACGTTTTTCTCCACCAGCAACGGCTTCACGGAAAATGCCGACGAATACTGGAACAAGCCCATCCCCTACCTGCGCAGCGTGGCCAGCCCGTGGGACCGCCAGTCGCCCCGGTTCGAAGAGCGAACGGTGATGACGGCAAGCGAGCTGGAGCAAAAGCTCGGCGTCATCCTGGACGCGCAATCGATCTCGAATGGAAGCTGGTACACGGTGCTGGAGCGGACGACAGGCAACCGGATCAGCAAAATCCGCATCGGCAACAAAGAGTTTACCGGCAAGGACATCCGCGAGCGGCTTGGACTCAACTCCTCCGACTTCAGCATGGAACTGTTGAACGGGCGGGTCACCATCACGACGCACGGATACGGTCACGGCGTCGGCATGAGTCAGTGGGGAGCCAACGGAATGGCCAAGGCGGGGAAAAACGCGGAGCAGATCGTCAAGTATTTCTACCAGGGCGTCTCTCTCGAAAACTATCACAAGATCGTCCGCATCTAGGCGCTGTTTGACACAAATTTTTACGTTTCCCTCATTCGCCAGGTTTATGCGTCCAAAAACTGGTGATACTGGTGGATGAGGTGATAACAAATGGAAGATCAAAAAACTCAAAATCAACCGATTCCTTTCAAAAAAGCATCTGCCTGGAAGGCGATTCTGGGCAAAAAGTGGGCGTTCCCGGCGATCTACATCGGCACCGCAGCAATTATCCTCGCTTTTGTGATGTGGTATCAGGGCAACGCTGGAAACTACGCCATTGACAAGTCACAGTGGATGCAGGGTGTGTCGACAGAGACTCCGCAAGCCGAAAGCAAGACAGCGGTCCAAGAAGAAAAAACGGACGCGGTGCCGGCGAGCAAATCCGTCCAGCCGCTTGCCTGGCCGATCGCCAGCGGCGTGAAGTACCAGGTGGGCATGGAATTTTTTGACGATCAGTCTCCGGCGGAAAACCAACAGGCAGCGCTCGTCAAGTATGAGGATTCGTTCATGCCGCATACCGGGATCGACTTGAAGGCGACCGACGGCAAAGCCTTTGACGTGACGGCCGCGCTTCCAGGCAAGGTAACCAAGGTGGAAAATGATCCGCTGGTCGGCTACCTGGTGGAAGTCGAACATCCGGACAACATGGTGACCGTGTACCAAAGCCTGGAGAAAGTCACCGTCAAGCCGGGCGATCAGGTCAATCAGGGACAAGTGCTGGGAACCGCAGGCCGCAATGTGTATGAAAAAGACGCCGGCGTCCACCTCCACTTCGAAGTTCGTGTCAACGGTAATCCGGTCAATCCCAAGCAATACCTGACCCAAACCGAAACGCAATAAGCTCAATGACGAAAAACCTGCGCGAAATACCGGCAATCGCGCAGGTTTTGTTTGTGCCGAACGTTCAGCGCCCCTGTCTTCGCCCAAGGTGTACACGCTGTATGAAAAAAGATGCGGCGTGTCTGCTTGTCAGGCTTGGAAACGTAGAATATGTGTCCTTTCCTACCCATATATTGTATCAGACAATTCCGATACAGGAGGCGAGGGGCGTGCACGATTACATCAAAGAGCGGACCATTAAAATTGGGCGGTACATTGTGGAAACACGGAACACGGTTCGCATGATCGCCAAAGAATTCGGCGTTTCCAAAAGCACGGTGCACAAAGACTTGACTGAACGGTTGCCTGAGATAAATCCAGAGTTGGCGGACCAGGTAAAAGAAATTCTGGAGTACCACAAGGCCATCCGTCATCTGCGGGGAGGAGAAGCGACGAAAATCAAATACAAACGCAAGAGCAAGAAAGTCAGACGTGAACAGGAAGAAAGCGTATAAGAAAATTCTGGCGGCAGATTGAAAGGATTTCCTTGTCTACTCACGAATTACATCCTATGATAATGGTAGCAATGCTAATGGTACAGGGAGGCCCTTTAATGTTTAGCAAAGATATCGGAATCGACTTGGGGACAGCCAACGTGCTGATTTACGTGAAAGGCAAAGGAATCGTATTGGATGAACCTTCTGTGGTGGCAATTGACAATCAGACTAAGAAAGTGTTGGCTGTAGGCCATGAGGCGCATCGTATGGTGGGCCGCACGCCTGGCAACATTGTCGCTATCCGCCCTTTGCGAGACGGGGTCATCGCTGACTTTGAAATCACGGAAGCCATGTTGAAACACTTCCTCGCCAAAGTCGGAGGGAAAAGCCTATTTGCGCGGCCGCGCATCTTGATCTGCTGCCCCACCAACATCACCTCGGTCGAACAAAAAGCGATCCGGGAAGCTGCGGAGCGGAGCGGAGGGGCTCGTGAGGTATTTCTTGAGGAAGAACCGAAAGTCGCCGCAGTTGGTGCCGGAATGGACATTTTCCAACCGTCCGGTAACATGGTGGTCGACATCGGCGGCGGAACGACGGACGTTGCCGTTTTGTCGATGGGCGACATCGTGACCTCCTCCTCGATTAAAGTGGCGGGGGACAAATTTGACCTCGCGATTATGCGGTACATAAAGAACAAATACAAACTGTTGGTGGGAGAACGCACAGCCGAAGACATCAAAGTGCAGATTGGTACCGTATCCGGCGGACGCCAGGACGAAATGGACATTCGCGGACGTGACATGGTGACCGGATTGCCGCAAACCATTACGATCCGTTCGCACGAAGTCCAGGAGGCCCTGGCAGAGTCGGTGAGCGCAATTGTACAAGCCTCGAAAAACGTATTGGAGCGTACACCTCCGGAACTTTCTGCCGATATTATTGATAAGGGCGTCTCGCTCACGGGTGGAGGTGCCCTGCTGCACGGCCTTGACCAGTTGCTCTCAGAAGAGTTGAAAGTGCCCGTTGTCGTCGCCGAAGACCCGATGATGTGTGTGGCCAAGGGCACGGGCATGATGCTGGAGTATCTGGACAAAGTGCCCGCGTATCGGAAGAAGAAGTTTTTTGGATGAGGAGGTAGGGCGTCTTGATCAGGGGATTGTACACGGCCGCGTCGGGGATGCTGGCCTTGCAACGCCGTCAGGAAACGTTGGCCAACAACCTAGCCAACATCAATACCGCCGGGTTCAAAGAAGACGAGGGCGTGATTCGTTCGTTTCCCGAGCAACTGATTTCCCGGATCCGCGACAAGCAAGCGCCGGACATACAGGGCTGGCCGTCCATACCGGGGCAACCGGTGGTCATTGGAACGTTGCATACCGGGGCGTACATGTCGGAGGCGTTGCCCAATTTTGCCCAGGGCGACATCGAACAGACCGATCAGCCGTATGATGTGGCGTTGACGGACAACCTGCCCGTCGATCCCAATACGCCGTTTACAGTCAACGACAAGCCGGTGCAACCACGGCTGTTTTTCAGCGTGGCCCGCATCACCGACCCGCAACAATTGACCCAACCTGTCGATCCGGCCAATATCCGGTACACGCGCAACGGCAACTGGAGTGTCAACAGTGAGGGGTATCTGGTGACATCAAGCGGCTATTACGTGCTGGATCAAGCGAATCAGCCGATCAAGCTGAACGGGCGAACCGGCCCGAACGGCGAGTTGCTTGACGCCGGCCGAGGAGTGAAGATCACGTCGTCAGGCGAAATTCTGATTCCCGACCCGAATGGACCGGAAGGCACCTATCTGCCCAATGACCCGACGGCACCGCTAAGGCTGGGGCTGAAAGTGGTGAACAATCCGTACCAGTTGGTGCGTGAAGGGAACGACGTGTACCGCTGGGCGGGGGACGGACAGCCGGCAGATGTGGACAACGATCCGGAATTGAGCCGCTACTATACGTTGCGCCAGGGGTGGCTGGAACGCTCCAATGTGGACGCGACGCGGACGATGACCGACATGATGACGGTATTGCGCGCATACGAGGCAAACCAACGCGTGATCACGACGTTGGACCAAACGATGGACAAGGCGGCCAACGAGATTGGCCGGGTAAACGGGTAGGAAAGGAGAGTAACCGATGCAGTCGCTTTCGATCTCGACGGCAGCGCTCAGGAGTATTCAGGCGGCGCTCGACACCACGGCGAACAATCTGTCCAACCTGGATACGGTCGGATACAAACGGCGGGGCGCGACGTTCTCCGAACTGCTCGTCGATTCGCTCAACAATCAGCCGGATGCGGACCAAGAGCGCACGTCGCCGGCGGGTTTGCGCGTCGGCAGCGGCGTCAGGGTGGGGCTGACCGCGCTGGACATGTCCCAGGGGGCCGCCAAATCCACCGACGTGCCGTCTGATCTGATGATCGAGGGGGATGGCTTCTTTCTCGTCAGCCGCCGCGTTCGCGACCGGCAAGGGAACCTTTTGCCGGAAGAGTTCCGGCTGACGCGCAACGGCGCGTTTCATCTGAGCAATTCGGAGGCCGATCCCGACAATTTTTACAACCTGGTGACGTCCACGGGAGACGTCCTGGTTGACGAACGCGGCATCGCGATCGAGATACCCAAAAACGGGTCGTTTAAAGTGGAGCCAAACGGCAGGATTTCCATCAACGGCTCGGACAGCGGCCTTGCGATTCCCGTCTGGAAATTGCCCAATCCCGATCAGTACCAGCAAGCAGGGGATAACGAATGGGTGATCGACATCGGCCAGGGCGTTCAGCCGGGGGATGTGCTGCCAAGATCGGATGCCCGGCTCCGACAGGGCGCGCTGGAGATGTCCAATGTGGACATGCGGCAGGAGATGACGCAATTGATTCTGGCACAGCGAGCCTATCAGTTGAACGCGCGGGCAATCGGCATCAGCGATCAGATGATGGGCATCGCCAATTCGTTGCGCGCGCGGTAATCCTGGGGACGGAGGAAAAGGGATGAACCATACAGAAGACCGCCGCCTGGCCCGCGAAGAGTGGGAAGGCGATCAGCACAAGCCAAAACGCGGCGGAAGCGGATGGACCTATCTGGTGGCGAAATGGATGCTGGTTCCGTTTCTGCTGTTTTTGTCGCTGGTCGTCGGACTGATGATCGGGTACGGTGTCTTGGGCAAACAGCCGATCTCCGAGGTGTTTAACCTGCATACCTACAAGCACATGTACGACTTGATCTTTTCCGGAACCTGACCGCAGGGGAGCTTTCTCGCATGGGGAGCTTCCCTGTTTTTATGGGACGCTCGATGCCGGGAAGGGCCGCCGCCCGTCCGCCTGGCGAAAACTTGGTTGCTGTTCATTTGGCGGAAAGAGTATAATGGAAAAGCGGTCCTTCTTAGACTCATACAAGGGAGTGACGGTCCTGACAAAACGCCAAGGTACCTGCTTCCCGCAGGTCGTTCGGAGGGATATCCGGTGAATGTTCCCAATGCGCTGACGTTGTTCCGCATTGTGCTGATCCCCATCTACTTGTACATGTTTTTCTCGACATTTCCGTATCATATCCCGATCGCCTATCTGATTCTCGTCCTGGCGGGAATTACTGATATAGTGGATGGTTATATTGCGAGAAAATACAAGTTGGTCACCCCGTTTGGCCAAATGATGGACCCGCTCGCCGACAAACTGATGATGCTTGCGGTAATCTCGTCGTTTTTTCTGTCTGACCGGATCAGCGTCTGGGCGGCGTTGTTTTTCTTTTTGCGCGATGTCGGCATGATCGTGGTTTCCGCCATCTTTCACTTCAAGGGGAAAAGGACCGTACCGGCCAACGCGTTCGGAAAACTGACCACGGTGTTTTTTTATATCGCGTTTACCCTGGTGATGTTCCAAAACCGATACGGCGAACAGATTTTATGGATTGTCATCGCGTTTTCCTTTTTGACGAGCGCGATTTACCTGGTAAAGTTTCGCTTGCTGAACCGGATGACGTAACGGCCAAAGGCGCGGTGAATCCGCCCATGAAAAGAGCACTTCCGTCAGAAGTGCCCCTTTATTTTAACCCCGTTCCCGCCGGGAAAGGGAGTTGTCCATAGTCTAAATCCGTGGACGTTGATTCATGCATACGCGTATCGACAGATCGCTGGAAAGGAGCCTTGCGCATGGAAACCAGAACAGTTCTTGACAATATCCAGATTCAAAGCATTATCCCGCATCGCTACCCGTTTTTGCTGGTGGACCGGATCGTTGAGCTGGAGGTGGGCAAACGGGCCGTGGGCATCAAGAACGTGACGATCAATGAGCCGTTCTTCCAGGGCCATTTCCCCGGCTATCCGGTGATGCCGGGCGTGTTGATCGTGGAAGCGCTGGCACAGGTCGGCGGTGTGGCCGTGCTCGGCATGGAAGAAAACAAGGGAAAACTGGCATTGTTTGCGGGCATCGACGAATTCCGTTTCAAGGACCAGGTAAAACCGGGAGACACGCTGGAGCTCGAAGTGGAGATGACCCGTCTGCGGGGATCCGTAGGCAAGGGGCACGCTGTCGCCCGTGTCGCCGGCAAGGTGGTGGCCGAAGGCGATTTGCTGTTTGCCCTCGTGCAAAACGAGACACATTCATGAAATATTCTTGAATGTGTTTTTCTTTTGCAGTAGAATTGCTACGGTGCAACTTTTTGCTTCCCGGATACGTCAATAGCTACTAGAGCGGAGGCATCAGCTATGAACGTCGTAAAAATCCTTGGAGTGCCGTTTGCGACGCGCAGCTTTGACGAGACGGTCACCTTTCTGGCCGAGCGGATCAAGGCGGGGGTAAGGACGCACGTTGTCACAGCCAACCCGGAAGTGGTGATGGTTGCCCGGGAGGATGCGCGTTTTCGTCAACTTCTGGAACAAGCCTATGTGGTTCCGGACGGCATCGGGATTGTTTACGCATCCAGGTGGCTGGGGCATCCTATATCTGAGCGCGTTACCGGTATCGAGCTGATGGAGGCGTTGATGCGGCTGGCGGATGAAAACGCCTGGAAGGTGTACCTTCTCGGCGCTTCTCCCGAGGTGAACGAAAAAGCCGCGCAAACCCTTGCCGAGCGGTACCCGCGTGCGCGCATCGCGGGAAGACACGACGGGTATTTTTCCAGAGAAGAAGAACCCAAAATTGCGGCGACAATCGCTGCTGTAAAGCCGCATCTGCTCTTCGTGGCGCTTGGCGCGCCGAAACAGGACGAGTGGATTGCGCGCTACTGGGACGAGATCCACGTGCCGTTGGCGATGGGAGTCGGAGGCAGTTTTGACGTCATCGCAGGCACTGTCAAACGCGCCCCTGAGATGTGGCAACGGATGCATCTGGAGTGGCTGTACCGGCTGCTCAGGCAGCCGTCGCGTTGGCGCCGGCAGTTGGCCATTCCGCGTTTTGTGTTGGCCGTGCTTCGCGACAACTGGGGACGGCGTTTGTGATCGTCTTCCCGAGAGAGGAGAACAGAGATGTCGAGTTATGTCTTAGGGCTCTTGACTTCGTTTATCATTGCGCTTTTGGCGACGCCTTATGTAAAAAAACTGGCCGAAAAAATCGGGGCCGTCGATGCTCCTGACCAGCGCAAGGTTCACACGCGGATCATGCCGCGGATGGGCGGGTTGGCGATATACCTGGGGTATCTGGTTTCGTTCTTCCTGTTTTTGACGCCGCTTTCCAAAGAGATGATCGGGATTTTCATCGGCGGCACGCTCATCATGCTGGTCGGCATGCTGGACGACAAGTTCCAGTTGTCGGCGAAGTGGAAGCTGATCGGGCAACTGGCCGGTGCGGCGATTGTCGTCATCCCGTTCGGGTTGAAGATCGGCATCGTCAACCTGCCGTTTGGCGGGTACATCGATTTCACGGACGGGTGGCTGTTGTGGCTGGCTGTTCCGATTACGATGTTCTGGCTTGTCGGCGTGACCAATGCGGTCAACCTGATCGACGGGCTGGACGGCCTGTCTGCGGGCGTGTCCGCGATTGCCACTGCGACGATGGCGGTCATGGCCATCATCATGGACGACACCGACGTGGCAGCCTACTGCTTTGTGTTGCTCGGCGCAATCCTCGGGTTTCTGTACTTCAACTTTCATCCGGCGCGCATCTTCATGGGCGACACCGGTTCGCTGTTCCTCGGGTTCAACCTGGCGGCCCTCTCGATCATGGGATTTAAAGAGGCGCTGTTCGTCTCGTTCATCATCCCGATCGTCGTGCTGGGTGTACCGCTGTGGGATACCACCTTTGCGATTGTCCGGCGGATCATTCAGAAAAAGCCGATCTCCGCTCCGGACAAAGGCCACCTGCATCACTGTCTGCTGAAAATGGGACTGTCCCACCGCGCCACGGTGGTGACCATCTACGGCATCAGCGCCCTGTTCGGCTTGACCGCGATCCTGCTGACCAAAGCGGCGCTGTGGACATCGATCATCATTTTGAGCGTGCTTCTGATCGTAATCCACATGGCGACCGAGGTCGTCGGCCTGGTCGGCCGGCGCCATCGCCCGGTGATCAACACCTACCGCAGGTTGAAATGGTACGTGACGAAGCGAAGCAACTGATCAATCCTGAATTGCACGAGTCGCTGTGTGAGGCGGCTCGTTTTTTTAGTGGATAAGAAAGTGTAACTTTCTTATTAACATAAGTGCAACTATGGCTTCCACCTGCGCCAAAGGCTTTACGGAAGCCAAGTTTTAAGAATGCTGGAACAAACGTTCTGATTCTGGTATAATCAAGCAGAAGGCATTCGCCATATGGAAGGGGCTGGGATGATGGAAACGAACACGCTCCGAGAGTTGCTCACAGATTGGAAAGTCGAACTGCTGTCCGAGGTCAGGGAGATTGTCAGGGATGAGGTGCGTAGAGAAATTGCAACCCTCAAACAAAACATGGCCACGAAAGAAGACGTCGCCCTCATTCACAAGAAACTGGACGCACTTGCGGCCCAGGTCGCTGATAATACGGAACAGGAAGTCAAACTGCACGATGTGATGGGACGAGTGGCGCAACTGGAAATAGATGTGAGTTTGTTAAAAAAGGCGGTCGCCAACCAATAACAACTAGTGATACCCTTGGGGAAGGATTCCACAACATCCGGTGTGGGATCCTTTTTGATTTTGCCAGGCCAAGGCTTTGCGAAAAATTGTCGGAATGGGTCGATCGGCTCTAATCGTTACCAGTCAATCCGCCGATATAAGATAAAGGATAGGTAGACATGCCAGCAGAGTCGCAGATTTTATTTAGGAGGGGAAGTATGGTTAGAAAAATACTCCATGTCTTTCTGATTGCTGCGCTGATGATAACGTTGTTCCCGTTATACCCGCAGCCCACGCAGGCAGATACAGGGGATAACTTTGTCTTTGACAATCCGCCCACGTCTGTAAATACTGACCGGATCACGCTGACCGGTACGTTAAACAACGTGTCTCCCAGCGGAATCACCTATACGGTAGAGCGGATGTCCTCAAGCGATTTCAGTACCGCAACCGTATTGCAAAAGAAGGATCGCTCCTCGCTTGGCATTACGGTTTCTCCGGACGGCACCCGAATCACTGTGACCAACCTCACCCTGTTCCCTGGGGTGAACCGGATTACGTTTTACGGCAAACGGGGCGCGTCTGAAGTATCGACGGTTTTGCATCCCATCACGTATATTGACTCACCGATCCTGTACAACCTGGCGTTTACAGGTGCCGGGCAAAAGGCACAAATCAATGAAACAGGGGTCACGATTGTGACCAATGCGGTGGCGAGCAACCCGTCGCAGGGGCTGTTCTCTATTGAAGGGAATGCGCCGAACGCACGGGAAGTCGTCATTGACTTTGGCGATAACCAAAGCCGCTCCGGTACTGTCCGTGAAGACGGCACCAATTATTTTATTGTCAGCCAGATCAAGCTGAAGAAAGGGAAAAACACCCTGAAGTTCCATGTCAAAAACGACACGCAAAACGTCGAGGTTGTGCGTGATGTCGTGTACTACGACGGCAGCGTGACGTTTTTTGACTCGCAGTTGAATTACACTTCTACTTCCAGTAGTTCATACGACCTTCGTCTGTTGTCCAGCTTTTTTGTGCCAGACAACACCGCGTCGAATTATACAATCACAGGTAAAGTGATTGTCCCGAACGACTTCCAGGCGAACAAGTCCGAGCCGATGCGGATCGAGGCAGCGTATCGGCTGGCAGGGGCTTCAGGCTCGTCCAACAGCGCCTATAATCCGGATACCTCCGACAGTATTGTCATCCGCTTTTCCGCTCCGGTGCAGGGTGCTGCCAATATGACGGCTAATGAGCTAAAGAGTTGGTTTGATTTTCAAACGACCGGAGCGAATCCGGTATCGCTGAATGAAAAGATCAAGGACTCGACCGCTACCTGGACAAGCGCGACCATCAACGGTTCGACCATTGACAAATCTCAGTTGGTCATCAACATTGGCCCCCAAGACGCAGCAAACGGTGCTTTCAACAATGTAGGCCGGATTGTGTTGAAAAAGACGGTTGTGTCTGCCAACGATCCCAACAGCATGATCAATGTGTTGGCCAGCAACAGCGAGACGACGCCGGGAGTGACTGCTGTCAACCCGGTGTGGGATTCGGGGACGATTACTGTAACAGGAGATAACACAAATAAATTTGCAGTAAGCTTTAAAGGTTTTACTGTTACTCTTGATCAGGCTGCCGCGTACTCCGTCCAACCCGTTGATGCAAATAATGTTACGGTTCATGTGACTGATATCACTGATCCATCTGAAATTGCTACTGGTATCGAGGATGGTTTTACAGCACTGGACAATGGTAGCAATGCTTTGTCCAACTTTACGTTCAGCAGTTCATCTGTAAACAAAACATTTACAATTACAGGAAAAAACCCCGTTGCCACCTACAATGGTGATACTGTTACGTTTAGTACAATTGCTGGTCCAGGTACGCTCAGTTTCGCCAATCAAACCTCTCAAGGTGTATTGGTCGCAACGACGGCTGGAGTGGCGCCTGTACCGGAGGTTAATACGATTGTTGTGAATTCTGGGGTAACCACTGTTACGCCTGTAACCATTGATATCTATGATTCGTATTTAAGTCCCAGTGCTATTTCTATCTCATTTTCCTTGGCAGCAACTGATGTCACTGCGGATGATGTAGCTTCTAAAATCAGAACCCAATTGAATTCCAACACAACAATTACTGGTACTGGCAAATACACTGTTGGTGGTTCTGGCAATGTAGTCACATTGACCCAGAATGGAACGGGTTCAGCAGTTAATCCCACGATTACTATTACCAAGGATGCGGAGAAATACGCCCAGGTCGTTCCGTTGGCCGGTTCCTTCGACCCGCGAACTCCTTATGTCACAGAGGCGTATGTCGTAGGAAGTTCCGCATCTACCAGTACACGCGGAGTAGATGCCGGGGAAAAAATCATTATTCAATTGAAGAACGGTACTAATACGACTCTCGGGTCGAGCTGGGCTGGGAAAAGCCCTGACTCCGTTCTGAAACTGGTCAATACCTTAACTGGCGCTTCCCAGGGAAGCAGCGGAAAATTGGGCAGTTCGCCTTCCGCCTATACGCTTAACTTCAACTCCACCAGCAATCAACTGGAAGTGGTGTTTAACAACACCACCGGGTTACACACCGACATAACGAAGCCACGTTCATTGGATAACGGGGTTGGTGACTCATCAGCCGTTAGTTTTGACCTTTCCGGTGTTGTGACTGGCAGTGCGTTTGCTGCATTTCAAACGCCACTTGATCTGAGCACCGTTCGAATCGGCGGTTCCTTTGACGCTGACGGTGGATCGCCGAATCCGGACCCGGCAACGATTGCTGCACAATCTGCTTTTGCCCATGCAATTTTCTGGGACGAAAATCTGACCATGCTTGATCAGAAAAATTTCACACTTACCCAAATTAGCGGTGGAGGGTTTACGTATCGGGACACCGATCCATACTATGTTTTCCAGTACACGATTTCTGGTTCAGCCATTCCTTCTGGAGCCCTTGCTTTTGACAAGCAGCGCTACATTCAGTTTGAAGCAGTTAACACCAAAAAGACCAGACAAGCTGGCGGTTCACTCTATTACGAGGGGACGGAACAAACCGATCTGGGGTATATTTTACGAGATTCGAACAAGCCGTATCTGGAATCGCTGAAATATACCGACGGGGTTGACATTACGCCGACTACGACGTTTAGCTCCTTCGAGCAGTCAGGCGTGTCGGTCAATGATCTCAAGGACGGCACAACCATTAACAAATTGCCGTTCGCGGTTAAGTTGACGATTCCGAATGCCGGACCATCAATGCCAGCATCAAGTTATGTCTCATTAACCATTTCATCCACCTCTGCATCGGGTGCGAAGTCAACGCCGACCACGATAGCGTCCAACCGGATTTACACAAATGTGTCGGGGACGACGCGAGAGGTCTGGTTCTTTGTTGAAAGCTTGCCTTTCAACGGTACGCAAAAACTGGATATTACGTATCAGGATACGACTCCCGGTAATACCTTCACCATCACCACTTCCGTAACGGTCACGGTCGTTTCCGGGATCAACGTCCGCTTTGACGGCATCACCGAAAATCAGGTGGTGAAATACGATCCGACACTGTCCAAAACGGAGCGTGCCAACCAACTGGTTCGCGATGCATTGCAGGATTTCAAAGGGCAATTCTCCAATGTGACGATTCAATCAACAGATTACAGCGGTTCGTCACAGAAGGTATTTTTGACTGTCAACAACAATGATGTGCCGCTTGAGGCGAACGGTACGGATGCCAACAAGTTCATTCTGGATGACGGTGTTTCGGGCTCCGTCAACAGCCCTTCGGCCATGCCTGCAGTTCGGGAAAAGATTCTCGACTATTTCAATCCCGGACAAAACACGATCAAGATCCGTTACGTGGGTACGGGGATTACGTATGAGAAAACATTTACAATAACGTATTTCTCCCTGAACTATCCGGAAATTCGTGATGTTTATCCGTATGGTACGGATCGGGTGAATCCGGATCGGGATACCCGTTATCAGGGTTCGAATGGTTCCTACGTGACCAAGCAGCCAGATATGAACATCTTCGGCTCGTTTGATTTCATTGATCTGGGGACCAGCTATACGCAGATTAATGCAAAACGTAATAGTAGCTCCATTGATGCCAACAAATTTTTGTTGATCATCAAAGGACCCAATGGTCAGGAATGGAAATGGGATCTCAAGACCAACTCGTTCACGGATACCGACGGAAAAACGTATTCCGGTTCGAGCCCGACGGATGGTTTGACGGTAACCTATGATACGAACGGCCAGTTCTTTACGTTTATCTTGAAAAATCAAAAGCTGCCAACGGACGGTAGCAAAGCGGTTTACAACTTCTATGTGTACAATGAAGGGGTAAATGGGTCGTCGGCATCGTTCCGCCTCGAGGTTGGAACGTCCGGGCTGCCGTACAAACTGCTGAAACCGTACCTTCCGCAACAAAGCACTGTGAACCAAAACTATCTCGAAGTGGTTCTGTACGCGGAAAATGCGGACAGTGTCACGGTAAACAAGGTAGAGGCAGAGAAGTTCGACTTTGACGCCAACTACGACGGCGACATCGATGACAACGACTACAAAGGCGCATTCCGGGCGATTGTCAAGGACTTGAAGCCCAACAAATCGAACAAGATCACCTTTACCATCACGCGTGGCAACGACAAGATCACCGATTCGTTTGAAGTCTTCTACGCATTGGCGAACATGCCGGGTGCTCAGTACATGGAGACGATGAAAGCGAGTCACAAGGTGTTTGATGGCAAACTGACACTGTCGTTCCCGAAAGATACGTATCTGCGCCGCGCCGACTACAATGTTCCAGATAACCTGCGCACGCAGTTGTTCAAGCAACACAACATCCTGTTTGCGATTGCGAACAGTCAGGATGGCGTGGTCGACCGCTATGACTATGTCACACCCAAGCCGCGCGGATTCTCTGATCTGGTAGAGGAGTTGGGGCTGAGGTTCCGCAGCTCGTTTGATACGCATTTCAGTATGGCGAGCGAGGTATATTGGATCGACGCTGGTCTGGCAGACAATCCGGATACAACGGAATACGACCCGTATACATCTGGCTTGTTGCCGCATCAGTTGCCGTACTCGGATCTTCCTTCCTATGACAGCGTTCCGCCCAACCGCATTTTGGTGCCCAATAAGCGAGGAACGCTGGAGTTGGCGTACGATTCGAACATTGTTAACGACGCAAGCAACAACATTACAGTGATGCGCTACGATCCGGAGAATCAGTATTGGGAAAACCTCGGCGGACAAGTAAACCCGAGCAAGAAAACAATCAAGATTCCCTTCGACAAATTCGGTTACTACGTTGTGGCCAAAATGAATGATTCGTTCCAAGATGTCATTCAACACCCGTACGCGCGCAACCAGATTGAAGCCATGTACAGCAAGGGGGTCATCAAGCCGAAACGATCCAACGAGTTTGGTCCGGACGACGAAACCACGCGTGCCGAATTTACCGCCATGGTCGTACGTGCCCTGCAACTGCCGCTCATCGAGAAACCGTTGACGTACACGTTTGACGACGTACCTACGGTGGTCGATCCGAATGACCTGTGGGATTACCGGTATATCGAGACGGCGGCCCGTTTGGGACTGGTTCGCGGTACGAACCCGCGCATCTTTGACCCCAACAGCAAGATTACCCGTCAGGATGCATCCATCATTCTGGCGCGTGCCTTGCAGTTGAAGACCGAGACTGTACCGGCCAAGGTGGATAAAGACTTGCAAAAACTGTTCAAGGACTTCAATCTGATCGATCCGTACGCGAGACCGTCTGTATTGGCGATTGCCAAGAAGAAGTTTATTGTCGGCTCTCCCGTGGATCAAACCGATTTGAAGAAAGGCTATATCTTCGAGCCCAACGCGATAATGCTTCGCGGTGACGCTGCCATCCTGATGGCCCGCGTGATGGCTGATCTGAAGAAGATTCCGCCAGTAGCCGAAGTTCGTTAACATCCCTCCCGAACATCCCCTCCGCACGAGCCTCTCGCTCGCGGAGGGGATTTTTATACCAAAAAGCCACTCGCGACGGCGGAGAGAATCTCCCCTCGCGAGTGGCTTTTGCTTTTGTTTTCCCTCTGCTGTTTACCCCTCCGCGACAATGTCGGGATTTTTCTTGAGGCGTTCGTTAATCAGATAAATCTCTTTTTCGTGCTGACACACCTTGTGGCTCAGGAAGGAGACATCGGTCACCAGCTTGTTGACCGTTCCCTTGAGCTCGTGGACATCTTTTTCCACCCGCTCCAATCGGGCGTCGATCTGCGCCAGATGTGTATTGTTTTGCGCGACCATCTGGATCAGCGAAGCAATCATCTGTGCCTGACTCTCCAGTTGAGCGTCGTGCTCGTCGAAGCGTTTCTCAATCCGGTCAAAGCGTGCGTCGTGCTCGTCCAGCCGTTTTTCAATGCGTTCCAGCCGCTTGTCGTGCTCGTCCAGGCGCTTTTCAATGCGTTCCAGCCGCTTGTCGTGCTCATCCAGGCGCTTTTCAATGCGTTCCAACCGCTTGTCATGCTCGTCCAATCGTTGCTCTACCCGATCCAACCGTTGCTCGACCTTGTCCAAGCGCTCTTCCAGGCGATCCATCCGCTCTTCCAAACGGTCCATTCGCTTTTCCAGGCCGTCCAGCCGCTCCTCCACCCGATCCAACCGCTGATGAATCCCCTGCTCCATCTGCTCCAGCTTCACGAACAAATCATCCAGCGTTTTTGCCACCTGCCGTCCCCCCTGACCTGTGCATCAACTGCTCACGTCTCCACGGTACCACGAGACAGGCACCCCCGCAAGAAAACGGCCGTTCTACGTGACTATTCCTCACGCTCCCCGACAGCTTCGATCGGCACTTCCACGTACCGCTTTTCGCCACGGACGATTCGGGCTTGTCCGTTCGTCAGATCCGTCATGCGCTCGATGAACGCCTCTTCTTCCCCATGCGGGATCAGCACCGTGACGGAAACGGTGTCGGCATAGACCGTATCGGCGACGCGGTAGTTGCCGAGCCGCAATTCGTTCTCCACTTTGCCCCACCAGTGGTAGTCCACGGTCACCGTGATCTCCTGATGCAGGATATGGGCGACAATCCCCGCCGCCTTCAGGCCCGCCACCGTGCCTGCCGTATACGCCCGAACCAGTCCGCCGGCCCCCAGTTTGATGCCGCCAAAGTAGCGGGTGACCACGACCACTGTATCCTTCAGGCCGTTCTTTTTGATGCACTCCAGGATCGGTTTGCCGGCGGTGCCGCTTGGTTCCCCATCGTCGCTGGAGCGCTGGATCTGATCATTCTCCCCGATCACAAACGCCGAGCAATTATGCGTGGCGTCCCAGTGTTTCTTCTTGATCATCGCGATAAACGCCATCGCCTCTTCTTCTGTCGTCGCCCGTTGGACATATCCGATGAACCGGGAACGCTCGATGACGATCTCGCTCTCCCCGTAACCAGCGACGGTTTTGTACTGGTCCAGCATCACAATCACCTCATGAAGAAGCATAGCCCCTTTTTTCCGGCGTTGCAACGAGCACGAAATTATTCGCCTCCCCCATACGTACATACCTTTTGGGAAAAACAACTGTCATGAAAACAGCAAGGGAGGTATATGCATAAAAAGTGTGTGAAAATACGAACATCACCCTCTTATGCAAGCAAGTGAATACTTGAACAATTGGGAAGATGTGCTATAGTGGAAATGGTACAAGTTTGCATGGGAACCCTGCCCATATTCGCAGTCAAGGAGCGTGAACCGCATGAATTTTCCATATTCCAAATCGAAATGGCTGGCCTTGTCCGTCGCCGCGGTGATGATGGCTTCGGCGGGAAGCACCTGGGCGGCTGAGTCCGCTTCCACCACTCCCGCAACGACGACGGCTGCTCCGACACAACCGGCGTCGTTGGCTCCGGCGAATGCGCCGGAAGAGTTGACCCTGGACAAAGCCGTGCAACAGGCGCTTGCCACCAACAGCACCCTGAAGAGCACCCGGCTCGACGTGGACACGGCTGACACCAACGCCCGCCTCGTCGACGCGAAAGTAGGCGACATTTCATCCGAATTCATCGCCTCGCTGGATGCGGCGAAGCAGAAATACGTGACGCAGGCGCAGGCGGAGGCGGCCAAAAAGGTAAACGCCCAGTTCCTGAAAGCCACGGAGAGCAAAATCAAGCTGGGTGCGGAAAAGGCGTTCTACGACCTCTTGAATGCCCAGGCCGACCTGGAGTTGAAGAAACAGAGCCTGAAGCGGGCAGAAACCCAGTTGAAAGTGGCCCAATCCGCCTTTAACGTCGGCACCCGCGCGAAAACCGAGTTGTTGCAGGCGGAAGCCGGGTTGGCCGGTGCGCAAGCCGCCGTGGCCAGCTCCGAGTCTAATCTGCTGGTGGCGCGCATGAAGTTGAACCAGTTCCTCGGGGTAGACCTGAACAAAGAGTGGGTACTGAAAAATCAGGACAAGGAACCGGCAGGCCCGTCCGTGAAACTGGAAGACGCCGTCGCCCAGGCCTTGCAAAAACGGGCGGAAATCGTGCAAAAGCAAGAAGAGATCAACGTCCAGCAACTGAACGTCGACCTCATCGCCAAGTATTCGTCGCTCGGCACCTATCAGGGCATGATGGCCAAAAACGATCTGGAAAAAGCCAAACTGGCCTTGGAAGACACCAAGCGCTCGATCACCGTGGAAGTGACCCAGGCGTATTACCAACTGGTTGCGGCCAAATCCGGGCTGGATGCGCTGAAAAAAGCGAAAGACGCGGCGGCGGAGAACTATCGCTTGACCAATCTGCGCTTTGAAAACGGGCTGGCGACGACGCTCGAAGTGATTGGCGCCGAGGAAGATCTGTCCAAGGCGGAGAACAACTATCAGCAGATGCTGCACGACTACAACCTGGCGGTGGTCAGCCTCGAAAACGCCATGGGGAATTAATAGGAACATTTCGTGAAAACGGCCGAATTGGAAAAAAGATAAAGGTGACACCGTTGGCAAGCTCCCCTATAATTGGAATTGCGAGCGGAAATCCAATACACAAAAACTTGCAAAACTTTTTGCCGGGCACCGCAACTTTTCCATGACTGAAGCGTTTAATAGAATGTCACACACAGCTGGGGAAATTGTGCAAAAAGCAATTCACGAACTCTAGCAACTGTGCTACACTAAATATTGTTGCATTTTTGCACGACTATGATGATTCAGGATAGTGCAATGGTAATCAAGCGGTCCTGCGAAGGGAGGTGAAACGCGCTTGCAGGATTCGGGCTTTAAAAAGAAAGATACAAATATTCCCCAAGAACAATCAGTTTATACTAGAGGAGGAGAACCTAAGGTTATGAAAAAGGTTGTTAATAGCGTATTGGCAAGTGCACTCGCACTTACTGTGGCTCCTGTGGTAGTAGGCGCTGAAGAAGCTACTACTCCTAGTGTGGACCCTACCATTGATAAAACCGTTAAGCGCCTGAACGCGCTGGAACTGGTTCAAGGCCGCGGCAACGGCGACTTCGCGGTAGAAGCTCCGATCACCCGCGCTGAATTCGCGACCCTGGTAGTTCGCGCTCGCGGTCTGGCTAGCGGTGTACCGCTCGCTCAATATCAATCCCGTTTCGCTGACGTGAAATCGACCGACTGGTTCTCCGGTTGGGTAAACGTAGCGGCTGGTCAAGAACTGGTAAAAGGGTATGAAAACAAAACCTTCCGCCCGAACAACAACGTTACCTACGCGGAAGCAGTAGCGATGATCATCCGCGCTCTGGGCTACGATGTACCGGGCTCCGTAAAAGGCGCTTGGCCGAACAACTACATCGCAAAAGCTGCTGAGCTCGGCATCTCCAAAGGCGTAAAAGTAGATCCGAACAAACCGGCTACTCGCGGTGACATCTTCCTGATGCTCGACAACTCCCTGAACATCGGTCTGATGAAGCAAATCGAGTACGGTACGGACATCCGTTACGAGATCTACGACGGCAAAAACGGTCTGCCGAAACAAACCCTGCTCAACCAATACCTGAACGTAGACGTATACGACATGGATTGGGCAAACGACGACAACCACACCTCCGATGACCTGCCGTTCGTATCCAACGTACCGGTTATCGGTCTGGGCACCCTGAAACCGAACGAAGTAAACTTCGACGGCAAAGGTTCGCCGCTGAAAGGCAAATACAAAGTGGCTGACGGCATCAACCCGAACGACTTCGGCGGCCAACACGTACAAGTATGGGTGAAAGACGGCCGTGAAGACGTAATCGTGTGGATGGAAGGTTCCGAAGACGAAGAAGTCGTCAACGCAAAACTGGACACCTTCTACTACAAAGGCAACACCGTTAAGCCTGCTCTCGACCTGGGCGAACTGGACAGCGACGAGATCAAAAACTTCGAAGTCAAGCTGGACAACGGCAAGAAGTACAAATTCGCTGACGACTTCAAAATCACTTTCAACTTCAAACGTTTCGACGATAACTGGCAAGATGCTTTCGAAGCAATTGTCATCAACGACGTTGACATCGATTCTTTCTCCGTAAAAGCGGTTCTGGACGACGAAGGCAAAATTTCCTACTTGAGCGTTGTCGACGACCGTTCAGCTGACCTGAACACCAGCTACAAATTCGGTTCCGAAGTCATCGAGAAAGTTGACACCGACAAGCAAAAAATCTACACCCTCAAAGGTGACGACGTTGACCTGAAGGGGAAAGAAGAAGGTACCGACTTCCTGGTGATCCGCAACGGTCAACCGGCGAAGTTCGCTGACCTGAAACCGATGGATGTGTACAGCATCTACTATGCGGACGGCAACAAAGACAAGAAGGTCATCGTTGCCAACAGCGACGTGGTAGAAGGCAAAGTAGACAGCGTTCAATACAAAAATGACAAAGACTTCTACATCAAGATCGGTGACAAGACCTACCGTCTGCGCAAAGCTACCTATTCCGAGGACAACAACAAAACCATCGAGGACACTCCGGTCGACAAGATCAAGAACCTCGACGGCGTGGATGTAAAACTGTACCTCGATCCGTCCGGTCGCGTTCGCCACATCGAGACCGCTACTTCCGTGAAAGAACGTCGTCTCCAAGCGATCGTAACCAAAGACGTATTCTATGATGAAGCGAAAGACGAGTACAGCTTCACCGTCATGAACGAAAAGGGCACCAAGGTGAACCTGACCGTTACCGACGCTGACGACTTCAAGGATGCGGATGGCAACAAACTGACTCATAGCCAAATCCTCAGCGAAATCCAGGTGTCCAAAAACAAACCGACCGTCGTTACCTACGAACTGGATTCCACAGGTGACGTCAAAGAGGTCAAACTGGTTGACACCGATAACCTGATCCACGTCGACAAAGACAAGTGGGATGACGTTGCTGACGAAGATGACAACCTGGTAAAAGTTGGCGGTGAACAATACGAAGTAACCGACTCCACCGTTGTCTTCAACCTGACCGGCAACATCGAGAAAACCGGCAACCGCGACGAACTGAAAGATGCCGGCACCTCGAAGTTCAGCCGCATCGCTGACGAAGACTACGAGGTATTCTTCTCTGTCGACTCGGACAACGAAGTGGATTACATCTACGTTATTGACGGCAAGAAGTCGCTCGCTTCCGACGGTTCCTATGGTCTGGTATACAACTTCGAGACCAAAGGCGGCGACGACTACATCACCATCCTTGACCAGGAAGGCAAGCAACAAACCTACAAACTGGATGGCAGCAACAAGTTCCAGGAGTACGACTTCATCTACTATGAACTGAACTCCGACAACGAACTGGTGGTAGACGATTCGTACAAGATCGTTGACGGTAACGACGAAGACGCTGACTACCAGGAGCCGACCGTTAAGATCTTGAAAGACAACATCGAGAACGCAAACCTCCACTTGTTGACTGTGGCTCGCGCTGACGAAATCAACGGCAGCAAAGTTACCTACGAAGATGCGAAAGGTGACAAACACACCTACGTTCTGAACAAGTCTGTCGTGTACTACGATATCGTCAACAAAGAAATCAAATCCGGTATCGACGAAGGCGACTATGTCGTACTGATCGACACCGACGACGACGGTAGCGCAGTTGACTACGTCCTGTTCGTAGCTAGCGAAGACACCGTCGATGACTACGACTACGACATGACCGACTTCCTGAAACAAGGGGAAGGTGCAGTAACTCCGCCTCCGGCTGGTGACGATGACCTGATCAACGACGACTCCGTCGTTGGCAAAGCCGTTGAGTTCCTTGGTGGCACCTCCGTCTACAAAGTAGAGGGTGACCTGAACAGCGACTTCAAAGATGCAGAAGTTACCGTAACCATCGGTGATGAAACCTTTGATGCTGCTGTTGATGCAGACGGCCACTTCACAGTAACCAAAACGCTGGAAAAAGGCATCACTTCCTTTGAAGTAACAGCTACCAAAGGTGACCAGTCCGAAACGTTTGAAGGTACGTTCTAAGCTTCCTCTCTAGACATGATTGGCTTGGGAATCAGATAGGGGTATTCAGAGGGCGGGTGACACACGCTTGCCCTCTGGTATCCTGCATAATCGGACCGGCTGATCGTTTCTATCGCTTTTTTGGTGATGGAGAGATACATACAGCCAGATCTGACAACTTAGAGGTATCTCTGCTTCATATACCCTACACTGTTGAAAACAAAGATTCCTATCAATTTTTTGGAGGGGTAGTACGTGAAAAACAAGAAGGTAGCACTTTCTGTTTTGTCCACTGCTGTTGTTAGCAGCCTGGCCGCTTCTGCTTTCGCACAAGTGCCAGAAGGAATTTACATCGGTGGCAACGTAGATAAATACTATTCGCTTTCCTCTTTTGTGGAAAACAGCCAAACCGTTCTCGATGAAATCAACCAAGTAGATCCTAGCAGCGTGGTATATGTTGACGAAAACGGTCTCGCTGCAAACGTAGAAGAGATTTCTGAAGCTGAGGATCTCGAAGCTGCTCTGCACGAAGCAACCGCTGCCGATTTCGAAGACAAATATACCACCATTAACGATGACGGTACTGAAGGTGCTCAAATCGAGCCGGGTAAACTGGTTGAACCCACTCCTGGTGATCTGAAAGTTGAGAGCGTAAGTGCTATTAACAACACTAAAATTGTTGTAACACTTGCTTCCGATGCTCCTGCAAATGTAACTGCTGCTGACTTCCAAATCACGAAAAACAGCGATGGTAGTGCATTGGAAGTCCAAAGCGTCCTCGGTGTATCCGGTAAAACTGTAACACTGAGAACAGCTGCTCAAACCCCAGGCGCTCTGTACACAGTTAAGTCGGTTAAAGTTCCTACCGCTACAGCAGTATTCGCCGGTAAACCGGTAGACACAACTGCTCCTAAAGTACAAAGCGCAAGTGCAACAACTAATACATCTGTTAAAGTAGTATTCAACGAACCAGTTGATGTTGCTACAGCAACAGTTGCGGCTAACTACACTATTTCCGGTCTCCAAGTAACCGGGGCTGTTATGGATACTACTGATACAACCGGTAGCACGGTTATCCTGACCACTTCTGCTCAAACTCTCGGCCAAGTTTACCGCGTAGTTGTTGCGAATGTTAAAGACGTATCTGAAAACACAATCAGTGCAACTGACAACTACTTCGACTTTGCTGCTAAGGCTGCTGATACCACAGCTCCTGGTCTTGCACAAACATACAATGCTAACAGCCCGTTGACAACACTGAAGAACGGTGAAACATCTGCAATCCGTTCTAAGAACAACTTGACTGTTGAAGTAATCTTCAACGAAAAAGTTGATGAAGCAACAGCACAAAATGTTGCTAACTATGTAATTCCGGGTCTGACAGTTCAAAGTGCAACTGTTTTCAAAGACACCAACACTGCTGACGGTGTAGATGTATATGATGGCCGCAAGGTTGTCCTGACCACATCTGCTCAATCACTGGGTGCTGTTTATGAATTGACTATCACCGGTGTTAAAGACCTTGCTGGAAACGTAATTACCACTCCAATCAAAGGTCAATTCGCTGGTAAAGCAGCTGATACTGTAGCACCTAACAGTGTATCTGCTACTGCAAGAACTAACACTATTGTTCGCCTGACCTTTAATGAGGCTTTGGATAAAGCTTCTGCTGAAACTGTTGCGAACTATGTAATTCCAGGTCTGACTGTTTCCAAAGCTGAGCTGAAAGCAGATTCTAACGGTGCAATGACAATCGTTGACCTGACTACCTCCGCTCAAACGGTAGGATCTGTTTACAAAGTAACTGTAACTGGTGTTAAAGACGAAGCCGGTAATGCAATTGTAGCACCTGGATTGAGTGCAACATTTGCTGGTAAAGCAGCTGATACTACTGCACCTACCATTAGCAGTGCAACTGCTGCATATAACTCGTCAACTGGTGTTACTACAGTAACAGTAGTATTCAATGAAGCGGTAGACAAGGCGACTGCTGAAGATCTGACTAACTACTCTTTCGATAAAGGTCTGGGATATCCGGTTAAAGCTGAATTGTCCGCTTCTGATGTAAATGGTAAAACAGTAATTCTCACTACGAATGCACAAACTCCGGGTACCGTTTACACACTGACTGTGAAGAATGTTAAGGACTTGGCTGGTAATGCAATTACCTCCGCAACCAAAACATTTGCAGCAGCAGGTGCTGTTGACTCCGGCGCACCTAAGATTGTCAGCGTAGTACCAGTAGATGTGAATACAGTTGATGTTACCTTCGATGAACCTGTAGATTCTACAACTGCTTTGACAGCTGGTAACTATGAAATCAGCTCTGCTACTTGGAGTGGTGTTTCTGCGAAAACACCTGCAGCTGCATGGTTTGCAGATACATCTAAAAAGGTTGTTCGTCTGCAACTCGCATCTAATGCTGATATGGACGATTCTACAATCTATACCTTGAAAATTAAGTCTATCAAAGACACTGCAGGTAATGCTGGTCCTGGTAGCTTCGGTACTACTGCTGGCTATTACAAACAGTTTGGTGGTACTAACGTTGCTAACCAAGCTCCGAGACTTCTCTCTGTAACTCCGCTGGATTCTCGCAACGTAATTGTGAACTTCAGCGAAGCAGTAATTGACTCTGATGATACTGTAAACGACACTGCATTTGATCAGGGAGCTACCAATTTCGTTGTAACAGGTAATGGCCAAACCCTGACTGGTGATGCGGTAAGTTATTACCATGGCGATAAGTCTAAGGTTCTGGTACACCTTGATGGTGCAATGGCTGATGGTGTTGTATACACAATGACAATTAGCTCTTTGTCTGACATTACTGACCTTGGTAATCAAGATGCTCTTGAACCCACAGTAGCAGGTGGAACAACAGCTTACACAACCTTTGGATCTTCTTCTGACCCATCTGTTGGACCGAAGCTGACCTCTGTAGTACCTGTAAACAACAACACTATCAACCTTGTGTTTGATAAGAATGTTGTACTTGCAGACGCTGATGGTTCTGACTTCTTGTCTGACTTGGCAGTGGCATCTGGTGGATCCTTCGGTGGATCCGATGACGTATATCTCGAAGTAAATGATAACGTAATTACGGTTTACTTCGACAATAATACGTTTGACGATTCCACTATCTACACTCTTGAACTTGCTGACTTCGCAACGAATGTTAAAGGCGAGAATGGCGCAGCTGCAGTAGTTCAAAACCCGAAATCCGGAGCGGCTACTACTGAGACGATTGTATTTGGAGGAAGCTCCGTAGATAACCCGGCACCTGAAGTAACAGATGTATCTGTAATTTCTGCAGATAAGATTAAGGTAACCTTCAGCGAAGCAGTATCTGATGGTACGGCAGGTCAACTCCTTGCTAATGATGATGCAGGATTCTTTACACTCCTGAACGGTGACCTTGGTACAAATGGTATCAATCCATCTAGCGTAACCGCAGCGGATGATGAAGGAAAATCTTATATCCTCGAGTTTGGAGACGACCTCCACACTGGTTACACATATGAGCTCCAAATCACAGATGATGTAAAAGACATCGCTGGTATTGCGGCTGTTGAAACTGACGAAGGTGAATCTTATAAGTCCGCTGAAGTAGCAGGTGTTGGTGGTACCGCATTGACTGCAACTCTTAGCCAGACTACTGCAGCAACCATTACAGTTAATGCAACAGGTTCCGGTTATACGTTTGCAGGAGCAGATGTTAAGATCTTCAAGTCTGCTGACTGGGCAACTGATGGTCTGAATGCAACAAGCTATGTTGGAGCAGCATCCTCCGGTAAGTTTACAGTTTCTGCTGCTGGTGTTATCGCTATTGACGGCGCAGGTGCTAACCTCACAGCTGGCGACTACACAGTAGTAGTAACTGATGGTACAAATGTATCTCAGGCAGTAGAATTTACTTTGAACGCTGCTAAAAATGCTATTACTGTGAAGTAAGTTTGGTGCCTGTTAACGGGTATGGTGCCTGTCATCACCCGAAAAATGTCGAAAGGGTCTGTCTCGAAAGAGGCAGGCTCTTTCAATTTGTTAAGAAACTCACTGAAAAATCTTAAAAGGAATCACTGAAAAACATGATGAAACGATGGATGGAAACCAAATTATCATGCGAGTCAATCGGAGTGCCGGTTTCGTCCTTCCAAACTCTCACTGTAAACTATAAAGAATGTAGTCAGTTCGACAATTTTCTACAAATGTCGCCTGATTTTGTCGATAATAATAATAGACGTTCGTCATTTCATTTCCCCCTTAGCTTGTGGCTAGGGGGCTTTTTTTGGTCTAGCGAAACAACGAAAAACTCAAACATATATTATTCCCCTGATCCTACGCCTTGCGCGTAAAGAAAGGGGAGATTTGCATGAAAGAGATCCACTGGATGATTGTTGCGAAACTCAAAGAGGAATACGAGGTGAAAGGCACCGACGCTGATGGCCAGCGACTGCCGGATGATGACGTTTGGGTCATGGCAGCCGCCGCGATCCCGTTTCAGGAGAGTCCCGAGACGCGGGATTTCCTGCCCTATCACCTTGAGGAGAGCGAATCCTACGGCAGTGACGAGGACCAGAAGCGCCAATTCTATCAGTCAGAGGCGACGCCCACGCACATCGTCAGGGTCGTCGTCAGGACAGGAGGAACCGACTGGGTGGACGGAACCGATGTCTACATGGTCGTGGATGAGGAGGGGAAGTCTGCTGATTTCGTCTGGACAGACGTTTGGGAGCAGGGGCCGCCGAAGTACGAGGCCGGAAGCGTGGAGCATTCGCTCGCCTGGATTAGACAAATGGCGGAACCATTCTACGTTCAGCTGGAGAGTCCGTTTGCTCACGCTCACCAAAGTCCAAAAATGTATCATTCCTAACGTAGCGTCAGTACCGAAAGTAGCGACAAGGTGACGCAACGTAAGCGTCAAATCCTGCACACCTATGAAGTAGCTTTGCCCTGTAAGATAATCTTCCTCAGAACGATTTGAGGAGGTTTTTTATGACGCAGGAAGAGCGAAGAGAGGTGTGGATCGCCCGAATCAAAGACTATCGG
>JBHGXV010000008.1:0-1501 GCA_041920505.1 Paenibacillaceae bacterium
GTTTCGTTTTTGGCGTTCCGCCATCTCGGCTTCTAACAGTGTGTTGAGAAACGATAGGTACGTAACCTGTGTCCTCCCGGCTGCTTCCAAATGGGCATCCAGGAGTAAGGCAGCTTGATGGAGTCCCAACTCTTCCAAGCGAAGTCGTGCTTGCTCCAGTTCGATCATGCTCCCACCTCCGCCACTTGCTCATATACATCCAATGGGCGTACTTCTACCTGCTGGGCAGGCATTTGTTTGGCTTGTGGTCGTGGATAAGCATAACCTTGAGAGGTCGTAAGACCAGCATACTGGTTGGGACAAAAAACAATGGCACGAGATTTATACACTTTTTCGTGATAGGCTATTCGGGTACCATCAGCCCATATTTCCACCCACCCATTCACTTCTCGAATTGTTACCCCACGACCGCTATACACCCACGGAACTCCATACCGAACACCATCGTAGCTAACAAATCCGTCGCGGCTGACCTGTCTTGGTTCATGAAGGTATTTTTCCCATCGGTCGGTAGAAGGAATGGGGGATAACGTCTCCTGACGGAGCCGATCACATGGACGCTCACCAGTAGTCCCGTGAATGCGCTGATTAATCTGATCACACCATTGAAGAGCTTGGCGATTCAGATCTTGTAGATCAATGAATTGTCTTCCAGGAATAAAGTTGTTTTTTACGTACCGGACGCCTCGTTCCACTTTTCCCTTTGTTTCCGGGCGTCGAACCCGACAGACTTTAGGAACAAGCCCGATTGCAGCAGCAAAGTCTGCAAAAAGTGAATGCCAGCGAGGTTTACGGTCATCTCCCATTCCAAGAACCACAGTCTTCATCTGGTCGGTCAGCATTACTTTCGGGATGCCTCCAAAATACTCGAAAGCATGGATCAAGCAGCGAAGAAAACTGCGAATGTCACAACGTTTGGTAAATTCAATATAGGTGGCACGGGAGTACCCTAACACCATAACAAACACGGGAACTTTTCGGACGTTACCGTCCTTGTCCACGTATACACATAGCCCCCAGTCAACCTGGGCATATTCACCAGGTTGGGTCTCATAACGCAAAACAGCAGGAATTTGTTTGGGAGGACGGAAGTCCTTCACGTAGTCTTTCAGGATGGTTCGACCTCCGTTGTACCCTTTTTCACGGAGTAGCTGGTGCAACACTTCGCAATTGTAAATGCCCTCTTGTATACGTTCCTGCAGGAACGGTTTGAACGGATCGAGTTTGGAAACTCGAGGCTTTCTTTGTTTCCGTTCAGGGAGTCCGTTAGCGCGAAGATAACGCCGAATCGTATTTCGGGAGTGTCCCGTTTCTCTGGCAATTTCACGAATACTCTTGCCTTCTGCCCTCATGGTATGTAACGATATCACTATCCCACTCCTTAGCATGATGTCTTCCCTCCGATGAAAATTAGCCGTTTTCACACAGAGGGAGATATTCGCTAAGGGGTGGGTCAATTCTTTTTCGGCGCGCCCGGGTCAATTATATCCCGGCGGTGACA
>JBHGXV010000009.1:0-106969 GCA_041920505.1 Paenibacillaceae bacterium
CCAAATAGGGCTGACCTTTGGTGAAGGGTTTCAATCCCTCATAGGTACGATCAAAACTACCTATCCATCAGACACGACCTCCTTTCTCCCATAGAGTTTCAATCCCTCATAGGTACGATCAAAACTAGGGAACTCGAAGAGTGCCATTCACCACCTGCAACTCGGGTTTCAATCCCTCATAGGTACGATCAAAACGACTTCTTGCCGCTCTGGCTGCTGCTCTGTTCCTCCGTGTTTCAATCCCTCATAGGTACGATCAAAACCTTGAATGTCTTCTGCAGGCTGTGTTCGGTACCGCCGGTTTCAATCCCTCATAGGTACGATCAAAACCGTTGATGCTACGATTGGAAGTGGTTGAAAAAAATTTGTTTCAATCCCTCATAGGTACGATCAAAACGCGGAGTTTTTGAAACGGCGTGGTGCAAATGCCACATGAGTTTCAATCCCTCATAGGTACGATCAAAACGTATTCTGGAATGATGGCCGCCCGAAGGACTGCCAGTTTCAATCCCTCATAGGTACGATCAAAACGTACTTTTCGGCTTCGGTTGTGGAGTAGCCATAGAACGTTTCAATCCCTCATAGGTACGATCAAAACCACCTTGCCCGGAATAGACTCGTACATTGTTCGCGTCGGTTTCAATCCCTCATAGGTACGATCAAAACGATCAACAAGTCCTTGATCCCCTGAAACAGCCCGTGTTTCAATCCCTCATAGGTACGATCAAAACAGGAAACAACGCCCTGGTTTTTTTCGTTCCAGCATGGGTTTCAATCCCTCATAGGTACGATCAAAACCCGTGAAAACCCCTTTGTTCCAAGAACCCTATTCTCTACTCAAGAGCATACCCAACGCTTTTTGTATCCGTCAATCCTTGTACCGCCTGCATTTTTGGGGAGCGGACTGTCGTCGACCCCCTGGGATTTTTACGCGATTGGGTACCGACGACAGTTGCTCCACCCTCAAATAATAATGTCCGGCCCGCCTTTTTCTAGTCCGATAATTTCCCTGTTCGTATACCTTTGCGTCCGCCACGTGTAGATGATGACCGAGTCTTCATCGGGGCGTATAACTCTCCCCAACTCTGCCTTGAGCTTTTTCAAATTGACTTCGGTTATTTCCCCTTCCAGAACCGAATTCTGCACCCAGATCAAATATTTACGGCAAATTTTCAGCACACGCGCGACCCTTTTCTCGCCCACGTCATAAACAACAATGGCAAAAATACGATCTCCTCCCTACCATAACGCTTCAAACGGTTCATACTCTTTTTCGCCCATCAAATGTTTCTCCAGCTTGTACAATTCCATTCGCAGCAAACGGCGGTAGCTGACCGCCTTATTCAGGTCACGATGCTTGATCGTTGTTTTCAGCTTTTCCTCCCAGGCCGCGATGAACGTTTTGCGACCTTTCTCCGTCATGAGAATGCCGCCTGATTCTTTGGCGAACTGATTTTTCGTCATCTGTTTTTTCCCAATAAGGGTACAGATCAAACGGTCCACCAGCACAGGTTTGAATACTTCCGCCACGTCCAGATTAAGGGTAAACCGGCGGAAATTGGTGGTGTGCAGATACCCGATCCTTGGATCAAGATGGGTTTGATAGATCTCGCTTAACACCTGCGTATAGAGAAGCGAGTTGCCGAAGCTGATCAGAGCGTTTAGTTCGTTCTGTGGCGGACGTTTCGATCGTTGACAAAACCTGAAATCGGGATGCTCCAATATGGCGTCAAACGCCTGGTAGTAACTTGCGCGAATATTCCCTTCGTAAGCCATTAACTCAGTGATCGTTTTCGCTTCAGCAGCATCAGCCAGCAGCGATTCGATCGTATCGATGATCGATTGCACGTCTTTTCCGCGAGAGCGGTAATACTTCAGCATCCGCAGCATATTGTGCGCCGCCCCGTTGACAAAACGCCTGGCAAGAGCAAACCGCTTGTTCTCGTCCGCGTAATGCTCGGCCTGCTTGAGAATCATGTATCCGGAATTCAAATGCTCTCGTGGATAAAAGCTTCCTGTATAATAGCCGTAATAGTTGAAGAAATGGAGAATAATCTCCTTCTGGGAACAAAATTCGAGCAACGATTTATTCAGTTCCACCTCGCCAAAAATCATCAGCTCCTGTGTATCTTCAACCGGGATAAATTTGCGCCCTTCCTCATTTTCGAAACACAGCGTATTGTCCTTTCGCTTCAGTTCGCCCGACTGCATGATGTACAGCGTTTTTCTCACCGGCGTCCACCTCCCTGTGACCGATCACGCCCAACAAAATTCACGGTATGCGCATGTACCGCAGTATTTGTTTTTTTCCGGCTTCGGCGGTTTGTCCTGCGCGATAATGTACTTGATTTTGTGGATGGCCTCGCACAGTTCCTGTTCAGCCGCTTCGTCAAGTGTGACAAGTTCTTTCCGTTTCTCCTCCGGAAAACGCAGTTCGCCAGTCGCTTCCACACCGGCAAGTTTCAAGGTGTACAGATAGAACAGCAACTGCATGCGCGAACTTTTCAGAAACGACGAGCTCTTCTTCACTTCCGCCACGACAAGTTCCCCTTTGCGTGACGACAGCGTGTCCATCTTGACCGAATCCCAGGCGACCTCTTTCTTCTCCCGGTTATACGAATGGGTCTGGAGAAAACGGCCCCACTCGATATTCTCGTCGTTTTGATCAGGAGTAAGTTGCCGGGACATCAGCCAAACTTCCCGCTGGCAGATGAAGTAATACCAGATGAGGGTTCCGGTAACGCCGTCCGCAGCATTTTTGGCTGTTGGCGTCTCCGCCATGTTCACCCCTCCCTTTACACCAAAATGCTCAGTAAAAGATGTCTTCGACAGACAAAGACAACCCCTCTTTGCTGCAGTAATTCACTTCATACATCGGCAATTGATAGGGATTAGGAACCACTCTTCGATAAATCTCTTTTTTGAACAGCGCCATACTGACAGGCAGTTCATACAAGGGGATACGAACAAATTGTTTCTCCTTGCACAACCCCATCACCTCATCGTAATAACAAGCTGGGATGATGGAGGTTTTTACATATTTAAACAACCTCGTGTTCTCCACACTCACCGGGTTATCGAAGATGATACTGGTCACACCGCTTTGCGCAGCATGCACCCCCTTGTCGTAATCCCGATCTTTCCATACCGTGTCTTGGTAAACGATCTCCATGAAGCGGGCAATCTCACGCTCACTCCATGTGCCTTGATACGTTTCAATCACTTCCGCTGTTCGTTGGACAATCTCTCTTTTCCCCTCGTAGACGAACTGAAAAGCTGTTTCGCTGATCGGGAACACGATCATTTCCGCGTCTGAAAGAAGCCCGTAGCGATTGCATCGCCCGGCCCGCTGCACCAACGCGTCAAACGGGGCGCATTCGCTGTACATGACGTCGAAGCTGATATCGAGCGACACCTCAATCGCCTGAGTGGCAATAAGCAATCGCACAGGGGCGGCATGAGGATCGGTTAACCTTTTCTCTTTTTCCAGCCTGTCTTTCATAATAAACTGGGAATGGTAACACATTACGTCACTGCCCAGTTTCTGCTCCCATAACCGGAACAATGACTTCGCCCGCGCCACCGTGTTGACCACGATGGCGACCCGTTTTCCTTGGCTTAGTCTGTTTTCAATCTCGGCTTCAAGTTCACGGTCTTCAATCGCGTGTTTCACATACCGCCATGAGGCGCGCCGCCGGTCCATCAACTCTTCAGCGACCACCGCTTGGGTAATCCCGACTTCCTGTCGAAAATGTTCCCGCAACCCGCTTGGCATCGTCGCGCTCATCAGCAACACCTTGCCGCCCTGATCCTCCTCGTGTATGACTCGTAACAGGCATTGACGCCTGCGGATTGCCACAGTGAACAAAGCTGGCCCCGTCGGGAGCCAGCTTTGTTATACTCGGGCTGTTCGTCACACCAGCACTTTCTTGAATTCTTCGGTCAACAGCGGCACGACTTCGAACAGGTCGCCGACGATGCCGTAGTCCGCCACCTGGAAGATCGGCGCCTCCGGATCTTTGTTGATGGCGACGATCACCTTGGAGTTGGACATCCCCGCCAGGTGTTGGATCGCGCCGGAGATGCCGCAGGCGATGTACAGGTCGGGCGTCACCACTTTACCGGTTTGGCCGATTTGCAGGGCGTAATCGCAATAACCGGCGTCGCAAGCGCCACGGGAGGCGCCGACAGCGGCACCCAGCACTTCGGCCAGCTCTTCCAGCGGCTTGAAGCCTTCGGCGCTCTTCACGCCGCGCCCGCCGGAGACGATGATTTTCGCTTCGGACAAATCCACTTTGCCGGTGGTTTTGCGGACGACTTCCCGAATGATGGTGCGCAGGTCCTTGATCTCGGCGGCAAGCGTCACCACTTCGGCGGTCTTGGACGCGTCCGGCTGGTTGACCGGGATGTTGTTCGGCCGGATCGTCGCAAACCATTTGCCGTCGACGAACGTGCGCTTCTGGAACGCCTTGCCCGCGTAGATGGGACGGACGAACACACCGCCCGCTTCCACGCCGGTGACGTCGGAGACGAGACCATAGCCGAGACGAGCCGCCACGCGCGGCGCCAGATCGCGGCCGATCGCCGTGTGGCCGAGCAGGATCGCGTCCGGATTCACCTCTTCGATCACGCGCACCAGCGCCTGGGTGTAACCGTCCGGGGTGTACTGTGCCAGTTTGTCGTCAGTGATGACGTAGAGCTTGCCGGCCCCGTGCTGGCCGAGTGCGGAAGCATGGGCGTCCGCCCCTGGTCCAAACGCTGCCGCCACGATTTCGCCGCCCTCCGCAATGAGTTGGGCCGCCGCCAAAGCTTCAAAGGAAACGTTACGCAATTGACCGTCGCGCGCTTCTGCGAGTACGAGCACTTTTTTCATCGGGATCCCCTCTTCCTTAAATCACTTTCGCTTCGTTGCGGAGCAATTGAACCAATTCCGCCGCTTGCGCCTGAATGTCGCCGGCGAGAATGCGGCCGGCCTGTTTCTTCGGCGGCAGGTACTGATCGACGATTTCGGTTTTCGCCTTCACGTCGGCGGCGGACAGCCCAAGGTCGTCAGCCGTCAGACGGTCAAGCGGTTTCTTTTTCGCTTTCATGATTCCCGGCAAGGACGGATAACGCGGTTCGTTCAAGCCTTGCTGCGCGGTAATCACGACCGGCAGGGAGGTTTCGACGATCTCCAGGTCGCCTTCCACATCGCGCTCGACGCGGACAGAAGTGCCGTTTACTTCCACTTTGACCGCCGTGGAAACATGGTTGATGCCCAGCTCTTCGGCCAGACGCGGGCCGCCCTGGCCCGCCCCGGAGTCAACCGCCATCTGACCGGCGAGGATGAGGTCGTAGCCGTACTTTTTCGCGACAGCGGCCAGCACCTTGGCGGTGGTGTATTCGTCGCCGAACAGCGATTCGTCGTCGACGAGCACCGCCTTGTCCGCGCCCATCGCCAGCGCAGTGCGCAGCGCGTTTTCGGTGCGGTCCGGACCGACGCTTATCACCGTCACTTCGCCGCCGTGCTCTTCTTTCAGCTTGATCGCTTCTTCCACCGCGTACTCGTCGTACGGGTTGATGATGAATTCAACGCCGTCCTCGCTGATCTGGCCGTTGTTGATGACGATTTTTTCTTCCGTGTCGAACGTCTGCTTCAATACCACCAGGATGTTCATGCACGTAACCTCCCTTTATCGGTCCTTGAATTGGGGTTTGCGTTTTTCCAAAAAGGCGTTGACGCCTTCTTTCATGTCTTCCGAACGGAACGCTTCGCCGAACAGTTCGGCTTCGCGCGCAAGTCCCTGGGTGATGCCTTCGGTCAGGCCGGTGTGAATCGCTTCGAGAGCGAGCCGCATCGACACCGCGCTCTTCTGTGCGATGGTCTCCGCCAGCTTCCGGGCTTCGGCAAGCAATTGTTCGAGTGGATAAACCGCCTCGACGAGACCGATCCGGAACGCTTCCTCGCCGCTGATCATCTCGGAGGTGAGAATCATCTGCGTCGCCTTGCCGCGACCGACCAGCCGGGGGAGCCGTTGCGTACCGCCGTACCCCGGGATCAAGCCGAGATTCAGCTCAGGCAGTCCCAGCTTCGCCTCTTGGGCTGCCAGGCGAATGTGGCACGCCATCGCCAATTCCAGCCCGCCGCCCAGGCAGGCGCCGTTAATCGCCGCGATGACCGGCTTGGGATATGCTTCGATCCGGTCAAACAACCGCTGTCCGGCTTCGGCCAGTTTTTTGGCGGACGCTTCTGTCAATTCGGTAAATTCCTTGATGTCCGCACCCGCGATAAAAAAGCGGCCTTCCCCTGTGATCACCACTGCCTTGACGCGTTCGTCCATTTCCAACTGGTCCAATGCTGTCCGCAATTCACTGAGCGTGGTCTGGTTCAGCGCGTTGGCCGGCGGATGGTCGATGGTCAGTACGGCGACGCGGTCTGTTACCGTCACTTTTACATTGGTAGACGACATGCTTCTCCCACTCCTCTCGGATAGGCACCTCTTACTGAGCGATCGCTCAGTTCAGGGTTAATTTGTACTTGCACACGTCCTTATTGTAACAAAAAACGATTGCCAGAAAAAGCGTTTTCTCAAGGTGACTATTTCCCCATCAAACCGCGCAGGAAGAGGTTATGAATGGGATCGACCAAAGAGACGAGGTCGTACTTGCAATTCCTCATCACCCAAGACGTGGCCGCCTCGTCCATCGTGCCGAAAATCATCATCCGCGCGGTGCGCACATCGATGTCGGAGCGGAATACGCCTTGCTGCATGCCCTCTTGAATCACTTCTTCAATAAGCCGGAAGTAACGCTTCAACACTTCCCCGATTCCCTGGCTGACCTCTGGATTGGATTGGCGCAACTCAATCTGGGTGACGACCGCCATCTCCGGATTTTGTGCCAGTTGACTCAAGTGAGCATGAACCAATACGTAGACCTTCTCGTCGATCGTGCGCGCCTCCTGGATGCGGCTTTGGCACGTGTCGATGAACTGGCCCATCTTTTCATTAAAGAGAGAGATGAGGATGTCATCTTTGTTCTCAAAGTAGAGGTAGATGGTCCCATCCGCTACCTTTGCTTCTTTGGCGATCCGCGATACCTGGGCGTTGTGGTATCCGTGTTTCGCGATGACGCGCACCGCCGCATCAATGATAGCCTGATATTTTTCCCCCGTTTTTTTCGCCATGCTGACCTCCACTTATCCATGCAAAGATGATTGATGTAGTGAATGACTATTCATTCATTATCAGTGTAATACAAGGCAAGAAACCGTGTCAATCCCCGATCCCTGACGCTTTTTGCATAGTCTGAAGGCGTTTGGAAATACTTACAGCATGAAGCGCCACGGAAAGGAGATTGAAACCATCATGACCAACCAGGAACTGTCCTATCGAGCGGTTCGCTACTTGTACTATTCGGCAATCGTCTGGCTGTTATTCGGGATGACAATCGGGTTAATTCTGGCAACCAAATACGTCTGGCCCGACTTTCTGGTGATCGGACAGCTGCAAAAGTATCTCTCTTACGGACGCATCCGGCCCGCGCACACCAACAGTGTCCTGCTCGGCTGGCTGTCGCTGGCCAATACGGCCGGTATCTTTTATGTGATTCCCCGGCTGACCCGCGCGCCTCTGGCCCATCCTCGCCTGGCCCTGATCGTCGGTTACCTGTGGAACATCTTCAACGGCATCGGAGTGATTACGCTGGCGCTGGGCTTCACCTCGGCGATCGAGTACGCGGAATACCTCTGGCCGCTCGACATCGTGTTTGCCGCGCTGTTTGGCTGCATCATCTTCATCTGCTTCCGCACCATCGCCAATCGCACGGAGCGGCAATTGTACGTCAGCCTGTGGTACATCATGGGCTCGCTGTTGTGGTTTCCGCTTTTGTTCATCGTCGGCAACATTCCCAACGGCTGGATCGGCGGCATCCCGCAGGCGTTGGCGGCGTGGTTTTACGGACACAACATCGTCGGCCTGTGGTTTACGACGATCGGGGTGGCGTTTATCTACTACCTGCTGCCCAAGCTGACGAAAAACCCGCTGTACAGCCACAAGCTGTCGCTGATCGGCTTCTGGACCATCGCCACCTTTTACGTCTGGAACGGGCCGCACCACCTGCAAAACGGTCCCGTCCCCGCCTGGATCATGAAGGCGGGCATCATCCCGTCGGTGCTGTTGATCATTCCCGTCTGGACGGTATTGGCCAACGTGTTCGGCACGATGAAAGGCAAATGGCATCTGTTCTCGCAAAACATCCCGCTCAAATTCGTCATCACCGGCTCGATTTTTTACCTGATCACCTGCTTGCAGGGGCCGTTTCAAAGCCTGATGGGCCCAAGCTCGATCCTCAAGTTTACCAACTGGGTGGTGGGCCACGCGCACATGCCGCTGTTCGCCGGGTTTTCGTTCGTCAGTTTCGCGCTGATATACTACAGCTTCCCCGATTGGTCCGGCAGGGAGATTTACAGCAAAAAACTGATGGACGCCCACTTCTGGTTTTCCGTCATCGGCTTTTTGATGTTCGCCTTCACCACGTGGACGCAAGGCGTGTTGCAGGGTTTCGCCTGGGCGGAGGGCAAGCAGTACGGCCTGCAGTTCGTCGAGGTGATGACGGCGCTGCGACCGTTCTCGATTGTGCGCGAAGTGGGCGGACTGCTGATGTTCCTCGGCCAGGTGGTGTTCGCCTACAACATCTACCGCTCGGCAAAACACGGTGTGCCCGTGGAGCAAGCCGGACAAAAAACCGCCTAATCGACGCGAAAGGAGTCTTGCGACATGGCCCCCAAGGAAACTTCCACCGCTCCTTTTATCATCGGATCCCTCGTGCTGTTTATCACCGGGGCGATCGCGACCGTGTACCTGCCGTTTTTCGAAGAATCGTTGAGCCATCCCAACGCCAACGCCGAGGCACGCAACTACAAGCCCGGCACCCCGGAATACCGGGGGCGGCAAATCTACATCCGTGAAGGCTGCCACACCTGCCACACGCAGTACGTGCGGGCGGTGAAGGCGGACACCAGCTTGGGTCCGGTCTCCGTTCCGGAAGACTACTACTACGACTCGCCGGTGATGCAAGGGACGATCCGCACCGGCGGGGACCTGATGTGGGTGGGGCGGCGCACCAGCCCGGACTGGCACCGCAAGCATCTGACCAACCCGCGCGACGTGTTGCCCGGCAGCATCATGCCTTCGTACAGTTATCTGACCGAGCAGGAACGGGAGGATCTGATCGCCTACCTGATGAGTTTGAAACCTGCTCCATCCACGGCGGGAACCACCGCTCTCCCGCCGAGCCAAGGACGGTGACGACACGTGGCTGACCAAGAAAACCGCAACGACCAAACCGAAAAACCCGACAAAAACGAGCCGATTCACGAAGTGTCCGGCATCCGTATGGGAAACGCCAAAGTGCCCAGGTTTCTCATCGGGACATACATTTTCCTCGGCGCCTGGGCCCTGGTGTATGCCTTGACGGCGACGCCGATCAACGACCGGCTGGAAGCGTCCGGACCGCAGGGCAAAAGCGACGCCCCGTATGACGGCGAGAAGATTTTTCAGCAAAATTGCACGGCTTGTCACAACATCACCCACGAAAAACTGGTCGGTCCCGGACTGGCTGGCGTGTCCAAGCGACTGACGGAACAGCAGATTCGGCAAACCCTGCTCAACGGGCGCGGCCAGATGCCTGCCCTGCCCAACCTCGGGCTGGACAGCGAACAGATCAACGCGGTCATCAACTATCTCAAGACGCTGTAGGAGGTGTCCAGCATGCATCCACACATCATCGCCGTGTTTGACAGGCCGGATCAGGCGGAACAGGCGTACCACGCCCTGCTGGCATACGTCAACCGGGACGATATCTCCATCGTGCACAAACCGGACGCGCAGGCCGGTTCACTCGATCTGAGCGCGGACACGATGATAAACGGAATGGGGTGGGGGGCGTTGATCGGCGGCGGCCTGGGACTGGCGATCGGGATGAGCACCCTGCTCGTTCCCGGGATCGGTCCTGTCCTCGCCTTCGGTCCGATTATCGCCGCGCTGGCCGGCACGACCGCAGGCGGGATCGCCGGAGGCTTCCTCGACCTGGGGGTCAACCGCTACACGGCAGAGCGAATGGCTGAACATGTCGAAAAGGGGGCAGTCGTCCTCACGGTCGGCGTGCCCAATCCCGCGCTGCGCGATTCCATCGTCCAGACGTTGCGACAGTACGGCGCCCACGACATCCATGACGAACCGGTGGAGATCTCGGAAGACGTGGGACAACAGCCGCTCGGCTGATCAAAGAAAGCTGATAACAGAAGCGATGCCTGGATCGCTGGCGGCCAGAAAAAACGGTACCTCGTCCGACAGTGGACAAGGTACCGCGAGTATGTTGAGGGCACGTTCAACCTGACTGGGCAGTCGACTGATCCTGATGTCCGGCCGCTTGCCTGGATTCCTCCTGCAGTTGGCGGCGCAGCACTTTGCCCACCATCGTTTTTGGCAGTTCCGAGCGGAATTCGTAGATGCGCGGCACCTTGTACGCCGCGAGCCGTTGCCGGCAAAAGGCGTTGAGCTGCTCTTCCGTCACCTGGTGGTCTTTTTTCACCACGACAAACGCTTTCACCGTCTCGCCGCGATACGGATCGGGCACGCCCACGACCGCCGCTTCCTGGATCGCCGGATGCTCGAACAGCACTTCCTCCACTTCGCGCGGATAGATGTTGTAGCCGCCGGCGATAATCATGTCCTTCTTCCGATCGACGATGTAAAAATAGCCGTTTTCGTCCATGTACGCCATGTCGCCGGTAAACAGCCAGCCGTCTCTGAGCACGTTTTTCGTCTCTTCCGGCCGGTTCCAGTACCCGCGCATCACTTGCGGACCTTGGACCGCCAGTTCGCCGATCTGCCCTTGCGGCAGGTCTTCGCCGGTGGCGGGATCGACGATGCGGGCGTCGGTATCCGGCCAGGGCAGGCCGATGCTGCCGTTGATACGACGGCCCCAGATCGGATTGGAGTGGGTCACGGGGGACGATTCCGTCAGGCCGTATCCTTCGACCAGTTTGCCGCCGGTCAATTCCTCAAACCGCTGCTGCACCTCAAGCGGCAGCGGCGCCGAACCGCTGACGCACGCCTCGATGGAGGACAAGTCGTACTTCTTCAGTTCGGGGTGGTTGATCAACGCGATGTACATCGTCGGCGCGCCAGGGAAGACCGTCGGCCGAAGCTTGCTGATCAGCTGAAGGATCTGTTTGACGTCGAAACGCGGCACGAGGATGATCTCCGCCGCCATCAGGATGCCCACGTTCATCACCGCCGTCATCCCGTACACGTGGAAAAACGGCAGGGCACCCATGATCTTTTCCTGCCCGCGCTTCAGTTTGTACATGATCGCGTTGCACTGGACGGCATTGGCCACCAGGTTTTTGTGCGTCAGCATGACGCCCTTTGCCGTGCCGGTGGTGCCGCCGGTGTACTGCAACAAGGCCAGATCGTTTTCAGGATCGGCCTCCACCTTCACCGGTGTGGAAGCGCTTTCGGATAACAGGGCAAGAAAGGACTCGACGGTCTCGCTGTAGGCGATCTGCGGTTTCGCGCCCTGTTTGCGCTGCGCCAGGGGGTACAACAGCTTTTTCACGAACGGCAGAAAATCGCTGATGCTGGTGATGATGACGCGTTTGAGCGGCGTCGCGGGTTTGACGTTCATCACCCGGTTGTACAATAGATCAAGCGTGAGGATCGTCTCCGCGCCGGAGTCGTCCAACTGGAACATGAGCTCCCGCTCGGTGTACAGCGGATTGGTCTGCACGACCGTCGCGCCAGCAAACAACGCGCCGTAGTAGGCGATCACCGACTGCGGCGTATTGGGCAGCATGATGGCGACGCGGTCGCCCTTTTTTACCCCGCGCTTCATGAGCGCGTGGGCAAACCGGTACGACAACGTCAGCAACTCGGCATACGTAATCGTTTTTCCCATGAAATACAGAGCATGGTTGGCGGGGTACTCTTTCGCCGCTTCTTCCAAAAAGTGCGTCAACGGAACACGGGGGTATTCCAGTGACGCCGGAATTTCAGGCGGATAACTGGCAATCCAAGGCTTGGCATGTGACATGGACATCCTTCCCTCCAATCCTGTGAATGCTCTTCTCTCCGCACGATCCGTATGCATAACCTCTTCCTGTTTCCATTGTATTCGAAATTTAATTATTTTTCCAACAGAAAATATGAAAGGCCGCTCGACGGCGGGTGTGAACAAAAAGACCGGAGTTGTGAGTCCGCGTCACGCTGTCAGTGGGCCAATTCCTGCTTCAAGCGGGCGCGGACGCGATCCCGTTCGGCCTTCGGCACCAGGTAGTACCAGCCGCGAATGCCGTTGTGCCAGATGCGCTCGTCCGTGCCGTTCAGGGTGTCGGTGACAAGCTGGTTGTCCTTCGGATCGTAATAGGTGGCCAATAGTGAGGCGATCTCGTCTTCGCCGAGGTCGGTCTTGACGTGTTGGCCGAGAATGTCCATCAATTTGAACGCCTTGAAAAACGCCTGGACGGATTCCCCTTTGTTGGCCAGGGCCTTCAGGATTTCCTGCTGGCGGGCGATCCGATCGTAGTCGCTGTCCTCGCGGCCGAGATCGCTTTTGCGGTAGCGCGAGTAGTCCAACGCCTGCTTGCCGTTCAGGTTTTGCCAGCCGGGGTACAGGTCGATCGCGGTGTTGTCGGTCGGATCGGTGTATTTCATCCGCTTTTTGACGTGGATGCGCACGCCTCCCAGTTCATCGACGATCTTGCGAAAGCCGTCGAAGTCGATGGTCATGTAGCGGTCGATCCTGACGTCGAGAAAGGATTCGAGCGAGCGTTTCAGCAGAGCCGGGCCGCCGAACGCCATCGCGTGGTTCAGCTTGTCGTACCCGCGCCCGGGCAGTTCGATGTAACTGTCGCGTGGAATCGAGAGCAGATAGGCGCGCTGCCGGTCCGGGTGGACGGCGGCGAGGATCATCGTGTCCGAACGGGCGCGCTCGCCGTCGCGGCTGTCGATGCCGATCAACAGCAACGTAAACGGGGGCAGCGGTTTTGGCTTGGCGAACATCTCCGGATGGAGGACAGGCGGTTGGGCCGCCTCTTTCGCTGAGTCGGCAAGCGACGGTCGGGGGGCGTCGGCCAGCGGGTGGTACCACTGCCGGGTCATTTGCTTGAGTTGATAGGCGGAGTACAGAGCGTAACCACCCGCAGCCAGGACGATCGTCAACAGGGCGAAGACGAGAAACCGCCCGGTGCGGGTGCGGAAAAACGAACGGATCATAGCCGGTACCGAGCCCCCTTTTGAAAACCCGCCCGGCGTAACCTCACGTTGTGCCGGACGGGGCCCCGCCCCCCTTTCCAACCAACGGAATGGGGGATCGGGACGTTTACGCGTTCTAATGGCTGAAGAAAAAACCCCATCTGCGCTGTTGGATGGGGTTCGTTCCTAGTCTCGCCAATCCGGCCACGGTTTATACTAGATGCGCTCCACGATCATCGTCATGCCCATGCCGCCGCCGACGCAGAGCGTGGCCAGTCCGCGCTTGAGATTGCGCCGCTTCAACTCGTGCAACAGCGTGACGACGATCCGGCAGCCGGTGGAGCCCACCGGGTGGCCGAGCGAAATGCCGCTGCCGTTGACATTGGTAATCTCGCGGGGCAACTCCAGCAGTTTCTCCACAGCGAGGTACTGGGCGGCGAAGGCCTCATTCACCTCGATCAGGTCGATGTCAGCAAGGCTGAGTCCCGCTTTGGCCAGCGCCTTTTTCGTCGCGGGAACTGGCCCGTAGCCCATCAGGTCGGCTTCCACGCCGGCCCAGGCGTAGGAGACAATGCGGGCCAGCGGTGCAAGCCCCAGGTCGCGCGCCCGGCTTTCTTTCATCAACAGCACGGCGGAAGCGCCGTCGTTGAGCCCGGAGGCGTTGCCTGCGGTGACGGTCCCGTTTTCGCGAAACGCCGGTTTGAGCGCGTGCAATCCTGCGAGCGTGATGTCGCGGCGCGGATGTTCGTCCGTCTCGTACAGGAGAGTCTCTTTTCGCTTCTGAAGCGGCACGGGAATGATCTCGTCGCGGAAGCGTCCCTCGTCGATCGCGCGGATCGCGTTCTGGTGGCTGCGCCAGGCGATTTCGTCCTGCTCCTCTCGGGAGATGCCGTACTTGTCGGCCAGCCGTTCGGCGGTTTCGCCCATCAGGATGTTGTGATGCGGGTCGGTCAACAACTCCCACATCGCGTCGGTCATCTCGCCGTGCATGATCCGCTTGCCCCAGCGGGCGTTTTTCAGCACGTATGGCGCATTGCTCATGCTCTCCACGCCTCCGGCGATCACCACCTCGCTGTCGCCGAGCTGAATCTGGTTGGTACCGCTTACAATTGCCTGCATACCGGACGAACACTGCCGCTGGACGGTGAAACCGGTCACTTCCTTGCCCAGTCCGGCGTCGATGGCGGCCGTGCGGGCGATGTTGGGCTCGTCAGTGCGTTGGATGCAGTTGCCGAGAATCACCTCATTGATCAAAGCGGGATCGATCCCAGAACGCTCGATCACCCCGCGAATGACGATCTCTGCCAACTTGCGGGCGCTCACGTCCTTGAGCGCCCCGCCGAAGGAACCGATCGGCGTGCGGCCTGCGGCCACGATCACGACAGAATCCACAGGTACTCCTCCTTATTTTGAATTGTCTCACATTTTTTATTTTCCCACACGGCGGTTACACGTGTCACCGGTTTTCGCGTGGACGTTTTTCTCTGGAATCTGCCTGCCGCACGTGCTAAAATATACAAGATGTGCAATCGAGCGGCCCATCAGCGTCGGCTGCTCTGCGCCCGTTTGCTTTACTTGGCTCTGTTTTCTCGATTATACTTGAGGTTGTTCCCTCCGCTCACCGGGGGGTGCCTCGTTTCTGACGAAGTTTGTGCATGTTGCAAAGAAAGAAGGTTCTCCCATGCCGCGAATTCTCATCTCCGGTTATTACGGGTTTAACAATGCCGGGGACGATGTTGTACTGTACGGGATTATTACCTCGCTGAGACGGGAACAACCGCATATCCAGCTCTCCGTCCTGTCGAACCAGCCAGAGCGTACGACATCCCTGTTCGGAATTCCGGCCTACAACCGCTGGCGCCTGTCGACCATTGTCCGCGAGCTAAAACGAAGCGATCTATTGGTGATGGGCGGGGGCACCCTGATGCAGGATGTGACCAGCCCGCGCAGCGTGTTGTATTATCTGGGGATCGTCACGATCGCGAAACTGCTGGGCAAACCCGTGGTCTTTTACGCGCAGGGATTCGGCCCGATCTTGCGGCCGTTCAGCCGCTTCTTGATTCAGCAGGTGGTAAATCGCGTCGACGTGATTACCGTGCGCGACCACGGCTCGGGCGAAGACTTCAAGGCCTGCGGCGTGACCGCTCCGGTGTACGTGACGGCCGACCCCGCATTGACGATCCACCCTGACCATGTAAGCGCCGACCCCGGCCGAGAATTGCTCGGCCAGTTGTTTTCCGACATGACGAAGCCGTTGGTCGCCTTTTCCGTCCGCGACTGGAAGCAGGAGCAACGGTTCAAGCAGGCGATCGCCAAGGCGGCGGATTACTATCTCGCCAACGGGTGGAACGTATTGTTCCTGCCGATGCACTATCCGAGCGATCTGGCGCCGTCGCGGGACATTATCGGACTGATGACGCAACCGGGTGCGCGTCTGTTGGAGCAGCCGGTTACCTTTCACGAGATTATGAGCGTGTTGAAACACTGCGACTACGTGGTCGGCATGCGCCTGCACTCGCTGATTCTGGCGTGCGTGCTGCAGGTTCCGTTCACCGCCGTCTCCTACGACCCGAAAATCGACCGGTTCACCGAGCGGGCCGGAATGCCGTGCGCCGGCCACATCCGCGACCTGGACGCCGACGCGCTGCTCGCGCTCCTGTGTGAGCGGACAAGCCGCCTGGAACAGGAGCGGGCGGTTATCGCCGAGCGTTCCCGGATCTTGGCCCGCGAGGCGATGAAAAGCAGCGAACTGGTGCTCAAGGCGCTCGCAGGCACGAAGTAAGCGCGACCGCAAAGGAGGGATCGGGTATGTCAATCGCCGCCAATCTGTTGATCGGCTTAAATAAAATGTTTCCCCTGCCTGTCCACCCGTTCAACCTGGCCAACGACGGCAAGATGAGTTACACGGAGTGGCAGTTCGTCAAAGGGGAACAAACCATCCAGTTTTTCCTGCCGTACCACTCCCAGGAAGAGATGTTCCGCAGCAAAACGGTGCTCGACATCGGCTGCGGCGGCGGGGGCAAAACTTGTTATTACGCCACGTTCGGGCCGAAAGAGATCATCGGAATCGACATCGTACCGCATTACGCCGCAGAAGGCAACGCCTTCGCCCGGGAAAAAGGGCTTGCCGACGTTGCCCGCTTCATGACCGCAGATGCGTCGGCCATGCCGTTTGCCGACGAGACGTTTGACACGATCGTGATGAACGACGCGATGGAGCACGTCGACCAGCCGGAACAGACGTTGGCCGAGTGCTTTCGCGTGCTGAAGCGCGGCGGGCACCTGTACATCAACTTCCCGCCGTATTACCACCCCTACGGGGCGCATCTCTCGGATGCGATCGGCATCCCGTGGGTGCACTCGCTCTTCTCGGAGCAGGCCATGATCGAGGCGTACAAGCGGCTGGTGGAGCCGCTGCCCGACGGCGCCGACCGCATCCGCTTCCGCATCAGCCAGGACGCCAATGGACGCGAGTATTTTTCCTACATCAACCGGATGACGATCGCCCGCTTCCGCCGCATTCAGCGCGGCGTCCCCCACCCGGCCGTCTACGAGCGGGAGATTCCGCTTCGGCGGATCGTCTCCGGGTTGGCGAAACTGCCCGTCCTGCGTGAATACTTCGTAAAAATGGTCGTCTGTGTCTACCAAAAAGCGTAAGCTTGCGCACGAGACCGGGAGGGTACGATGATTCGAGCAATCGCCTTGGATCTGGACGACACGCTGCTCGCCGGTGACCAGACCATTTCACCCGCCAACCGCGAGGCCGTGGAAGCGGCACGCGCACAGGGCGTTGAGATCGTACTGGCCACCGCGCGCGGCTGGTTTTCCACGGAAGGGTTTTACCGGCAACTCAACCTCAGCGGATACGCGGTCTGCGGTTCGGGGACGAAGATCTACGACAGGAACGGCCGCTGCGTCAAGCGATGGACGATTCCGCTTGCGACGGCGAAGCGGATTCTTGCGTTCGCCGAGCGGGAGAGAATCATGATGATCTGCTCGGCGCACGAGAAAAATCTGTTTACGCTCGTCCGTGACGATTTCCGCCCCAGGCTGCGGCCGCAGATCGACGTGGAGGTGCCGGGGCTGGCCGACTGGCTTACGGAGGCGCCGACACAACTGTTTGTCAAGGGCGAGCGGGAAGTGGCCCTTTTGCGCCAATTTCTTTCGGAACCGTCCGACGAGTACCGCGTGCACACCGTCACCTACCGCGACGGCGTTCCGGAGATGATGATCATCCACCCGGAGGCGAACAAGGGAACGGGACTGGCCTGGGTGTGCGAGACGCTGGGCATCCGCCGGGACGAGGTAATGGCTGCGGGCGACAGCAGCAACGACATCCCGATGATCGAGTGGGCCGGCATCGGCGTGGCGATGGGCTGGGCCCCTGACGCGGTGAAAGCGGCCGCCGATCACGTGACCGATCCGGACGACCCCGACGGAGTGGCGACGGCCATCCGCCGATTTGTGTTGACATGACGAAAAACGCCGTGGCGTGCATGGCGCACGCCACGGCGTTTTTTCACGTGTACAGCTTTCCCCCGCTCTGGCGAAACTCCTCAGCTTTCTCCCGCATCCCCTTATGCATCGCCTCTTCCACCGTCAGCCGGTTGGTCTCGGCGTAGTTGCGGATGTCGTGGGTGATGCGCATGCTGCAGAATTTCGGGCCGCACATTGAGCAGAAGTGCGCGGTTTTCGCCCCTTCTGCGGGCAAGGTTTCGTCGTGGTATTCCATCGCCCGCTCCGGATCGAGCGACAGGTGGAACTGGTCGCGCCAGCGGAATTCAAAACGGGCCTTGGACAGCGCGTCGTCCCGTACCTGCGCGCGCGGATGCCCTTTGGCCAGATCGGCGGCGTGGGCGGCGATCTTGTAGGCGATCACGCCGTCGCGGACGTCGTTTTTGTTGGGCAATCCCAGGTGTTCTTTCGGCGTGACGTAGCACAGCATCGCCGTTCCCATCCAGCCGATCATCGCCGCGCCGATCGCCGACGTGATGTGGTCGTATCCGGGCGCGATGTCGGTCACCAACGGCCCCAGCGTGTAGAACGGCGCCTCGTGGCAGATCTTCAGTTGCAGATCCATGTTCTCCTGGATCTTGTGCAGCGGGACGTGGCCCGGTCCTTCCACCATCACCTGCACGTCGTGCTCCCAGGCGATTCGGGTCAGCTCGCCCAGCGTTTTAAGTTCGCGGAACTGCGCCTCGTCGTTGGCGTCGGCGATGGAGCCGGGGCGCAGTCCGTCGCCCAAGGAGAAGGCGACATCGTAGGTCTTCATGATCTCGCAAATCTCTTCAAAGTGCGTATACAGGAAGTTCTCCTCGTGATGCGCCAGGCACCAGGCGGCCATGATCGACCCGCCGCGCGAGACGATGCCGGTCACGCGATTGGCCGTGAGCGGGATGTAGCGCAACAGCACACCGGCGTGGATCGTAAAGTAGTCCACCCCCTGCTCCGCCTGCTCGATCAAGGTGTCGCGGTAGATCTCCCAGGTCAATTCCTCCGGCTTTCCCCCCACTTTTTCCAGCGCCTGGTAGAGCGGAACGGTTCCGACCGGCACCGGGGAATTGCGGATGATCCACTCGCGGGTTGTGTGAATGTTTTTTCCGGTGGACAGATCCATGATCGTGTCCGCCCCCCAGCGGATCGCCCAGGTCATTTTTTCCACCTCTTCCTCGATCGAGGAGGTGACAGCCGAATTGCCGATGTTGGCGTTGATCTTCACGTGGAAATTGCGGCCGATGATCATCGGCTCGCTCTCCGGATGGTTGATGTTGGCCGGAATGATCGCCCGGCCGCGCGCCACTTCCTCGCGAACAAACTCCGGCGAAACGCCTTCCCGGATGGCGATAAACTCCATCTCCGGCGTAATCATCCCCCGCCGGGCGTAATGCAACTGGGTGACGTTTTTGCCCGGCTTCGCCCGAAGCGGCTTGCGTTTCGGACCGGGAAACACCTCCAGATCGGCGCGAAGATCGCCCGGCCGGAAGCGATTGTCCTCCGGTCTGATCGCGCGCCCTTCGTAGGCTTCGACGTCGCCGCGCGCGAGAATCCAGTCGTGCCGGATCGTCGGCAGCCCCTGGCGGATGTCTATCGAATGCTCAGGGTCGGTGTAGGGGCCGCTGGTGTCGTAGACGCGGACAGGCGGATTGTCCACGCTGCCGGACGGGCTCTCGGTGGGAGACAGTTCGATTTCGCGCATCGGCACCCGGATGTCGGGAGTGGAGCCTTGCGCGTACACTTTTTTGCTCCCCGGAAACACAGAGATCCCGGTTGCGGTGATCGATTGGTTTTTGTCGCTCATGACAGGCCTCCTTTGGCGTAAAAAAAGTATCGGCTGAATCAACCGGTGTCCAGGAGGCAGAGGAGGACGGGAAACAAAAAAGCTTCCTCCACGTCACTTTAGGGAAATAAAGTGCGGGAGGAAGCTGCTTCACGAAACGGCCACGGCCCCTGTGCACACAGGGCCGGACCGATCGCCCAAGTCTGTTCCGCGTCTGTTCATTCCTCCGCTGGCATTACCCAGTTCAGGTTCTACGGTCGACGGCAGAATAGCCGTCCTCTCAGCCTGGTTCCCCCAAGCTCCCGTCTGATTCAGTTGTACTGTTAGCCTACCGTCTCGGACGGCTTTTTGTCAACAACTCAACCGCACATTCGGCGTCATGTTGATTCAATCTTGCAATCTTGCGGCCGTTTCGCTAGGTCTGACGACGGCGCAGCCGGGCGGCCCGCTGCTTCACATCGGCGAGGATGCGGTTTAAGAGCGGCTCTTTTACAAGAAACAGGGCGACGCCGTACACGAGCATGCCCACGACGCTCAAGGCGGTAAAGGCCAGCCACGGACGCGGAAAGGGCACGACCGCCTGGACCGCTTGCACGGCGAGCGCCATCACCAGGGAGGCAACGACGGATTTGCCCGCCGTCCGGTAAAACTCGCCGGTGACAAACGGGCCGATCTTTCTCCTGAGCGTAAGACAGAGCAGGATCAGGTTGGCGATCATCGACAACGCCATCGCCAACGCGATTCCGCCGTGATCGAGGAAGCGCACCAGCCCAAGACCCAGGCCGATGTAGATGACGATCACGACCGCGCCCGCCACCATCGGGGTGCGCGTGTCTTCCAGCGCGTAAAACCCGCGCGTGACCAGGTCGCGTCCGGCCATGGCGAAGAGCCCCAGTCCGTAGAACATCAGCGCCCAGTACGTCAGATCGGTGTCGTGTGCCCCGAACTGATTGCCTTCGTACAAAAACCGGACCAGCGGCTTGCCCAGGACGATGAACCCGGCGCTGACCGGCACCAGCAACACAACGATGTAGCGAAGACCGAGGTTGAGAATCCGCTTCATCTCTTCCAGGTTTTGCTTTTTCACGTGTTCGGAAAGGAGCGGAAACAGCGGCACGGTGACCGCGCCGACCACCATCATCGGCAACTGCACGATCGTCATCGCGTAGGCGAGCGCGGAGATTTTCTCCTCGCCCAGCCCGGAGCCGAGAATTTTTTCAAAAAAGACCGTGATCTGTCCCAGAATCAGCCCGATCAGGATGGGAACGAAGCGTTCCCCCATGCTGCGCAGGTCGGGATCGTGCCGCCAGCGAAAATTCCAGCGAAACGGAATCGAAAGCCGAACAAGCGAGGGCAGCATGGTAAACGTGCCCATCGCAAAGCCGACGGTGGTGCTGATCGCAAGCCCGATCACGCCGAATTGGGGCACCAGGATGAGAAAGCAGAGAATGGTCACGACCGAGTTGACCACGCCGCTCAAGGTGGCGGAAAAAAACCGGTCGTGCGCGTTCAGCACGCTCGACCACAGGCTCATCAGCCCGATAAACAAGAGCGACGGCCACATCCAGACGAGCAGTTCGCCGACCAACGCTTTCCCGTTGGCGGAGAACCCGGGCACCAGCAGGTTGGTCACCGGCCCGGTTAACAGCCAGCCAAGCAGACTGAGCGCGCCGCTCACCAGAATGGTCAGGGTGAGCACCTTGCTGTACAGCTCCTTCTCCCGCTCGCGGTCGCCGGTGGCCATCACCCCTTTCATCGTCGGGATGAACAGGGCGTTGACCGCTCCGGGAAACACCACCCACAAGGTCATCGGAATCACCACGGCGGCGTAGTAGGCGCTCGCTTCCAGGCCCGTTCCGTACGCGGCCGAGACGTACAGATTGCGCACAAACCCGAGCACCCTGCCCAACAGCGTCACCAGAAAAATCATCGCTACCACACGTTGAAACCGGCTCATGGCGCACTCCCCTACAGGCGGTACAGCCGGATCACGGCATCGGCGTAATCGGGCTGCGCCGTCTCGTCAAAGGCGATGCGCACGTCCCCGTTGAGTACGGCCGTCACCTTCTCGTACAGATCGTCGAGATTGCGGTTTTCAAACAGCACCGTAAGCGGCGGCCGGTCGACCGCGTCGCTGGCGATGCTGGGAATGCGGAAATGCAAGGCTTCGCGCAGCGAGATCGCGTCCCCGTCGCTGTAGGTGGGGCGCACGAACAGATCGGCCTTGCGCAGAATCGTCTGGTACTCGTCCGGAGATTCCAGAAACAGGAATTTGTCGGCAAGGCCGCGCGTCTGCACCTGTTGCCGCAAGTGGTCGTAGTAGTCCCGGTTGACCACGTGCGTCACGCTGTAGACGAACCGGACGTCCGGGTTGACGGCCGCCACCTTTTCGCACAGGTCCATGTACAGGTCGCACCCGTACAGGTCGACCCCCTCGAAAAAGCTGCCCACCGCCCCGTTGGCCAGCACCAGCCGCGTGTGATCGCCGCCGAGGAAACGCTTCAGCACCTCGGGCAATTCGCCGTCCACCGGCTTGGGCGGAATAAACGGCGGGATGCAGTGAATCTTGGCCGGGTCGACGCCGTAGGCCACAAGCCGTTTGCCGATCTCCTCGTTGACCACGATAAACGCCTCCGCCAGCCGGCTGGTCAGCTTGATGCCCAGCCGTTTCACCCGCGAAAGCTGCTCCTCCTCGCGCATGCTGTGAAACGTGAAGATCACCCGTTTGCCGCGCAGGCCCAAGAGCGCCAGCACAAACCGCACCTGCCAACGCAGGAAGTGGACGTGAACCACCTCTTCCTTGCAACGGAACAGGTATTTCCACGTCCAAGACTCGATCGGGCCGGTGTAGACCACGTCCCGATCCTTGTCGCCCGGGGTATTGTCGTACACGGTAAACGGGATTCCCCTGGCCTCAAGCGCGTCACACAGCCGCTGGATATGCACAGAAATCCCCCCGACGGGCGGGGGGTAAACGCCGATCAAGGCGACACTACGCTGTTTCATCGTTTCGTCTCTCCAGTCGAAGCAATTTCTCGATGCCGCCGATGATACCCGCAATCACCCAAAACGCCATCATCACCCGGTAGTTGCGCCAGACGTCTTCGGTCATCCCGGCGACGCCGATCGCCACCACGCTGGCGAACAGGGCGATCCCCCACAGGGCGACGCGGCCGCTCTCGCGGTTGGCGGTAATCGTAAAGCTGGTCTTGAGCATCTGGTAGAACAGGTAGCAGAGGGAGGCGATGCCGAGCACCCCGCCGGTGACGATCGCCTGGATCCAGATGTTGTGGAAGTGGAAGACCGTCACGCTCGGCATCTGGTAGTCGACGTACACTTTGAAAAACGTGCTCTGGTCCATGCCGATCCCCGTGAGCCAGTAATCGCGGATCAGGGCGGCAGCCGATGTCCACATCTCCAGCCGGTACGAGCCGGAGGTGTCCGCGCTCGGGTTGGCGATCGAGGCGATCCGCATCTTGATCACCTCAGGGATCAGGTCGAAGAAGACGGCCACCAGCACCAACACAAGCCCGGCGAGGATGATCTTGCGGTCCAGCCGGATCAGCATGATCAAACCGGCCAGGGCAAACGCCACCCAGGCGCCGCGCGAATAGGTCAGCACCAGAGCCAGCGAACCGATCGCAAACAACGGGGCGAGCAGCACCTTGTGCCAGAAGTTGCGCACGTAGTAGAGCAGCGCGAACATCAGCGGCAGCATCATGATCAGATACTGCGAAAACACGTTGGGATTGCCGAACGTGGCGAAAATCCGCTTGCTCAAGAGCGGGTTCTGCTTGACGTCCACCCATTTGAGCGAGGTGACATCCAGTTGAAAATACTGCGCAATCCCGTAGAGCGAGACCAGGGCGCACGAGACGGCGAGACAGAGCAGGAAGCGGTAAAGCACCGCTCGCGACTCGACGAACAGCATCAGCACCGCCGTCAACAACAGACTGGGAATGTAGTACAACAGGTACTCGCCCATGCTCTCGCGCAGGTTGACCGAGGTGATCGCCGTAATCCCGGTCGCCAGCACGAAAAACGCGGAGGCGCGAAACACCTTGCTCTTCCACACGGCCACGAGCCGCTCCTTGCTCACGCCCTCGACAAGAAGCAACAAGACCATCACCAGCAAAAAAAACATCAGCGGTCGATAGGTCATGAACGGAAAGGCAAGCGCAAACAGGTAAAGCGTGTATTCTTTTTTGTACAACCCGGCCAGGTAGAACGACGCGTACAGGGTAAGCTCAATCGCCATTCCGCTTTTCCCCTGCGCCGCGCCAAACACGAGCAACAACAACGCCGGCAGGTACATCTTCCATCTAGGCATAGTGATTACTCCTCGTCGTGGTTCCAAAGATCGAGACAAATGCGAACCGGCCAGCTTCCCGTAAGCCACTCCCAACGGCCCCCCGCACTTGCAGCGAACAGGTAAGCGCCTGCGGCAGCCACGGCCAGCGCGGCGGCAAGCGAAAACAACAACCCGTGAAAGACGAGTTGCAGAATCAACTGAAGCAACCCGCCGACAAAAAAGACGACGGCGACGAACACCCAGTGCGGCTCGGCGTCAAGCGCTTGCTTCAGCCTGTATTGAGACGAGGAGAAAAACACGCGTTGAAACCAGCCAAACATCAGCTTTTCCCCTCCTGTGTCCGATGGTCGATCGAAATCACCCGCGTCTCCACCGACGAGTGGCTGGTGAAGAGCGGCAGATACTGGTTCAGTTGCAGCAGGCTGTTGTTGACCAGGGTGTTGCCCAGAGGCGACAGGTTGGCCGACGCCTCAATGGTGATAAACGCATCGTAGTAGGTCGGCGCCTCGACGATCCGTGTCTCGCCCGTCTGTCTGTCGACGGACGCGACACGGGCCGGCTTCACCTGCACGTCGACGATTTTGCCGAACAGTTGGGTCAATTCCCCCTTTTTGTAGACCAGATCGCCCACCTTGAGCGACTGGGCCTCAAATCCGGGGATTTTTTCGGCGGAAACGACGATGCGGGTCTTGTGCGGCCCGCCCGTCAGCTTGGCCCGAAGCGCCAGCTTCTCGGCCGTGACGAAGCCCAAGGCCAACAGCAGCAGGACGATCAGCACCATCCGCCACGGACGTGTCCTCGTAGACGCTCTCATAGCTTGTCCGCCCCTTTGTTATTTCTCCGTCACGCGGGAGATGACGCTTTGCACGGTAAAGCTGGTACCCTTGATCTTCAGTTCGTTGCCCACCAGAAGCGGCGTGCTGCCGGCCATCAGGACCCCGTTGGACAGTTTGGCGTTGCCTTCCACGTCAATATAGACACTGTCTTTCTCCGGCACATTGCTGATCACCATGCGGCCGTCGGCGGTCGGCACCAGGTTGATCGCGGGCCGTTTGTCGATGCGGACGATTTTGCCGATCGGATCGTTGGTGTCCAACGTGCGGATCAGATCCCCTTCTTTCATGTTGGCGGTGACGAATGGATACAGACCGTTGGCGTAAAATTGCACGATCACTTTTTTCTCCGGCGCGATGATCGTGAAGTCCTGGTCCTTGGTCAGCTTGTACGCGCCAAACGCAACCGCCGCCAGGACGACGAGAATCAGCAGAAAGTCGATCAGGTTGATTTTACCAAACAGACGGCCTCGGTTGTCGATGAGACTCATCCAGCGTTCCTCCTTTTCCACGTCGCGAAAACCTTCCGTTTCCGCAAAACTCACTTGTTTACAATACCATAACTGTCACAGAAAGAAAATGTGTAGAAAAAAAGTCCGCCGCCGGACGAGCAAACCGGCAGCGGACGTTTCATTGCGACAAATAGCCAGGATAAAGAGAGTCTTCCCACACGTTCCTGCTGCACGCGGAAATCAGGCAGTTCGCGTGCGGGTATTTTCCGGCGGTCGGCGTTTGAACAGTTTGTCCAGGGACGGCAACGCGTAGTAATCCAGCCCAAACCAGCCGGCATTGCGGGAAGCGACCAGGATGAAGATGGCCACGAGCACCATCTGCGGATTGGTGCTGGTCGTGCCGCTGAACAGGAAGGCGAAGTTCATCACCGCGCCCATCAGTGCCGCAAACGTGGTGAACAAGCCAAGTATCAGTGCGAGCCCGACGAGAAATTCGCCGATCGGAATCAGGACGTTGAACAGCCCGACGTTGGGCAGGGCAAATCCTCTCAAAAACGCGGCCCACCAGTCCGACACGGCAGGATGTTCGCCGCCGGCTTTTTTCAGCGCTCCCTGCAAGAAACTGCTGGCGTCAAATCCGCCAGTCAGCTTATCCCAACCTGCGGTCAACCATTCATACCCCAGCCAGAGTCGCGCAACTGTCAATAATCCTGCAGCGTACACATTGGTCCGCAACCACTTCACAAACATGACCTTTTCCTCCCTTGCCTTGCGCGTTTTCCTTACACTTTTACTTTACATCTTTTTCCCTCGTTTCGGGACAATGAGTGCCGATGTTTCACCAATCATCCAAAAAGAAATGACGAACTGTTGACGCATAGCAAACAGGGGTTTCAATTCACCAGCTCGTCCATCAATTGGGCCAACTGGCGGGCCTGTTCGCGCCGTTCGTACGGCTTGACGCGCTCGGCGAACTCCTCGTCCGCCTGCAAGCGGGACGCCCCGTCCGCACCGGTTTCAGCTTCGGCACCGCCGGTTTGCTCGCTCTCCTTCCACGCCCGGTACAGTTCAAGATACGCCCGCTTGATCGCTTCCTTGTCGGTCGGGTCAGCCACCCGTCCCAGTTGGAAGCGGCGGATGATCTCGGTGGCCTCGCCCGGCATGTTGAGCGCCAGGATCGGTTTGCCCACCCCCATGTACTCGTACAGCTTGCCGGGGATGTACGCGCCCGCGTCCGGCGACACGTCGCCAATCAGCAGGAGGGCGTCCGCCCCTTTCATCAGCGACAGGGCATTGCGGTGCGGCAGATTGCCGAGCACCCGCACCACGTCGCCCAGCCCCAGTTCGGCGACACAATCGGCATTGTCCGAATACCCGGGATAGTCGAACACCCCGGCGAACGACAGCATGATCTTTCGTTTGTCCACCAGACCTTCGTCGATCAGTTCGCGGATCGCCCGAAGCAACAGCCGCGGGTTCCGCTTCTGGTAGAGAATGCCGGCGTAGACGGCGTGAAAGCGGCCCGGCGCCGTTACATCAGGGGTCAGGTCGGCAAAGTCGGCCCGGTCGAAGCCGTTGTAGATCAGCTCCAGCCGCCGAATCCGCCCGCCGTACTTTTGGCGGAAGTTGTCGGCGAACGTGGCGGTGACGGTGGTGATCGCGTCCGCTCCCGTCATCACCCGCTCCTCCATCCGCTCTTCCAGGCGGTCGCGCCAGCCAATCCCGGAACGGTGCATGTTTTGTGTCCACGGATCGCGGAAGTCGGCGATCCACTTGCAACCGAATTCCCTGACCAGCCGCTGGGCGACGAGGTGGTCGGTCACCGGCCCCGAGGTGGAGAAGATCACGTCGATCCGCTCTCGCCGCATGATCTCTCTGCCTACCTTGACAGCCGCCGGGTACCAGAGGATATTGTCGTCCGGAATCAACAGGTACGGCTTGGCCTTTTTCAACACGCCGATGATCCGCTGCTTCAGCCGGGCGGTCGGCGGTCGGACGGAAGCGGCCTGCGCGCCGCCCTCCGCTTCGCGGGAAGCGGTTGCGGACGCGGACGGAGCGGCGGACGGACGAGGGAGAAGCGGCAGTTCCTTCGCCCGGTAGATCTTCACCTCCGGCGGCACCTGCGCCAAAAGCGACGGGTCCAGTGTTGCGTGATAATCGGGATCAACGGTGAGCACGTGCACCCTCCAGCCGAACTCCCCAAGGTATTTGGCCATTTTCAACGGTCGCGGCACGCCTCCCCCGCCGATCGGGGGAAACCCGTGGGCGATCATCAACACGTTTTTGGTCTTTGTCATGGTCGAACCTTCCTTGTCAAAAATCTCATTGTTAACCATACCACAAGTCCCGTCTTATTGCGAATCCATCATGCTTCTGCTATAGTGAAAATGGTCTGTTTGGAAAGGTTCGGGTGGATCAGATGACAAGCATGTTACGCGTCCTCCATGTAATCGGCGGAGGAGAATTCGGTGGCGCCGAACAACATATTCTCAACCTGCTCGCGTCCTTTCCGAAAGACGAAGTGACGGCGGGCGTTGTCTGTTTTTACGACACCGTCTTTGCCCGCAAGCTGCGCGAGGCAGGCATACCTGTGACGCCACTTGCTCAGTACGGACGGTTTGACGTTCGTCTGCTTGCCGGACTGCGAACGGTTCTGGACGAGTTCAAACCTGACATTGTCCATTCCCACGGCGTGAAAGCCAATTTTCTCGCTCGTCTGGCCGCGAGACACCGCGCTGGTTCCATTCTCACGACGGTGCACAGCTATCGACGCTACGACTATCCCAATCCGCTCGCCTATTGGGTGGCTTCGCTTTTGGAGCGCAGCACCCGCCGCTGGAACGATCACTACATCGCCGTCAGCCAGGCGATTCGCGCGATCTTGCATCAGGAAGGCATTGCGGATGAACGCATCAGTTTAATATACAACGGGATTCATCTGTCGCCGTTTCGCCGAAACGACATGCGTCAGCCCGACCGCCAGCGGCTGTGGGCCGAGTGGTCGATCCCCGCTGACGCGTTTGTGTTTGGCACTGTGGCCCGCTTCGTTCCGGTAAAGGGACTTACTTACATGCTGGAAGCGTTCGCAACAGTTGCCGCCCAGGATCAGGGACGGGCGTACCGGCTGGTGCTGGTCGGCGACGGTCCGGAGCGGCCGCTTTTGGAGCAGACAGCTGAACGGCTCGGTATCCGCGAAGCGGTTGTCTTTACCGGATTTCGCCAAGATATTCCCGCGTGTCTGCACGCGTTTGACGCATTCGTCATTTCGTCGCTCCACGAAGGACTGCCCTACACGATTCTCGAAGCGATGGCGTCGGAAGTGCCGGTGATCGCCACCGCGGTCGGCGGGCTGAAGGAATTTATCCAGCCGGGCCGCACGGGTCTCGCGGTCAGCCCCGGGTCCGCAAGGGAATTGGCAGAGGCGATGCGGATGGCGGCCGCCGATCCCCATCTGCGCTCGCAGTTGACCAAAGAAGCGCTCAGACAGGTGGAAGAGAACTATACAATCGAACGGATGGCGGCTCGCACGCTTGAGTTGTACCGTTCGCTGCGGCTGCATAAAGAGAAGATGGAGAGTGAAACCACATGAACGTGCTGGTCACGGGAGGAGCGGGCTTCATCGGCTCGCATCTGGTGGAAAAAGCGATCGCGCTTGGCCACAAGGTGTCTGTCATTGACGACGAAAGTACGGGGAGAAGGAGCAATGTCCATCCAGACGCGGCGTACTACCGCATGGACATCTGCGACGACGGGATTGATCAGATATTCGCCACGGAAAAGCCGGAGGTGGTCGTCCATCTCGCCGCGCAAAGCGTCGTGCCCGTCTCCGTGCGTGACCCGCAACTGGACGCGCGCACCAATGTCGTCGGCATGCTGCATGTGTTGGAAGCGGCCCGACGCTACGGCGTGCGCAAGGTGATCTACTCCTCGACGGCGGCCGTCTACGGCGAGCCGACCCGGTTCCCGATTCGCGAGGAAGAGGCCGGCCATCTGCTTTCTCCGTACGCGGTCAGCAAGTACGCGGGAGAGGGGTATCTGGCCGCCTATCAGCACCTGTACGGTCTGGCGTTTACCGTCTTTCGTTTCGCCAACGTGTACGGACCGCGCCAGTTGCCCAAGTCGGACGGCGGGGTGATCGCCATTTTCACCGACCTGATCCGGCAGGGCAAGCCGCTCACCATCAACGGCGACGGCGAGCAAACCCGCGACTTCATCTACGTGGAAGACGTAGTGGACGCGATGATTGCCGCGTTTGCCAAGGCGGACAACCAGGTGCTGAACTTAAGCACTGGCCAGCCCACCTCGCTCAACCAGCTGATCGGCGTGCTGGAATCGCTCGCCGGCACGCGCGTCGAGCGCACGTACGGTCCGCCGCGCCCGGGTGACATTCGCCACAGCTATCTGTGCAATGCTGCGATGAAACAAGCACTCGACTGGGAGCCGAGCGTCCCGCTTGCAGAAGGTCTGCGCCGCACGCTCCAGTCCGGATGACGGAAGCTCCCTGTAGACAAAGTCCGTTATGTCACTACAATTTCGTCTGACCATATTTCGGTCTCCAGCCTGTGTGGCACTCATCAGTCTGACTACATCCCGTTTCACTGCCAAAGTGGGACGGGATGTTTGCTTTGGGATCGTTTTTATGTTTGAAATGGGCTCTAGGGGAAAAATAGAACATACTATTGTCCACTTTCCAAATACAGTATATATTGAAAAGTGGCAATAAACTAACAGCTAGAAAGGAAGTCATTCATTGTTCAAAATCAGACCAGAGCAAAGTAGAGATTTCGCTGCAATCAGTGAGGTTAATACCCTTGCTTTCAAAAGGGAAAAGGAAGCAAAACTGGTAGAAGCAATCAGAGAATCAGAGTTTTTTGTTCCAGAGTTGTCTTTGGTTGCTGTTACAGACGAAGTGATTGGACATATCTTGTTTAGTATTGTCTTTATTGAAACAAATAAGGGAATTGTGCCAACACTAGGACTTGCACCAATGGCTGTCAAACCCGAATACCAAAACCAAGGCATAGGATCTGCTTTGGTCAGAGAGGGATTAAAAACGTGCGAAGATTTAGGGTTTGAACATGTTGTAGTGTTAGGACACCCAAATTTTTACCCCAGGTTTGGCTTTCAACCCGCAAAGACCAAAGGAATTGAGTCACCATTCCGAGTACCAGATGAAGTATTTATGGTCCATGAAATCAAGAGTGGCTCACTTGACGATATTATCGGCAAAGTGAAGTACCCTCCTGCTTTTGATGTTGTGACATAGCATTTCCTGCAGGACAACCCAACCGCCTGATTGGTAGACGCATCCAGCCTTTCATGAAATAATGGGGAAAAACGCCAAAATGGGGGAGCCAGGCATGAAGCTGTATATCTCGGTGGATATGGAAGGAATCACGGGGATTGTCGACCCGTCCTACATCAATCCCGACAACGGGCGCAACTACGAGCGGGGACGGCGGTTCATGATCGAGGACATCAATGCGGTGGTGGAAGCGGCCGTGGAATACGGCGTGCGCGAGATTGTTGTCGCTGACAGTCATCACAAGCTGAACAACCTTCTTTTGGAGGCCCTGCATCCCGCTGCCTCGCTGTTGTGCGGGTCGCCGCGCGACTATTCAATGATGCACGGGCTGGACAGCTCGTTCGACGCCGCCTTTTTCATCGGCTACCACGCCCGGCACGGCGTCCCCGGCGTGTTGAGCCACACCATGTCCGGGGTGGTCAAGAACATGTACGTCAACGGCCGGCTGGTCGGCGAATTCGGCTTCAACGCGATCTTCGCCGGACTGTGCGGCGTCCCTGTCTGCCTCGTCTCAGGCGACGACCGGGTGGCCGAAGAAGCGGCCGAGCTGGTGCCCGGCATCTGCACCGCCATCGTAAAAACAGCCACCTCCCGCACCTCCGCCCTCTGCCTGCCGCCTTCACAGAGCAGGGCCGTGCTTAAGGCGAAGACCAGAGCCGCCCTGGAAAAAGCGCGGACGATCCGGCCGGTGCAAACGACCTTGCCGCTGGAGCTGGCCATCGAGTTTTTTCACCGGGGCGAGGCCGAGATGGCGGCGATCGTGCCGCGAGCCGCGCTGGAGCCGGACAGCACCGTCGTCCGCTTCGTCGCCAGCGACCAGTACGAGTTGTACCGGGCGATGCGCGCGATGATCAACCTGGCCGCGACGGTGGAGTTTTTCTAAAAAAACGCTCTCCCTGGTGAAAGGGAGAGCGTTTTCGTTATACCCGCACCACTTTGACAGCCTCGTCGACGCTGCGCGGAATGCGATTTTTCGTATCGAACAAAATCGGCGGCTTGGCCATCAGGTCGGCGACAGCCAGCCAGTCGATGTCGGCAAACGCCTGCTGCACGGCGGTCAAAAAGACGGCGTCGGCACCGCGCACCGCCTCTTCCAGCGAGTCCTTCTTGTGCGGATAGTGGCTGGGCACCGCCGGATCGTAGGAAGCCACATCCGCGCCGCGCGAAGTCAACAGCGCGATCAGGTCGTGGATGGGGCTCACCCGGTCGTCATTGGAAAAGTCCTTCATCGCCAGGCCCAAAACGGCGACACGGCTACCCGCAAGTGTCTTGCCCGCGTCGGCGAGCGCTAACTCCAGCATCGTCACCAGCACTTCCGGCACGCCGTCGTTGATTCGGCGCGCCATTTGCAACAGCGTAAGCGGCACGCCCAGCTCCTGCGCTTTCGGCTGCAGGTAATAAAGCGCGTTGGGAAGACAGAATCCGCCGACACCCGGGCCAGGTGTCAACAGGTTGACCCGCTTGTGCGTGTTGGCCACCTTGATCAACTCAAACGTGTCGATCCCGAACGCTTCGGCGAAACGGGCAAACTCCTGCACCATCGCGATATTGACGTCGCGCTGGATGTTCTCGATCACTTTGGCCGTCTCCACCACGCGGATATCGCTGACCGCAATCTCCGTCTCGCTGATAAACGACAGCAGTTCCTTGCCTTTTTCCGCGCTGGCCGGATTGACGCCGCCCAGCACCAGCGGCATGTGAATAAACTCTTCAAACGCGCGCCCCTCAGCGATCCGCTCCGAGCAGTAGGTAAGATAAAAATCTTTCCCCGCGACAAGGCCGCTTTCCTCTTCCAGAATCGGCAGGATCACCTCTTCGGTCGTCCCCGGCACCACGGTGCTGCGAATCATCACGGTGTCGCCCTTTTTCAGCACCTTGCCGAGTGATCGGGCGCAGCTTTTCAGCGGATTCAGATCGGGATCGCCGTTTTTCACCGGCAAGCCGACCGTCACAATGTAGTTGTCGACGTGTTGCGCCGCTTCGGTGTACGAGGTGGTGGCGCGGAACCGTCCCGCCGCCAGTTGCTCGCGCAAAATTTCCGGCAGGGTCTTGCCCTGATACGCTTCCAGATGATGGGATGTACCCGCGTTGATCTCTTCCACCAGGGCGGGAAGGGCGTCCACTCCGATCACGCGAGCCCCTTTCATCGCATAGGTCAGCGCCAGTGGCAGGCCGACAAAGCCAAGTCCGATGACGGCAACGGACACGGGTTGTGTCATAAACAATCTCCTCTTTTCGATGGATCTAGTCTGTTAGTCTATCGCGGGCACAAGTCCCAGGGATTGCGGCGGCGCAGCGGGCGTAGCCGGTATGGTCGGCAAATAGTACACGACGTAAATGACGCCGGCCGCTGCGAACAAGAGACAGCAAACAATCAGCACCTTGTACAGCGTCTCCAAGGTGTTCCCCCCTGACAACGAGGTATGGCGACATACCGCTAATGGTTAATTATACTCGCGCTCGTCCAAAAAAGGTAGTACGAAACGGCCCTATTCACAAATAGGCCACGAGCGGGCCTGTCACGTACACCTGGCAGGCCAGTCGGTATCCCTGCCGCACCGCCGCTTCCCCCAGGCGGTAGCGCTCGGTCTGGCCGGGCGGTTCGGCTGACCCGGCGGGGATCTCCATCCGCAGGCGACAGGTGGCGCACTTGCCTGTCGTGCACAGAAACTCCACCGGCAGACCGGCGTGAATCAACGCCATCAGCAGGTTGTCGCCCTTTTGCACCTGCACGTCCATCCGCCGCTCCCCGCTGACCACGGTAATCGGCACCTTCGCTTCCTCCATCGCGCCTCCCCCTTTTCTGCGGTCATCCGGCCGTCACAGCCCCAGACTGGCGCCGATCACATACGAAAACCCGACAGAGATGACCATCGCCATAAAGCCGACCGCCCGGTTGCCCCGCTCAATCTCGCCGTCGACGTGAATGCTCGGGGTCATGAATTCAAACACGAAATAGCTGGCCAACAAGAGGACAAACCCGAAAGATCCCCAGATCAACGCCTGACCGATGGTATCGTGGTGCTCGATGGAGAAGCGAAACACGTTGGCAATTCCGAAGATTTTCCCGCCCGTGGCCATCGCCACGGCCAGGTTTCCCCGCTTGATCTCATACCATACCCGGTATTTGGTGACCAGTTCAAAAACGGACAAAAACAGGATGATCGCCAGTCCCGTCACCGTGAAGTACGCGGCCGTCGCCACGTACGGATTGGTCAGCAATTTCGCCACAAACGCCCCCCCTTTTCACGCGCTTCTGCCGCCTGCTACTTCAACTCGACGATCGTGGCGCCGACGCCGCCTTCTCCCTGTCCGCCGAGGCGGAATGACTTCACATTGCGGTGGTTGCGCAAAAACTCGTGCACGCCCTTGCGCAACGCGCCGGTGCCATGTCCGTGAATAATCGACACGGAGTGCAAACCGGAGAGCAGCGCTTCGTCCAGATAGTGATCCAACTCGGCCAATCCGTCCTCCACGTTGTAGCCGCGCAAGTCCAACTCCATCTTTACGCTGTCCCGGCGCGACTTGACCGCCGTATAGACGGCCACAGGCTGCTGCTTGGTCGGCTTTAAGAGGTTCATGTCGTCCCGCTTTACCTTCATTTTCATGATGCCGATCTGCACCAGAAACTCGTTGTCCGCGACTTTTTCCAGGATCGTGCCTTTTTGGCCGAAGCTTGTGACCATCACTTCGTCGCCCGCCTTCAACTGGGCGGCGCGCGCCGCTTTCGACGGCTTTTTGACCACTTTCTCCTTTTCCAGCTCCAGCACGGCATCACCCAGCCGCTTCTTCGCCTCGATCAGGCGGTGCTCCTTGATCTGCACGCCTTCGGCCATCATCTCGCGCAACTCGCGGATGATGCTGTCTGCCTCTTCCTTGGCCAGTTGCACGGCGATCCGCGCCTCTTCTTCCGCTTTTTCCAGCAGGCGGTTTTTCTCCTCGGCAAACCGCTGACGTTCTTCTTCCAACTGACGGCGCAACTCTTCTGCCTCGCGCCGGAGCGCTTCCGCTTCGCGCCGCTTTCGCTCCGCCGTGCGGGTATTTTTCTCCAGCGAGGCGATCATCGATTCCACCTGGTTTTCCTCCTCGCTGATCGCCTGACGGGCGGTGCGGATGATCTCTTCCGAAAGCCCCAGCCGCTTGGCGATCGCAAACGCGTTGGAGCGGCCGGGCACGCCGATCAGCAGGCGATAGGTGGGCCGAAGCGTCTGCACGTCAAATTCGACGCTGGCGTTGATCACCTCCGGCCGGTCGTAGGCGTAGGCCTTCAGCTCGCTGTAGTGGGTGGTGGCCACCAGGCGGGCGCCGCGCTGCACGACATGATCGAGGATCGCCATCGCCAGCGCCGCCCCCTCGGTCGGGTCGGTGCCCGCGCCCAACTCGTCGAACAGCACCAGGCTGCGTTCGTCCATTGCCTCCAGAATGCGGATGATGTTGGTCAAGTGGCTGGAGAATGTGGACAAACTTTGTTCGATGGACTGCTCATCGCCGATGTCGGCAAACACAGAGGAGAAGATGGCCATCTCGCTCTCCTCTTCCGCCGGGATGTGCAGACCGGCCATCGTCATCAGGGAGAGCAAACCGATCGTCTTGATCGAGACCGTCTTGCCCCCCGTGTTGGGGCCGGTGATGACAATCGCACGATAGTCCTTGCCCAACTCCACGTCGATCGGCACGACCACCTCGCGGGGAATCAACGGATGGCGCGCCTTTTTCATCCGCAGGTATCCCCGGTCGTTCAGTTTGGGACAGGTGGCCTTCATCTCGTAAGCGAGCTGCGCCTTGGCAAAAATAAAATCAAGCTCGGCCAGCGCTTCCAGGTTGGCTTTCAACGTCTCCACCTGCGCCGCCACCGCTTCCGTGAGCGCGAGCAGAATCCGTTCCACTTCGCGCTCTTCGCGCAGGCGCACTTCGCGCAGCTTGTTGTTCATCGACACGATCGCTTCCGGCTCGATGAACAGGGTCGCTCCCGACGCCGACTGGTCGTGGACGATTCCGCCGAACACGTGCCGGTACTCCTGTTTGACGGGGATGACGTAGCGGTCATTGCGAATCGTGATGATCTGTTCCATCAGCATTTTCTGGTAGGCGCCGGAGCGGATCGTCTGCTCCAGCCGCTCGCGGATGCGCGATTCCAGACTGCGTATCTCCTGCCGGATCTGTCGTAGTTCGACACTGGCGCTGTCCACAACCTCGCCGTTCTCGTCGATGCAGCGTTTGATCTCGGTCTCCAGTTCGCGCAATCCCTCGATGCGCTCCGCCAGTCCGCCAATCAGCGGCAGCGGTTCATCTTCGCAAAGATCGACAAGAAACGTCTTCAGCCGACGGCCGGCGAAAACGGTCGAGGCGATGTCCAGCAACTCTGCGGGCGACAGCATCGAACCGAGCCGCGCTCGCTGGATCGGGCTGCGGATGTCACGAATGCCGCCCAAAGGCACGCTCCCCTTCAGCCGAAGCACCGTTGAGGCTTCGCTCGTCTCCTGCTGGGCGGCGCGAACCTGATCGATATGGGTAAACGGCACGAGGGCGGCGGCCTTTTCCTTGCCGAGAGCGGACGTCGCCTTTTCCACCAGCAAGTCGACGACCTTGTTGAATTCCAGTGTATGCAATACCCGCTGCTCCACGTGGGTGCCTCCTTCGTTTGTCATTCTTTTATTATACCATGCAAGGCAAGCACGGGAAAAAAGGCGCGAGAAAACACCCTTTATTTTACAAATTGGACCTGTACATAGTTACCCAGCCAACAAGCCACACTGATACTGAAGACCAAGCATACAAAGGAGGAGTATCGATGACGATCCTACGTCACGTCATCCGCTTCATCGTCGCAGCCATCGTCCTGATGTTCGTTGGCTTCTTGGTCCCTGGTTTTGCCGTAAACGGCTTCTGGACCGCACTGTTTGCCGCCGTCGTGATCGCCGTTCTCGGCTGGATCATCGAGGCGTTTTTCGGAGACAGACTTTCGCCGTACAATCGGGGGATCATCGGCTTTCTCGTCAGCGCACTGGTCATTTACCTGACCCAGTTCGTGGTCGCCGGTTTTCGCGTCACCATCCTCGGCGCCCTGCTCGCTTCGCTGGTGATCGGGATCATCGACCTGTTCATTCCGATCAAAACGCACATGGATATGCGCAACGGCGACGCCGGCAACCGTCAGGAAACCTGATCGACGGCGAAGCCGGATGGCTCAACAATCTCCCTGAGCCACAGATTCCGGGCTCATATCCGCAGGCTGCTTGCGACATGGGGCAGCCTTTTTCCTGTTGATCTGGTTGGCCGCGCTCTATGCTTTTTGGGCATCGACACGTTGGCCGTCTACGTCCACATACGTCAGTTCGGCCGTCCCGTTCTCGTCGCCGCAACGGATAGTCACCTGCTCGTCCACCCATTCCGTGACGAAACGAACGGCTCCCGTCTCCCGTGCCACCGGGATGAGGCGATAACAATACGGTACCCCGTATCGTTTGGCAACGCGAAGGTACAAGCCGTCTTCCTCCGCGATTATATCCAGCGCGGCTCCCCCCTGATTGGCGCGATACGTGCCGGCAAACCGCAGGCATTCGTCGTGCGAAACAGCAAGCGGGCTGATCCTCTCCGGGACGCGCACCTCTTCGTCAAACACGAGCGCGGCCAGTTCCCGGGAGATTTTCGTCACCGGCGTGAGACTAACGTTGCTTAGCACCACCACGGTCACATCGTCCTTTAGGACATGCAGCACGTCACAGACAAAGCCGTTGATGTCGCCAAAGTGGCTGACGATCGTTCGCATACGGCCGCCCATCTCTTTGCGCTGGATCGCCCACCCCAGTCCATAGTTGTCGCGATAAGGAGTGAACATGCTTTCCACGGAGGCAGGCGACAGCAGTTCCGCCTGCGTCAGCGCCTTCATCCACTTGTGCAAATCCTCCGCCGTCGCATACATGCCGTAGGCGCCGAGCGGCACCGACATGTCGATCGGCTCGGCGCGGATCAGCCGTTTCCACACGGAATACCCGCTCGCCAGGTGTTTGTGCACGGTTTTGCCGTCATCATATCCGGTGTTGACGAGTCCCAGCGGCTCCAAGATGCGGCTCGTAAGGAGATCGGCGTAGGAACAGCCGGCGACTCGCTCGATCAGCAGGGTGAGCAGCACATATCCGGAGTTGTTGTAAGAAAACCTCTCGCCGGGGGAAAACTGCAAGGGCTCATCACGAAACCGGGCCAGCAACTGCTCCCGCGTGTGCGGCAGGCGCATCACGGTCGGCCAGTAGTCGGGGCTGGAAGTGAAGTTGGCAATCCCCGAGGTGTGCGTCAGCAAGTGGCGCACGGTGATCCGTTCCCCGTTCGGATACTCCGGGAGGTATTCGACAATCGGATCGTCGAGCCGAAGCCTCCCCTCTTCCGCAAGCAATAAGACGGCTGCGGCGGTAAACGACTTGGTGATGGAGCCAATCCGGAACTTCGTCGCCCGTGTGTGGGGCACATCGTGTTCCGCCTGGGCCACCCCGTACCCCTCGCTGATCAGCACCTCCCCCCGGCAAGCGACCAACACCGTCCCATAAAAATAGCCGCGCGCGTCCAGCGCCTCCATGTAGCGCCGCACCCGCAGCTGAACCTCGTCACGTGTCTGCATATCGTCTCACCTCTGCCTTTGGGCTCGTAATGTGAAAAAAAGCCGCCCCGCTCTCAACGGCGTCGGCCTTCTGTCAGACCTGCGATCCTGCCGTCTGCCGGTGGATCATACCGGCGAGATACCCGGCGCCGAATCCGTTGTCAATGTTGACCACCGCAACCCCGTTGGCGCAGGAATTGAGCATGGTCAAGAGGGCGGACAATCCTCCGAAATTAGCTCCGTAGCCGACGCTCGTCGGCACAGCGATCACCGGTTTGTCGACCAGTCCGGCGACCACGCTGGCCAGCGCTCCTTCCATCCCGGCGATGCAGACGATACAGGCCGCCTGGCGAATCTCCTCCAGCCGCTGGAACAGGCGGTGGATACCGGCGACGCCGACGTCGGCAATCACCCGGACCTCGCTGCCAAAGCAACGCGCCGTCCAAGCCGCTTCCTGCGCCACCGTCCAGTCGGAGGTGCCCGCCGTCACCACCGCCACGTACCCCGGACGCACGGGCTCAAGCGGCGACGCGCTCCAGATCGCCACCCGGCCGTCCGCGTGGTACGCCACATCGGGCACGGCGCGGCAGAGCGCGTCCGCCTGCTCGGGCGAGACACGAGTGGCGAGCACGATCGACTGGTGCTGTTTCAGCCGGGTAAAAATCCCGATCAACTGCTCGTCGCTTTTGCCGCCCGCGAACACCACTTCGGGAAAGCCGGTCCGCTGTGATCGGTTCAGGTCGAGCCGGGCGTAGCCGAGATCGCTCACCGCCGCAAGCAATTCCTCCGCCTCCTCGACGCTGATGGCGCCCGCTTTCAGCCTCTCCAACACCTCTCGCACATCAGCCATGGGCCACCGTCCCCTGAGCCGCCTTCCCCTCTTCGACGAGCTCCAGGTTCATGCTGCCCGTCTGGTATCCGCGCAAATCTAGCGTCACATACTGAAAGCCGATCTGGCGCAATTCGGCGTCGATCCGTTCGCGGTGGGCGAGAATGGCGGCGAAATCCTCCGGCATCACCTCGATCCGCGCGATGGTGTCGTGGTGGCGCACCCGCACCTGGTGGAAACCCAGGCTTAGCAAGAACCCTTCCGCCCGGTCGATCTGGTCGATCTTCTCCAACGTGATCGGCGAACCGTAGGGAATGCGCGACGACAGGCAGGCAAACGACGGTTTGTTCCAGGTCGAAAGCCCCAGTTCCCTGGACAACTGGCGCAACTCTTCCTTGTACAATCCCGCTTCCTGCAACGGGCTACGCACCCCGCGCTGTGCCGCCGCGATCCGTCCCGGCCGGTAGTCGCCGAGGTCGTCCATGTTGGCCCCGTCGCAGATCACCGCCTGCCACTCGTTTCGCTCGGCCAATTGGGCCAGGTGCTCATACAAGCCGTCCTTGCAAAAGAAACAGCGGTTGACCGGATTGGCGACGAAGTCGGGATTCTCCATCTCCCGGATTTCGGTCGTCACGTGGCGGGCGCCCAACTGTTTCGCCAGGTGTTTGGCCGCCTCAAACTCGCGGGTGGGAAACGTCTCCGACGCCGCCGTCACGGCGATCGCCCGCTCCCCCAACTCCTGCACCGCACGGGCCAGCAAAAACGTGCTGTCCACCCCGCCGGAAAAGGCGATCAGCGCCGTCCCCATCTCGCGCAAAATCCACCCCAGTTTTTCGTCTTTTTCGCGTATGGTCAATCGGCTGGCTGCTTCGATCAACTCTTCTTTGGTCCGTGTCGTCACAAGCCTCCGCTCCTCTCCACATCTTGGTTAACATCCCCTATTATACCGGCTCGGGAATGGGAGCGCACGCATTTGGGACGCTGGGTATGGCTTGTGCCCTGCAACGGAAAAAGCCCGCCTGAAGCGGGCACCCGCTTGATGAACCAATGAACCCCCGACGGTGCATCCTGCTTGCCTCAGCGCCGAATGATCCGGTAGTGCCGTTTGAGTTTTTCCACTGTACGATTCCAACTGAATATCGCCTTCACGCGCTTCCGACCGCCCGATGCCAGCTTTTTCGCCAGTTCTGGCGAGGCTTTCAGCTTCAGGATCGCGTCGGCGAACGCCCTGGGACTTTGGCACGCCGCAATCAACCATCCGCTTTCGCCGTGTTTGACCACTTCCGTGATCCCGCCCCGGCGGGAAGCGATCACGGGAATCTCTGAGGCCATCGCTTCCGAATTGACCGCAGCGAAGCCCTCGCGATACAGAGTCGGACAGACGAACACATCCCCAAGGTGGTACATCAGGTGCACCCGTGCCGGCGGGATGTAGCCCGTGAAGCGGATCGGCACGCCCAGCCGCCGGGAGAGCGAGCGCACGTGCCGCATGTACGGCGTCTGCCGCCTGACGCCCGGCCAGGACGCGCCGACCGCCACCAACCGCGTGCGCGGGTACTTCCGTTTCACCATCGCCACCGCCCGCACCAGCGTGTGCAAGCCTTTCATCTTGACGATCCGGCCGACGAACAAGACATTGTACGTACCGTCCACCCCCCAGCGTCGGCGCAGCGCTTGTTTGAACGCCTCCGGGCGCGGCCGGAACGTGTTCGTGTCCACACCGAGGTTCGCCGTGCGGAATTTGTTGGCATGACGGGGATAGCGTTTTTTCATCGTCTCGGTGACGAACGAACCCACCGATGTGACCCCGTCCACCTGACGGAGAATCCAGTTGGCCCGCTCTCTGGACAACAGCGACATAAACGTCAGCGAGTGGAGTGACAGCACGATCGGGGTGCGGGGAAATGACGCGCGGACGTGCGGCACGAACGTCGGCCGATTTTCCACCTGGATCAAGTCAAACGACTGGCCCTTCACCTGCCGCAAAGCCGCGCGGATATACGGGAACCGCTTGCCAAAAGGAATCCGGATGATCGTCAGCCTGCCCTCTTGCAACCGGCTTACGCGCGGCAGGCGCGGATGGGCGCGGCTTATGATCGTCACCCGATCCGTCTTTGCCATCCGCCTGAAAATATTGTAGATGCACGTCTCCACCGATCCGCCCGTAATCGGCGGAATCGGCAACTGCTCCGGTGCGATCACCAGGATACGCAAACAAACCCCTCCCCCGCAAGAATCACAAACCCGGTATATTGTATTGCTCAGGGGGGATGCCGTCCTGCGGCGCCTGCCTGTTTCAGGAAAAATGGGCTTTGCTCTCGTTCGTCAGCAAACAGGGGGATTCATGGTGTATTCGCTTTCAAAGACACCAGTCCTGGCGTATATCCTTCGTAGCCAAGATGGGCAGCCACGATTTTGTTGTTTACTTCGTAGAGAAAAAAGTAGATTTTTCCGTACTGCTCACGTTCCTGCAACACATAACCGGTCTCTTTGATTTCCTCGTTCACGTAAGGCGTAAGATCTGCTCCTGCGGCCTTTATCTGACCAAGCCTCTCCCCTCTGAAGTAGCCTTTGGGATACACAGTGGATTCCAGCGGTTTTTCGATGTGCCAGTGAAAGGAAGCGATATAGTCTGGATGTGCCTTGGGGATGGGCGGCGAAGGGGCATCCGGTTGCGTGGCGCATCCGCTCACTCCCCCGATAACCAGTAAAACAGATACGAGCAACACACCACAGGCGCGGAACAACAGCATGTGACGTCCCCTAATCACGGTTGGTTTTTCCAACTTTGCAAAGGTAAGGACGTTTTCAGCGTCAACTTCGTTTCCCGCATTCGCGGCAATTCCCTAGTGCCAGCCAGTAACCGGTTACTTCCGGGCTCCTCCGTAAAAAGTAAAAAAGCGAGCCTAGGAACCCGGCCCGCCAAACACAAGTAGAACACAAAAAGAGAGGCCGTCACGCCTCTCTTTTTTCCTCATCCTGATATGCCTTTTCATTCGGTGCAACCGCATCTTCACGGAGAATTTTCAACAGTTCCTCGTACTCCTGACGCAGACGGAAGTATTCGTCGGCAATGTTCACTGCTGCTAGGACGGCGATCTTCGCAGTGTCGAGACGAGTGTTTCCCTGGGCGATCTCATGCATCTTGTCGTCGACGTAACCGGCCACCATGCGCATGTGGTTGATGCTCGCCTTGCCGCTGAGCCGGTACTGTTGGCCGTATATCTCTACCGTTACGCGGTTTTTCCCGTCAGCTTGCACGAAGACTTCCTCCTTGGGACTGCCGTTCCTATCCCTTTTAGGTTACTGAAAATGGCCAGCAACGTCAAGGATTTCCGGCTTACGCCCGCAGTTGCGCGCCGGTCTGTGCGGCCAGGGCGGCGATGACGCGAGCGGTGACTTCCTGCACTTCTTCGTCCTGAAGCGTGCGCTCCGGGTGGCGATAGACGAGCGAGAAAGCCATGCTCTTCTTGTCGCCGGCAATATGCTCCCCGGTGTAGACGTCGAACAGGGTCAGCGATTCGAGCAGGTCGCCGGCGGCCTCCCTGATCACGGCGGTGAGCGCGGCTGCGGTCACGGTGCGGTCGACGACCAGCGCGAGGTCGCGGGTGATCGCCGGGAACTTGGGCAGAGCGGTGTACGACGCGAACGCGGTGGCGTGGGCGAACAATTTGCCCAGGTCAAACTGGAACACGTACGTCTCCGCCAGGTCATAGTCGCTCTCCTTCGACGGGTGAAGCTGGCCGAGGTATCCCACGGTCTCGCCGCTGACGATGACATCGGCGGTGCGGCCGGGGTGCATGCCGGTGCGGTCGGCCGCCGGACGGTATTCGACGCCGGTGACGCCAAGGCGGGACAAGAGCGACTCGACGATGCCCTTGACCAGGAAAAAGTCAACCGGCTGTTTGACGCCTGTCCAGTGCGGCGGCACCCATTGACCGGTCAACAGTCCGGCCAGGTAGAGCGGCTCCTCCGGCAGTTGGGTCAACGCCGCTTCTTCGCTCAGGAAGACGTGGCCCACTTCGAACAGGGCGAGGTCGTGGTTTTGCCGGTTTTTGTTGTAGACCGCGCTCTCCACCAGTCCGCCAATGAGATGCGTACGCAACACACTGCGATCCTCGCTCATCGGCATCGACAGCGCGACCGGGCGAACCGGTGCGGTGTGCAATCCGGAGAAGTCGGCGAGGCGCGCGGGATGCGTCAGCGAATAGGAGATCGTCTCCGACAATCCGGCGCCGATCAGGTGGTGGCGGACGATGCGGCGCAGCGACTGCTCGCGGGTCAGTCTGCCCTGGGTGGACTCGCCGCCCGGCAGGCTGGTCGGAATCCGGTCGTAGCCGTGCAGGCGGGCCACTTCTTCGATCAAATCTTCCGGCAGGGTGATGTCGCCGCGGCGGGTCGGCACCTCCACGGTCCAGGTCTCTCCCTTAAGTCGGTAGGGGAAGCCCAGTCGGTCAAAGATCGGGGAGACCTCTTCCACCATCAGGTTCATGCCGAGATGGCGATTCAGTTTGTCGAGAGTGAGGGTGACCACCGCCGGCTCCAGTTCACGCACGGTCACGCCGGCGACACCCTTGGATACGGTGGCGTTGGCCAACCGCTGGATCAACAGGGCGGCGCGGTCGGCGGCGGGCAGGACGCGGCGCTGATCCACGCCTTTTTCCCAACGGATGCAGCCTTCCGTGCGCATCCCCAGCATGCGCGACGAACGGCGGATCGATTGCGGCGTGAAGTAGGCGGACTCAAGGATGATCTCCGTCGTCTCCGGGGTGATCTCCGAATTGGCCCCGCCCATGATTCCGGCGATCGCCAGCCCTTTTTCCCCATCGGCGATCAGCAGGGTCTCTTCGTCCAGCTTCCGCTCCTGATTGTCCAGCGTGACGATCGTCTCGTCCGCGTGCGCCAGCCGGACGGTAATCGCGCGGTCGCGCACCTTGGTGGCGTCAAAGGCGTGCAACGGCTGGCCGTACTCCAGCATGACGTAGTTGGTCACGTCGACCACGTTGTTGATCGGGCGAACCCCTGCGGCCATCAGCCGGTTTTTCAGCCACTGCGGCGACGAGCCGATGGTCACATTGGTAAAGTGACGTCCGGCGTACTGGTAGCAGTGGTCGGCGGCCTCGATGGTGACGGTCACCGGATTTGCGCCGCCGTTTTCCACCACGTCGGTGTCGGGCAGTTTCACCTCGCGGCCGAGGATCGCGGCCACCTCGTAGGCCACGCCCAGCATGCTCAGACAGTCGGAACGATTGGGAGTAAGTCCCAGTTCCAGCACGTAGTCGTCAAGGCCGAGGTAAGTGACGGCATCCATGCCCACTTCCGCGTCGTCAGGCAACACCATGATGCCCTCCTGCTGGTCTTTGGCCAACAGCTTGTCATTTAGCCCCAGTTCCTTGGCGGAGCAGATCATCCCCTGGGACTCGACGCCGCGCAGCTTGGAGCGCTTGATGTGGATGCCCCCCGGCAGTTTGGCGCCGATGAGCGCGACCGGCACTTTTTGCCCCTGGGCGACGTTGGGCGCGCCGCAGACGATTTGCAAATCCTCGCCCTGCCCGGCGTCGACGACGCAGACGCTCAGCCTGTCGGCGTCGGGATGCTTGCTGCGCTCCTTGACGTAGCCGACGACCACGTTGGAGACACCGGCGTTGCGCGGTTCCACCGCCTCCACCTCGATCCCGCTTCGGGTCAGCTTCTCCGCCAGCTCATGCGGAGTGACGCCTGTCAAATCCACGTATTCGGACAGCCATTGATATGACACTTTCATGCTCCTGATCTCCTCTCTTACGCTCGGTTGAACTGGCGCAGGAAACGCACGTCGTTGTTGTAGAAATGGCGAATGTCGTCAATGCCGTACTTGAGCAGGGCGATCCGCTCCACGCCCATGCCGAAAGCGAATCCGCTCACTTCATCCGGATCGTACCCGGCCATTCTCAACACGTTGGGATGCACCATCCCGGCGCCGAGAATCTCGATCCAGCCTGTGTGTTTGCACATCCGGCAGCCGTCGCCCGCGCACATCACGCACTGGATGTCCACCTCGACGCTCGGCTCGGTGAACGGGAAAAAGCTGGGACGCAGCCGAATCTGCTGGTTCTCGCCAAACATCTGCCGGGCGAAGCTGAGCAAGGTCCCCTTGAGATCGCTCATGCCGATCCCCTTGCCGATCACCAGTCCTTCGATCTGGGTGAACTGGTGTGAGTGGGTCGCGTCGTCGTCATCGCGCCGGTACACTTTACCCGGACAGATGATTTTGACGGGGGTTTTCCCTTCTTTTTTCAACATCGTCCGCGCCTGCACGGGCGAGGTGTGGGTGCGAAGCAAAATCTCCTCGGTGATGTAAAACGAGTCCTGCATGTCGCGGGCCGGGTGGCCTTTGGGGAAATTGAGCATCTCGAAGTTGAACTTGTCCAACTCCGCTTCAGGCCCTTCGGCCACTTCAAAGCCAAGCCCGATAAAAATGTCCTCCGCCTCCTCAATGATCCGAGACAGCGGATGCATCGTGCCCGTCGGCATCGGACGTCCGGGCAGGGTCACATCCACCTCTTGCGACGCCAGCTTGGCCGCGAGCGCCGCCTGCTCCAACTGGGCCTCTTTGTCGGCTATGGCCTGCTCGATCGCCGCGCGCACCTCGTTGACCATCTGGCCGACGACAGGCCGCTCTTCCGGCGACAAACTGCCCATACCCCGCAAAATTTCAGTCAGCTCCCCTTTTTTGCCGAGGTATTTGACGCGCAACTCCTGCAGTTGCTTATCGTCGGCCACCTCCGCCAACTGGGTCAGCGCCGTCTGCTTCATTGCCTGTAAACGTGTTTGCACTGCCAATCGCTCCTTTTTCAACAAAACTGATGGACAAACAAAAAAACCCGCCCCAAAGGGACGAGTTTTGCTCGCGGTACCACCCTCGTTAGGCCGAAAGATCGACCTCACTCGTGTCATTGGTAACGGGAATGACCCGGACGGCTCCTACTTTCCTAAAAAAATCAGGTTTCAGAGGTCTGCTCCGGAGGGAATTCCATAGCTATAGCACTAGAAACGCTTTCAGTCGACGGCGTTTCCTCCCTGAAAGGCTATAGGAGCTATGTACTAGTCTCCGTCATCGCATTCGTCACGATAAAACTTGTGGCGAAATTATAACACATCTTGTCCAATCGTGCAAACCCGTTACCAACATCACTTTGTTTCTCCAGCCGTCGGGATATGCTGGTAAGGAAGTCACAGACAAGTCGCTTGCAACAGGAGGTTACTGTATGAAGCCCGATCTGGATTACCTGTTCGATAAAGAATGCACGTGCGCGTTTTGCGGCACGTCGTTTACGACCAAGCGGGTGCGGCGCGGCGCCGTCCCTTTCGTCAAACGGGACGCCGACTTTTGCACCTATTACAAACGGCTTGCGGCCAATCCGATTCTCTACACGGTGGCGGTCTGCCCGACGTGCGGCTACGCCTTCACCGACCAGTTTTCGCCGGTGCTCTCTCCCGCCGTCCGGCGGCGGATCGAAACCTGCATCGCCGACAAGTGGACGCCCAAATCGTACGGCGGCGAACGGGGCATCCCCGAGGCGATTGCCACCTACAAACTGGGGATTTACTCCGCCGAACTGAAAGAGGAACTGCACAGCATCAAGGCCGGACTGTACCTGCGGCTGGCCTGGCTGTATCGCTTCCTGGAAAACGCGGCCGAGGAGTGCCGCTTCCTCACGCTGGCCGCAAGCGAGTACGAGCAATCGTACATCCACTCCGATTACGAGGCTGGCGACAAAGAGATGTCGGAAGTGCGCATCCTCTACCTGATCGGCGAACTGATGCGCCGGATCGAACGCTACGACCAGGCGGTCCAGTATTTTTCCCGCGCGGTCCAGTTAAAAGACCAAACCATCGAGCAAGGGATCATCAACATGGCCCGCGATCAATGGTCGCTGGCGCGCGAGCAGTACAACGAGAAACGCAAGCTGGCGGGCGAACCGAACACTCTTGCCACATAACGGCGGCGCACCGCTATCGGGTGCGCCGCTGGCGTTGCGCTTCGTACAGCACGATGCCAGAAGCGACGGCAGCGTTGAGCGACTCCGCTCCGCCGTAGAGCGGTATGTGTACGCGCGCGCTGGCCGCATCCAGCATCGCGGGGGAGACGCCGCGCCCTTCGTTGCCGATGACGATCGCCAGTTTTCCCGCGTACAGCGGTGCGTCATACGGCTGGCTGTCACTGGCAAGCGAGGTGACCAACAGCCGTCCGCGCGCCGCTTTGACATCGGCCGCCACATCGGAGAGTCTTAGGGTAAACACCGGCAGGCGGAACAGGCTGCCCATGGTCGCACGCACCACTTTGCCGTTGTACACGTCGACGCTGCCCTCCCCGAGGATCACCGCGTCCACCCCGGCGGCATCGGCTGTGCGGATAATGGTGCCCAGGTTGCCGGGGTCCTGGATTTCGTCCAGCATCAACAGGAAAAAGTCGCGCTCACGCGCACGCCCCCACCAGCGCTCCCAGTCCGCTCCGGTCCTTCTCACCTCGGCGAGCACGCCCTGCGGCGTCTTCGTCTCCGACAGCCTGGCGATTACGGCGGGCGAGGCGGCAATCAGCTTGACCGGCTGCGCCCGCTCCTGCAACAGGCGGGCACACCCGCCGTCCAGACCGCGCTCCTGGTCATAGATCACGGTCAGCACCTCGCTGTCTGAGCGCAACGCCTCTTCCACCAGATGGGCGCCTTCGACGAGAAACGTTCCCGTCTCTTCCCGCCCTTTTCGCTTAAGCAGTTTCCCGAGCCGCTTCACCAGCGGATTCTGTACGGAGGTAATCACTTCGTCTGCCATCGTTACGCAAGCTCCTCGAATTCTTTCAAATGGCGGTTGTGCCCGATGATCACCAGCACGTCGTTCTCCCGGATCACCTCGTCCGGACGCGGCGTGATGTTGAACGCATCGCCGCTCTTGATCGCGATCACGTTTACGCCGTACCGGGCGCGAACGTCCAACTGGCGCAGGGTTTTGCCCACCATGCCGGGCGTGACAACCACTTCGGCCACGCTGTAGTCTTCGGCCAGCTCGATAAAGTCGAGCACGTTGGCGGAAATCAGGTTGTGCGCCACCCGCACGCCCATGTCCCGCTCAGGGAAGACCACCCGGTCCGCCCCTACCTTGTACAGCACCTGTCCGTGCCGCTCGTTCTGCGCTTTGGCGACGATCTTTTTCACGCCCAGTTCTTTCAGGATCAGCACGGTCAGAATGCTCGCCTGGATGTCCGCGCCGATCGCCACCACGACCACGTCGAAATTGCGGATGCCGATCTCGCGCAGAGCCGTCTCGTCCGTGGAGTCGGCCTGGACGGCATGCGTCACGTACTGGATATGTTCATTGATTCGTTCTTCGTCTTCGTCGATGCCCATCACTTCATAATCCATCTCATACAAGGTACGGGCCACGCTGGAGCCAAACCGGCCCAGCCCGATTACCGCAAACTGTTTCGACATCGCTTTTCCACTCCTTTGGTATCATCAGGCATTATATCATATCCCTCTTTCCCCTACAAAAAAGTATGGAGCGTCCCGGGCGGACGAATACTATACGGGAAGACCGATCTTTCGCCAAAAAGGAGCGTGTGATTTTCGTGAACATCAACCTGTTGAATCTGCGCCAGGCCATCATGTACAAAATGCAGGGGGCCGACGCCCGCGACGTGGAAGAGACGATCAGCGACGCCGTCGCCACCGGGCAAGAGAAGACGCTGCCGGGCCTGGGCGTCTTGTTCGAAGTGCTCTGGCAGCACAGCGACCCGCAAACGCGCCAACAGATGGTCAACACCATCGCAGAGCACCTGCCGCAAAACATGGACAAGCCGGTGTGACGAAAAAGGGGAGACTCCAGTCTCTCCTTTCGTTTATAGACAAACTGTCAGGGGTGGCGGTTCCCGCTCGCTTTCCGCCAGACGAGCGTCGCCGCTGTCAGGTAAGCGATCGCCGCGATCAGGAAGGTGACGCTGGCCCCGCGGCGCCAGTCTGCCGACTCTTGCAGCACCGCTCCCGCCACGGCCACGCCCACCAACGCCCCAATCTGCCGGTTGACGTTCAGGATGGCCCCGGCCATGTTGGCGTGCGACCGTCCCGCCGCCTGCATGACGGTCGCCGTCATCGCCGGCACCGAGACGCCCACCCCGAGGTTGACGGCCGCAAGCACTGCGGCCCAGACCGCATAAGGTGTCGTGAAAGCGACGGCAACCAACAGCAACGATCCGACGCCGGCCACCAAAAGAGCCGCCAGCATGGGCCTTCTCACCCCCAGACGGGCCGACAGGCGGGTAAACAACAGATTCCCCGCGACAAAGACAACCATCATCGGCAACAATTCTGCTCCAGCCTTGAGGGGGCTCGCTCCCTCCGCCTTCTGCAGGTAATAGCCAAGCATGAAGATCCCCCCGAAGAGCGCGAAGTTGAGCAAAAACCCGACGGTATTGGCCGCCAAAAGTCGGGCGTCACGCCAGAACCGTGCGGGAATGACGGGGACCTTTGCCCTGCGCTCGTGGAGCGTGAACAAAACGGCGGCGATCGCCGTCAAACTTGCCGCCCCGATGATGAGCCAAGACGTCCAGCCGTACGAAGGGCCTTCGATCAGCGCAAACGAGAGACCCGCCAAGGCGATCATTCCCCACGCATGACCGGCGGCATTCCAGTTTTCCTCGTTGCACGGCGACGGTGCGATAAGCCGATGCGTCATCACCAGTCCGACGATCCCGATCGGCAGGTTGACCAAAAAAATGCTCCGCCAGCCGCACCACTCGACCAATACCCCGCCAACGAACGGCCCGAGTCCCGAAGCGACGGAGACAAGGGCCGACCAGACGCCAAACATCCTGGCCCGTATTTTCTCATCCGGGTATGCCTGGGCGAGCAGGCTGAGGGAACCGGGCATGAAGAACGCCGCTCCGACACCTTGCAGAAAGCGGGCCGCAACCAGCACAAATCCCGTCGGAGCCGTGGCGCACAGAAGCGACGCCAGCACGAAAAATGCCAATCCCCCCATATACACCGTTTTCGCCCCATACCGGTTGGCCAACGATCCACCCGCGAGCAACAGGGATGCGAACGACAACATGTACCCGTCAACCACCCACGTCAGACCGGCGACACTGATTTTTAGCGTTTGTTGAATCTCGGCAACCGCGACGTTCACCACGGTAACGTCAAGCGTTGCCATGACGAACCCCATTGCCAGCGCGACCAGCCGCCATCGATCCGTGGCGGATGCCGTCCGGTCGGCGGTTGCCGCATTTCCGTCATAAACAGGCCTTCCTCTCATCTCTGTCATCACTTCCTGTCACCCACTCCCAACAAATGATTGGCAAAGGGGCCCCTCGCCAACTATACTAAATGAAGCAGTATTATTCTTAAAGTACGGATATTTTGTATAGTAGCTATACAAATAGATAGCGGAGGGAGCAACGGATGGAGAACTGCCCGATTGAAAAGACCATGAGTGTACTGGGAGGAAAGTGGACGTTCGTGATTTTGCGGGATCTGTTTTACGGCCCCCGACGGTTCGGCGAATTGCAGCGCTCGCTCAAGGAGATCAGTCCCCGCACCTTGTCGTTGCGCTTGAAAGAGCTGGAGGCGGAGGGCATCATCCAAAGGACGGTCTACTCCGACATTCCCCCGCATGTCGAGTATTCGCTGACGGAAAAAGGACTGGCGTTGAAACCGGTTTTTGACGCGATGAAGGAGTGGGGAAACACCTGGAATGTCCTGGGGACCAGAAAACCGTAACATGGCGCGGCACGAAAAAACGCCCCTCATACAGGAGCGTTTTTTCAGCAAACTAGTAGGTGCGCAGCGCGTTCACCGTCGCGCTGTCCAGCCGCTTGATCAGCGCGACCAGCAGCCGGATCAGGTGTTCGATGTCATCGTAGTGCACAAGCCCGGCATGGCTGTGAATGTAACGGGTGGCCACCGACAGGGCGATCGACGGCACGCCGCTGCCGACGGTGTGCATCGGCCCGGCGTCGGTTCCGCCGCCCGGCACCGTCGTGAGCTGGTACAAAATCCCCTCTTCCTCGGCGACGGCGATCACCAGATCGCGCAACCCCGGATGGGAGATCAGCGTGGCGTCGTACAGCGAGATTTCCGGTCCACCGCCGATTTTGGACGGCGCGTCGTTGCGGTTGACCCCCGGCGTGTCACCGGCGATGCCGACGTCGACAGAGATGGCGATGTCGGGCTTGAGCATCTGCCCGACGGTGCGGCCGCCGCGCGTTCCCACCTCTTCCATCACGGTTCCGACGCCGTAGACGGTATTGGGATGGTCTGTCTGCCCCAGCCGTTTCAGCACCTCGATGGCAACGGCGCAACCCAGCCGGTTGTCCCACGCCTTGGCCATCATCACCTTGGGGTTCTTCATCACGGTAAACGGGCAGAGCGGGATGACCGGATCGCCCGGCCGGATGCCGAACTGCTCCACCTCTGCCTTGCTCGTCGCGCCCACGTCGATAAACATGTCCTTGATCTCCACCACTTTGCGCCGCGTTTCCGCATTCATGAGATGCGGCGGTACGGAACCGATCACGCCTTCCACCATGCCGTGGCGGGTTTGCACCTGCACCCGCTGGGCAAGCATCACCTGGCCCCACCAGCCTCCAAGCGGCTGAAACTTGAGAAATCCGTCGTCCGTAATCCGCGTCACCATAAACGCGACTTCGTCCAGATGGCCGGCGATCACGATTTTCGGCCCGTCGGCGCTTCCCGTCTTGCGGGCAATCAGACTGCCCAGATTGTCCGTCAGCACCTCATCCGCATACGGGGTTATGTATCGGCGCATCACCTCGCGCGCCATCCCTTCGTGGCCCGGTGCCCCCGGTGCCTCCGTCAACTCTTTGAACATTTGCAACACTGCGTCTTCCATCCCAACACCCTTTCCCCATGATTCGTGTTTTTACAGAAACAGAAACCGCGCCAACGCGAGATACGCCAGGCAGCAGAGCGGCACAATCGTCTGAAACGAGAGATGGCGCGTTTTGTGACGAAACAGGACCATCCCTGAGGCAACGCCAAAAGGCCCACCCAACGCGGCCAGGGCGAAAAGACTGCGCTCCGGCACGCGAAACGCCCCTTTGTGCCGGGCCGCGCGTTTGTCTCGCCACATCAAGCCCATCGCATACAGATTAAGCCACAAGGCCGCGATCCACACCCACCACCCTTGGCCGGTTGCCCAGCCGATCAGGCCGAACAGCCAGCCGAGGGCGAGCGCGAGATTGCGGTTACGCGCATGTCGAGTCAACAGTCGCATCGGATTTACTCTCTTTCCGGGTTGTAGGCGCGATTGGCCAGCACAATCCAGCGAACCAACAGCGCGACGCCAATCCCCGCCGCCATCAGGCCCAACAGGTAAAACCCGTACGTGCGGCTCATCGCCACAACCAGTTCCATGTTTTTGCCGAACAAAAACCCGACCATGTAAAACGCCAGGGTCCACACCAGCCCGGTCGTATAGGAGAACAGGGCATAGCGGCGGTACTTCATCCCGCCGATGGCGACGATGTACGGCACCACGTGACGGATGACCGGCAACAGATAGCTGATGCACAGCGAAAACGCCCCGTACTTCTGGATCAAGGCCGTCGAACGGGAGATGTAGCGATCCATGTTTTTCTTCTTTTTTAGCCAGTTGAGAATCGGTTTGCCGAATCCCCTGCCGAGGAAATAGCCGATCGACAAACCGGAGACCACGCCCAGATAGTCAAACAAAAACGCGTAGACGGGATCGAGGTACCCCAGCGATGCGACAAAACCGCCACTGGCCACGACCAACTCGTCGGGAATCGGCAGTCCGACGATGCCCAGCCACAAGAGGAAAAACAGCGCGGCGTACCCGTAATGTTCGATCAGCGAGACGAGCAGATCGAGATTGATCTCCATTCGTATGATTCTCCCATCCTATCGCCCGACACGGCGTCATTTTCTGCCTTCTGTCCATTGTAGCACGACAATAATAGGGTCGACGCGCCCGTGAAAGAATATTCCTGACCGCACGCTAAAGTCCCTGCTTCTTATACGTATTCCACAGCCAAAAGGTTACTTCCTCTTCTGGACGGCTGATTCCGCCCGTCTTTGCCAAAACGCGTCGGGCAACATTTTTTGTCCGAAAAAATGTTCCATCTCGGGCAAAATCCAGCCGTCCAACTGCGCCTGATCCCCTTTTTCCACCAGCCGGTTGACCAGCACGTCGTGCCAGATGTAGTCCTCCAGCAAAAACAGGTGGACCGGATCGTCGGTGTAAAACGCGTTTTCATCCCGCTCGGCGGAATGGCCGTACAACAACTCGCGGCTGTCGACGGACAGGATAAACCAGTTCTGGCCGGCCAGCGTGGACATGTACTCGTTGCGCCGGTGAGAGAAAAGGCCCGGCAGCGGATCGTCCACCTCGAAGAGAATCCCCCTAAGCCGGATTCCCTCCTCGGCCCGTGTGGAAAGCGCGGGCAGCAACTCCCGATACATCGGCTCCCACATCGACAGCAGAATCTGCCGTTCGGCGCTCTGGATCAAGGTGCGGCAGTAGGAGAGAATGCTCTCTTTTCCCTTGACGGTCGTCACGTAGGTCTCCCCTCTCGGCTGCCGGTTCTGCAACTCGCGAAGCCCGCTCTCCAGCGCGCGAAAACTGCTCTCCCAGCGCTCCTTGTACTGCTCCAGCAACACGTCGACCGGAAGCGGCGTATACCACTTGCTTCCGTCCTTCGTCTCCTCGGTCATCACCAGTCCCCGGTTCACAAGCGACTCCAGCGTATCGTACACCCGCGCCCGGGGAATGCCGGACTGCTTGCTGACCTGATACGCAGACGCCCTCCCCGTCTCCACCAGGGCGGCGAACGCTTTGGCCTCGTACTGCGTCAATCCGAACGCCTGCAAGGTCTCCACCACTTGCATCGACCGTTCCCCCTTTATTATGGTAACGTCAACAGCTTCATCATGCCAATCAGCGTAAACGGGCTGATCAGCGTCGTCAACAAAATCGAAAGCGAAATCGCCGACGTGTCGCGATTTTGATCCTTGGCGAGCAACAACAGGTTAAGCGATGTCGGCATGCCGAACATCAGGATCATCACGCTGCGTTCCAGCGGGTCGGAGGCGCACAGGTAGGCGAGCGGCCAGGCCAGCGCCGCAGGCAAGAGAAGCTTGACGGCGCTGATCGCCACAGCTTCCCTCAGCTTCGCCAGCGAAAAGCGGTTCCGTTTCAACTCCGCTCCGGTCAAAATAAGCGTGATCGGCAGCGTGGCGGTCACGGCGGCGTCGAGGAAGCGATCAATCGTCTCGGGCATCGCAAGCCCCAACCGTTTCCACACCAGCCCCGCGGTCACCGCGTACAGGTACGGGTTGGAAAACACGGTGCGCAGCCGCTCTGCCCAATCGGTCACGTTACCAACCTGGGCGAAACCGATCACCGCCATGTACAGGTTAAACGCCAGTGTCACCGCGACCGCGTACGGGACCGCTTCCCTGCCCAGTCCAAACTGTACCACAGCCAGCCCGAAATAGCCAACGTTGGCCAGGGTGGCCGACAGCGCGTTCCATTTCAGATTGTCGCCGCTCCAGCCCAACAGCCGCCCCAGCCCCAGCACGAGCACGGCGTAGACGGCGAGCGTGGTGGCGAAAAAATGGAGCACAATCGCCGCGAGCGAGCCAACCGACACCGCCGTCTTGACGATTGACTGAAAAATCAGAACCGGAATGAGACCGTACAGGCACAACCGTGACAGCGAGCGGTTCGCCTCCGTTTTTTCCTGCGCGAAATACCCGAACGACATAAACCCAAACACCAGCACCATCGCCTGAAGCATGCCTCTCCCTCTCCCTTTTCGATAGTTACTATCGCAGTGGTTACATTCTGCTCCCATCGTAACATGCGAAGATCTGGCGGTAAAGCTGCGACGCGGAGAGCGCATGCAAAAAGCCGCCCCCCTGTCGGGGAAGCGGCCAAGCGAAGCTGTCGATGCGACCATCACCCATGGCATCACGGACTTGGTCAGCACGGCCGATTGACGACGACAAACGTATTTTCTGTCCCTTCCTGATACGGATAGTAGACGACCAGGGCGTAGTCGCCGACACGCACGTCGCCGGTGGCGAGCCAGTGTTCGATGTCAAACGACACGTCGGTCACCATCGTGTGCTTGAAGTATTCCTTGGATTGGGCGGTGCTGGCGGCAAAGTCGGGACGCAGCCGTTCCGCCGCTTCCCGCACACGTTCGTAGACGGACTGCGCGTCCGCCTTTTGCAGTTCGTGTTCCCACCAGAGCTTGCGCGGCCGGTGTTTCTGGTTGCGAAGATAGTCGAATTTCATCAGGCTGACCACGTGCTCCCATCCCTCGATCCGCCGATTCCCCAGGAAATGATGCAACCGCACGAACAGGTCGTCCAACTGATGACCCAACCGGCTCCACCCCTGCTCTTCCCAATAATCGCCGAATTCCTGGAAAAAGTCGAACGGCGTCTCAAAATGACGGGTGACCACCCATTCCAGGGTCGTGTCCATCCGATGCGCGTTCCAGTATTTTTCCAGCACGTCTTCCACCCGTTTGATCCGTTGCACATCGTCAAACGACAAGACGTTGTTGCACAGCATTTCGTACGGAGCCTCGTCCATGTAGACGTAGCCGTGATTGGCCGCCCGCGTCCGGACGCCTGTCCCGCGCAGCATCTTGAGAAAGCCGAGCTGCAGCTCTTCCGGACGCAACGCAAACACGTCGTTGAACGTTTTGCGGAACGATTGGTAATCCTCTTCCGGCAAACCGGCGATCAGGTCGAGGTGCTGGGCGATTTTGCCCGATTCCTTGATCTTCCGCACGGTATAGCTCAGTTTCTCGAAATTTTGCCGGCGGTGAACCAGCCTGTTGGTCTCGTCGTTGGTCGACTGCACGCCGATCTCAAAGCGGAAAATGCCGGGCGGCGCGTGCTCGGCGAGAAAATCGACGACGTCCGGTTTCATGATGTCGGCGGTAATCTCGAACTGAAACACCGTCCCGTTGTGGTGTTCGATCAGAAACCGGAAAATCTCCATCGCGTACCGCTTGTTGATGTTAAAGGTGCGGTCGACGAATTTGACGATTTTCACCCCGTCGTGATCGATAAGCCGCCGCAAATCCGCCTTTACCCGCTCCAGGTCGAAGTAGCGGACGCCGTTTTCGATCGACGACAGGCAGTATTGGCACTGAAACGGACAGCCTCGCGACGCTTCGAAGTACACCACCCGGTTGTTCAACTCGTCGAGGTGGTCTTCATACGGAGAAGGAATGGTATTCAGGTCGATCTTGCCGCGCGGCATCGTAAAACGGACGTAGTCGCCGTCGCGGTAGGCGATCCCGGCGATGCCGGACAGCTTCACTGGCTCCCCGGTCTCGCGGGCACAAGCGTACGCCTGGCACAACTCAAGGAAAGTCTGTTCTCCTTCCCCCATGACGATCACGTCGACGTACGGGTGGTTCTTCAGCCAATGGTCGGTATCGTAGGAGACTTCCGGGCCGCCGAGGATCACCGGCAGGTCGGGGCGCACTTTTTTCAGGTTGCGCACCACATCCAGCGTCTCGCGGATATTCCAGATATAACAGGAAAAAGCGACGAGATCGGGACGCCGCTTGTACAGATCGCCGACGATGTTGAGCATCACATCGTTGATCGTGTATTCCGCCAGTTGCACACGAGGGAACGCCGGTTTCACGTAGCTGCGCAAATAGCGCAGCGCGAGCGAAGAGTGGATGTATTTGGCGTTGAGCGTTGCCAGCACAATGTTCATCGGTCCGTCCCCCTTTTTTCCTAGCTCTTCATTATAGCAATCCGCGAAGAGACGGGCAATGCACCTGGTTGGCTTGCACCGGTCTGTCGGTTACTTGTGCAATTCTCTTACCACGTGGCCCAGTTCGGGCACGATCAGTCGGGTCATCGCCAGTTTCACCGCGCCGGTGGAACCGGGAGTGGAAAAGATCGCCTTGCCGCCGCAGGTTCCGGCAATCGCTCTGCTCAGAATGGCGGCCGAGCCGATGTCTTCGGTATAGCTGAGGAAACGAAACAGCTCCCCGAAGCCGGGCATCTCTTTTTCCAGCAAGGCCTTGACAGCTTCGTAGGTGGTGTCCCGCTTGGCGATACCGGTTCCGCCGTTGAGCAGGATCACCTGTACCCCGGGGTGTTCCACTCCCTCGCGGATGGCCGCCGTAATCGCCTCCCGTTCGTCCTTCACGATCCGGTACAGCACAGTTGAGTGGCCCGCCTCGTCCAGCAGGCTTTTCATCAGTTGGCCGCTCTTGTCCGTCTCCTCGTTGCGCGTGTCCGACACGGTAATCACCATGCAGCCGACCTGGCGCGGGGCTTGCGCCTTGTGTTCTGCGGTACTCACGTTGACTCCTCCTTACCCAACCCTTCACTTTTCCAAATGGGTTACTTGATGAAGAAACTCGCCCTTCGCAGAAATCGCCAGTTGAAAACTGGTAAAGTAGGCATCGTGATGCAAAATATCCTCATAGCCTTGTTGTTCTACATGGACAAGCCATATTCTATCATCAGGATGTATCGAATCAATACGGGTTGCGTCAAACCTGTTCAAGAAATCCCCGTATCGAATCCGCTCGATTTCCGTCACCCGCGAACTTTCCCCAAAATACTCCTGCACGCTTCGCTTCAAATCCTTTTCGTCACGGATTTGCAGAAACTCCTTTTGGGGAGACGGTTTCTCCACCGTAACGACCCGATAACCCGAACTCTTTGTAAAGCTGTAGTCCACGTAGAAGAAACCGGAAATGGCCGCTGCTGCTAGACAAAATAACCAAAGTGCCGTCTTTTTCATGTTTCTCCCTCGCTATTTTTCATAGCTATCATGGTTCATTTATTATAGCATCGTCCCTTCGCAACCGGTTTTATTTTCCTATCGAGAACGTATAAATCTTTAAGGAAGATCGGATATACGTACATGAGGTGATTTTTCGTGATCACGACCATGTGGGAAACGATTGTCCATGCGGCGATGACACTGGGCTATTGGGGCGTCTTCCTTTCGCTTGCGGTGGAGGGAGTCGGCCTGCCGTTTCCCGGAGACGCGGCGCTCGCCTTTTTCGGATTTCTCGCCAGCGAAGAGCGGTTCGGCCTGGGAACGCTGGTGCTAGTCGCCACATTGGGCAGCGGCACCGGCTCCATCGCCGCGTTTGCCCTCGGCAAGCATTTCGGCTTGCCGTTGCTGTACAAGTACGGCCGGTATCTGCTCATTTCCGATCGGTCGATCGAGGTGACCAGCCGCTTCTCCAGACGGTATGGCGTGTTCGTGCTCTTGTTCGGGCGGATGCTGCCGGGGGTTCGCACACTCTCATCGTACGTGGCCGGCATCGGCAATCTCAGTTGGCCCGCCTTTCTCGTCTACAGTTTCGCCGGATTCTTTCTCTTCAGCGCGTTCTGGATTTGCGCCGGTTACGTGCTGGGCGAAAACTGGGAAACGGTCGTGTCTCTGGTAAAAGAATATTTGGTAGGAACGGCGTTAGCGGTTATACTAGGAGGAGCAGTTCTTTTTTGGATCAAAAAGCGACGTTTGTAACAAGAGGATGCGATAGACGATGTTCAAACGGTTTTTCGACAAGTTTCAGACGGATCCGCCCAAAGTGTTGGTGGCAGGGTTCGCCCTGATTATTTTCATCGGCGGCGCGCTGTTGCACTTGCCGATCGCCACCCGCGACGGCCGGGGCCTTGACTGGCTGGATGCGCTGTTTACGTCCACGTCGGCCACCTGCGTGACCGGCCTGGTGGTGGTGGATACCGGCACCACCTTCAGCCTGTTCGGCCAATTGGTGATCCTCTCGCTGATCCAGGTGGGCGGCCTGGGGTTCATGACCTTGGCGACATTTTTCGCGTTGTTGACCCGCAAGAAAATTTCCCTGAAAGAGCGCTTGCTCTTGCAGGAGTCGCTCAACCAGATTTCCATTCAGGGGATCGTCCGGCTCACCAAACTGATCCTGATCTTCACCGCCCTGATCGAAATGACAGGGGGAGTGATTTTGGCCCTGCGGTTCTCGTTTGACATGCCGCCCGCTAAAGCGCTCTATTACGGCATGTTTCACGCCATCTCCAACTTCAACAACGCCGGATTCGACCTGATGGGCGGTTTCTCCAGCCTGACGCGCTACGTGGACGACCCGGTGGTCAGCCTCACCGTCTCCGCGCTGATCGTGCTGGGCGGGATCGGCTTTCTCGTGATGAGCGAACTGTACGAGTACCGCCACACCAGGCGGCTGTCCCTGCACACCAAGGTCGTGCTTGTGACCACCGCCATCCTGATCGGGCTGGGGACGCTGGTGATTTTCGCGCTGGAGTACAGCAACCCGAAAACCCTGCAGCCGCTCTCCTTTACCGGCAAACTGCTCGGCTCGCTGTACCAGTCGATCACCCCGCGCACGGCCGGTTCCAACACACTCAACATCCCCGACCTGCACCAGTCGACGCTGTTTTTCATCGTCTTCCTGATGTTTGTCGGGGCGTCTCCGGGATCAACCGGCGGCGGGATCAAGACCACCACGTTCGCCACGCTGATCGGCGCGGTCTGGGCGCAAATCAAGGGGCGTGAAGACGTCATCTTTTTCCGCCAGCGAATTCTGCCGACGATGATCTACAAGTCGCTGACGGTCACGCTGAGCGGGCTGTTCGTGGTGATCGCGGTGACGATGATGCTGACGGTGACCGAACAAGGGGCCGACTTCCTGATGATCCTGTTCGAATCGACGTCCGCGTTCGCAACAGTCGGTCTGTCAATGGGGCTGACCCCGCACCTCTCGCCGTTGGGCCGGGTGATCATCATGCTGACGATGTTCGCCGGCCGGGTGGGACCGCTGACGATCGCGTTCGCCCTGGCACAGCGTAGACAAAAGGAATACTACCGCTATCCGAAAGGCAAGATCATCATCGGATAAGCCCGATGGAAGCAAACAACGACCCATCCCTAGCCAAGCGGCCGGGGCGATGGGTCGTTCGCGTTTCGTGCCGATGCGGCGCGTCTGCCCAGCACAAGCGTAAGCAGGCTCCACAAGCCGCCCAGGTAGAGCGGGTCGATTCCCGTCGGTTTGAGTCCGAGCCACGCCCAGCCAAGCGCGACGAGCGGACCGCCCCAGACCGACCACTCGGCCCAGCGGCGCTCGATCGGCCCGATCCGAAGCAAAAAGAACAGAACCGGGAAAAACAAGGTAACGCCGCGCAGCGTCATCGACAAAAACGCCCACTCCAGTATCAGCGAATTGGCGTTGGAGCAGACGATAGCGTACGCGAGCAGCATGACCGCGACGATCAACAGACGCGACAGGCGAAGCGATGCTTCGTCCCCGGCAAAACGGCGGGTGACGCGCTGGATGACGTCCTGGTTGAGCACGGTGCCAATGGACAGCGCCAGCGCCGCTCCGGTCATCACCACCGACAACAGGATGACGGCAAGCGCCCCGCCGGTAAGCCACGGCGGCGCGTACAGGAAAAAGAACTGCGAGATCGCCTCGCGCGCCTCGATGTGCGGATGGGTATCGCGCATAAACATCCCGATCCACGCTGCCATCACGCCGATGGCGATGATCACGCTCCCGGCGGCAAACGCACCGATACGCGCCGAGCGGGTCGTGCGTCCGGCGAAGATCGGCTGCAGGTATGCCTGGGTGGAAAAAATCCCGATCACCATCGCCCCTCCCTGCGCCCAACTGGAAGCCGCGCCACCGCCAAACAGCGACAGGCGCCCCTCACTCTCCCAGCGCAGGTACTCGGCGGCCGGCAGCCGAAGCGTCAGCCAGACGCCGGCCCCGAACAGCAACAGGGCTAAAAGCGCTGTCTTCAAGGTGCCGACCATGCTCGCCCCGAAAAACCCGCCGAGCAGGATGTAGGCGAGAATCAACACGGCCGGGACCAACGCCAGCCAGCGGATTTCGCCGTGCCAGAAGACGGACAAGAGCGGCAGTGCCGCGATCACCTGGGCGATCACCTGGATAAACATCCCGGCGCAAAGAAACAGGCTGGCTCCGAACCGCGCGCGTTGGCCGTACTCGCTTCCGACCAGTGCCGGCAGGGTCTCCACCCGCAACTGGCGGAACCTTCCGGCAAACACGCCCAGCAGCATGATCGAAAGGCCTCCGCCCAGCGTAAACCAGAGCGCCGACAACCCGTGGCGAAACGCCAGTTCTGACGTCCCGACGATCGACGTCCCGCCGACGAATCCGCCGACCAATGCGCCCGCCACCATCTCCCAGCCCAGCCTGCCGCCGGCGTTCACGAAGTCGCTGCTCTGGCGAACATTCCGCTTGGCGGCCAGCCCGACGATCACCGTGGCGGCCAGCACCGCCAGAAATCCGAGAATCACTCCACCACTCGCCACGTTTCTCTCCTCCCGTACCTTTTCAATGGTATCAGTATACCGCTGGCGGCACCGCTGCGGAAGAGCCATTCCAGCCAGGTTCGCTGGAAGCGGGCTGATCCAATTGTTTTAGGAAGATAATATTTTCTGTACGAAATAATCAGGCGTGTGGTATAGTGATTTTTGTCATCATTTACTGACTCATTATTTCGCATGCAAAATAGGTGCGGAAAATGATGAAGGAGGTGCTGCATGAGCAAACAACTGACGCTGCAATGGTTGCTGAAGCGGATCACCAAACAGTTGGAAGCGATGATCGCCAGAGAATTGCTTGCCTTTGGCATTACCCCGCCGCAAATTCTCGTCATGCGCCAGATCGTCGATTCTCCCAAGACGATCGGCGAGATTGTCAAGGCAATCGATCTGTCTTACAGCACCGTCTCTGGGATCATCGACCGGCTGGAGAAGAACGGGATCGTCCGGCGCACCCGCGACACCAACGACCGCCGGGTGGTCTGGATATCGCTCACGGAGAAACGGCTGGAGATCAAAAACCGGATCTCGGTCTTGCAGGACGACTATCTGGACCAGCTTGTGTCCGAGATTGATCCAGCCAAGCTGGATCTGGTGCTGGACGTGTTGTCCGGCGTCTACGAGAAACTGTTGGAGAGGAATGAGGAGAAACCATGAAGCGAAAAACCGTACTGGTGTTGATTCTGGCCGTCATGCTTTTGTCCGGCGGCGGAATCGGCGGCTATTACTGGTATCAGGGCACCCACTACGTGCACACCGAAGACGCCCGGCTGGCCGGTGACATTTACCGCGTGATGCCGCAGATCGCCGGCAAGCTGGTGGCGCTCAACGTCAAGGAAGGCGATTACGTCGTCGCCGACCAGCCGATCGGCCAGCAGGACAGCGCGAATCTGCCCAACAACTTGCTCGGCAACGCCATCCTTCGCTCCCCGATCGAAGGCACCGTCATCAAGACGCTGGCCAAGGTGGGGGAAGTGGTCTCCCCCGGCCAGACCGTGGCGATGATCGTCGACAAGAGCAAGCTGTACGTGACGGCCAACATTGAAGAGACATACATCAAAAAACTGCATGTTGGCGAGCCGGTCGACTTTACCATCGACTCATATCCGGGCGTCACCTTCACCGGCAAGGTGATCGAACTGGGGGAAGCGACGGCGTCCACCTTTTCCCTGTTGCCTGCCATCAACACGAGCGGCAACTTCACTAAGGTGACCCAGCGGATTCCGGTCAAAATCAGCATTGACTCCTCTCAGGGGCTTGATCTTGAGCCGGGGATGAGCGCCGTCGTCAACATTCATATCAACGGATAAGGACAGGAGGAGAGAGAAAACATGCAGCGAACATCATCGCTTTTTGCCGTGATGATCATTACCGGCGGCCTGCTCGTCTCGGCGTGCGGTTCTCAACCGGCCGCGTCCGGCTCGACCGCACCGCTGCCGGTGAAAACCTTTGTGGCCGGTCAGCCGCTCTCGCGCGAGACGGTGAGCGGCCGGATTTCTCCCAGTGAAGAAGTGCAGGTCGTCTCCAAGGTTGCCGGCAAGGTGGCCGCCGTCCGCGTCGAAGAAGGCGCACGGGTGCACAAGGGCGACCTGTTGGTGGAGTTGGACAGCGCGGACTACGCGTATCAGGTGGGCCAGGCGCAGGCGGCGCTGCGCGCTTCCGAGGCCAAGTACGCCGACGTGAAGTCGGGAGCGCGGCAACAGGAAATCGAGATCAACGAAAACGCCGTCGCCCAGGCAAAAAGCACGCTTGATCTGGCACAAAAAAACTACGAACGGATGAAGCAATTGTACGAAAACGGCGCGATCCCGCAAAACGCGCTGGAGAAAGCGCAATCCGACCTGGACCTCGCCCGCGAAGCGCTGAATCAGGCCCAGGCCAAACTCAGCCTGACCAAGGCGGGCGCGACCGGCAACACCTTAAATGCGCTCGCGGCCGACATTGAACGGCAGCGCGCCGTACTTGCCCAGGCGCAAAACACCATCTCCGGCACCCGCGTCACCAGCCCGATCGACGGCATCGTCGTCCAGCGAAACATCGATCCCGGAGAGATGGCTTCTCCCGGCGTGCCGCTGATGACCGTCGTGTCGATGGACACGGTGAAACTGGAAGCCAGCGTGCCGGAAGCGCTCGTCACCCAACTGCATGAGGGCATGGACGTCCAGGTGCAGGTGACAGCCCTGCCGGAGCGCATCTTCCCGGCCAAGATCGCCTTTGTCAGCCCGGTGGCGGACAAAAACACCAACACGTTTCCGGTCAAAGTGAAGATTCCCAACAAGGACGGCAAACTGCGCGCCGGGATGATAGCGCAACTGCTGATCGGCCCCGAGACCCAAACCATCGACATCCCCGTCTCCGCGCTGCTGCGCGAAGGCAACCAGACCTTCGTGGTAAAAGCGGTGAACGGCAAGGCGGTCAAGAGCGCGGTCACGGTGACGCCAAAGAACAGCAACTGGGTCACGGTGCAGCAAGGGGTTGCGGCGAACGACCACTTGATCCTCAATCCGTCGAATGACCTGGTTGACGGGACGGCTGTGACCGAACAGTAAGGGAGGGATCGCGATGAGCACCAACACTCCCGCCAACTCCGCCAGCGAACGCTGGCTTGCCCTGATCGCCGTCATCCTCGGCGCGTTCGTGGCGATTCTGAACAACAGCCTGATCAACGTCGCCATCCCGAAGCTGATGGCGACGTTCGGCTCCACCACAGACGAGATCCAATGGGTGTTGACTGGATTCATGCTGTCCTCCGGGATCGTCGTTCCGCTGAGCGGCTACCTGGGGGAGCGCATCGGCTACAAAAAGTTCCTGATTTACGCCCTTTCCCTGTTCACTGCGGGCTCGCTCTTGTGCGGGCTGGCCTGGAGCGCCACCAGCCTGATCGCCTTTCGCATCATCCAGGGGATCGGCGGCGGCGTGATCATGCCGGTCAGCATGGCAATCATCTACAAAGTGATGCCGCGCGAACAGATCGGGACGGCTCTCGGCATCTGGGGCATCGCCGCGATGGTCGCCCCCGCCGTCGGCCCGACTTTAAGCGGCTACATCATCGACTACACCAGTTGGCGTTTTCTGTTCTTCATCAACGTGCCGGTGGCGATTTTCGCGATCGTGATGAGCTCGATTCTGCTGAAGGAGACACAGCCGAATCCCAACCTGACGTTTGACTTCGCCGGCTTCTTCTTCTCCGCCCTCTCCGCCGGATGCCTGTTGTACGGGCTGAGCAAGGGGCAGTCGGAGGGATGGACGTCGCTGTACATCGTCAGTTTCTTTTTCGTCGCCTTCTTCAGCCTGCTTCTGCTCGTCTGGGTGGAAAAAGGCAAGCAAAATCCGTTGATCGATCTGTCTTTGTTTGCCAACGCGGCGTTTTCGGTCAGCGTCATTACGTCCAGTCTGGTCATGATCGGGCTGTACGGCGGCGTCTTCCTCACTCCGCTGTTTTTGCAGAACATCCAGGGGCTCGACGCGGTTCAGACCGGTCTGATCCTGATGCCGCAGGCGATCGTGATGGCGATCATGATGCCGATCGCGGGCAAGCTAAACGACAGGTTTGGCATCGTGCCGATCGGCCTTGTCGGACTTTCCGTGCTCGGAGCCGCCACCTACGAAATGCACAGGCTGACCGCCGACACGCCGCACAGTTGGCTGATCGCCGTGCTGACGATACGCGGCTTCGGCATCGGCTTGTGCATGATGCCTCTCACCAGCGCGGGGATGAACGCGGTGGCACCGCAACAGGTCGGCCGGGCATCCGCCTTGTCCAACCTGATCCGGCAAATCTGCGCCTCGATGGGGATCGCCGTGCTGACGACGATCATGCAGAATCGGCTGTCGTTACACACCTCCCACATCAGCGACAGCGTCTCGCTTTCTTCCGACGTCGCCAATCAGTCTATATCCCTGTTGGCCAGCACTTTCATCCAGAGCGGCCTCGACACCAATTCGGCAACAGGAGCCGCCCTTTCGCTTCTCTCCGGGCTGGTGGCCAAGGAAGCGACGGTACGCGCGATTGCCGACACATTTTTGATCTCGGCTGCCCCTGTTTTTCTGTCGATTCCGTTCGTCTTCCTGCTCCGGAAGAAAAAAGCGGCCGCAGATTCCGATCGGACGAATCCGCAAGCGCGCCCGGCCAAAGCGGTTTCGTAATCTCCTCGGATCAGCGTCCTGTTGGCGGGGACTGGATAGCGCACTTTGCAAGCCTTTCACGTTAGGTACGCCGGTCTACCGGCCGGCCAAGCAAGGCCGCTCGCATCCGATTTAAAACCAAAAGCCGTCCGGCGACGCCGGGCGGCTTTTTCCGTGTGTCAGTTGAGGCGGGACGTGGGTGCGTACTCGTTTTGCTTCTCCAGGAAGCGGTAAATGATCACCGCCGCCTGCGCGCGGGTGAGTTGTCCTTTCGGCTGGAACTTTCCGCCGATCCCGCTCATGAAACCGAGCTCGCCAGCGATGGCCACGTGCCCTTTGTACGTGATTTGATCCTTGTCGCTGTACGGCAGATTGAACAGTTTCGCACGGTCAGCCAACTTGTCGTAACCAAGTGCACTGACCACGATCCGTGCAGCCTCTTCGCGGGTAATCGGCCGATCCGGCGCAAACGTCCGTGTCGCCTTGTCGATCCAGCCTTGCTGTGTGGCATACTCGACGGCGCCGAAGTACGGTGAGTCCTTGGCCACGTCGGTAAACGTCGGCTCCTTTATTCCGTAGCGGCTATACAGGTACTCCAGATCGTCCGGGAAAGGCCGGACCGTCTTGACGAAGAAGCTGACAAACTCGCCTCGTGTGACGATCTTGTTCGGGTACACCTTGTTGTCCGTGTCCGGCGCAAGCGCCTTGGTTTGCAACAACAGCATCAGTTCTTTTTCCGCCGGATGTCCTTTGAGGTCGGCATATTGGGGCTGTTTCCCGTCTGCACGTTGCGGCTCTTTGCCTGTCTCGATGCTGATCATCTTGCCTGTCTGCGCGTCCAGATAGACCGGTTCGTTCCACGGGAATTCGAGCCGGTAGACCAGCCGCGCCTCCTGATCCGCCGTTTGCGTCGCCGTCTTCCGGTTTTCGATCAGCTTGTACTCCAGTGTGAGCGAGGCATCGCGCAAGTAACTCGCTTTCGCCTGCTCCGGCGTGATCGTGTTTTTCGCCTCCGGGAACTTTTTGTCCCAGTTCCAGTTCTCATCGTAGCGGACGACCTCTCCCGTCTGTTTGGAAACAGCCACCCGAACGTTGTCAAGCGGCACCTCGATCCCGTTTACCTTGCGCATAAAGCTGAATTCATAATACGGAAGACGGCCCTCTTTTTCTTGATCGGGCTCAACTGCTCCCAGGTACAACTGGTGCAACTTGTCCTTGGCGTGTTCCTTGACAAAGGTAATCGCCTTTTCCTGGGCTCTCTCAAAGGAAACCGCAGGCGGCTTCTCGTCACTTTGCCTCTCAAGCGCTTCCCAACCGCCCTGTTTTTCAATCCAGTATTCCCCGATGTCAAAATGCGTAACGGCTCCGGTCTCGGCGTTGATGATGCCGCCTGTCCACCCCATCGTGCCGTGTTCGTACTGATACTCCAATTGGATATGCCAGAACGATCCCATGTCACCTGAGAAGTTGCGCTCCTGTTTGTCGATGGAAGTAACTGCCACATCAGCGGGAAGTTGCGCAAAACGGCTGAAGATGTCCAGGGCTTCCTGTTCCGACAAGGGATGGCTGCGCTTCGCCGGCGGTTCGCCAGCCGGTTTTTCGGCAAGCGGTTTGTCACTCGGTTCGGTGAGCTTGAACGGATTGCCGTCATAGTTGATCGGCTCCCCTGTCTTGGCGTCAAACCACGATGTCGTCAGTTCCGGCACATAAGTCAGAACCATTTCCCTCGTCTCGGCGGGAGCCGTTTGCCCATACACACCGCCAGTCCGCTTGACGTCATACGCCAGCTTCATGTTGAGTTGGCCTGACACTTTTTGCAGGGCGTCCGCTTCCGGCAGGATTCCTGTTTTTTCCTGAAATTTCACGTGATCAAACGGTTCAGCGTGAAAACCGACGACCTGCCCGTTTCCGGTGACGCGGACGGAGATGGACTGTTCCGGGACGGAGACGCCGTTGACACGCGGTAAGAATGTCACATAGTAGTAGTCGAACGGACGCCGCGTCAACATCCTTTTCCAATCGCGGTCGTTCACTTCATAGGATGCCGCTTCCTGCGGGTACAAGGTTTGCAGGAACGTTTTAGCCTTTGCAATCGCCTGTTCATAGGTAATCTTCGGCGGGAAATTGACCGTAGCCCGATTCGCGTCCGAGTGATTGAATTCGAGCACGCGGCCGGTGTTGGCGTCAATCGTCACTTCGATATAGCCGTACGGCTCACTGCGCTTCTCCCAGCGGATTTCCCAGACCATTCTCCGGCTTGGGTCGTACCATCTGCGTGACGAAGTCTGCGGCCCGGTGAAATCTTTAGGCACAGCGACCGCCTTCTGGGCGATGGCAATCGCCTGCTCCCGCGTGATGTTGGTATTGAGCATCGGCACCTGTGTCTGTGCGGCGGCCACCGATGCCGCCTGCGCCGGGACGGGTGTTGGTTGCGCCGCAGCTGGTAACGCCGTTTGCCCTGCTGTCACGGACTCGGCACCGGCCGCCGGAATGGCACCGACTGCCAGCGTCGCCGCCAGAACAGTCTGAATACACTTGCGGCTCCATGGAACCTGCTGCTTCTTCACTCCTTCTACCTCCCCTTGAAAAAAGAATGTTAAATATATAATGATATTTTCACATATATGGGGAGGAAAAAAAAGGACTTGCAGGTTGCTTTTAGACAAAAAATAAAACCCTCCGGCTGCCGGAGCCGGAGAGTTTCACATCAGTTGGTGACAGGGTGCTTCGCCAATTCCTCAAGGACGAGCCGCCCCATTTCGGTGGTGCCGATCGCTTTGGTTTTGTCATCGCTGATGTCGCCGGTACGGTGGCCCGCTTCCAGCACCGCCCAGACAGCCCGCTCCACCGCATCGGCAGCGGCGTGCATGTCGAGCGAATGACGCAGCAAGAGCGCCGCCGAGAGGATCGTGGCCAGCGGGTTGGCGATGCCTTTGCCAGCGATGTCGGGCGCGGAACCGTGCACCGGTTCGTACAGCCCGAAACGGCCTTCGCCGAGGCTTGCCGAGGCCAGCATGCCGATCGATCCGGTCAGCATGGCCGCCTGGTCGCTTAAAATGTCGCCAAACATGTTCTCGGTAACGATCACGTCAAATTGCTTGGGTGCGCGGACAAGCTGCATCGCGCAGGCGTCCACCAACATGTGGGAGAGTTCCACGTCCGGGTAGTCGACCGCCACCCGGTCGGCCGTCTGCCGCCAGAGGCGGGAGCTCTCCAGCACGTTGGCCTTGTCGACCGAGACCAGCCGTTTTTGCCGCTTGCGGGCGATTTCGAACGAGACGCGCAAGATGCGCTCGATCTCCGATTCGTGATAAATCAGTTGGTCTTCCGCCACCTGTTCCCCCTGTTCGGTCGTGTAGCGTTTTTTCTCGCCGAAGTAGATGCCGCCGGTCAATTCGCGGACGACGATCAGATCGACGCCTTCGACCGCTTCCGGTTTCAACGAGGACGCCCCGACCAGTGCGGGGTGCATCTGGGCCGGGCGAAGGTTGGCAAACAGTCCCAGTTGCTTGCGGATGCCGAGCAAGCCCGCCTCGGGGCGAAGGTGGCCGGGATTGTGATCCCACTTCGGCCCGCCGACCGCGCCAAGCAGCACGGCGTCCGCCTGGCGCGCGATCGCCAGCGTCTCTTCGGGCAGCGGCGTCCCGTCCTGATCGATGGCGCACCCGCCGATGCGTCCGTAGCGGTAGTTCATCTCCACGCCGGCCTGTTTTGCCACCAGTGACAATACTTTGACAGCTTCTGCGACGATTTCCGGTCCGATCCCGTCTCCGGGCAGAACCGCGATCGTATAGGTTGGTTTCATCTTCATCCCGCTCAACTTTCTTTCATTTTTACAAACCGTACAACCGGTTTTTCTCCACTCTCTATCCTATCCTTGTCTGTTTTCCTTTTCTCTTTTTGCCGTCCCCCTCGACGGGAAACGACGCACTATCCTTTTTCATGCGTCCGTTATGATTGCCCGCTTGCCACCAGCGATTCGCCGCGCCGCTCGATGATCTTGTTGATCGCGCGGACGTAGGCGATCGCGCTCGCCTCCAGGACGTCGGTGCTGACGCCGCGCCCCTGCACGGTGTAATCCCCTTGCTGAAGCCGGACGTAGACCTCGCCGAGCGCGTCCTTGCCGTGGGTGACGGAGACGATCTTGTAGTCGACGAGCGTCACGTCTTCACCGGTGGCGCGGTCGATCGCCTTGTAAATGGAGTCGACCGAACCGTTGCCGCAGGCCGCTTCTTCCACCACGTCGCCGTCGTGACGGCGCAACCGCACGCTGGCTGTCGGCATGGACAGGTTGCCGTAAGAGAGTTGCACCGACTCCAGCTTGTAGGATTCCGCGTTGTGCACCAGCTTGGTGTCCACCAGAGCCAGAATGTCTTCGTCGCTCACTTCTTTTTTCTTGTCGCACAGTTCCTTGAAGGCAGCGAACGCGACATCGATCTCTTCCTGTTCGAGATGGTAGCCCAACTCGGCCAGTTTGTCCCTGAAGGCGTGGCGGCCCGAATGCTTGCCGAGCACCAGCACGTTGGACTTGAAGCCGACCGTCTCTGGCCGGATGATCTCGTACGTGCTCTTCTCTTTCAGCACGCCGTCCTGGTGAATGCCCGACTCGTGGGCGTAGGCGTTGGCGCCGACAATCGCCTTGTTGCCGGGGACGATCATCCCCGTGAGACGGCTGACCAACTGGCTGGTCCGGGCGATCTCGCGCAGCTTGAGCGCGGTGGTCGCCTGATAAATATCCTTGCGGGTCTCCAGCGCCAGCGCCACTTCCTCGATCGCCGCGTTCCCGGCCCGCTCGCCGATCCCGTTGATGGTGCCCTCCACCTGGGTCACGCCTGCTTCGATCGCCGCCAGACTGTTGGCGACGGCCATCCCCAGGTCGTCGTGGCAGTGACAGCTCAGCTTCACCTTTTCAATGCCGTTCACCCGTTTTTGCAGTTCGCGGAAGATGTTGCCGTACTCGATCGGCGTCATGTACCCGACCGTGTCGGGAATGTTGATGATCGTGGCCCCCGCCTTGATCACGGCTTCGACCACTTCGGCGAGGAACGGAATTTCCGTACGCGCGGCGTCTTCGGCGGAAAACTCGATTTCCTGGAAGAACTTCTTGCCGTAGCTAACGGCTGCCACCGCCCGCTCCACCACCTGCTCCTTGGTCAAACGCAGCTTGTATTGGCGGTGAATCGGCGATGTCGCGAGAAAAACGTGCAGGCAGGCGCTTTCGGCATGGCGCAGCGCTTCGTACGCCTTGTCAATGTCGCTTTGGACGGAACGGGCCAGACTGACGATCGTCGCCTGTTTGACCCGGCGCGCCACTTCCGCCACCGAACGCAGATCCCCGGGGGAGGCCGCAGCAAAACCGGCCTCAATCCGCGTCACGCCCAGCTTCTCCAACTGGAGTGCGATCTCCACCTTTTCACTCGTGCTCAGGTTCACGCCGGGAGATTGTTCGCCATCTCGCAACGTTGTGTCAAAAATCTCGATCGTACGCATCTCGCTCCTCCTCCGTCCCATATCCTGCTTGGCCCGCCATTCGCGGGCGCGCGCATCAGCGGCCCTGGGTCACAGGCGCTTGCGCTTTTTTCTCTTCCTTGTTGATCCAGGCCATCATCTGGCGCAATGTTTTGCCCACTTGTTCGATGCTGTGTTCCGCTTCCAGGCGGCGGCGTGCGTTGAAGGCCGGGCGGTTCGCCTGGTTCTCCAGGATCCAGTTGCGGGCGAACGTGCCATCCTGGATTTCCGCCAGCACTTTTTTCATCTCCTTGCGGGTCTCCTCGGTGATGATCCTGCGGCCGGTGCTGTAATCGCCGAATTCCGCCGTGTCGCTGATCGAGTAGCGCATCCGCGCCAGGCCGCCTTCGTACATCAGGTCGACGATCAGCTTCAGTTCGTGCAGGCACTCGAAGTAGGCGATTTCCGGACGGTAGCCCGCTTCCACCAGGGTGTCAAACCCGGCCTTCACCAGTTCGGAGACGCCGCCGCAAAGCACGGCCTGCTCACCAAACAAATCGGTTTCCGTCTCTTCGCGGAACGTGGTTTCGATCACGCCAGCGCGGGTGCAGCCAATGCCGCTGGCGTAGGCGAGACCAAGCTGGTGCGCCTGGCCGGTCGCGTCCTGATGGACCGCCAAAAGACCCGGCACGCCGAAGCCCTCGGTGTAGACGCGGCGCACCAGATGCCCCGGGCTTTTCGGCGCCACCATCACCACGTCCACGTCAGCGGGCGGCACGATCTGTCCGTAGTGGATGTTGAACCCGTGGGAGAAGAACAGCGCCGCCCCTTTTTTTAAGTTGGGGGCAATCTCTTCGCGATACACCTGCGCCTGCCGTTCATCCGGCAACAGGATCTGAACAATGTCAGCGCGCTTGGTCGCCTCGGCTACCGTGTACACCTCGAACCCGTCGTCCTCCGCCTGCTCCCAGGACTTGCCGGGGCGCAGCGCGACGATCACGTGACAGCCGCTGTCGCGCAGGTTTTGCGCCTGTGCATGGCCTTGGCTACCGTAGCCGACGATCGCGATCGTTTTTCCATTGAGTACCGCCTTGTTTGCATCTGCCTCGTAATACATCTTCACCATGAGCGTTTCCTCCTTGACATAATCGTTGAAATATTCGGTGATTGTCGGGTGTGTCTCAGACGTTGGCCAACGCGTCGACGACGCTTCGGGCCATCGCCGTGCAGCCGGTCCGCGTCAGCTCGCGGATGCCGTAGGGCTTGAGCAGGGCGAGCAGCGCGTCGATCTTCTCGGTGTCGCCGGTGGCCTGGATGATCAAGGACGTCGGTCCGATGTCGACGACGGACGCGCGAAACGGTTCGACGATCCCGTTCAGTTCGGCCCGCTGGCCCGGCGTGGCGTCCACCTTGATCAGCGCCAGTTCGCGCGACACCATCGGGTCTTTGCTCAGGTGCGTCACCGAGATGACGTCGATCAGCTTGGAGACCTGCTTCATCAACTGATCCAGCCGGGCGTCGTCGCCGCCGGTGGTGATGATCATCCGCGACAGCCCTTCTTCCTCGGACGGCCCGACGGTGATGCTGTCGATGTTAAATCCTCGTTGTCCAAACAGGTTGGCCACGCGTGTCAGGACACCGGGTTGGTCGTTTACCAGCAAGGCGAGTGTATGTCGTTGCATCTACTCTTCCCCCAATACCATTTGATCCAAGGTGTGTCCGGGCGCGACCATCGGGAAGACATTCTCTGAGGAGTCGACCACGAACTCGACGACGACCGGTCCGTCGTACGCGAGCGCCTCCGCCCAGACCGCTTTTGCCTCATCCGGCGTGGCGGCGCGCAAGCCCTTGATGCCGTAGGCGTCCGCCAGCTTGACGTAGTCGGGGCTGACGGTCAGGTCCACCTGGCTGAAGCGTTTCTCGTAAAAGATTTCCTGCCACTGGCGCACCATGCCAAGACACTGGTTGTTGAGGATCACCACCTTGACGGGGATGTCGTACTGCTTGGCGATCGCCAACTCCTGGCTGGTCATCTGGAAGCCGCCGTCGCCCACCACCGCGATCACGGTGCGCTTCGGATGGGCCAGTTTTGCCCCGATCGCCGCCGGGAAGCCGAAGCCCATCGTGCCCAGTCCCCCGGAGGAGATCAGCGAACGGGCGTGTTTGAATTTGTAATACTGGGCCACCCACATCTGGTGCTGGCCGACGTCGGTGGTGACGATCGCATCGCCGCCCGTGGTCTCGTACAGCATCTCCACCACTTCCTGCGGTTTGAGCGTCCGGCCGTCCTTGCGGTAGCGGTACGGGTATGACTGTTGCCACTCCTTGAGCTGCTTGAGCCAGGCGTCCGTGTCGCACGCCGTCACCTTGGGCAGCGCTTTTTGCAGGGTGCTTTTCACGTCGCCGGCCACGCAAACCGCCGTCTCCACGTTTTTGCCGATCTCGGCCGGGTCGATGTCGACGTGGACGATTTTCGCCTTGGGAGCAAACTCCTTGGTCCGTCCCATCGTGATCCGGTCGTCGAAACGCACACCCAGCCCGATGACGCAGTCGGTGTTCAACAGCGCGTGGTTGGCGGCGTAGCTTCCGTGCATCCCCGGCATGCCCAAAGCCAGTTCGTGAACGCCGGGGAAGCCGCCCAGCCCCATGAACGAATTGATCACCGGAATCCGCGCCTTCTCGGCAAAGGCCAGCAGTTCCTTGTCGGCACCGGCCGCGATGACGCCGCCGCCGGCGAGGATCACCGGCTGTTTTGCCTGCCGGATCACCGCAAGGAAGCGATCGATGTCTTCGTCGCCTGGTTCCAGCGTGTCCACATAGCCGCGGATGTGTACGCTGTCCGGGTAGTAGAAGGGGGCCCGTGCGTTGCTCACGTCCTTGGGGATGTCGATCAGGACCGGTCCGGGGCGTCCGGTGGCGGCGATGTAGAACGCCTCCTTCACGATCCTGGGCAGATCGCGGACATCGCGCACGAAGTAGTTGTGCTTGGTGATCGGCAAGGTGATCCCGGTGATGTTGGCCTCCTGGAACGCGTCGGTGCCGACCAGGTTTTGCGGCACATTGCCGGTGATGACCACCAGCGGAATCGAGTCCATGTGGGCCGTGGCGATCCCGGTCACCAGGTTGGTTGCGCCCGGCCCGGATGTGGCGATGACGACGCCCGGTTTTCCCGTGGCGCGGGCGTATCCGTCAGCCGCGTGGATCGCTCCTTGCTCGTGCCGGGTCAGGATGTGCTTTAAGTAACTGCTGTACAACGAGTCGTAGATGGGCAGCACCGCTCCGCCCGGATAGCCGAAGACGTACTCGACGTTCTCCAGGATCAGACAGCGCAGCAACGCTTCCGCTCCCGTCAACTCCTCGCCGATGCCAAGGTCTGTCACACTCCCCTTTTTCGTCAGTTCGGCGGTTTCAACACTCATCTTCTCTCCTCCTCCATCTTGATACAGTTGATCTGCGCGGCTTGTGCGCCGGTTGGTCCGGCTGCCTGTTTGAGAAAAAATGAAAACCCTTTCATCCCCGACACGATTTCTGCGTCTGTTTGGGGCGAAAGGGTTCGCGGTACCACCCAACTTCGTCGGCGCCTCACGGCTATCCGACCTCTGACAGTCTGCGCTTGTTTGCGAACGGGCGCGCGCAGACTGAGACACGGTAACGGGCGTCACCCGGCTTCACCTACTCTCAGATCCTTAGACCCGATTTCAGCAAGCGGCTCCGAGGTGAGCAGTCGGACGCGTTCTTACCCGTTTCTCAGCTTCCCGGGCTCTCTGTGAAAGAAGCGGCGTCGACATTCTCCTCTTCATTGCCTGTATCTTTCGATTGAAGATTCCAAATCTTGTAGTGTTGTCAGAAAATAATGTTACGACTGATTATAGCCACGCCTATTAAGGGTGTCAACGAAATCAAAATCTTTTTACCAAACTTTCGTCCGAACGACAGTTCAGCGAAAAACCGCATAACGGCGCCGTTTTTACCATGTAAGCGCATACAGAAAGAGCAGAGCGGATGCTTGACCGAACAAAAAAGTGACCCTCCGTTTTCCAGGGGTCACTTCCACCATTCGGGCGATCCGAAATCCCGTTCAGGACTCGATCGGCGTCTTCTCTTTCAGCCCTTTGATCAGCACTTGCGCCACTTCCGGGCGGGTAAACTCCGGCGGCGGCGTTTCGCCGTTGCGCAACAACTGGCGCACCTTGGTTCCGGAAAGGGTCAAATGTTCCGATTTGTCGTGCGGGCAAGTCTTGGTCGTCGCCATCCCCTGGCAACGGGTGCAGTAGAAACTGTGTTCAAAAAAGAGCAAGGTGATGCCCAGTTCGTCCGGCGTAAACTCGCTGAAAATATGCTGGGCGTCGTACGTGCCGTAGTAGTCGCCCACACCAGCGTGGTCGCGTCCGACGATGAAGTGCGTGCAACCGTAATTCTTGCGCACCAGCGCGTGGAACACGGCTTCGCGCGGCCCGGCGTAGCGCATCGAAGCCGGGAAAGCGCCGAGAAACACCCGGTCTTTGGGATAGTAGTGTTCCAAGAGGACGAGGTAGCTCTCCATTCTCACTTCTGCCGGCACGTCATCCGACTTGGTCTGGCCAACCAGCGGGTTGAGGAACAGGCCGTCCACAATTTCCAGGGCAGACTTCTGGATGTATTCGTGGGCGCGGTGAACCGGATTGCGCGTCTGGAAGCCGACGACGGTGCGCCAGCCCTTTTCCTTAAAGATCGCCCGTGTCTCTTTTGGTGTGTAATAATACGATTCAAACAACTCCGGCTTCGGCCGGTTCAACACCTCGATCGGGCCGCCCAGGTAGAGCGCGGGACGCCGGTACAACCTGTCCACACCGGGGTGCTTGTCGTCCGTGGTGCGGTAGACGTGCAGGGCCTCTTTTTTCTTGTCCGGGATGTACTTGCTTTCTACCGTCAGCACCGCGTACGCGACGCCGTCTTCTCCTTTCAGCACCACCTTGTCGCCCGGCTGGAGGAACTGGTATTTCTCGTCAACGGCCAGTGTCACCGGAATCGACCAGACGGTTCCGTCCGCAAGCCGCATCGTCTCGACAACGGAATTGTAGTCGGCCTCGCCGAGAAATCCGGTCAGCGGCGAAAAAGCTCCGATGGCGATACAGTCGATGTCAGACAGGGTAAACGCGTCCACGGTGATCGACGGATACGATTGGCTCTGCGCAAGCAATGCCTCGCGCTTCGCAGCCGACACCAGGCGGTTGACCAGCGTTCCTCCATGCGGCACATTGGCTACGATCATGCTGATCCCTCCTTACTCCTTACGAAAAGCGAATGCTCACTTGTGCAAGCCGCACTCGGTTTTTTGGAATCCGGCCCAGCGCCCGGCGCGCGGATCTTCGCCCGGTCTCACCGGACGGGTACAGACGTCGCAGCCGATGCTGGGATAGTTCTGATCGTGCAGCGGGTTGTAGGGGACATCGTTGGCGCGGATGTAGGCCCAGACGTCGTCGGCCGTCCAGGAGGCCAACGGGTTGAACTTCACCAATCCGAACTTCTGGTCCCACTCGATTTTTTTCGCGTTGGCCCGGGTCGGCGCCTGATCGCGGCGAATCCCCGTAATCCAGGCGCTAAATTGCGTCAGGATGCCTGTCAGCGGCTCCACCTTGCGAATGTTGCAACAGAGGTTGGGGTCCTGCTTCCACAGCTCGGGTCCGTAGATTTTTTCCTGCTCCGTTAGCGTCAGTTTGGGCAACACCTGGATGAATTCCTTTCCATACCGCTTCTGCAGACGGTCGCGCGTCTGGTACGTCTCAGGAAAGTGCTTGTTGGTGTCCAGGTAAAACACGGGCACGGCCGGAGCCACTTTGTGCAACATGTCGATCAGCACGACGTCTTCCGCGCCGAAGCTGGACGCCAGCACGATGTCGGTGCCGAACTGTTCCGCCGCCCAGGCCAAAATCTCCTCCGGACGCTTTGCCTCCAGCCGGTACGCCCAGAGCTGAATCTCCTCCTCGGTCCATTTCTGATCGTCGCTCATCAGATTTTTCCCTCCTAGCTCACTTCGCTTTTCAGCTTATGAAAAAGCGGAGAAATTGGATACTTGCCCGGGTTCGACCGGGCCTTTCCCTCATTAATCCGATTATTCCAATATGATTTTATGAATCAAGTTGTCCTTATCTTAGTGGGGAAAACCTGCCGTGTCAAGACATTTGTCTGACGAATTCTGAAAAATTAGCTATTGACCAGCAGATAGGAGAAGCGTATACTTTATCCAAACTATTCCGGGCAAAATAATTGGTTTTGCGCTGAAGGAGGCTGATCCCGTTGGCTGAACAAACCGCCCGACCTTGGGAAAAAGACAAGAGCAAGCTGAACAAAGTGGAGTTGCTCAAACTGGAGCGCGACGGTCTGGACATCATCGCGAAGATTCGCGAGAACGCCCACCTGGGCTACGACGCCTTCAGCGAGGATGACAAATCGTTCTTCAAATGGGCCGGGGTGTACGAACAGAAACCGAAAGACGGTCACCTGATGATGCGGGTGCGCATCCCGTCCGGCATTCTGACGAGCGAGCAGGCCCGCGAACTGGCGGCCATCAGCCGCGACTACGGACGCAACCTTTTGGACGTGACCACCCGCCAGGCCGTCCAGTTCCACTGGCTCATGGTGGAGAACCTGCCGGATATTTTCGACCGGCTGGAGCGGGTCGGACTGTTTTCCTACCAGGCGTGCGGCGACGTTCCGCGCACGATTGTCGGCAACCCGCTGGCCGGGATCGATCCGCACGAGCTGATGGACACCACCCCGATCGTCCGCGAGCTGGAGCGCTTTTTCTTGCTCAACCGCGACTTTTCCAATCTGCCGCGCAAGTACAAAATGTCCATCTCGGCCAACATTTACAACACCGGCCACGCCGAGATCAACGACTTGGCGTTCACTCCCGCCTCGAAGGAGATCGACGGCGAGGAAGTGATCGGTTTTCACGTCTGGGTGGGCGGCGGCTTGTCGGCCAAACCGCACCTGGCCCGGCAACTGGACATCTTCGTCCGGCCGGAAGAAGTGGTCAAAGTGGCGGCCGGCGTCACCGCGATTTTCCGCGATTTCGGCTACCGCGAAAAACGGCACCACGCCCGGCTGAAATTCCTCGTCGCCGACTGGGGCGCGGAGAAGTTCAAGGACGTCCTGCTGGAACGCATCGGCCCGCTGCCCAGCCGGGGCGTTGACCGCACCGTCGGCTGGAACGCCGGCTACTTCACCGGCGTGCACAAGCAGAAACAGCCGGGACTCAACTACGTGGGCCTGCTGCTTCCGGTCGGCCGTCTCAACGCCGACGAGTTCGCCGAACTGGCGCGGCTGGCGGACACGTACGGCAACGGCTCGCTGCGCACCTGCAACTCCCAGAACGTGATCATCCCCAACGTGCCGGACGAAAAGCTGGACGACTTGCTGAAAGAGCCGCTTTTGACCCGGTTGACGCCGTTCCCGCGCACCTTCATCGGCCACGCCGTCTCCTGCACGGGCAACGAGTTCTGCAACCTGGCGATCGTCGAGACGAAGAAGCGGATGCTTTCCATCGCCAACTGGCTGGATGAAAACATCGAGCTGGACACACCGGTCCGCATCCACGTCAACGGCTGTCCCAACTCCTGCGGCCAGCAGCAAATCGCTGACATCGGCCTGCAAGGGGCGCTGGTCAAGACGGAAAGCGGCATGATCGACGCGTTTGACCTGCACGTGGGCGGAAGCCTCGGCCCTGACGCCGCGTTCAACCAAAAACTGAAAGGGCGCGTCCCCGGCGACCGGGTAGCCCCGGTCATCGGCAGCCTGATCGAATTCTACAAGGCGGAACGGCAACCGGGCGAACGCTTCCATCAGTTTGTCCGCCGCGTCGGCGTCGAAACATTCCAGGCCCGGCTGGACGAGATTCTCGCCACCATCACGGCGTGAAGTCGACCGGCCCGCCGCAGAGGGAGGACAGTATGTTTCTTTACAAACTGGAAATAGACACAGCAGACGACAGAACCCTGGTCGCCGTCGTGCTGGCGGAGTCAGACGAGAAAGCCTTCTCGCACGCGGAAAGCCTGATCCGTCGGCAATATCTGGTCCCTCTGGCGATCCGGCAGGTCACCCTGGTGGAAAAGAAGTACGTGGAAAAGGGAAAAGGCTATCTGATCGAAAGCAGGTAACCTATCGAGCGAGCAAACCGTTCAGCCCTTGCGCTTCCCAACAGGAAGCGGCAAGGGCTGTTTGGGTTCGGTTGCTTCCGTTGGAGCCGGAATTACATATACGTCGCGCGTATCTTTGTCATAATAATAGCTTCCTATTTCTTGTCCATCCGTCAGGCCATCGCCATCGGTATCTGCCTTGTTTGGATCGGTAGGCGGAAGAACCTCATACAAACTTCCTTTGACAATATAGCCTTTTTTCTCTACCCAGTCAGGCAAACCATCACTGTCGGAATCCACATTCAGATCTTCACCAACCCGGTCAAAAAGTCCAAAGAGATCTCCTGCTGATTTCGCCAAATAAAAGTCTCCGCCTGTTGCGTCTGCAATCCCCCTTAATAACGTTTGATTAATGGACGTACCAAGACCGATCGTACTGCCTGAATTGTCAATCGCCAGCACAAGATCTAACGGAATCGGCTGTTCCGTTTCGGAAGAAGTCCCGCCTTTAATCAAGTTATCTTTCCACGTTTTTGACCACAGACTAAAATCAGCCAGCACATACGTGGAAACGTGCGTTACTTTTGCGGAGACCTGGTGGTTATTTGTATCGATTGTCTGATCGCTTACCAATTCCAGCATTCGATTCTCAGGGTTAAAATAGAACACACGCAAATCACTTTCTCTGGTATTTCCTAATTGCTCTACTGCATAACTGAAAGTAAGGGTAGCCTCATCAAACTCGGACGATGTAGCAATTTCGACTGGCTTACCAATCACACCATTTGATCCGATAGCTTCCATTGCCTCATGATTCTCATAGATCGTGGTAGTTTTGTCGAGATCTCCGGAAGCTTTCATCGCCAGAGAAACGTGTAATTCCGGTTTTGCAAACGTTTGTTGCCTCTTTTCTTTGCCATCTACAATCCCATTGCCATCCGAGTCAGGGTTGAGAGGATCTGTGCCAAATTTTAATTCACTGGCATCTTCCAATTCATCATTGTCTGTATCTACCCAGCTTGGATTCGTTTTAAGCGTATCAAGTTCCTTGCCATCTTCCAGGCCATCTCCGTCGGTATCTGAACTGTGAGGATTCGTTTTATGCTCTTGCTCTTCTTGATTCGTAAGTCCATCGCCGTCCAAATCTTCATCACTGTCAGATATGCCGTTTTCATCGGAATCTTTCTTTGTCGGATTCAGAAGTTTTCCATCATGATAATCAACTTCAAATTTGTCGGTTAAACCATCCCCATCCGTATCTGCTTCCAACGGATTCGTCATGCAATATATCACTTCATCACTGTCTAGGATCTTATCGCCATCTGTATCCGGATTGTTAGGGGATGTACCCAACAGTTTTTCAACTCCAGCTGCCAGCAAATCACCATCTTCGTCTGTGTATTCAAATTCAACCTCATTCGATTTTTCGCTCCTGCCTTGATCATTGACTGCTACCACAACATAGTAATATGTGTTTTCCGGTACCAGGTTTGCATCAGTATAGTACGTCTTGGTCAGATTGGTTGCTATTTCCTCATATTGACCGCTAACCGTACCTCTCATAACCGTATAACTGGTGGCACCTTCGATTTCATTCCAAGTGAGCAAAGGTGTTCCCTTAAACGTAACCAGAGTCAGCTTCGGTACCGTATTCCGCACGGTGATTTCTACAGTACCTTTCCCTCCGTTCCCGGTTGTGGCCGTTAGCAGTATGGTGCCAGCTTTCGTATTACTTACAAAGATTTCTGCTTGTCCATCATCATTTGTCGTTCCCTCGGAAGGTACTTGGGCGTCACCGGAAGCTGTTGTTTTGCCCATAGCACCCGGTACCATTGTTGCAGGGAATAAGCTGGTAGAAAGTGCAATTGCCAGTCCTGTCTTGTATAAAAAACTCTTCATTCACTGTCCCCCTCTCGAAATCACGGCCTGTATTTGTCAAGGCCGAATTATTTTTACCCACTTTTGCAGGTTTACAATTGACCATCCGGCTGCTCAAGGGTGTGGAGCCCCTTCTCATATATGTCTCTCTTCGATACATTCACGGTTCACCTGAGGGGATATGTTAGGAAGTGGGGAAATCATTTCCGGTGATCATATATCAATTATAGATTGGAGAAAATGAAAGATTGTGTCGAAATATGGAATAATGCGAATTTTTTTGATCTCAGTTCTCACAAAAGAACCCGCTTGGGCCGACGCCTGCCACGCAAAAAAACCGCGCTTATCGCGCGGCTTGCCTGTAAACCGGAACAGACGCCGTCCGTTCGGCCACCCTGTCCAGGGCCTGTTCCAGATCGGTGATCAAATCCTGCGTGTCCTCCAGCCCGACGGAGAGGCGCAACAGTCCATCGGTAATGCCCCGCGCGGCCCGCTCCTCGGGCGGCATCGAAGCGTGGGACATCATCGCCGGATACGACAGGATGCTTTCGACCGCTCCCAGGCTGACGGCCACCAGCGGCAAGCGGACGGCGTCCAGGAGCGCTTTTACCTGTTCCCGGCCGCCCAGATCGAACGACAGCACCGCTCCGTGACCGGACGCCTGGCGCGACTGGAGGGCGTGCCCCTCGTGATCGGGCAGTCCCGTGTAGTACACGCGCCGCACCAGCGGATGTCGTGACAGCCAGGCGGCGATCTGCGCCGCGCTGGACGTGCTCGCGTCCAGGCGGGTCTTCAGCGTCTTCAGCCCGCGCAGCACCAGCCAGCTATCCTGCACGCCCAGGATGGCGCCAAACCCGTTTTGGATGGCGTACAGCCGCTGACCCAGAACCTCGTCTTTGGTGACCGCCAGACCGGCCACGACGTCGCTGTGGCCGCCGATAAACTTGGTGGCGCTGTGGATGACGATATCGGCTCCCAGCTCCAGCGGCCGCTGGTAGTACGGCGTCATAAAGGTATTGTCGACGATGGTCAACAGGCCGTTCGCGCGGGCGATGGCGGCAACCGCGGCGATGTCGGTCACTTTCAGTGTCGGATTGGACGGCGTCTCCAGGTAGATCGCCTTGGTCTCGGGACGGATGCCGGCTTCGATCCGCTCAAGACAGGTGGTGTCGACGAAACTCACCTCAATCCCCAGCCGGGACAGCACGTTGGCCAGTATCCGGTAGGTGCCGCCGTAGACGTCCTCGGCCACAATCAGGTGATCGCCGGCCGAAAACAGCAGAAACACACTGGAAATCGCCGCCATCCCCGAGGCAAACGCAAACCCGCGCGTCCCTCCCTCCAGGCGGGCAATCGCCTCTTCCAACGCCTGCCGGGTGGGATTGCCGGAGCGGGCGTAGTCGTACGCTCCGGGCTGGTCGATGTCAAACTGGTGAAACGTCGAGGCCTGATAGATTGGGATGCTGGAAGCCCCCGTCTGTGCGTCGATCGCACTTCGGCTATGCAAGAGTCTCGTGGCAAACTCCATCCTTCTCACCTCCCGCTTCCCAAGACGCATCCAACGCCTGCTTCAGATCAGCGATCAAATCGTCGACGTGTTCGATGCCTACCGACAACCGCAACAGCCTGTCGCACACCCCGACCCGCTCACGGATCTCTTTCGGGATGTCGGCATGCGTCTGGGTTGCCGGATAGGTACACAATGACTCGACGCCGCCGAGACTTTCCGCAAACGAGATAATCCGTAACCGTTGCAAAAAGCCGGCCACCTGCGAGGCGTGCCGCACACGGAACGATACCATCCCGCTGAATCCGCTCGCCTGGCCTTTCTGCACGTGATAGCTTTCGTGCTCGGGCAAGCCGGGATAAAACACGTCGCTCACCGCAGGATGCGTCTTCAGGTAGCGGGCGACCGCCAACGCGTTGGCCTGGTGCCGCTCCATCCTGATCGCCAGCGTCTTTAGTCCGCGCATCAAGAGCCAGCAGTCTTGCGGGCCGAGCACAGCGCCGATGGAATTATGCAAAAAGCCCACCTTTTCCGACAGTTCCTGTCCTTTGGTGACAATCAGTCCGGCAAGCACGTCGTTATGGCCGCCCAGGTACTTGGTGGCGCTGTGAAACACGATGTCGGCTCCCAACTCCAGCGGCCGCTGGTAATACGGCGTCATGAACGTGTTGTCGACGATCGTCAAGAGGCCAAACTCGCGGGCGATGGCCACTATCGCGGCGATGTCGGTCACCTGCATCAGCGGATTGGTCGGCGTCTCCACCAGAATCGCCCGGGTGTTCGGCCGGATCGCCGCCCGCGCCTGTGCCGGGTCGCGCAGATCGACGTAGCTGAATGTAAGGCCGTAGCGGGTCAACACCTGTTCAAACAGCCGGTAAGTGCCCCCGTACAAGTCGAGCGACACCACCAGGTGGTCTCCCTGCGAAAACAGTCCCATCAAGGTTTGAATCGCCGCCATGCCGGATGCGCAGGCGAATCCTCTGTCTCCCAATTCCAGGTCGGCAATCGCCTCTTCCAGCACTGTACGTGTCGGGTTGGCGGTGCGGGAATAGTCAAACCCGGTGCTTTCCCCCAGAGCCGGATGCCGGTAAGCCGTTGCCGCATAGACAGGAAAACTGACCGCGCCGGTTGTCTTCTCCTTCCCCACTCCGATTTGTACCAGCCTCGTCTCGATATGCATGTCGTTCTCTCCTCTCCTGATTCCCAGCCCAAAGGGAAGATAAAAAAGCCTTCTTTCCAGAGAAAGAAGGCTTTGAATACGTTCCCGTAAGCAAATCCTTCTCATCTCTCAGAGCGTTGCGCTCTGCAGGAATTGGCACCTTATCGTCCCTCTCGGGGCCGATTGGTTGCCGGGCATCATTGGGCCAGTCCCTCCGCCTCTCTTGATAAGAAGTTTGCTATGCAGTTTTTGGTTGTTCTTATCTTAACGGACCTTGCCCGCCGTGTCAACGATTTAAAAAAGGCACCTGTCCGTATCGAGACAGGTGCCGCGTGTCGTCTGCCGACGTTTTTTACGCGTTCAGTTTGCTTTTTGCCACGTTGGCCAGTTCGTTGAACGCAGCCTTGTCGTTTACTGCCAGATCGGCCAGCATTTTGCGGTTCACTTCGATGCCGGCCACTTTCAGACCGTGCATCAGACGGCTGTAGGACAGGCCGTTGAGGCGAGCTTGCGCGTTGATCCGGGTGATCCACAGTTTGCGGAAGTCGCGTTTTTTCTGGCGACGGTCGCGATACGCGTACAAGAGGGACTTCATCACTTGCGCGTTTGCGGATTTAAACAGGCGGTGTTTGGAACCGAAGTACCCTTTCGCCAGTTTCAGGATTTTTTTATGACGACGGCGAGTTACGATGCCACCTTTTACTCTTGGCATGATCAATTCCTCCTGATCTCTCAAGCATGGCGGTCCGAAAGACACTTAGGGAGCCATGCCGTGTGATAGTAAGTGAAATGTTGAAAAAAGGCTTACAGATAGGTGATCAAAGAAGCGATGCGTTTTTGATCGCCTTTGGACACCGTTGCGGATTTGCGCAGATGGCGCTTCGCTTTGGTGGTTTTGTTGGCAAACAAGTGGCTGGTGTAAGCATGATCACGTTTCAGTTTGCCGGTACCGGTTTTCTTGAAACGTTTTGCTGCACCGCTGTGGGTTTTCATTTTAGGCATAAAGGGAATCCTCCTTCTTGTGCTGTTACTTATCCGATTTCGGAGCCAAAATCATGATCATGCTACGACCTTCGATTTTCGGCTTCCGCTCGACGACGGCGATGTCTTCGCAGAGACTGGCCAACCGTTCGAGCACCTGCTGACCGATCTCGGAATGGGTGATTTCACGCCCGCGGAAGCGGATCGTGCATTTCACCTTGTCTTCATCCTCAAGGAATTTGCGGACATTGCGAAGCTTGGTTTGAAAATCGTGTTCTTCGATGTTGGATGAGAAGCGGACCTCTTTCAGCTCGATAATTTTCTGGTTGCGACGCGCTTCCTTCTCCTTCTTTGCCTGTTCGTACTTGAACTTCCCGTAGTCCATGATTCTGCAAACAGGAGGTTTCGCTGTTGGCGCCACGTTGACCAGATCCAAATCGGCCTCTTGCGCGATGCGCAGGGCTTCTTTGAGCGTCACGACGCCCAACTGTGTCCCGTCCGGTCCAATCAAACGGACTTCGCGAGCACGAATCGCTTCATTCACTAACATCTGATCCTTGCTAATAATGTGCCACCTCCATTAACTTTCGAGAGCCAACCTCTTGCCCATCCGCTACAGTCATCTCTGACAACGGGTGCTCCGCAGTCAGGCGGATCGTCTGATCCATGAAAAAAGTGCGGGCGTACAGACGCCCGCACTCCATCTCACCTAGCAAACAAACCCATATTTACTCGGAGGAAAGACCCGTCAACTGTCCCTCGGGACGTCGATACAGGTGAGAAGCTGGGCGCTTCTGCTTGATTCTCGAATGCAAATTTCATTTTACTCCATACATGTTACTTGATTGCGATTTGCTTGTCAAGACCTTTACCGTTTCTCGGCGATTTCTTCGAGAATTGCCGCGAGGAACTCATCCGCCGATCGGGCGCCGAGATCGCCTACCCCGCGCTTGCGGACGGACAACGTGCCTTCCTGCACTTCCTTGTCGCCGATGACCAGCATGTACGGGATTTTTTGCACCTGTGCCTCGCGGATCTTGTAGCCGATTTTCTCGTTGCGCACGTCCAGTTCGACGCGGATGCCCGCCTGCTCCATCTTTTCGCGAACGCTTTGGGCATACGGCACATGGACGTCGCTGATCGTCATCAGGCGGACCTGCACCGGCGCCAGCCAGGTGGGGAAAGCTCCGGCGTAATGCTCGACGAGAATGCCGATGAAGCGCTCCATCGAACCGTACATCGCACGGTGCAACACGACCGGACGATGCTTCTCGTTGTCCTGTCCGATATAGGTCAGGTCAAACTTCTCCGGCATCTGGAAGTCAAGCTGGATCGTCCCGCACTGGTGCTTCCGCTTCAGTGCGTCGGTGATCTGGAAGTCGATTTTCGGTCCGTAGAACGCGCCGTCCCCTTCCTTGATATCGTATGGACGACCCGACTCATCCAGCACCTTTTTCAACGCGCTTTCGGCGGTTTCCCACAATTCGTCGGAGCCCATCGAATCTTCCGGACGGGTGGAGAGGGCCACGCTGTACTCGAAGCCGAACACTTTGTAGATCTGGTCGATCAGCGCCATCATGTTCTTGATTTCGCTCTCGATCTGATCCGGCCGGACGAACACGTGGGCATCGTCCTGGCAGAAGGTGCGGACGCGCAGCATGCCGTTCAGCGCCCCGGAGAACTCGTGACGGTGCACCTGCCCGAACTCCGAATAGCGGATCGGCAGATCGCGGTAGGAGTGAATCTTGTTTTTGTAAATGAGCATGTGGCCCGGACAGTTCATCGGCTTCAGGGCGTACGTGGTGTTGTCCACTTCGGAGAAATACATGTTTTCGTGGTAGTGCTCCCAGTGACCCGACTGCAGCCACAGACGCTGGTTCATGATGAACGGCGTGCGCACCTCGGTGTAGTGGGCCAATTCCTGCAAACGGCGAGAGAACTGCTCCAGCACGTTGCGGACCGTAAACCCTTTCGGCAGGTAGAACGGCATGCCGGGCGCTTCCTCGGAGAACATGAACAACTCCAGCTCTTTGCCCAGCTTGCGGTGATCCCGCTTTTTCGCCTCTTCGATAAAGTGCAGGTATTCGTCGAGATCCGCCTTTTTCGGCCAGGCTGTGCCGTAGACGCGCTGCAGTACCTGGTTATCCGCATTGCCACGCCAGTACGCGCCGGCCACGCTCATCAGCTTGAACGCCTTGATGTACCCGGTGGACGGCAGGTGCGGGCCGCGGCACAGGTCGAAAAACTCTCCCTGTTCGTAAATCGTGATCACCGCATCTTCCGGCAAGTCGCGGATCAACTCCAGCTTCAGATGGTCGTTGATCTCTTGATAGATGCGGATCGCCTCTTCACGGCTGACCACTTTTCGGCGGATCGGCAGGTCTTCCTTGATGATCTTCTCCATCTCCGCTTCGATCTTGCCCAGATCTTCCGGTGTTAACGGTTGCGGGATGTCCATATCATAGTAAAAACCGTCCTCAATCACCGGCCCGATGCCCAGTTTCACCTCCGGGCCGTACAGACGCTTGACCGCCTGCGCCAACAAGTGCGCGGTGCTGTGGCGATACACTTCCAGTCCTTCCGGCGAATCGAGGGTGACGACTTCCACCTCGGCGTCTTCGTGGATTTCGGTGTACAGATCGACCACTTTGCCGTTGATTTTGCCGGCGATCGCCTTCTTCTTCAGGCCCGGGCTGATCGAAGCCGCGATGTCTTCAATCGTGCAGCCGGCTACGTACTCGCGGACGGCTCCGTCGGGCAACGTTACTTTTACATGCGCCATGTCTGATGCTCCTTCCAAGCAAAAATGGTTGGGGAAAAGCAAAAAAGCGCACATCCCAAAGGGACGAGCGCTTGTTTCTCGTGGTACCACCCTACTTCGGGCCGATCAGGGCGCAACTGCGCCGCACGGGGATCGACCCCTCAACAACGATAACGGCAGAACCGGCGTACCGATACTCGGGGCGACTCTCCCTTTCCCGGCAGCTACTCGAAGGGGGTAGAGCGTCATATCTCCGCAGCGGGCTTGCAGCCGACGACCCGCCTCTCTGCAGACGGCCAATATCACGTCCGTGTCCTTCTCATCGTATTTACCAATGATGTTTTCTTTATGTATTATAGTGAGTAGGTTTGGGGAAGTCAAGGGGACGCCTGTTGGCGAGACAGTAGGCGCAAGTGGTGCATACGTTCAGCCGTTCGCCGAAGATGCCGCTCAGCGTCTCCAGCAAAAGCGGCGACGACTCGGTCAGATGGTAGACGATCTTGCCCGGAGCCAGCGTGATCAGCGCGCTGATCAAAAAGTCTTCTTCGCGGCATTCCTGACCGGCAAGGCCAAGGGCCGCGTCCAACTGCTCCTGATCGACCGGCCCCCCCCGCTCGTCGAAAAACCGGAACAGGCGGCCGGGATACGGCACGACGTGCACCAGGTTGCACTTGGGCTCCTGAATGGAGACGAAGTAGTGCAGCAGTTGGATAAATTCCTGATACTCCTTGTCCTGCATGTACTCGTCGACGCCCAGTTCCACGGCGTCGTACAGTTCGCTCCAGTGGCTCTTCAGCCGGAAACGGAGAAACCCGTCGAGGTACAGCTCACGGTTTTCCTGCAGATAGTCGAAGATCGTCTGGTACAGTTTGGCCTTGCGCGATGCGGCCTGACTGCCGTGGTCGTGCACTTCGTCGATTTCGTGAAGCACCACCTGCACGTACGGCAGGATGTCCATCCATTCGTCGTCCGCGTCGGCGGCATATTCTTTGCGCAGGATGCGCTCCACCATGTCGGGTTCGATCACCCGTTCGATCCATTCCACGACGATCAGGGCGACGAAAGAGCGGATGACGTCCCTGGTGGCCAGCGTGTACTCATCCGCACACCAACTGACGAAGGTAAACACTAAAAATTTGCCGCAGTGCTGCTCCCGCCATTCGATCGTCACCGATCCCGTCTGGACGTTGCGCGCGATCGCTTCGATGGTATCGCGGAAGGCGTCACACGAAGACGGCTTGTCTTTCAAAAGATACACCGACAACGTTTGCACCTGTGTCTCCCCCCAACCCGTCGTGTAGTTACAGTATATGTTCGGGGGGTGTCGATATACGTTTAAACCGTTGGCAAAACCGTGCGAAAGGCCTGGTCAAACATGTCCGCTGTCGATCCCTGGTTAAAACGAGTCGTATACAGCCGCCCGTTTGAATACGCGATGGGCCTGATGGCCGTTGTGGTCGTCACTCTGTACCTGTCGGAATTTTACTACCGGGAACCCGGCTGGAAACAAATGGTGATCAACATCGAGCACACAGTGATCATCGTGTTTGCCTTTGAATATTTCGTAAAATTTTACTATGCCCGTGACAAGTGGCAGTTTGTGCGCACTCATATCATCGAACTGTTGTCGATCATTCCGTTTTCCCTGTTTTTCCAGTCGCTCAGGCTGATCCGCTTCATCCGCATCCTGCTGTTGTTGCGCTTCGCCTTCGTCCACCTGGAAAAGGTGCTGAAGCGCAACGTGCTGCTCTACGCTACGTTCCTCACCTTCAGCATCGTGATCGTCGCGGCGTTTGGCGTGTATCACTTCGAACAGCGCGTCCCCAATCCCAACATGTCCTCGATCGGCGATGCGCTGTGGTGGAGTTGGGTGACGACGACAACGGTCGGCTACGGGGACATCATCCCGAACACGACGGAGGGGCGCATCATCGCCGCCGTGCTGATGCTGGTCGGCATCTCGTTTCTCGGGGTGCTCACCGGTACGATCGCCAGCTACTTTATCCGTACGCTCGAAAGCCACGAATCGGTGCACAACGCCACATTGCAGATGATCATTCACAAGATTCGCCAGATCGACAAGCTGAAGCGGGAGGACATCGATGAAATAGCCGATCTATTGCTGCACATCTGGGAGCGGGAGCAGGCGAAAAAAAGACGAAGAGGCGAGGACGTCTGATCCTCGCCTTTTCCTCAGTTTTGCATGACGAAATCGGTTTCGGCCATTTCGCCTTCCTGGAAGACGCGCAAGATGTTGTACTGGGTGTCGCGCTGGGCGGGAATCTTGCCCGCTTCGCGGATCAGTTGCAGGATCAGGTTGGTGTTTACCTTGTACGCGCATTTGGCGGCGGAGACGACGTTTTCTTCGATCATCGTCGAGCCGAAGTCGTTGGCCCCGTACGACAGCGACAGTTTGCCGTACTCCGGTCCCACCGTCACCCAGGACGACTGGAAGTTGGGGATGTTGTCCAGCATCAACCGGCTGATCGCCAGGGTCTTCAGGTACTCTTCGGGCGTGTTGTTGACCGCCTTCATGTTGGTGTTTTCCGGCTGGAACGTCCAGGTGATGAACGCGGTGAAGCCCTTTGTCTCGTCCTGCGCCTCGCGGATGCGCAACAGCGACAGCACCCGCTCCTCCAACAGTTCGCCGAACCCGATCACCATCGTGGCCGTGCCGCGCAGCCCGACGCGGTGCGCGGCTTTTTGCGTCTCAATCCAGTCTTTCCACGAGCCTTTCAGGCGGGAGATGCGTCGTCTGGTGCGATCATCGAGGATTTCGCCGCCGGCGCCCGGGAGCGAGTCCAGTCCCGCTTCCTTCAGCCTGATCAACACTTCCTCCACGGACAGGCCGGACACTTCCGCCATCTTCTGCACTTCCGCCGTGGAAAACGAGTGCATCGTGATCTGCGGGAAGTGACGCTTGATCGTGCGCAACAAATCAAGGTAATACTCCAGCGGCAAATCCGGGTTGGTGCCCCCCTGCATCAAAATCTCCGTACCGCCCACGTCCACCGTCTCCTGGATCTTTTGCAGAATGGTCTCCGTCGGCAGCACGTACCCTTCGGCAGAACCCGGCGGACGGTAAAACGCGCAGAAGCGACAGTACGTGTCGCAAATATTGGTATAGTTGATATTGCGTCCGATCACAAACGTGGTGATCGGCTCGGGATGCCATTTTTGCATGACCTGGTTGGCCGCGTGGCCGATCTTTTCGATCTGATCGCTCTCGAACAGGGCTAATCCGTCTTCAAAGGTCAAACGTTCCCCGGCGACAGCCCGCGCCAAAATCTTGTCGATCACACAGGATTCCTCCTCTCCCCTGCTTGCATCTTTCATCCTATCACAAAAAGACTGCCCTGCCTATTGGCAGGGCCAGGTTCACTCGTATCCGATCTGTTCGTACACTTCCGGGTCCCAGTAGACCACGCAATGGGAAAGCGGCAGGTTGATCTCCCGCGCGCCGTTCGGCTTGCCGTTGAAATAGATGATCTCCGTTACCATCACGCGATCGTGCCGAATAACGATTTCTCCTTTCAGTTGGAGCTTGCTTCCGTCCGGAGCATAATACACCACTTGACCCGAGCCGATGTCCTTCATGAGGTACCTCCCGCAAATGTAAGGAATTACCTCTATCGTAGTGGACGTCCCGACAAACCGTCAATCGACAATCGCTTGACAAAATCGTTTGCGCCTTGCGTTTACTGGTCTGATGGCTCCTGTCTGGCTGACGGATGCTGACCCGGATGCGGCGACAACAGGTGAGTTGACAACGGATGCGAAGGACTGCCTGTCATATCCATCCCGGAGTGCGTTTTGGCTTCCAACCCGGGGTGTGGATTTGGATGCATCGTCGCTGCACCCGGTCCGTGCATCGGGTTGGTCATGCTGGTCTCTTGCTGGTGCTGGCGGTACAGCGGGGAAGAGAAAATCTGGCTTGCATTCGCCTCCTGCCTGGACGTAGGCGAGGTGCTGACCGTGTGCCGCTGCGTTTCTTGCGCGTGGCTCTCCACGGAGGAAACCGGCTGCGGCTGTGCGTCCGGATCGTAGACGGGATTCGCCAGTTCGTGGGATTCCGTGGTCCCATCGGGATGAACGCCTGTGGTCAACGGCTGGTGTGGCACGCCCGTCGCCGGCTGATAGCCACGCAGCATCTGGGTCGTGGTCATCTCCTGCAATGTCGGGATTTGATAATAGCCTCGCCGGTTCATGTAGCCCCATACCTCGTACGCCTGGTGGGCACAGTTGTTGGCGCCCTGCAACACAGCGTCGCGAATCTGCGGGTCGGCGCACTCCAGTGCGGCGTGCATCCGAAGCGACGCACCCGCCTTGTGCAGACCCAAGACGCCGGAAGCGACATCGCGGTCGTCCATCTGAGCCGGACTCGCGTTGGGCTGAACCATCACAGGAGCGCTTCCTCCGTACAGACCGCCGCTCATCTGCGGACGATACGGCACGGCCGGCCCCATCCCCCGTCCGTTCACCAGAGTCACCAGCCTGTTGTACTCGTCGCGCACAAACGCGATCTGATTGGCCAACAAGTGTTGCAGTTCAGGGGCGCGCGCGAACGAAGCGTACACCTGCAACAGGTTCATGCTGTCGATGGCGGCATTCAGCACCTCGTGCAATTCAATGACTTCGTGCGCGCCGTACTGATAGCGGATCATTGTCTCATCCTCCTTTTTTGCGGGAAAAAGTCCGTTCGCCATTACTCAGTATGTCCCAACCTTTTCCACGCTAAAGGGGAAACACGCATTTTTTGGGCAAACCCGGTTGATCCTGCGTTATAATAGGAGAATCACGACACGCACCGCCGATAGGCAAAAGGAGCACAAGATGTTCGAACAAATTACCAGCCTGTTTATGCAATACGGCCTTTGGGGGCTGTTTGGCCTGGCGTTTCTCGACTCGTTCATCCTCCCCGTTCCGCCGTTTTTTCTGCAGATCGCGATGAGCCTGCTTCTCCCCGCCAACGCGCTCCTCTATGCGACCGTAGCATTCCTCGGGTCGCTGATGGGAGCGCCGGTCGGCTACCTGTTGGGCAAATCGCTGGGCAAGCCTCTCCTCGGGAAACTTTTGCCCGCGAAGTGGACAGCCAAAGCCTCGGAACAATTCGCCCGCAACGGGGACGCCGCCGTGCTGATCGGTTCGTTTACGCCGATTCCGTTTAAAGTGTTTACCATCCTGTCGGGCACGTTTGGCTATTCCCTCGCGCGCCTGATGATGTGGGCCGTTCTCGGCAGGGGCTTGAAGTTTTATTTGATCGGCGGCCTGTTCTACCTCTACGGTCAAAAGGCCAAGGCGTTGCTCGACCAGTATCTGGAGATCTCGTTGCTGGCCGTGGGACTGATTCTCGCCGCCGTCTGGTTTTGGAAAAAACGGCGAAAATCGCTCCACGGCTCTCGATAATCACTCAAAGCTGTCGGCTTTCACGATCAGGTGGTCACCGTGCCGCCTTCCGCCAGACAGGGGGCAATCTCGTCCGCGCCAATCGGCCAATCGTTCACCAGTTGCTCGTAAAAACGGACATCCAGCATCGGATCGTGCTTGATGCCGCGCGCCGCGGGCCGATCCAGCCGCCGTTTCGCGAACAGATGGGCGATGATGTACTTGCGCGCGTTATTGTCCCGCTCCAGTTGATCTTGCGCTTCCAGCACGATGCAGCTCAACAGATACAGGTCGACCATGTGATCGGCGATCGGCTTCAGCTTGTAGGTGAGATAATCGCGAGATTGACGCGTTACATACGCGATGTTGTCCATAAGGATGTCCAATTCTTCGAGAATTCGTCTGGCGAACGGCTGCGACAGGGGATGCGTCATCGCTTGCGCCCGCTTTTTCAGGGTCTCGGCAAACACCAGATGGGCCTGTTCTTTTTGCATGACGCGCAGCAAGTCGAGCGCCAGGATATTGGCCGTCCCTTCCCAGACCGTGGTCACCTGTGCGTCCCGCAACAGGCGCGGCGTCACGTACTCTTCGATATACCCGTTGCCGCCGTGCACCTCGATGGCCGTGTGGGCTGCGGCAACGGCCTCTTCCCCCGTCCGGTACTTGAGCAGCGGAATCAGCACCCGGGCCATGGTCTTCTCCTCATGAGACGCGTTCCCGTACGTGAAGACCTTGTCGAAATAATCAATCATGTCAAACACCGCTCCGGTGTTCACTTCCTGTTCAACCAGCAAGTTGACCAGCATTTCGCGGACCATCGGGTACCGGGCGATGACGTCGCCGAATGCCTTGCGATGCTCCGCGTAGTATTTGGCCTCGTAGAACGCCCTGCGCATAATCCCGATCGACCCGACCGCGTTGCAAATCCGCGAGATGTTGAGCGCCTCCATCATATACTTGAACCCCCTGTCGGGATCGCCGATCAGATAGCCTTCCGCCCCTTCCAGCAACACTTCGGCGGACGGCACGGCATTGGTTCCCAGCTTTTCCTTCAGCCGCCGGACGGTCAGGCGGTTGCGTCGCCCATCCGGCGTGATCCATGGAACGAGGAACAGTCCCAGCCCCTTGGTGCCGGGGCGCTCGGGATTGATACGGGCCAGTACGGTAGCCACCATCGCGCCCGCGTTGCTGGCAAAAAACTTTTCCCCGGTCAGTTTGTACACCCCCGGCCGATCCGGGACGGGCTCGGCAATGGTGGCGTTCGCGCCCACATCAGAGCCTCCCTGCCGCTCGGTCAGCCATGTGGCCCCTTCGTACAGTGCGGCGTCATCCAGTGAGGTGAGACCTGACAGGTACGCCTGTTTCTGCTCCTCGGTTCCATACCGGTCCAACAGGTACGCGCATGCCATCGTCAGGGTCACCGGACAGTAAAAGCCGGTCTCCGACTGGCTCAGGATGTAGCCCATCAGATACGAATAGGCGTATGGCACGGTGCGCCCCAGCTCAGGCACCGGGCGATACAGGTAGCCGACGATGCCCGCGCCGTATACCCCGGCGACGGTTTGCTTGTATCCGTCGTTTTTCACAATCTCGGAGATGTCTTCCCCCAACCGGTTGTACTTGACGAGACGCGGTTTTCCTTCCTTGTCCGTGTAGGCGGCGCGTTCATCCACTGGCCCCGCCACATACGCGCCGAATTGGATCAACTCTCGGTCGGCCCATGTGTGCATCTCCTGCGGCAGATAGCGGGTCATCAAATAGCGAATGTTGGGATCGGATGTGTAATAATTCTCGTCCGCCCTGTTGCGCGGACGAGGCGGATTGTCCGCGTACAGTCCCTGGTCGACACGCGATTGCACCTGATTCATGTCAACGCCCCCCTTGGTTTCCTGCGATTCGCGCAGGATGGTATTCCGAAATGTTGCCGCTCGCGATTTGTTTTTATCAGAATAAAGCGAATTATCTGCCATTTTATTTTACGCTTGCGCAACCGTCAATATGACGCTGTCAAGAATCTCTTTTGCAAATAGACAAACACCTATCCCCCTCTCGCCCATATATTGTTGGTGTAGTTCCCAATCGGAGGTGAAGCGCTTGGCCGTCATCAAAGTTTCTTCCTCAGACGTCGACTTGTTGGCGCGATTGATGCGTGCCGAAGCGGAGGGAGAAGGGGATCTGGGGATGCTGATGGTGGGAAACGTCGGCGTCAACCGCATCCGAGCCAACTGTCTCGATTTCAGGGGGATTCGCCTGATGCGGGATATGGTGTTCCAGTCCCCCGGAGGATTCGAGGCCGTGCAAAAATCGTACTTCTATCAGCGCGCTCGGGACAAAGACCGGCGGCTCGCCCAGCGCGTGGTCAACGGCGAACGGCAACACCCGGCCACGAACTCGTTATGGTTTTTCCGTCCGGCCGGCGGTTGTCCGGGGGTGTGGTTCAACCAGCGAAACGTCGGCCGCTACAAGTCGCACTGCTTCTTCGCTCCTGACGCGTCCGATTGTCCGCGCGTCTACGCAGTTTACTAAAAGGAGAGAGTGTTCAGCATGCAAAGCTACAACCCTTACTACTACGGGTACATGAATCTGCCGTTATACTACAATCCGGCGCAGGCGCCCCACGCTGCCCCCCGCGTCGTCCAGCAACCCGTTTCGCCGCAGCAACCCAGCGGATCGGTCATTCCCGGAACCCCTCAACCCGTTGTCGAAGAATCCTACATCGAAAACATTCTGCGGCTCAATCTGGGGAAAATGGCCACCATCTACATGACGTTCGAGAACAACTCGGAATGGAACGCCAAAGTGTTTCGCGGCGTGCTGGAGGCGGCCGGACGGGACCATATCATCATCAGCGACCCGGAGACAGGCAGACGGTACCTGCTCTTGATGGTCAACCTCGACTACATCACGTTCGACGAACCGCTCAATTACGTTCGTCCGCCCCTGCCCCCCGGGGTCCGCTGATCCCCATGACAAAAAATCCTCGCCCGATCGGGTGAGGATTTTTGGTTGGCGGAAGAAACCGCGATCATCCCGCTTGCCGGTTGCCGCTAAAACCCGATGTCGGCGAGGAACCGCTTGAGAGTTTCGGCCGAGTGGCGCAACTGTGCCAGTTCCTGTTCCGACAGCGGCAGCGGAATCACCTCTTCCACCCCGTTTTTGCCGACGATCGACGGGACGCCCAGGCAGACTCCTTCGATCCCGTGATACCCTTCCAGATACGAGGAGACGGGGAGAATCGAGTGCTGGTCTTTGAGGATCGCCTCGCAGATGCGCGCCAGCGCCAGAGCGATCGCGTAATAGGTGGCTCCTTTTTTCTCGATGATCTTGTACGCCGCCCCCTTGGTTTCCTGATAAATCTCTGCCTTCTCTTCCTCGGACAGGTACCAACGGCTGCCTGTGGGCGACTGATCCGGTAGCACGCCCGCGACATTGAGCCCGCTCCACACCGGCACTTCCGTATCGCCGTGTTCCCCGATAATCATCCCGTGCACGCTGCGCGGGTCTACTCCCAGTTTCTGCGCCACCAGATAGCGGAAGCGGGAACTGTCCAGCAGGGTGCCCGAACCGATTACCCGGTTTTTCGGCCAACCCGACAGTTTCAGCGCCACCTGTGTCAATATGTCGACAGGATTGGTGGCGATCAACAGGATCGCCGTCTGGTTGTACCGGGTGATCTGCTTGATGATCGAGTCAAAGATCGCCACGTTGCGATTCATCAGGTCGATTCGCGTCTCGCCCGGACGCTGCGCCGCCCCTGCCGTGATCACGATGATGTCGGCATCGGCGCAGTCGGGATAATCACCCACGGTAATCTTGATCGGCGTCGCCAGCATCAGCCCGTGATTGAGGTCCAACACGTCCCCGATCGCTTTGTCTCGGTTCTGGTCGATAATCACCAGTTCATTGGCCAATCCGCGAAGCAGCACCGTGTAGGCGAATGTCGAGCCTACCGCACCGCTGCCGATCAGCACGATTTTCGAAGAGATTCCCATCGTCTTCGCCTCCCATGTCTTTCTGCTTCTCTTCCCGTTTCCATTGTAACGGAATCCCCTTTTTCGCTACGGCGCCACCAGTGACAAAATTGTGTAAAAGACACGTCAATCTATTCCCATATGTATCATGGTAAACATGGTATACTGAAAATACGCAAAAAAACTGGCTCAACACAAAAGAATGCGGTACTCTTAATGTCTGGGACGGATAACTCGTAGCGGCTTTTGCCTACTTCTGAACGTTCGAGGTGATGAGCTTGTCCTGCAATCGGCTTACGTTTTCTGAGCAGATGTCCCCCGCCTTTCTCAACCAGCTACAGTCCATTGCCAGCAAACAAAAAATGAAAAAGAACGGGATTCTCTTCAGCGATGGAGAACGTGCGGAGCACATCTATCTGCTCTATTCCGGCTCGCTCAAAATGATCAAAACGACCTCGGATGGCAAGGAACTGACCCTGCAGGTGTTCGGTCCCGGCGAATTGGTCGGTGTGTTCGGACTGTTCGAAGAGGATTTGACGTTTAACGCCACGGGGATCATGCTGGATTCCGGCGAGGTGGGCGTCATCCCGCGAAGCAAGCTGGAAAAGGTGTTGATCAGCAACGGCGAGTTTTGCGCCGAGTTCATGCGCTGGATGGGCATGATGCACCGCCGGACACAGTCGAAATTCCGCGATCTGTTGCTCAACGGCAAAATCGGCGCGTTGTACTCCACCCTGATCCGGATGAGCAACACGTACGGAAAGAAACAGGAGGACGGCATTCTGATCGAACTGGCCCTCACCAACCGCGATCTGGCCCAATATATCGGGCTGACCCGCGAAAGCGTCAACCGCATGCTCGCCGATCTGAAAAAGGAAAATGTGATCGACATTCTCCCGCAAGGCTATATCCTGATCAAAGACATCGGTTATCTGAAAGCGGCGATCTTCTGCGACGATTGTCCGCCTGACATCTGTCAGATCTGAGCGCGACTGCCAAGCCCGACAAGCGAATGCTGATCGGGCTTTTGTCATTGGGACGAAAGAAAGCTTCCCGGCATCAGGAAGCTGTTTCGGTTATGTATGCCGTTTTCTCAGACAGGCAGAGGCGGAAACCGTGAATAGCACGAATATTCCAACATGATTCGACACAATCAAAAGCGCCCCATCGTCGGCGCACGCAAACGGATTTCTTCATGCCGGGCATTGGGAACAGCCAAACGAAGCGACGAAGGGGCGCAGCGCCGATGGAAAGTCGATGGAAACAAGAGTATCTTCGGTTTCGTCTTCCCATGTCGTACAATACAAGTTGTTCGACAACCAAAAAGAGGGAGATACGAGTATGGAATCATGGGGAATCGTGTTAAGTCAGGGAACCAATCTCTCCGTCGATGCACAGACGTACACGGACGACCAGATCGTGGCCATGTTTCTTGCAACATTCAGCCGATCCAGATACACGTTGCGCAACTACACCCGGGCAATCGAGCAGTTCAGGAGATTTATCGGAACCCGGTCGCTCAGAGACGTGACATGGCGGGAAATCGAATTGTACAAACTGGGGTTGATGCAAGGCTATTGCAGCCAGACGCGAAAAGCGCAATCTCCCGCGTCGGTCGCCAGCTTGCTCGCTCCGCTCCGTTCGTTGTACAAATGGGGAAGCGACCCGAATATTGGCATCTTCGAACAAAATCCGACCACGTGCGTAAAAACGCCCAAGATCTCGGTCAACAGCAAAAACCATTACGTAACCAAGCGGGAACTGATTCTGCTCTTGAATCAGCTCAAGCGGCAAGGGCATCGCGATTACCTGATCGGATTGACGTTGGTGCTGCTTGGGCTGCGCGTGTCGGAACTGGTGGCGATCCAATGGAGGCACTTTCACACTGATCCGGCGGAGAAAGCGATGTGGCTCACCGTTGCGGAAGGGAAAGGAGGCAAATATCGCGAGGTGAAGGTCCCGTCCATGCTGTGGAATCTGTTTGTCAAACACTTGTCGTCCGATCCACGCAACCAGTCCCAACCGAGGAAGGAACGCCGGCTGTTCCCGCTGTCCGTTCGGCAGGTGGAGCGGATTATCGAAAAGGCGCGAAAGCAGAGCGGCCTGGAGAAAAAAGTGACGCCCCACTGGCTTCGCCACACCAACGCCACGCTTGCCTTACTGCAAGGGGCGTCCCTGCAACAGGTTCAGGAAACGTTGGGACATGCGCAAATCAATACCACTCAACGCTATTTGCACACGGTGGAGCAGTTGGAGAAAGCCGCCCCGGATTATGTGGAAGATTGTCTGCGGGATTTTCTTGTTTCGGACGGGGATATCCACGTTTCAGCCCTAGGTAAATAGACTCAGCAGCAAAAAAATCTCTAGGTCCTTATTGCCAAACGAGAACGTAAGGACTACAATGATCGTGGAAGTTATTTGCAATATTTACTGTAATTATGTCGAAACATGTCGAACAACTTGTATTGTACGACATCACCCGACCGTCTTACCTTTACGCAAAAGCGAGGTGATATCGTGAACTATGAAATCGCCAAGAAAACCGACCTGGAGTTGCTGCTGAAAACGAGATCCTTTTATCACACATATCAGCCGATTTACTGGCTGTCTCACTGGAATCTGTTTGGGTATGAAGCGTTTTTGCGAAGCGACTTGATTGACAATCCGGAAAAAATGTTCCGCACGGCCCGAAAAGAATCGTTGTTGTACGAATTAGACACGACTTCCATGTACCATGCCATTGTATCGTATTTCCATCATGCCAATTACCATTCGGTTCTGTTTGTCAATCTGTTTCCTTCGACCATGATGCATCCTTCTTTTCAGTCCTTCATGGAGCAGTGCATCGATGAGATAAACATCCCCTGCGGATCGATTGTGCTGGAGATCAATGAAGAGGAAGAAATCACCGACTTCGACACATTGCGCGACGTGATCGCCCGCATGAAGGCAAAGGGATTCCGGATTGCCCTGGACGATATGGGGAAAGGGGCGACCTCCCTGCAGAAGATGCTGGAGCTGGAACCGGACATCATCAAACTGGATTGCTATTTTGCCAGCAACCTGTCCTCCTCTGGCCGAAAACAGAAATTGATCGAGCTTTTCGTCGAATATTGCAAAAGCGAAAACGCACAACTGGTGCTGGAAGGCATCGAACGGCCGGAAGATCTGGCCACGGCCAAGACACTGGGCGTTTCTTTGGGACAAGGCTACCTGCTGGGAAGAGACCAGCGGATCGAAACGACCCGTTAATAAGGCAGGGTGGGTTTTGACAACCCACCCTGCCTTTTATTAAAACGAAGGCGGAGCGATTCCGTTCATCCTGGCGATCATCGCGATTTGGCCGACATGGTACGCTTCATGCGAATAGACGTGGTGAAACAGCCATCGCCAGGTGGGCGGGCTGGGCGGCACCCAGCCGTCGGCAAACTGCGGAACCTCTACCATCTTTCCGAGCGCCGCTTCGTCGAGGGAAGACAGCACCGCATCCGTCCGTTCCCTAATCGTGATGTACGCATCCAGCAGTTCTTGTGGTGTCGTCAGCCGGGGCGGCAACACCGCAGACTGTTTCAGGCCGATCACGTGCACCCAATGATCCTCGCTTTCGGCGATGTGCCTGACGACAGCCGCGATCGAACGCGGATACGCTTCACTCGTCCGCACCCAGGCAGAGTGGCTCAGATCGCGCAAGTAAGGCACCAGGATCTTGCGCAAATCGTTTCGGAAGGGAAACACTGCCTTTCCGGTTGTCCGGTTGGGTGATGGTGCCATCGGTTCCTCCCTTTCGTCACCAGATTGGACGTGTCAGTGAATGCTGCGTTTCGCAAACCGTCCGCCCCGCACGTCGTGGATGTTGCCGACGGCGAGAAAGGCGGAAGGGTCCGTCTCTTCCACAATCGATTTCAGCTTTGCTTCCTCCAGACGGGTTATGACGCAGAAAATCACCTTTTTCTCGTCGCCGGTATAGCCCCCTTCGCCCTGCAGGTACGTTACCCCCCGACCGAGACGGGCGAGGATGGTATTGCCCACCTCCTGGTGGTTGTCGCTGATGATCCAGACGAACTTCGACTCCTGAAACCCGTCAATGGTGAGGTCGATCATTTTGAAGGCGATATAGTACGCGATCAGCGAGTACATCGCGCGATCCCATCCGAAAACAAACCCGGCGCTGCCGAGGATGAACACGTTGAAAAACATGACTACTTCACCGACGGAAAACGGTGTGCGCTTGGTAAACAGAATGGCGACGATCTCCGTGCCGTCGAGCGATCCGCCGTACCGGATCACCAGGCCCACCCCGATGCCGAGGATGATCCCGCCATAGACGGCGGCCAGCAACGGATCAGCGGTCAAACCGGGTACCGGGTGCAACAGGGTAGTACCCACCGACATGGCCGTGACCCCCAACAACGTGGAAACGGCAAACGTCTTGCCGATCTGGTTGTACCCGATAAACAGAAATGGCACGTTCAACAAAAACAGAAAGATCCCCAGTTTCCATCCCGTCAGGTGAGACAAAATAATGGAAATCCCGACTATTCCGCCGTCAATGATTCGGTTTGGTATCAAAAAAATTTCCAGTCCGATCGAAACCAACACCGCTCCCGTTATAATAAACAAGACCCGTTTGACGATTTTGGCCAACGGCATTTTCTGGTGGTTCACTTTTTCTGTCTGCGCTCCCATTGCTCTCCTCCTGATCTGTATATTCCTTTATCTATTATACAGGAATGTTCAGCCGAATCGAACCTGTGAAGTGCAATCAGATGTTTCACACGGCCTGCTTCGCGAAACAACAGAACCCTGCGGCTCACTGCCGGAGGGTTCTATAGATAGTCGTTTACACTTTAAATTTGCCCACCAGTGCTTGCAATTCTTCGGCCATTTGCGTCAACGAATTGGAAGAGGCCGTGATTTCTTCCATCGACGCCAACTGTTCTTCCGCCGCGGCCGAAGCGCTTTGCGTGCCCGCAGCCGTATTTTTGGCGATTTCCGTGATTTGCGCGGCAGAATGCACAACCGCGTCCGTCGAGGCCGACAACTGTTGCGCGGTCGCTGACACTTCCTCGATCTGACCGGCCACCTCGTTCACTTTTTCCTTGATTTGGCGGAACGACTTGCCCGCCTCTCTCACGATCTCGATGCCCTCATACACTTCTTTTGCGCTCGCTTCCATCGACTCGACCGCCTTGTTGGCTTCCACCTGGATGGTGGCGATCAACTGGGCGATCTGCTCCGACGAAGCCGCCGACTGTTCGGCCAGTTTGCGTACCTCGTCGGCGACGACGGCGAAGCCGCGTCCGTTCTCCCCGGCGCGCGCCGCTTCGATCGCCGCATTCAGCGCCAGCAGGTTCGTCTGCTGGGCGATGCCGGAAATCACCTGAACGATCTGTCCGATTTCCTGTGAGCTTTCGCCGAGGTTTTTGATCACGCCCTCCAGACTGCTTACCGTACGATTGATCGAGTCCATCTGCTCGATCGCCTGCTGAATCGTCTGGCTGCCGGCCACGGCTGCTTTTGCCGATTCGTTCGTCGTATGGGAAACCGTTTGCGCACTCATCGCAATCTGCCTAAGCCCAATTGACATCTCCTCAATTGCCTGCGCGCTCTGTTCGGCGCTTTTCGCCTGATGATCGGCGCCGTATGCCACCTCCTGGATGGTCTGCGCGATCTGTTCTGTCGCTTTGCTGGTCTGTTCGGCGCTTGCCGCCAACTCTTCCGCCGACGCCGCCACTTGTTCGGCGCTGACGCCCACCCTGGCGACCAAATTCCGCAGGGTGCCGACCATGCGATTAAACGATTGCGCCAAATCGTACATCTCGTCGCGCGAAGAGACCTGAATCGTCCGGGTCAGATCACCTTCTCCCTCCGCGATCTCTTTTACTTGCTTGTTCACCGCGTGAATCGGACGAATGATGCCTCTGGTCAGCACCAGGGCGCATGCGATCGCCATCAAGAGAGAGACGATCCCCCCGGTGATGATCGCCAGTTTCGACCGCTCACCAGCCGCCACCATGTCGTTCCAGGAGTCGTCCGTCAAATTGTCGACGTTGGCGAGAATATCCTGGTACACTTTGCGGAAGTTGTCCATCGCCTGTTTGCCGTCGTTGATGTGCTGCCGCGCTTCTTCCGCCTTGCCCGCTTTGACCAAGGCAATCTGCGACTCGAAATACGTCTGCAGTTTTTGAATCTCCGGATAAGCCTTGTTCTCCACCAGATCTTTCATGATCGGGTACTTGTCTTCGTGATCGCGAATCGTCTGCAGGTCTTTTTGCAACTCGGACTGGCCGAGCAAATACGGCTCAAGATACTCTTCCCGCTCGGTCGCCAGGTAGCCTCTCACCCCGGTCTCCTGATTCACCAGATCAGTCAACAGGTCCCGTGCGGCCTGTCCAATCGGAACGGCGTCCAGCACGATGTCGTTGCTCTTTTGTTCCATTTCGATAAAGGAGAGGCAGGATAACACGCCCACTCCTCCTGTTATCAGGATGAGAAAGAGAAACGACAGCCAGATCTTCATCTTGATCGTAAATCGAAGCTTGTTTTTCACGGAGAGCCCCCCTGGCATGGTTTCGAGTTTTTTCTACATATTTCTCCATCTAATTGAAATTTTCCTTTTGATCAAATTTTCTGAATCTATTGTCGCGCCAACGAAGCCGGAAACATTTCGTATAATAACAACGTGACATATTCGCAACACCACCAAAAACATACTGTCATGGAAACGGAGGAGGGGGCTGCATGGACACGACAACACGGGTCGTCATCGTAACAGGGGCAGGCAAAGGAATCGGACGAGCCGTCGCGCTGGCTTATGCGGGCGAAGGAGCCTATGTCGTCGTTGCCGAGAAAAACGAACGCGACGCAGCCGAAACGGTGGCACAGATTCGCGGGCAAGGGGGGCAAGCAACGATGGTGCCGACGGACGTCAGTCAACCCGACGACATTTGTCGGCTGATGCAAGCTGTCGACGACAACTGGGGGAGAGTGGATGTACTGATCAACAACGCCGGCATCTCCCGGTGGAAGTCTCCTTTTGACTTGGAAGTGGCGGAGTGGGATCACATTCTCAACACCAACCTGCGCGGCGCGTTTCTGTGCGCGCGTGAGGCCGCCAAGCTGATGAAGCGGCAGGGACGGGGAGCCATCGTAAACATCGCGTCCACCCGGGCGCACATGTCGGAGCAGGGCGCGGAAGCGTACGCCGCATCCAAAGGCGGCATCCTCGCCCTCACCCACGCGCTGGCGGTGTCGCTCGGCCCGTTCGGCATCACGGTCAACGCGATTTCCCCCGGTTGGATCGAAACCGGCGACTACCGGCAACTGCGCCCGATCGATCACAGCCAGCATCCGGCCGGCCGCGTCGGCAGACCGGAAGACATTGCCCGGGCGTGCTTGTACCTGACCCGCCCGGAAAACGATTTTATCACCGGCGCCGAGTTGATCATCGACGGCGGGATGACGCGCAAAATGATCTACGAACCCTGACGGCGTCACCACTGGCGGCGCATGCAAATCACGCGCCCCAGTTTTTCGGTTTCGCGCACCTCATACACCTGAAATCCGCACGCTTCATAGATGGGCACCACCCGCCTGTTCGCCTCCAGCACGCCCAGATGCAGCGAGGAGAACCCATTTTCCCGAAGCCAGTCGACCAGCGTTTGCAAACACTCTTTCGCATATCCTTTTCCCTGCTTGCCGCTGTGCAGCATCAACAACCCCAGCCAGGGCTGGTTGTCGCGCGGATTGTTCAGGATAAACATGAAGACACCGGCGATCTCGCCGCTGTCCGCCTCGCTTACAAGCAACTCAACCGAATCGGGATACTCCTTGTTCTCGGCATAGTCCCGTCTCACCTCTTCCAGCGTGACGGCGGGCTTGCCTGCTGACACTTGCATGTAAACCGGATTGGAATTGTACAGGAAAACCAGTTGCTCCAGATCGGCTTCGCCCAGTTCGCGGTATCGAAGCCGTTGGCTTTGCGCGGGAAAGGGGGTTGTCATCACGAATCATCACCTTTTTATATTTATCTAATTAGATGATAATCTAAATAATAGAGATGTCAAGCCCGTTGCAAACAAAAGGCACCGCAGGGGTGCCGTCGTCATTTATTGTTTTCGCTCACGGCGATACCATCCGAATCACCAATGCCCGGAACGTTCGATGCCCCGGATCGTTTCCAAAAAGCTGAACAAGATTCGGGCAGTCAACCCCCAGATAACGGTTCCGTCCATCTCGTAGAAGTAGTGGGGCGCCGTTCCTGTCCGCCACGGATACTGTTTGCCGTTGGGAATCAAGTGATACGGGTAGTCTTCCCCCGGCTCCACCCGGACGGGAACTTCATAATAGGCGGGCGTCGCCGCCAGCAGGCGCTCCAGCTCGATCACGATGACGGACTCCACCTCGGCCGGATTGGGGCGGATGGGTCCGCTGTGGTCGATGCGACCGACGAACGGATAGATGATCTGTTGGGAGTGGGCCACCAGTATATCCAGTGTCCCGACGTATTCGATCTCATCCAATGGAATTTGCAGTTCTTCGCCGGTTTCCCGCCGGGCCGTGTCCCACTCGGACGCGTCTTCCGCTTCAATCCGACCGCCAGGGAAGCAGATTTCGCTCGCCTGCCTCCTCAAGGTAGCCGCCCGTTTTTCAAACAAAACGGCCCACTGGCCATCCTCCATACGCACGAGCGGAACCAGCACCGCATGCTTGGCACACCGCTCTTCCCCCATGATGCCCGCCTTGCGATGCCGCATCGCCTGGCGGATCACCTCCGGGGTGAGGGGCTTGTCTGACGCTGCGCGTTCCATTTTCGTTTCCTCCTCTGCCGCGTGGGCGGCCCGGAATCCGGGGCCCGGGTCTTCATGCCGCTTTCTTTTTCCATATTCAACGGGACAGGAGCAAATCCTCCGCTGTCCGGAATTATCCCGGTTTTGTTCTGACAAAAAAATCCCGCGCCTCTCCGCCGATGACGGAAGGCACGGGATGGTTTTGCTGTTGTAATTTTTGGGGTGATCGTATGGGCTGGTGGTAGCGGCGGAGGGGATCGAACCCCCGACCTTTCGGGTATGAACCGAACGCTCTAGCCAGCTGAGCTACGCCGCCACAAAAACCAAAACGTTCCCCAATAAGAAATGGAGCGGGTGATGGGAATCGAACCCACGCGACCAGCTTGGAAGGCTGGGGTTCTACCATTGAACTACACCCGCATGCGATGGTGCCGGTAGAGGGACTTGAACCCCCACGGTTTCCCTCACGATTTTGAGTCGCGCGCGTCTGCCAATTCCGCCATACCGGCTTATAAAAAAATGGTCGGGAAGACAGGATTTGAACCTGCGACCTCTTGCTCCCGAAGCAAGCGCTCTACCAAGCTGAGCCACTTCCCGACTGATGGCGTGCCCTGAGAGATTCGAACTCCCGACCTTTTGATTCGTAGTCAAACGCTCTATCCGACTGAGCTAAGGGCACGTATGCGATTGTTGATGGAGCGGACGACGGGTCTCGAACCCGCGACCTTCGCCTTGGCAAGGCGACGCTCTACCAATTGAGCTACGTCCGCACGACGTCTGCCGTCTCCGTCAAGTTTGACTTGACTTTATGTGGGTAAAGATGGTGCGGTCAAGAGGACTTGAACCTCCACGGTGTTGCCACCACTAGAACCTGAATCTAGCGCGTCTGCCAATTCCGCCATGACCGCATATTTTGTTGCTGGGGTCCCCGCAAAGGATTCGGTGTAAGCTTCAAAGTCCCACTTCACTTTTTGGGGTTTAATCATGGTGAGCCATGAAGGACTCGAACCTTCGACCCTCTGATTAAAAGTCAGATGCTCTACCAACTGAGCTAATGGCTCAAAACTCATCATTCTTGAAGTAAATGTGGCTGGGGTACTAGGATTCGAACCTAGGAATGACGGAGTCAAAGTCCGTTGCCTTACCGCTTGGCTATACCCCAATACAGCAATGAAATGGTGGGGAGAGACGGATTCGAACCGCCGAACCCAGAGGGAGCAGATTTACAGTCTGCCGCGTTTAGCCACTTCGCTATCTCCCCATTCTTCAGGTCCCCCATCACTTTTTATGCTGGGCCTCCGAAAAGGATTCAGCATAGACTCCGAAGGCTTACTTCACTTTTTGAGATATAAATTACATGGTGCCGGCGATAGGACTTGAACCCACAACCCCCTGATTACAAGTCAGGTGCTCTACCAATTGAGCTACACCGGCAAAATGATTAAGTTTTATGGCGGAGCTGACGGGACTCGCGACTACTGGCGATTCTGCGTCGACTTCTCTCCCATGCAAGCCAGTATCGGTGGTACCCGAGCTTTGCTTCTCAGCGATAACTTCAAAGGGTGAACCCGGCACGGGTGAGAGTCTCCGTTACATCTTTGAATTGCTGGCGGAGCTGACGGGACTCGCGACTACTGGCGATTCTGCGTCGA
>JBHGXV010000019.1:0-56501 GCA_041920505.1 Paenibacillaceae bacterium
CGCGTGATAGATCGGTTCAACCTGCCCTTCTGTCAGCGCCTGTCTGGTCAAAAAATCGATGACATCGCCGTTTTCGGCGTGCACCTGCACCAGCGCCCCCAGTTCGCGGGCGCGGATCAGGGTTTTAAACAGCGTCTCGTCATCCGCCTGGAAGACGTTTTTGTAGGCCATGAACACTTTCAGCGAGGTGATGCCTTCCGACTCCACCACCTCTTTCAACTCTTCCAGCACCGCGTCGTTCGCTTCGGCGATCATCAGGTGAAAGCCATAGTCGATCACCGCCTTGTTGCGCGCCTTCTCGTGCCAGACGGCAATCGCGTCGCGCAGCGACTGTCCTTTTTGCGTCAGGCAAAAATCGATGATCGAGGTCGTGCCGCCGAAGGCTGCGGCGCGTGTCCCTGTCTCGAAATCGTCGGCCGTCACCGTCCCGCCGAACGGCATGTCGAGATGGGTGTGCGGATCAACGCCTCCCGGAAACAGGTAACAGCCGCTCGCGTCGATCACCTCCGCGCCATGCGCGTCCAGGTTCCGGCCGATCGCCGCGATCTGTTCGCCCGCGATCAGCACATCCGCCTGACAGGTATCGGAGGCCGTGACTATCGTGCCTCCCCGTATCAGTTTGTTCATCGTCTCATCCCCCGCTTTGTCAACGTGCGGGACGCCTGCCCGTTCACTGACCAGTCCGCAGCAAGACAAGCACCCCGCTGGTACAATCTATGCGCCAAAGTCTGTGGGCATGACCGGAAGGAAGGCGCCCGGGCGTCCTACTCGCACCCGCCGCCCGCCGACAGCGCCGCTTGCCGTTCATTCCACGTCTGCGGCGGTCGGCCGGTCGGCACCTGCACCATCTCAATCGCACCGTCCACCGGACAGACAATGGAGCACAGGTTGCAGCCGACGCAATCTTCTTCGCGCACCGCCAGCCGGTGGCGGTCCCCTTCGTCCGCGACGATGTCGATGCACTGGTGGGAGGCGTCTTCGCAGGCGATGTGGCACTTGTTGCAGCGGATACAGGCTTCGTCATGGATGCGGGCCACTACCTTGTAATTGAGGTTCAGGTTGCCCCAGTCGGAATAGGTGTGCACCGCCTTGCCGACGAGTTCGGACACCGAAGCGATCCCGCGTTCGTCAAGGTAGTTGTTCAGCCCATCGATCATGTCCTCCACGATGCGAAACCCGTGATGCATCACCGCCGTGCAGACCTGGACGCCGGTTGCGCCCATCAGCAAAAACTCGACCGCATCCTTCCAGCTGGAAATCCCGCCAATGCCGGAGATGGGAATCCCCACCTGCGGATCGCGCGCGCACTCGGCCACCATGTTGAGCGCGATCGGCTTGACCGCCGGCCCGCAATACCCGCCGTGCGCACCCTTGCCGTCCACGTGCGGGATCGGCAGCCAGGTGTCCAGATCCACTCCGATCAGCGAGTTGATCGTGTTGATCAGACTGATTGCGTCCGCTCCACCTTCGCGCGCGGCCCGGGCGGCGAAGCGAATGTCGGTGATGTTTGGTGTCAGCTTGACGATTACCGGAGTCTGGGCAGCCTCCTTCACCCACTCCGTCTGCTGGCGGATCAGGTCGGGATGCTGGCCGACGGCAGAGCCCATCCCCCGCTCCGCCATCCCGTGCGGACAGCCGAAGTTCAACTCCAGCCCGTCAACGCCCGCCGCCTCCACCGCCTTGACGATCTCGTGCCACTTCTCCCGCTTCGGCTCCACCATCAGCGACGCGATAATCGCATGCCGTGGGAACCGTTTCTTCGTCTCCTCGATCTCCCGCAGGTTCACCTCAAGCGGACGGTCGGTAATCAGTTCGATGTTGTTAAACCCGAGTACCCGCTGGCTGCCGTAGTGGTACCCGCCGAAACGGGACGTGACGTTGACGATCGGATTGTCGGTCAACGTCTTCCACACTGCGCCGCCCCAGCCCGCCTCAAACGCCCGCTGCACCTGGTAGCCGGAGTTGGTCGGCGGCGCGGAGGCGAGCCAAAACGGATTAGGTGATTCGATTCCCGCCAGATTGATCCGCAGATCAGCCATCTTCACTCCCCCTCGTCTAAAAAGACTTTTTATTCTGACAAATTCAGTCAGGCCGGTTGGTGCTTTTGCCCGATCGCCGCGTGGATCGCCCATGCCGCCTGTTTGCCTTGTTGCGCCGCCTCGACGACCATCGCGTCCGTTTTGCCGCCGCCGAATGTGATGTCCCCGGCCGCAAACACACCGTCCCTCGACGTTTGCCAGGTGCCGGGTGTGACCTTGACCACGCCGTTCTCGTGCTCCAGTCCGAACGCCTCGATCAGGGCCATCTGCCGCTTTTGTCCGATCGCCTTGATCACGAAGTCAACCTCGACGACAAATGTGCTGCCGTCGATCGGAAGCGGGCGTCGCCTGCCTTTTTCGTCCGGCTCGCCAAGCCGCATGCGGATCAGTTCCAGTCCGCTCACCTTGCCGTCAACACCCAGAATCCGCTTCGGCGCCACCAGCCAGCGAAACTGGACGCCGTCCTGCTTGGCGAAAGCGTATTCAAAACCGTACGCGGTCATCTCCGCTTCCGTGCGCCGGTAGAGAATCTGCACCTGATCGGCTCCCAGCCGCTTGGCGCAGGTGGCCGCGTCGATCGCCGTATTCCCCGCCCCGATCACCGCCACCTTTTTGCCGACGAACTGCTCCGGAAGCGGCCCGGTTTTGGTCGCCTCAACCAGCGCGATCGCGTCAAGCACGCCATCCAGTTCTTCCCCTTCGATGCCAAGCGACGGCACCGCTCCCATCCCGGCCGCGAGCAACACGGAGTCGTAGTGGGCCAACAATTCGTCCGCGGCCATATCCTCGCCCACTTTCACCCCGTAGACGAACCGCACCCCAAGCGACGCCACCTGCTCCACTTCCCATGACGGGATCTCCTGCGGCAACCGGAACGAGACGATCCCGTAGGTGTTGAGCCCGCCGCCCTGTTGCTTCGCTTCGTACACCGTCACTTCGTAGCCCAGCCGCGCCAGTTCGCGAGCCGCTGACAAACCGGCCGGTCCCGCGCCGACGATGGCCACCCGCCGCCCGTTCCGTTCGCCCCGCTCAAACAACGCTGACCGGTTGCAGATGGCCCAGTCGGTCGCATGCCGCTGCAACAGCCCGATCATGATCGGTTTGGAAGCGTGATTGAGCACACACGCTCCCTCGCACAACTCTGACGTCGGACAGACGCGGGCGCAACTCGCCCCCACCGGGTTTGCCTCCATGATCGTCCGCGCAGCGCCGAGCAGGTTGCCCGTGGTAATCTTGCGGATAAACCCGGGGATGTCGATCCCGGTCGGACAGGCTTTCACACAGGGCGCGTCGTAGCAGTACAGACAGCGGTTCGCCTCGTCCAGCGCTTCTTTCGGCTTGAGCGGCGGCACCACCTCGACAAAATTCTTCGCCAGATCAACCGAGGATGGTTCCGCCTGATGACAATCCTTCATGGTAGTCCCTCCCTTGTGCGGAATGTAGACGATGTCTATTATTAACAGATGTTGCGACCGGCAAATTTATGTCCGGTTGTACCGCGAGCCTTCTCTCTTTACTGAGATAGATTACAGAAGAAATATTATGTCTACTTAATGGCATGCTTTTCTCTTTCTCGTCCCTGGCATATGTCGCTGAACATAAAAAAAACGCCCAACTCGTCTGGGCGTTTCCATCGCGGGATAGCGGGTTCCCACAATCCCTATTCCATCCTCCGAAGGATCAAGCCGATGATTGCCGAAAGCACCAGCAAGATTAACAAGACAAACACCAGACCCGTCATCAATGGCAGCCGAGACATGTCTGAAAGCAGCAACACCCTTCCCTCCTCCTCTCTATCCTACCAACAATCGAATAAGGAAAGATTTTCCTGACATATATTCTAGCATATCTTCCGATTTTCAGGAAATACACTGTCGAAAAGTATACAATTTTTCTATAAATCTCCTTTTTAAACGTTCGTTCAATGCAAATCCCCCCTTGCCCGTTGGACAAGGGGGGATTCGGGTCGAGAACAGTCGGTCAGGCTGTTCGCAAGGTATCCAGTGCTTCTTTCAGCACGCGCACGATGAACGCAAGGTCTTCGTCGGTGACGGAAAACGGCGGCGACAAGGTCAAGATGTTGTTGTACCCCGGTACGGTATCGCCGTTTTTGCCGATGATCAGGCCGCGCTGTTTGCATTCGGCGATCACTTTTGTCACTTTGTCGGGAGCGGCCGGTTCTTTTGTCGACCGATCCTCCACCATTTCGATGCCGCAAAGGAAGCCGAAGCTGCGAATGTCTCCGACATTGGGGTGGTCTTCGATGGCGGCGAGCTCACGGCGCAACTGTTGCCCGAGCTGTTCCGAGCGTTCGATCAGCCCTTCGCTTTCCATCAGTTCGAGATTTTTCAGCGCCAGCGCACAGGCGGCCGGATTGCCGCCGAAGGTGTTGACGTGGCGGAAATGCTGGTTGACCCCTGGTTCGTTGAAGCGGTCGGCGATCTCGGCGCGGACAGCGGTTGCCGACAACGGCAGGTAGGCGCTGGTGATGCCTTTGGCCATCGTCACGATGTCCGGCTTGACGCCGAAGTTCTGATGGCCGAACTTGCGGCCGGAGCGGCCAAAGCCGCAGATCACCTCGTCGATAATCAACAGTACGCCGTGCTTGTCGCAAATCTCGCGCACCTTGGGCAAATACTCCGGCGGGGGCACGATCACCCCGCCGCCTGTGATCACCGGTTCCATGATCACGCCGGCGATGGTGTCGGCGCCCTCCCAGTTGATCACCTCGTCATACACGCGGGCGCACTCCAGACTGCAACTGCCGTAGGTTTTGCCGAACGGACAGCGGTAGCAGTACGGCGGCGACACGTGCAAAAACCCGGGCGCGAGCGGTTCGTACGTCTGTTTGCGCACCGCCTGGCCGGTGGCCGCGAGCGCCCCCATCGTATTGCCGTGATAGGCGCGGTGGCGGGAGATAAACTTGTAACGTCCCGGCTGCCCGTTTTGATGATGGTACTGGCGGGCGATCTTGAACGCCACTTCGTTCGCTTCCGAGCCGCTGTTGGAGAAAAACACGCGGTACTCGTCCCCCAGCCACTCGCTCACCTTTTCCGCCAGCCGGATGGCCGGAACGTGGCTTTGCGTCAGTGGAAAGTAGGCCAGCGATTTCAACTGTTCGTACGCCGCTTCGGCCAGTTCCTGTCGGCCGTAACCGATGTTGACGCACCACAGTCCCGACATGCCGTCGAGATAGCGGTTGCCGTCGATGTCAGTGACCCACGCTCCCTTCGCCTCGGTGGCGATCAGCGGATTGGGGTTGTAGACAGACATGTGGTGCCACATGTGCGTCCGGTCTTTTTCCAACAGCGCCTCTTTGTCCAGCGGCGCCCCGTGATCCGGCGCGCGGCCGGGGGTCTCTTGCCGGTTTTCGATCATCGTTTTCCCTCCTATTCGTACGATTCGTACTATTCGTGCATGGGATCTTACTTCACGAACACCTTTTGCGAACCGATCTGGATGTCGCCGTCATCGAACCAGCGGGCGGTGACGGTCTTTTTCTTGGTGAAAAACTCGACGCCGTCCTTGCCGTTGGCGTGCAGATCGCCGTAGAACGACTGCTTCCAGCCGGTAAAGGCGAAAAATCCCATTGGCGCGGGCACGCCCACATTCACCCCGACCATCCCCGCTTCGACGCGCTGGACGAATTCGCGCCCCAGCCTGCCGTTGTTGGTGTAGATACAGGCGCCGTTGCCGTAGCGAGACTTGCTGATCGTTGCAAGCCCGTGTTCAAAGTCCTTGACGCGAATCACGCTCAGCACGGGCGCGAAGATTTCGTCGCGCACGATCACCATGTCGGCGTTCGCCTTGTCAAAGATCGTCGGGCCGAGGAAGTAGCCCTGTCGCGTTTTGGCGGCATCCTGACGGCCGTCGCGCACTAGTGCGGCTCCCGCTTGTTCACCCTGCTCGATGTAGCCGTGCACCCGCTCCAGATGGGACGAACGAATCACCGGGCCGAGATCGACGCCCGCTTCCAGGCCGTTTCCCATGCGCAGCGCGTCCGATTCTTCGATGAGATATTGCACCAGTTCGTCGGCGATCGTCTCGACGGCGACGACGACGCTGGCCGCCATGCAGCGCTCGCCCGCGCAACCGAACGCCGAACTGACGATTGTTTTCGCCGCCCGGCGCAGATCGGCGTCAGGCATGACCAGGTGGTGGTTTTTCGCTCCGGCCAACGCTTGTACCCGTTTGCCGTGGGCGGCCGCCGTCTTGTAGACGTATTCGGCGACCGGCTGGGAACCGACAAAGGAGATCGCCTTGATGTCCGGATGCTCCAACAGGCCGTTGACCACGTCGTGCGCCCCGTTGACCACGTTGAACACCCCGGCCGGAAGCCCCGCTTCCTTCAGCAGTTCGACGGCGAGGAGCGTGGAGAGCGGCGTCCGCTCCGACGGCTTCAGCACGAACGTGTTGCCCGCCGTGATCGCGATCGGATACATCCACATCGGCACCATCAGCGGAAAATTGAACGGCACAATGCCCGCCACCACGCCGAGCGGGAACCGGAGGACGTACGAATCAATCCCTCTGGCGATATTGGGCAACGTCTCTCCCATCATCAGCGTCGGCATGCCGGCGGCAAACTCCACCATTTCGATGCCGCGCAACACCTCGGCATGCGCCTCCGCCAGGTTTTTGCCGTTCTCTTCGGTGATCGTCCGGGCCAGCTCGTCCTGATGCTGAAACAGCAACTGCTGGTAGCGAAACATGATACGAGACCGCTCCACCACCGGCGTCTCGCTCCAGTCCAAAAACGCCTCGCGCGCCGCCTTGACCGCCGCGTCCACATCGTCTCTGGTGGAAAGCGGCACCCGGGCCAGCACCTCCCCTGTCGCGGGATTGGGCACATCGTCGTAGCGGTCGGTGGCTGATTCCATCCACTCGCCGCCGATGTAGTTTTTCAGGTTGCGCACACTGTCTGTTGCCACAGGATCAACTCCTTTTTCAAAGATAAGATGTGGTGCTATCATTTTATCAGAAAATTTTCACACTATTCATCGGACAATCTGTACGGTCTTTGGTACAATGCATTATACAGAATGTCAAAAGAAAAGGATGAATGCCGATGCATACCGAGTGGAGCCTGACCGTTGGCGATGCGTTGAAACGTCCGCTGTTTCGGCATGCCGACGTCGTCGCCGGCAGCCGCGGCCTGGCCCGCCCGATCCGCTGGGTCCACGTCCTGGAGACGGCGGAGAACGCCTCGTTTCTCAACGGAGGCGAACTGATCCTCTCCACGGGCATGGGTTTCGGCGACGATCCGGCGAAACGGCTCGCCTACCTGCACGAACTGATCCGGCGCAAAGCGGTCGGGTTGTGCGTCGAACTGGGGACGCACATCCGCGACATCCCGGCTGACATGCGCGAATTGGCCGACCACCACGATTTCCCGCTGATCGTATTTCACCTGCCGGTCCGCTTCGTCGACATCACGCTCGATTTGCACGAGCGAATCGTCAACCGGCACACCGAGGCCCTGCGTCGGCTGGAGGCGTATTCGCGCGAACTGCAGCAGTTGACGCTGAAAGTGCAGGGACTTGCGCGGCTGTTGCAGCATTTTCAATCGTTCGTCCACACCCAGACGTTTTATCTCCCGCTCGACGGTGCCCCGCTGTTTGTACCCGCGATGACGCAAACCGTGCAAACCGAACTGGCTGCCCTCCTGGACGAGGCCCGCAAGTCCGGACGGCTGTCCGAAGAGTCAGGCGGCCTGTTTGCCATCTCCGAAAAAAAGCAGTTCCTCTACCAGCCCATCGTGGCGATGGGCCACGTGCTCGCCTACCTCGGCATCGTGTTGTACGAGCGGGAGCCGGACGAATTTTTGCTGCTGACGCTGGACTACACGGGGACTGCGATAGCGCAAATCCTGCTGCGCCAGATGTTTGCCGAAGAGCGCGCCCTGGACAGCCAGACCCGTCTGTTGGACGACATCCTGCAGGACAAGATCACGCAGGAAGAGCAGATCCGCACCTTGCTCGGCCTCAAGCAAGGGCACAAGACGCCTGCCTATTTTTGCGCCATCGCCGAGGTCGTCGGCCTGGGCGTGCGCCAACAGGCGGACGCCGAACTGCCGGCACACGACTTGTTCGGGGTATTTCGCTCCATCCTCGCCCGCTTTGGCTTCCGCTCGCTGATGCGAAGCAAGGGGTATCGGCTCTATTTGTTGCTGATCCACTCCGGCCGCGCGCAGGACGCGCACGAACAGGCGAAAAAAGCGCTGGCCGAACTGAAGCGGACCACGCAGAAAGCCTTGGGACCCGAGGCGGACATCCGCTTCGGGGTGAGCCGGTTGTCGGAGCGCTACGCCGAGGCGCACCGCCACTTCCGCGAAGCGGAGCAGTCGCTCCTGTTCGGGGCCGACTTTTCCAGTCCGTTCTTTGATGATCTGGGCGTCTACCGACTGCTGTTGCAGGTCAATGACGGGTACGTGCTCGACTCGTTCATCGCCGATTACCTCGGCCCGTTGCTCGCCTGCGACGAGAAGACCAATAGCCAACTCGTCCGCACGCTGCGAGCGCTGTTGGACGCGAACGGCTCGAAACAGGACGCGGCCGAGCGCTTGTTCATCCGCAGGCAGACCCTCTACCACCGCCTGGAAAAGATCAAGGAGCTGATCGGCGACCCGTTCGCCTCGCCGGATCGGCGGCTCTGCCTGGAAGTGGCGCTTCGGGCGCACGATTGGCTGCACCGCGATCCCAAACAAAAACAGGACGCCTGATGGGGCATCCTGTTTTTGTTTCGTCAGTTTCCGGGGTAGCTCATGGTCAGCGTAAATTTGGCGGCTCCGCCCGATTTGGCGTAGACCCGCACCTTGTAGGTACCGGCTTCGGTCACGTCGTATTCCAGCGCCTCCGGCTTCTGTTTGGTCAGTGATTTGGCCACGGTTTTCCCCTTGCTGTCTTTCAGGTACAGGTCGAGGTCGGCCTTGCTGTCCCAGGTGAGGGACAGCTTGATCTTGCCCGGCTGGGTGACGTTCAGTTTGTACTCCAGGTACCGCTTGTTGCCCGCGCCTTTCGTGCTTGTGACCGTGCCTATCTTTTTCTCCTCCTTGACCTGGCTGGTGCTCTGCAACTGGCCGGTGGTGGCAAGCGCGTACGGTTGCGGTCCCTTCGGCACGTTGTAGGCGGTGATGGTCACGGTGTACGTCCCGGCCTCCGGCTGGGGCAAATAGACTTGTTCCACGTTGTTCACATTGTCTACCTCGTCGTTGAACGGGGCCTCAAACATGTCGTTGCCGTTGTAGACCTTGCCGCTCGGCGTTTTCACCACCAGATTGAGGTCGTTGACCAGTTGCCGTGTGGCGGTGGGCAAGCCGGGGTAATCGGTCCAGACAAGGGTGGTGACAAACGGCTTTGACGTGTCTGTTACCTGGATGGTGTAGGTGGCGGTGTCGTTTGTCTTCATGCCGACCGTCTGATCGGCGAACGTGGTGGCGATGGCCGCTTGCAGGTTGGCCCGGCCAAATCCCTGTTCAAACAAGCCCAGACGCAAATCGTCCGCACCCGTGATCAGCATGGCCTTGATCAGGGCACTGCTCGGGGAGGCGATTCCCTTCTCGTTTAAAAACTGCCGCACCTGGGCCACACCCCCGGCCAGCACCGGGGTCGCCATGCTGGTGCCGCCCATATAGGCGTATTTCTGGTTAAACGGGGACCAGAAATGATCGTCCGGCGCAAGCGATGAGCGGGTTGAGAGGATGTACGTGCCTGGCGCGACGATATCGGGCTTGAACCGGCCGTCCGCCGTCGGGCCGCGGCTGCTGAAATAGGCCACCTCGTCCGGGTTGTCGGAAACATCCTCGTGAAACCGCACACTCTCCGAAGCGCCGACAGCAATCACGTTTTTCGCCGTAGCCGGACTGATAACGGTCTGCCAGCCGTACTCACCATTGTTTCCCGCAGCGACCAGGGCGGTCATGTCCTTGTGGTTCCAAAGAAACTCGTCAGCCTCGTACGAATCTTGGGTATATTCGCCGTAACTGTCTGTCCCCCAGGAGTCGGAGTGAATGCGCGCTCCGAGCTGGTACGCTTCCGTCCACATCGTCGCCAGGTCTCCCTGCAATTCTCCCTGTTCGTCGTCCATCGCGTGGAACACCAGCTTGGCGTCCGGAGCCATGCCTTTGTACTTCCCGTTCGATGCTTTGCCCGTGCCGAGGATCGAACCGGCGACGTGCGTGCCGTGCCCGTGGCGGTCACTGGCGTCATCGGGCCTTCCCACCGGAATCAGCTTGACGATCTGTCCGGCGAAGTCGGGGTGGATATGCGCCGGATCGCCCGTGTCCAGTCCGCTGTCAGCGACGCCGACAATCTGGTTTTTCCCGGTATAGCCGGTGGTTCTGAGCGTGTCGGCATGGATGATGCCCGCCGCCACGTTATTGTACAGCTTCCGTTTCCCGACCGGCAGCACCGCGATCACGTCGTCCGACTCCAGCAGTTTCGCAATCGTCTCCCCGTCTGCCGACAGGCGGGCCAGCCGTCTCGACTTGGTGGCGGACTCATCCAGCGATTCCGCGTGCGGCGCCGCTTGTTTCACCGCGCGGCTCATGTCCTTCTGGCCGTCGAAGCCGACGACGACCACGTCCCTGGCTTCCTTGTCGTCCAGGGCCTTGCGCAGCCCAGGCGCCAGTTTGTAGGCGTTGTAAAACGGATAGACCCGTTCGACAAAGGAGAGCGCCTTCAGCCGTTTTTGGTCAAACCCGGCGGGAAGCTTGGCGATAAAGGCGAAATCGGGTATGTAGTCGCCAAGCGAGACGCCCATCTCCTCCACCGCTTCCTTCCATTCCTCTTCGATCGGCCCGGCAAATGTGACAATCACCAACCGGGAAGAGCGCCCCGCTTCGGACAGGTGTTTCCCCTCTGCCGTTTGCAGCGAGAGCGAGTCCTTCGCCTCGATATTGGCATTCCCCTCTCGCAGGGACTCATGCTTTGCCGCGGCAGGAACACCGCTTGCCAACAGCGACAGGGCCATTGTGACAACCGCCAGACCGTGCCACGTTCGCTTCACGTCACCCACTCCTTTATGTTCACGTTAAACATGTTTCATTATAACGTGTTTTCCAAAATTGTACATGCTTTTCGACCATTCCGTCATGAACGAATGGCAAACGCAAAAAACCGCCCGCATCCCCCGACGGGACGCAAGGCAGTTTTTGTTGGTTCAGACGCCTGAGCGAAACAGCGGGGCGAAATCGTCCCACACCAGCAGGCTGAGTCTATCCCGTGTCCGGGCATCGGGGGGCAAAGCGGCCAGCCGAAACACCTGTTCCAGCAGACTTGCCTGAACCAGATCGCGGGCAAACCGGGCGTTGCCCTCAAGCCGACCGGTTTGTTGCCGACGCAAAAGCTCCTCCACAAGGCGCGGCACCGCCTGTTCGTCCAGCCGGTACCCTTTTTCCTCCACGTCGGCCCGGATGATCTGCAACAACTCTTCCGCCGTGTAATCGGGAAACACGAACGTCTTTTTGAACCGTGAAGCAAGCCCCGGATTGGCGGCCAGCAGCCGTTCCATCTCTTCGGGATATCCGGCCAGGATGACGACCAGATTCTCCTGGTGGCGAGTCATCTCGTCCACCAGCGTGTCGATCGCTTCCCTGCCGAAGTCGGTCTCGCCGCCTGTCGCAAGCGCGTACGCTTCGTCGATGAACAAGACGCCGCCCAAAGCCTCGCGAATTTTGCGCCGGGTCTTCGCCGCCGTCTGGCCGACATAGCCTGCCACCAGGTCGGCGCGGCCAGCGACGATGAGATGACCGCGCTTGAGATAGCCAATCTCCCGCAATAACTGGGCGTACAGGTGCGCCACGGTGGTCTTGCCCGTGCCGGGATTGCCGATGAACACGCTGTGCAGTTCCACCGGGACGGCGGGCAATCCCGCCTCTCTCCGCTCCCGCTGCATCCGCACAAACGCCGCCAGTTTCGCCAGTTCCGCTTTTACCCCATGCAGTCCCACCAGTCGACTGATCCGCTCACGCGCTTCCTCCCCCCGCGCATCGGCGGCTTCGCCCGCTTCACCGGACACGCGCGGCGAACGGTCGTCTGCGAAATCGTCGGGGGACAACAGGGTGAAATCGTCGATCCAAAGCGGCTCGTCCGACTCCAGCCGCCTGCTTTTGGCGAAGATCGCCGACAGCACGATGTTTTTCACCGTCCGCGCGTTGCCAAAGGTTTCGTCGACGCGTTCCCGCTCGATCCGCTCCCGCAGGGCGGCAAGGGCGGCCGGCGCAAAGGCATAATCGTTTCGCTTCGCCACTCGCCGGGCGATCTCCACCAGCTCGTCCGTCGAGTAATCGGGCAAGTGGAAGTGGTTGTTCACCGGAAACCGGCTGCGCAAGCCCGGATTGGCCATAAGAAACGTCCGCATCTCCTCCGGATACCCGGCGAGGATGACGACGAAGCGGCCGGCGTACTCACCGCTGGTCATGGCCGCCACCAGCGTGTCGATGGCGACTTGGCCGTAGTCGCTGCCGTGGCTGTCGGCCCGCTTCAGGCTGTAAGCCTCGTCAATGAACAAGACGCCGCCGGCCGCTCGGCGAATGGCGTCCATCGTGCGTTGTTCGGTCTGGCCGACGTAGGCCCGACCAGGTGCGAACGATCCACTTCCACGACCTCGTCGCGCTCCAACAGGCCAAGTTCGTGGTACAGGCGGGCCAGCAAGCGGGCAAGCGTGGTTTTTCCCGTGCCGGGATTGCCGGTCAGCACCGCGTGCAACTCCAACCGATCCGGCATCATCCACCCCTGTTGGCTTCGCAGCCGCTGATACGTCAAAAACCGGGAAAGGTGCTTCACCCGCTCCTTGATCTCCGCTAGTCCAACCAGGGATTCCAGCTCCTGAAGCGCACCTTCGTCACCTGTCCGTTCGTTTTCCCCTTATGCCGCTTCCGCCAGTGGGTCGCCCACCGCCGATTGCCATTCACTGCCAAGCAGCCCCCACTCGCGCAGCGACTCTGACAGATCGGCGAGCAAGTCGGACGAGTAAAACACGCCTTTCATTGACTCGGCGGCCAGCCGTGCCCGCTCGTCAAGCACCGCAAGAAGGGCCTCGCTTTGCGCAAACAGGGCGGCGAGCCGCTCAAATGTCTGCCGCATCGTATGATCTTTTGCTGCCTCGGCCGCTTCCTGTCCCTTGGCCAATCGCTCCCGCCACCGCTCCGCCTGCGCCAATCGCTCCCCGACGGCGGCAATCAACAGCTCGGCCTGTTTTTTGCGAATCGCGGGCAGGGCGGCGATCCATTCCGCTTCATCGGCCATTTCCTCCGCTTGCGCGGGCAGAGCCTTAGTCTCTGTGTGGTCCTCGACCGTTGACGCCATCATCCGTTCGGTCGAACACTCTCTCTTCATCCCGTCGTTCCTCCCTGTGATTTACGTCACACCCTGTTGTATCACGTTTTCGTCTGAGTGAAAAGCGCGGAAAAAACCGTCACGCCGCTCGGATTTGCGAGTATCTCGATCGATCTCGGCGTGTACGCGTGCCAGGGCCGCCAGTGTGCCCACACGACAAAAAATCTGACGAGAAAAGCCGAATTGTGCGCTTCCCCAGGAAATCAGCCCGTACCGGCGACACGTCACCTCGCTGTCGGGTGAGGCGGGTGCGGCAGAAAATCAGCGTACAGCCCGCACGTAACCACAAAGCCCCCGTGCGTCCCAACCGGGTGTCACGGGGGTGTTTAAAAGATATCGATTACAAGGCGGAAAACGCGGTGAGCAGCGTCGGTTGCCGCAGTGTGCCGCCCGTGGGCAATGTCACGGTGACCACGCCTGTTGCCGCCTGTTCGTCGGTCCATTCAAACGTGAACGAAAACGGCTTGCGCACCGCAGGTTCCTCTTCGGGCAGCGTAGCCAACATCCCCCGCAGGGTGTCGGGCAAGAGCGGCACTTCGACCCGCTCGCCCCCCTGCGCAGGCAGGGTAAGCCATTTGGGGGCGTCTTCAAAGTAAGAGACCGTGTCGAGCAACAGCGACACCTGGGACCAGCTCAATTCCGCGGTAAACGGAGCAAATGCTTGTGCCATAACCATCCTCATTCCCTTTTCTCATCTGGTTCGTCAAACAGGGAGATTTGCGACTCCTGTGTCTCGTCCGTATCCGGCGCGGCGCTGGACGCGGACAATTCCGCCGCTTTCTCCCCCGTCTCCTTGTTCTCCTCGCTCGGGATGGCCGCCTCGACCATCACGGCCCGCACCGGCCCGCTCAGGACAGAGCGTCCGCTTCCCCCCTGTTCATTCACCGGCACGGCGGCAACCGGCACGACGGCCCATTCACCGGTCGCGGTCTGGGCGTACAACTTGTCGCACGCGTCTCCCTCGATGTGCGCGGCGACGATGCGATGCGGCAAGGTTTTACGCTTGCGCAGGACCACAAGCCCCTTGCCCGCGCGGCCCTGCACCGGGAAATCGGACAGGCGGGTGCGCTTCACGACGCCTTCCTGGGTCACGACGCACACAACGCGCTCCGCTTCTCCTTGCACGGCGAAAGCGCCCGCCACTTCGTCGCCGTTGGTCAGGGTGATCGCCTTCACGCCGCTCGACGCCCGGCCGGTCGGCGACACCTCGCCAATCGGGAAGCGGATGCCCATGCCGTCGCGGGTGATGACCAGGTAGGTTTCGTCATCGCCAACCAGGCGCACATCGACGAATTCGTCCTCGTCGCTTTTCAGCTTGGCCGCCACCAGCGCGCCGGAGCGGCTGGTGGCGTACTCGGCGAGCGGCGTCCTTTTGATCAGGCCTGAGCGGGTGACGTGGCAGACGTACAGCGGTTTCTCGAAGCTGTCGACGATGTGTAGCGCGATGATGCGCTGATGCTTCTCCAGCGCGATCACGTTGACCAACGCGGTGCCGACGTCTTTCCACTTGGCGTCGGGAAGTTCGTCCACCAGCACGGCGAAATACTTCCCGTCCTGCGTGAAAAACAGCGCGGTGTGTGACGTGTTGGCCTCGATGCAGTGGCGCACCTTGTCGCCCTCTTTCACCCCGCAGGTGTCGATCGTGCCGCCCATCGACTTGAACGAGCGCGGGCTGGTCCGTTTCACGTAGCCTTCGTTCGTCAGCGTCACGATGCAGTCCTCGGCGTTGATCTGCATCGCCAGATCCACCTTGATCTCCTCGATCTCGCCCTGGATCTCGGTCAGCCTGGGCTCGCCGTATTTTTTCTTGATCTCCGACAACTCGCCGACGATCACCTGGATCAGCTTTTTCTCGCTGGCAAGAATCGCTTTCAATTCAGCGATCTCTTTTTCCAGCGCCGCCAGTTCTTTTTCCAGTTTGACGATGTCGATCCGCGTCAGTGACGCCAACTGGATGCTGAGGATGGCGTCCGCCTGCTCGTCGGTGAAGCCGTATTGCTTTATGATGTTTTGCTTGGCATCCGCCCGATCCTCCGACCCCATGATCGTGTCGACGATCTCGCGCAAGATCGACTTGGCGCGAATCAGCCCGTGGACGATGTGCTGCCGCTTCTCTTTGCGATTCAGGTCAAATTGGCTGCGCTTGGTGACAACCTCTTTCTGGTGGGCAATGTAGGCCGAAAGCAGTTCTTTTAACCCCATCTGGCGAATCGTGCCCTCGTAGATGGCGTTCATGTTGTAGTTGTAGTAAATCTGCAGGTCGGTGTTCTTGTACAGATAGTGCAGGATCGCTTGTGGATCGGCGTCCTTGCGAATGTCGATGACGATCCGCACCTTTTTCTGCTCCGCTTCCTTGCGCCCGGTCTCGTCGCGGACGGCGATCGCCCCTTCGATCTTGCGCTCCAGCACCAGTTCGTCGATCTGCGCCACCAGCTTGCTTTTCACCACGTCGTAGGGAATCTCGCTGATGACGATTTTTTTCACCTTGCCGCCCTTTGGCTCTTCGACGTGGGTGCGGCCTCTGATGATAAACTGTCCCCGGCCTGTCTCAAACGCCTTGCGAATGCCCGATACGCCCTGGACGATCCCGCCCGTGGGGAAATCCGGTCCCTTGATGTAGGTCATCAGTTCGTCGAGCATAATCTTCGGGTTTTTCATCTGGGCGATGGTGGCGTCGATCACTTCGCCGAGGTTGTGCGTCGGAATCTCGGTGGCAAACCCGACGGCGATCCCCGACGCGCCATTGACCAGCAGGTTGGGAAAACGGGCCGGCAGGACGGCCGGCTGCTCGGTCGAGTTGTCGTAGTTGGGGATGAACGTCACCGTCGCTTTTTCAATGTCGCGCAGCATCTCGTTGGCCAAAGCCGACAGCCGCGACTCGGTGTAGCGCATCGCCGCCGGCGGATCGGCGTCCAGGCTTCCGAAGTTGCCGTGTCCCTGGATCAACACCTGCCGCATCTTCCACCACTGCGCCATGCGCACCATTGTCTCGTAGATGGCGCTGTCGCCGTGCGGATGGTAGGTCCCCATCACGTAACCGACGGTCTTCGCCGATTTGCGGTACGGTTTGTCGTGCGTATTGCCCTCCTGGTACATCGCGTAGAGAATGCGCCGCTGCACCGGCTTCAGCCCATCGCGCGCGTCGGGAATCGCCCGCGACAGGATCACCAGGTTGGCGTAATCCGAGAAGCGTTTGCTCATGATCTCGGCAAAGCTCTGTTCGATCACTCGGTTGGACAGCATCGTTATTCATCCTCTCCCACTTCGAACGTGACGTGGCTCTCGATCCACTCGCGGCGCGGCGGCACCTTGTCCCCCATCAGCACGGTGACGAGCTTCTCGCAATGGGCGAGGTCCTCAAGCGACACCTGGATCAGCTTGCGCGTTTCGGGATTCATCGTCGTCTCCCAGAGCTGGTCCGGGTTCATCTCCCCCAGCCCTTTGTAACGCTGCACCTCGGCGCCGCGCCCCAATTTTTTCAACGCCTGCTCCAATTCCGCATCGTTCCAGCAGTAAATGGACTCGACGCCTTTCTTGCTCTCTTTTTTCACCTGGTACAACGGCGGCTGGGCGATGTACAGCTTGCCTGCGGCGATCAAGGGACGCATGTAGCGGAAAAAGAACGTGAGCAAAAGCGCCTGGATGTGCGAGCCGTCCACGTCGGCGTCGGACATGATGATGATTTTGTCAAACGCGCAGTTTTCGATGGAAAAGTCCTCGCCGATGTCGGTCTCCAACACCTCCAGCACGGTGCGGAACTCTTCGTTGGCGAGAATCTCCGACAGTTTGGCCTTCTCCGTGTTGAGCGGCTTGCCCTTCAGCCCAAAAATCGCCTGAAACTCCGAGTTGCGTGCCTGCTTGGCCGAACCGCCGGCGGAGTCCCCCTCGACGAGGAACAGTTCGTTTCGCTTCGGGTCTTTCACCTGCGGCGGCGCGAACTTGTCGGAGATCGACTTGCGCTTTTTCCCCCCCTTGCCCTTCTTGTCGCCGCGCAGGGCTTCCCGCTGTTTGCGCAACTCTTCGCGAATTTCCGCCGAACGAATCGCCTTTTCCACCAGCATCTTGCCGATCTCCGGGTTTTCCTCCAGGAAAAATCCCAGTTTCTCCGAGACGATCTGCTCGACGATCGTGCGCGCTTCTTCGTTGCCCAGCTTGTCCTTGGTCTGGGACTCGAACTGCACGTCGGCCATCTGCAGCGACAGCACGCCGAGGAATCCTTCGCGCAGGTCATTGCCTGTCAGGTTCGGGTCTTTGTCCCTGAGCAAGCCTTTTTTGCGGGCGAATTCGTTGAACACCCGGGTCGTTCCGTTGCGAAACCCGGTGACGTGCGTCCCCCCGTCGGTCGTCGGGATCGAGTTGACGTAGGAGACGAGCGTTTCCGAGTAACCGTCGTTGTACTGAAAGGCCAGTTCGACGTAGACGTTGTCTTTTTCCCCGTCGAAGTAGACCACCGGATGCAAGGGCTGCTTGCCTTCGTTCAGGTACTCCACGTACGATTTCAGCCCGTCGGCAAAGCGAAATTCCTCCCGTTTTTCCTCGGGACCGCGTTTGTCGATCAGGACCATGTTCAGCCCTTTGAGCAAGAACGCGGTCTCGCGGAACCGGTCGCGGATCAGTTCGTAGTCGAAACGGACAGGGCCGAACACCGCTTCGTCCGGCAAAAACGTCACGGTCGTGCCGGTCCGCCTGGTGGCGCCCACCACCTCAAGGCCGGTTACCGGCTTGCCGACGTGTTCGTTGCCCTTTTCGTCGACGATGTATTCAAAACGCTGTCTATGTATCTTGCCGTCGCGGTGGATCTCCACCTCCAGCCATTTGGACAGGGCGACGACCACACTGGAGCCGACGCCGTGTAGGCCGCCGCTTTTCTTATACCCGCCGCCGCCAAACTTGCCGCCGGCGTGCAGGGTGGTGAAGATCACTTCCGGCACCGGACGCCCCGTCTTGTGCATCCCGGTCGGAATCCCCCGGCCGTGGTCTTCGACGCTGACGCTGCCGTCCTTGTACAGCGTGACGATGATCGTATCGTTAAATCCCGCCAGGGTCTCGTCCTTGGCGTTGTCCACGATCTCCCACAACAGATGGTGCAGGCCACGGCTGCCGGTCGAGCCGATGTACATGCCGGGCCGCTTACGGACGGCAATCAGGCCTTCCAGTACCTGAATGTCGTCTTCCGTGTAGGTGAGCGTTTGCGCTTCGTTCATTCCGTTCTCCCCTCTACAGCACAAGTTGCATGCGAACACTTAATCGCTATTGTATACGATTTGGCGGCGAAAAAACAGCCACCCTGCGGAAGCAAGATGGCTTTGATGCGGGTTACCCCATCAGTTTTTCCATTTCCTCATCGTCGATTTCGTAGTTGGCGTACACGTTCTGCACGTCGTCGTTCTCTTCGAACGCTTCCATCATTTTGAGCATCTTTGCCGCGTCGTCCCCGCTGATTTTGACGGTGTTCTGCGGAATCCACTGCACCGACGCGTTGGCGAACGAGTACCCCTGCGCTTCCAGACCGGTCTTTACCTGTTCCAGTTCGTGCGGATGGGTGAGCACCTCGTACGAATCGTCGTGGGTCACCACATCCTCCGCTCCCGCTTCCAGAGCGTGCATCAGAATCGTGTCCTCGTCGACGTCGAACTGTTCGCGATCGATGATGATGACGCCTTTGCGGTCGAACATGAAGCTGACGGAGCCGGTTTCGCCCAGGTTGCCGCCGCGCTTGTTGAAGATCGCGCGCACGTCGGCCGCGGTGCGGTTGCGGTTGTCGGTGAGGCACTCGACGATCACGGCCACGCCGCCCGGACCGTAGCCCTCGTAGCGGATTTCCTCGTAGTTGTCCGTGTTGCCCGTATCGGTCGCTTTCTTGATCGCCCGCTCGATGTTTTCAAGCGGCATGTTAATCGCCCGCGCGTTGGCGATAATCGCTTTCAATTTCAGGTTGGCGTTGGGATCGGGGCCGCCTTTTTTCGCTTCCACGTAAATCTGGCGGGCGAATTTCACGTATTGATTGTTCCGTTTCTGGTCTGCGATCCCCTTTTTGTTGGCAAACAGCTTAAACTTTGGCATGACAAAAACTCTCCTCATCGTACAGGAATTCACCATATAAGTGTAGCACCAGACGGGAAGAGAGGTCAAAGAAAAATCGGGTAGGGGCGGACGGAATCGGGCAAGCTATGGACGGCATCTTATCCAGACAAAGGAGGCATGTGCGGTGATCAGCGCTACCAAACCGTTCGCCAAGTTTCACAAATGGGACGAACATCTCATCGCCGACGTCCAGGCGCTCAATTCCTCCGGCTACACGCGTGACGATATTCACGTGTTGAAGTGGAAACCGGACGTGCACCACATGAGCCAGGGCGACAATCATTACACATACGGGAAAAAACGGGAGGAAGCCGACCTGGAGGCGAAGGCCGACGTGTTTGCCCACGGCGGCAAGGAGTTGCGCACCCGGCTGGAACACCTCGGATTCGCCAAGGAAGAGGCGGCCGCCCTCGTGCGCAAGCTGGAAGAGACGGATTACAGTTGCATCCTGGTCGTCCGCGATTTGCGCGACGACATCATCCCGTTGCAATAGCGGATGCATCTGGCCGAAGCGCTTCCGCCGACAGACGGAGGCGCTTTTCGCGCATGAAAGAAACTGCCGGAAAACCCGGCAGTTTCGTGCTTATTTATGATCGTGCGCATGATCGTGCTCGTCGATCAGCTCGATGTCTTCGAGAATCTCGTCCAATTTGGCGTACGCCGCTTCCTCTTCTTCCGGTTCGAGCGGAATCAGTTCTTCGCCATCGATGCCCAAAACGAAAATCTCCACTTCTTCTTCCAGCTCGTCCTCGGCGGCAGCGTCCTCATCCAGCGCGGGCGTCAGCGCCACGTATGGTTTCTGGTTGGCTTCGTAAACGGCGATGACTTCGAAATCGCCGACCACGTTGCCGTTTTCGTCGTCCAGGCTGATGATGTCGCCCACTTCCAGGCTTTTGGCTTCCCTGTCGTTGTTCAAACGGTTCACGTCCTTTACTTGGTTTTCCGGTTCCCTACCATCTTACTGCTTTTTCGTCCCAGAAGCAAAGCCTTCTTGCGCGAACTCGCCGACAGGCGTCAGCCCATACATACCGGCTTGCTTCCCGGTGTCCCTCCACAGGTTAGCGTACCTCTTTGGCCGGTCAAACATGCGGCAAATGAGAGATACCGTCCCCGCTGACGGGCAACCTCACATCGATCGTTGTTCCTTTGTCCAGCTCGCTCGTAATCACGATGCTGCCGCAAAGGGCCTCGACAATTCTGAAGCTGACCATCAGCCCAAGACCGGTGCCCGTTTCCTTGGTATCGTATACCGGTTCTCCCGGTCTTTTGATCCGATTCTCTGAGATGCCGCATCCCTGATGGGTGAAGCGGATCAGCACGCTCGCGGTCGATTAGACTGACGTGGATATGGATGTCTCCCCCGTCCGGCATGGCATCGACGCAACTCTGCAAGATATGGGAAAACGCTTGCCTGAGTTGAGCGGGGTCACAATCGATCTGTACCTGTTCACAGGTAAAACAGAAGAAAATGCGGATCTGTCCGCACGACTGGTTGGCGAACGACGGAGGGAGGATGCTTTGCAACAAGGAAATCAGGTCGATGGATTGAAACGTGGAGGAGGCCGGCTTTGCCAGTGCGAGGAAGTCGCTGATCACGTTTTCGATCGCATGCAGTTCAGACAGCATGAGGTCCACATACATCTCGGTTGCGTGCACCTGCTGTTTCATCAGTTGAGTAAATCCTTTCAATGTCGTAAGCGGGTTGCGAATTTCGTGGGCAACCACCGCCGCCAGTTGCCCCATCGCCGAGAGGAGTTCCGAGCGATGCATCCACTCATTCGACTGGTTTTGCGCCGGTACGCTGCGGACTTTTTCCTTGGGAACCCGTACGTTCTTGCCCTCATGCTTCCGAGGAAGAGAGACGGGAACTTTGCACCCCTCGGAGCAGATCCTTACATTGACAATCAGGTCTTTCAGGTGTCCGACCAGATCGCGATATTCGCTGTGCATGGTGTTTCGTAACCGTAGTCCGGTTCGTTCGCGATCCCGAAGAATCCGTTCCAGTTGGCGTCACGCTGGCGAAGGGTGAGAACTTTTTCAAAGGAACCTCTCGTGCTCAAGTGGGCTTTCCCGGGTCCTGACAACTGGAATGGCTTAACCATTGGACTCCCTCCTGATTTGCGAATTTTTTCAATATTATCTGTTCGACAGAAACATCCATCCTCCTTTATTTCTTGATAATAAGAAAAGAGACATGCTCAATCGAGACATGCCTCTTGTCGAATTATTTTCCGGACCGGAAGAAGGAACGGCGCACCGGCGTCAATAGATACGCGCTCAACGCGACGATGGTAACGCTCAGCGCGCCGTACACCACCAGGAAAAACAGCCACGGCGGCATGAACAGGGCAAGCGGCGGGCCGAAGTCCTCCCCGAGGATGTTGGCCATCACCATCACCGGATTGAAGCCGGCCAGCACCTGCATCCACCAGAGTTTCATCGGGTCATCGTCGGGATGCAGTTCGTTGTAAAGCGAACCAAGGAAGAGCAGCAACAGCCCCGTGCCGACGACGAAGAAAAAGGCGAGACCGTAGGCGGTGATGGTGCTGACGCCGGTGCGTTTGATCCAGGTGGAGCAAAACAACCCGAGCGCGCCGAAAAAGACAATGTTGGTCGCAAAGAACAGCACCAGCGTCATCAACTGGACGGGCGAAAACCCGCCGTACAGAAAGACGAAGCTGTACAGCGGCAGCGACGCCACCACCAGGAGAAAGACAAAGGCGAGCGAGGTAAACAGCTTGCTGGTGATGATTCGCCACGCTGTCAACTGGGTGGTCAACAGGATATTCAGCGTCTGCCGCTCCCGCTCGCCGCTGATCGCACCGGCGGAGAGCGCCGGCGCGATGAAGCAGATCATCCCGTACTGGATCACGGCGATCAGGATAAACAATTCGCGGTTTTCGCCCGGCATGACGCTTCTGTCCATCTGCCGGATGTACATAAAGCCGAGCAGGATCGCCCCCATGACGAACAGGTAGAGCGCGAGAATCCAGAAGGTCTTTTTCGTGCGAAAGCGTTCCCGCATTTCCTTGACGATCAAAGGATTGGTGAAAAAGCCGCCCATCAGTTGCCCACTCCTTCCGTGATGGCCAGGAACACATCTTCGAGATTTTCCTTCGATTCGCCGTAGTGCACGATCGGCACGCCGGCGGCGATCAGTTGCGACAATAGCGCCGCCTTGTCCGCATCCGTGCCCGTAAAGTGGAAGCGGAAATGGCCGTTCTTGTTGTCCAGCCGCTTGACAAAGGGGAATGCCGAAAGAATCGACTCGGCCAGGTCGTGTTTGTCCAGCGGTTTTACCTGCATGACGGTGATGCCGCGCGCGCCCACGCTCACTTCATCCACCTGTCCGCAGGCGATCAGCCGTCCTTTTTCGATCACGCCGATCTGATCGCACAACTCGGCCAGCTCGGGCAGGATGTGAGAGCTGATCAGAATGGTTTTTCCCATGTAGCGCAACTGCTTTAAAATCTCCCGCATCTCGATGCGGGCGCGCGGATCGAGGCCGGACGCGGGCTCGTCGAGGATCAGCACGTCTGGGTTGTGCACGAGGCAGCGGGCCAGACCGAGCCGCTGTTTCATCCCGCGCGACAGGGAATCGACATAGGCGTCCGCCTTGTCGGACAAATTGACCAGCTCACGCAAATCGGCGATCAGCGCATTTCGCTTTGACACCGGGATGTTGTACGCGCCCGCGTAAAAGTCGAGGTACTCGGTCGCTTTCAGATTGTCGTACACCCCGAAAAAGTCAGGCATGTAGCCGACAGCCTGACGCACCGCCTTAGGCTCCTTGACGACGTCGCAGCCTGCGACCCACGCTTTTCCCGAAGTCGGCGCAAGCAGCGTGGACAAAATCAGCATCGTCGTCGACTTGCCCGCGCCGTTCGGGCCGATAAATCCGAACACGCTGCCCTTTTCGATCGACAGGTTGAGGTCGAGCAGCGCGTCCAGTTTGCCGTATCGCTTGCTCAAATGTTCTGTGCGGATCATCGCGATCTCACCTTTCCTTCGATTTGGAAAAACGGCGTCGGCAGCGACAGACGTTGGTCGGTATTGTTGCGGAAGCGGATCAGCACTTGGCCGTCGCGATTGACGTATTCGGAAAGATCACCCGTAAGGACGACCCGTTGCTCGCGGGGAAGCGGCTTCCAGGCGCCGCTTTTCGCGTGATAGATTTCCTTTTCGAACGGCCGGTACGGAGCGGCCTCCAGCGGGATTTCCATTCGCGTCGCTTTCCCTTCCGCCAGTGTTGCCGGCAGGGCAAAGGTAATGCTGCCTCGACGCACGGCATACAGGTTGGGAGCGATCCGTTCGGTCATCCCTTCTGTCTTCGCCTGGGGTTCCACGCTGCCGAACGGATAGACGATCTGATGGTCCTGATTGGGTGAGAGCCGAATCGCCTGGCTGACGATGGTCAGGTAGTTAGGCTGAAACTCGCGGTGTTCCACGGCGAAAACCGGCAAATCCTGATTGGACAGACCAATGATGCGCATCTGATTGGACTGTCCGGCGTGAATCGCCTCTTCCATGAGGCGCTTGACCGTCTCTTCCCGTGTCGGCTTGCGAAGGGTATTCGCGGAGTCGGCCGGTTCATTTGCGAGATAGTAGTGCTCCAGACGGGCATCCACTTGTTTTTCTTCCCCTTTGCGAAGCGGCCCGACAGCGATCCGCTGCATCCCCATCTCGACATATACGTCTGTCAAATCCATGGACGTGTTGTTTTTGATGGTGCCGCGCAGCCGGTCTTGCTCCACCGCCAGCCGGTAGGCAAACGAGCCGATATCTTTTCGCACCCCGGTGGCAACCGCCTGTTTCATCGACAGGTATGGGACGTGTTCGTAGGTAAATCGCGTCTCCTCCCCGTCCGAGTTGATCGTCGACAGACCGTCCAGTCTGCCCAGGGTGGTGCCGCCGATCGGTGCCGCCAGGTAGCCTTTTTCCGTCCGGACGGTGTAACTGCCGCCTTTGACAGTCAAAAACGAAGCCATGGTATGCGCTTCGGCCAGCTTGTCCTCGACAATGCGCACGGCCGTCACGCTGTAGCCGGTGTCCTGCTTCACGACCTGAGCGCGCCCAATCGTGAGCACACCCGCCGTGAGCAGGATGGCCAACGTCGGAATGATCGCCCACGCCCACTCCCGCCGGTCGAACCGCTTCAGCACCAGGTACAAAACCCAGGCGACCAGCAACAGGTAGATAAGCCAGATGCCGATGATCCACTCGACAGACGGGGTGGAAACGCCGGGTATCCATTTGCTCAGATCCCTCACGGAGTATTGGAACGGATCGGACTCGTCAGAGCGGTCGACGAGTTGGTACGTGGCCAGCACGTGTTGCCACAGCGGCCGGTTGTACTGCCAGGAGGCAAGCGGTTCGGCGCTGACGTCGTAGTTGACGAACAGGATGCAACCGGCGCCCACCTGTTTTGCGACAAACAGCGGCACATTCCGGTTGTAGACCGGAAGCGATTGGACCGGCAACTGCCGTTGACCGGACAATTCGCGCAACTGGTCAAGATCGCTGATCGTCCCGCCGGCCCCGGCCGGTATCCCCAGCACATCAGAGAAACGGCGGACGATTTCGTCGTCACCCGGTCCGGCGGAGAGAATCAGCACGCCGCCCGTAGAGACCCACTCCTTGACCGCCGCCAGTTGCCGGTCATTGATCTGTCCGTGTTTCATCGGACCGATGGCCAACAGGTCGAGATTTTTGTAGATCGGCGACATTTCCGGCAACGATTCCGGCGTCAGATGCCGGATGATCCACACATCCGCTTCCGATTTCTCACGCAGTTCAGCGTCATGGAGTGCGCTGTCGCTGATCGCGAGAAAATGAAACGCATTAGCGCTGTCCGCCAGCACCCCGACTCTTCGCCCCGGTTCGTCCGACAGTTGCGGAAGCTTCTGCGACTGGACAATAGTCTCATCGTCACGCAACTGGACGCTCGTCGACTGATACATCAACAGGGAGGACGGCAGTGTGAGGCGAAACTGCCGGGTTTCCCCCTGCTTCAACGAAACCGGTTGGCGAAGTTTGGCCTCGGAAGGCTTGAAGTCGTCGCCGCTCAACACGATTTGTCCGTCAAACGCGTCGCCGTGATTGACGAGCGTAATCTGCAATTGGATCCATTGATTCATTTTCACGATCCCGCCAAACGGCAATTCGACAGACATGTCCACGTTCTCCTCGGCTGCGGCGGGGGACGCTGACAGGCCGGCGAATGTCAGGATCAGGATTAGCAACCACTTCCACATGGATGTTCTCTCCTCCTATCAATCTCGTGACGCGAGCCAATAGGTTGTGCCTTGTTCGGTCTGTTTGGCGATCAACAGCCACTTCCCGTTTTGCGACCAGACGGCCCGCCTGATCGTGTCGCGATGAAGACCGCCGACGGCTGCGGTTTTCGCCGGATCTGCCCCGTTGATCCAAGCTTCCATCAGCTTGCCGTCCGGTCCGGTGTAGGTGAGCTGGTCATCTCCCTGCCAGGACGGCCGCGTGCCTGCGGCCACCTCGCGCGTCTGACCGGTCTTGGGATCGATCAGCCAGACCGAACCGTCCTTGTCATACGCGATCGTTCGCCCGTCCGGCGACCACTCCGGGTGACTGCCGTCGGTCAACTTTTTCGCCGAGAACGTCACGGTATTGACGATCCACACTTCCGACCGGGAGCCGGATACGCGGGAGTAGGCGATCTGTGTGCCGCCGAAAGACCAACTGAGGTGATCGATCCGTCCGTCCGTCTCTTCGCACAAGAGGCGGCTTGCGGGTGATGTCTCTTTTTCCTTCGCGTTGACAATCCACAGCCGGGAACGATCCGCGTCGTGTTCCGTCACGGCCAGTCGGCTGCCGCCCCAGGCGACGGCATCGTACGTCCCCTTGGTTGCGGGCATGGTGAGCTGGTCGTGGGCGGCGTCTTCGCTTGCGCCGTACAGATGCAAGCGGCCGTCCGCCTCAAGGAACGCCACTCGCTCTCCCTTGGGCGAAAGCGCTACCCGCTCCACCTCGTCCGACACCGGCAGCGGCAGCGCCTGCTGTTCGCCGAGCGCGATCCTCTCCCCGGGCCAGAGAAGCACCGTCGCCGCCATGGCAACGGCAACCACCCCGGCCGCGATCCGCCAACCCCTCGGGCGAGCGGCGGGTCCCCCGGCTGTTTCAGGCGCCTGAGCGTCCGTCATCTGTTGCTGTCTCATCTGTTCCAGCAGCCGCTTGCGCAGCTCTTCCTTCAGTTTGTAGTTGACGGGAACCGCCCGGCGCATCTCCGTCAGATGGGCCAGCAACTGGCTGATCGTCGGATCGTGCGGCTCGCCGGATGTGCGTGGTTCACGGTCTGACATGACGGTCTCCCTCCTGATACAATTTTTGCAACTGCAACAGACCCCGATGTGAAATCATCTTCACACTTGACTCGGTTTTCCCCAACACCTCGGCCACCTGACTGATTTTCAGGTCGGCGAAATAGCGCAGCGTCAGCACGTCCCGCTGATCCGGCGTCAACTGTTCCAACCGCTCTTTGAGCAGTTGAATCTCTTCATTGGTCAACGCCTGTCTCTCCGGCTGCCACGTGTCGTCCGTCTCGCCACCGAGGAGCGCGTCGTCGTCCACCGGCCATTCGCGGTTCTTTCGGACAAAGTCGACGAACGTGTTGTGGGCGATGCGAAAAATCCACGACGCGAACGGACTGGTTCGGCTGTACTGATCGAATTTTTCCAGCGCCTTCAAAAAGACCGTCGTCGTCAGATCGTCCGCGTCCCACGGATTGTGCACCCGGCATCGCAAATACCGGTTGACGCGGTCGAAATATTCGTCGTAAAGTTCGGTAAAATCCCGCGTCTCGTAGTAGCCGGACAATGGCTCGGGCGGCGAAGGAGACAACTCCTCCTGTCTCATCGGCATTGCCATCACTCTTTCCTCCAACCTTGTGAATGTCTACCCGTTTGACGCAAGGCATCAGAAAAAGGTCACAAGGTTAATCAAAAAAATTCACTCGTCAATCTGCGATTGGTTGACCTCAGTCTACCCGCGTTTTCGCAAAAGGACGAGTGATAAGAAAAAGATTACAGAGCTGTCAACGCGCGGTTCAGCTCGGCGATAATGTCTTCGTGGGCTTCAATGCCCACCGACAGCCGCACCAGGCCTGGCGTGATTCCGGTCGCCGCTCGCTGTTCTTTGCTGAGCGCGCGGTGCGAGGTCGTGACCGGGTGAGAGACGCTGGTTTCCACCCCGGCGAGCGACGGTATCAGCTTGATCCAGGAGAGATTGCGGTAAAACGCGTAGATCCGGCTTTCGTCAGCGAGGCGAAACGAGACCATCGCTCCCTGTTTGTTGCGTCGGAAAAACGATGTCGCGGCTTCGTCGGGATAATACACCGCGTCGACCGCCGGATGGCTGCGCAAAAAGGCCGCCACTTCTCTGGCGTTGTCGCACTGCCGCTCCATCCGCAAGGCCAGCGTCTTCAGGCCCCGGGCGGTCAGCCATGCCTCAAACGGACTGAGCGACGCGCCATAGTTGACGACAATCTCCCTCGCCCGCCGGATCAGTCCGGCGCGGCCGACCAGCACACCGGCGGTGACGTCGCTGTGCCCGCCGATGTACTTGGTGGCACTGTGCACCACCAGATCGGCACCGTAGCGGATCGGCTGCACCAGGTACGGAGTGGCGAACGTATTGTCGATCATCGTCAAGAGTCCATGCGCTTTCGCCTGGGCAATCAAGCGCGGCAGATCCACCACGCGCAGCAGCGGATTGGTGATCGTTTCAAAAAACAGCATTTTCGTGGCGGGGCGGACATACTCGGACAAATCGGCCGCCCCGGTCAGGTCGATCAGTTCCAGTTCAATCCCGAACCGGCTCAATTCCTTGTGCAATAGCGCGTACGTCCCTCCGTACAGTTCGCGCGAGGCGAGCACGTGATCGCCAGGGCCCAGCACCGCCAACAGACCGGCCATAATCGCCCCCATCCCGGAAGCGGCGCTCACGCCCGCCTCGGCCTCTTCCAGCGCGGCAACCGCGTCAGCCAATTCCCGCTGGTTGGGATTGCCGTTGCGCGTGTACAGGTAGTCGCGTTCGCCGGTGAAAAACTCTTCCACCTCTTCCAGTCCTGAAAAGGCAAAGGCGGACGTCTGGTAAATCGGCGTGGCCTTGCTATGATCCTCCACATGCGGATGTGAGATATGGACGGTTTTCGTTTCGAAGCGCTCAGACATCACTGTCACTCCTTGTCAGATTTTTTTCCATGGTAACACACTCCTTCGTTTTGGTGACAATCTTTTTTGCGGTATGATTCGTTTTACGACTCTTCCACAAGTGTAGAGAATTGATGGAAAGGTGGAGAAAAACATAAGCGGCAGCAGGAAACGAAAAAACGTTTGTGCTATAATTCCCCTCGAACCTAAAACAACATGTTGGCACAGGAAGGAGTCTTGACGATGAAACGCATTCTCTTCTCTCTCTGTTCCCTGTTGATGGCGGGATTGCTTGTGGCCGGGTGCGGCAGCACGAACAGCGAGCTATCCTCCCAGCCGCCCGCATCCCCGACCAACCAAAGCGACAACCAAGCGCAATCACCGGCCAATCAAACCACACCGCCCGGACAAACACCTGCCGTCGCCAAAAAACAGTACAGCAAACCGCCGGCGATGCAGATCGATCCGAACAAAACGTACACCGCGACCGTTTCCACCACGATGGGGGATTTCAAAATCCAGTTGTTTGCCAAGGACGCCCCGAAGACGGTCAACAATTTCGTCTTTCTCGCCCGCGACAAGTTCTACGATGGCCTGACCTTCCACCGGGTGATCAAGGACTTCATGATCCAGACCGGCGATCCAGCGGGCAACGGCACAGGCGGCCCTGGTTATACGTTTGAAGACGAACTGAACAACGGTCACCAGTACGAAATCGGCGTGGTGGCGATGGCCAACTCCGGGCCGAACACCAACGGCAGCCAGTTTTTCATCGGCACCGGCGACCAGGTGACCGGGCTTAGGAACATTCCGAACTACACGATCTTCGGCAAAGTGGTCGCAGGCATGGACGTCGTGGAAAAGATCGCCTCGGTCAAGGTGAAACCCAACCCGCTCAACCCAAGCGAGATCAGCAGTCCGGTCGAACCGGTGAAAATCAAGACGATTCGCATTGAAGAAAAATGAGCCTGTGGAAGCGGCCAATCGCCGGAGATCCCGGCGATTGCAGCGGCCCAAACTTCATCGAATTTTATTTTTATTTTATCGCCAATTAAGATTTTGCTGGTAAAATATATGTTGTAAGCGACGTTTCAACGATGGAGCAAAAGGCCGCGGTTCTACGCAGTAAGTGTCGTCAAGTCCGGCTGACCTGGTGATGTTTACTGCGTGAGAAACGATCTTTCAAGTGGAATGGTCGATGTGCGGCTTTTCGCTTGAACCATCGCGGATCCTTTTCTCAGAAAACCCCCAACACTTTGGGCGTTCCGCTCGTCAGCCGACGAGGGAATGCCCGCTTTTTTTGCCGCTTCCTCTTTCGCCTCCGGTCGCCAACCTTCCTGTTTCTTGCTACAATGGGTGAGGAATGAAAGGAGGTCGTCGCATGAAATTGTACAGCCAGATGACATTGGCCGAATTGCAGATCGAGATGGAGCGCCTGCGCCAGGAAGCGGAAGAGAAAAAGCGGGCAGGCGATCTGGTCGGCTACGGCATTCTGGAACAGAAGTTTTTCCTCGCGAAATCGTACTTTATTGGCACCAAAGAGTTTCGCATCGGCAAAACGTACCGTGTGTACGGTCACGAACAGCCATTTACGATTGACTACTTTAACGGCGTTTTCGCCTGGGGACGGCTGCAAGGCTCAAACGAGCAGATCGGCTTCCCCGTCGGCATGCTGGAGGGATGAGCGGCCGATGGACACGATCAATCTGATTTTGCTGTTGTTGCTCTCCCTCGGTATCATCGGCAATAATCCGTCGATCTCGATCGCGGTCTCGATCCTGCTCTTGATCCGGCTGCTCTCCTTGCACCGACTGTTTCCCCTGTTGGAGCAGCACGGCTTGCAGGCCGGCGTTATCATCCTGACGATTGGTGTGCTGGCGCCGGTGGCCAGCGGCTCGATCAGTCCGCAGGCGATATGGCGCACGTTCACCCACTGGCAGTCGCTGTTGGCGGTGGCGATCGGCATGTTCGTCGCCTACCTGGGCGGTCGCGGGGCCGCCTTGATGGCAACCGATCCGCTGGTGGTCACCGGCCTGGTGGTCGGCACGATTCTCGGCGTGGTTCTGCTCCGCGGCGTCCCCGTCGGCCCGCTGATCGCAGCGGGGATGATGGCGTTTGTCCTCCAGTTTTTGCCCAAATAAACTGGCATCTGCCTTTCTCCCGCCGCATACAATGATGAACATATGCAGTGCCATAGGGAGGAATGAACGATGCATATCTACGAAAAAAACGGGATCTTCATTGCGGAGATTGTCTATCAATCGGAGAGAATCGTCAAAACGGGCAAGACGTGGGAGGAGGCCCGGGAGCGGCTGTGGGCAAGCCTGTTGGTGCGGGAGATGATCGGATAAAAAACGCGGGCGGGTCTTTATGACCCGCCCGCCGCCACGTATCGGCTGGCACCGATGCCGTGTGGATCGAACAGTTGCACCAGGCGCCGGAAATCCCGACAATTACCGGGGACGATTGCGTCCCGTCACGGAATCTCGTCGGGTCCGGGTTGAAGGTGCGAAAGCTGTTCCGCCGGGGGCTGGGCCTTTGGGGTGGCGCAGCCCCAGCTTTTTGACCAGGCTGAGAAATGTCCGGTAGGTGGCGTTCAGCTCCTCCCCCGGTTTGAGCGACTTGACGTAGCGTTCGTAGTCCTCGTACAGTTCGTCCAATCCCTCTTCCAACAGTTCTTTTTCCTCTTTCGTCAGCAATTCCGATCATCCTTTCCGCTTGGCGGGACGCCTTCGTCGGCTTGCGTGCTGCACCACGACGAACGGCTCCAGCGTCTGGTTTTCGTAAAAAAACGGTAAGGGCGAAATCGGCACATCCCCCTTGGCGGCAAAGTCGGCAGTCAGGCGGGACAGCAGTTGCGCGCCGCTCTCGTCGGCCAGATCGGCGATGATCAACACGTCCTGATGGGGCACCGCCACGCCAAGTGAGGTGCCCGTTTTGCCGTTCGCGTACCGCTCCAACAAGTCCATAAGCAACACCCGGCTTGCGGCGTAGCCGTCGTTCGGGCTGATGAAGTGAATCCGATGCGCTCCCACCTGCTGCGTGCGCACCGGGACGGGAAGTCCGGCCAGATTCCGCATGGCGTGCCGGTGCAGATCGTCTTCCGTCCAGCCCGCCTGTTCCAGCATCTTGCGATCGATCAGGATGTAGCTGTCCCCGCAATCCAGCGCGTAGGCAATCACCGTCTCCGCTGTGTGGGGACGAGTGACCCACCGCCGCCCCGCTTCGCTCTGGATAAACGACGCGTGGCGCACTACCGGGTAGACGCGGTCTTCACTCCCGGACAAATTGCGGCTTGCGCCAAGCTCGCGCACGCCGGTAAGCACCCCGGCGACAAAGGAGTACAATGACTGGCGGCGAGACATGGGGTCTTGTTCGACGCGGCGGTAGAGCTGCTCAAGCGCAAGGATTCTCGACAGGCCGTCGTGTTCGCGCCGAAGCGCCAACTTCTCCCCTTCCTCGACGCATTGCCAACCCGGCGGCAAATCGCGCCTCAACAGTTCGGCCACGCGCCGTTTCAACGCTTGTCGTTTTCGCTGTACATCGTCTGTTGTCATGCTGACCTCCCCACTCTTGCTTGTCGGCCACGCCGTCACCAGGGAGGGGCATCGCCGGACGCATCGTCTTTCTCGTCGGCTGCGCCGCTCTCCCGCCATTTTGGTTGGTCCGGACGCTGTTCCAACTCCCGCACGATCTCGCGTAACTGCCTGGGACGCAAAAATTCCACGGGTGAGACGCCTTTTTCAAATTGCAGCGTCTCTCCTTCCAGGAGTACCAGGTATCGCCCGTTGACCGAAGCGATATGTACCCGGATACCGTAATCGGCGAGCAGGGCGCGAATCTGCATGTGGTCCAGCTTGAAGGCAAGCGGCAACTCCGGCTGTCGTTCGACAATGATCTGCGCGGCTTCCATCACGGCCTCGTGCTCCCATTTTTCTACCAGTTCCCGTTTGGGGCTGGCCGCGATCCGCTCGATCTCCTCTTCTTCCCGCTGCCGCTCCTCGCACGGTTCGGGATAGGCCCACTCCAGGTGCTGGCGGGCCAGCGCCAACACTTCCTGGGAGACGAGTTCGTTCATCGTTTCCGGGTATTCGATGTGCTTCAAGAATTCCTCAAAATAGCGGGCATGAGAAAACTGGTGAATTTTCACCTGATACGGATCAATAAGTCCCGGCTCGATCAGATGCGGATACAGTAGCGACTTCATGTTTTTGGCGTTGATCGCCGTGTGCACATTGGCGATCAGGCTGCGTTCGTCGGTGACGACCGCCGTCTTCGTCTCAAAGTCGCACTTGAGAATAAACAGAAACCGGTCGTCGTACTTCTCCAGTCTGGCTCTGACGATCAGCAGCACCCCGCCCCGCACTTGCGGCGTCCGCAGGTAGGCGTGCACCAGTTCGCGCGCCGCTTCCGCAAACTGCTCCTTGTCGGGGCTTGCGAGCAGCCGCTGGAACTGGGCGTAGTTGGGGTTGGACTCAAGCGGATGACCCTCGGCCAGGACAAAGCGTCCCAATTTGGTCGGACTGCCTTCGCTTCGCGGATTGGTTTCCGCCTTGCGCTTGGCAACCCGGGCAAATTCGTCGTGTAAAAACGGCCGAAGCTCGCTTGCCTGATATTCGTCGTGGGACAACACCCGGCTGATGCGAACCTGTTTGGCCGCATTTTCCTCCGGCGGTTGTTCCATCAAATAAAACGATAACAGTTCAACGTGAAACTCCATATGCCACCTGTTTCTCCTCTGCTGTACCAATGTGTCTATTCTATCACATCCGGCCGCGACCAAGACACGACCAAAAAAGCAGCGCCGCGTTCGTCGCGGCACTGCTTCGTACAGGCTTTCTCATGTCCATCCGTTGTGCCAGCCGGGCCCTCTTTATGCAGGCGAGGCGGGACACACAAGCCAGGGCATTAGCCGCGCCTGTTGCGGCTGTTGGGGCCGGACGGTGTACGGGACGGACGAGGCGGGCGCGAAGACGTCGGACGCTCGGCTGGGTCGATCAACGCGCCGTGGGACATCGCCCGTTCACTGATGCCAAGACCGGTCTGTCTGGAGAACTTCTCGATGACAAACCGCTCCTTGGGCGTGATGATGGAAAAGACCAGGCCGGCCGCCCCCATCCGCCCGGTGCGGCCGCTGCGGTGGATATAGGCACGCGCATCGGACGCCGGATCGAAATGGACGATCAGTTGAACGCCGGGAATGTCAATCCCCCGGGCGGCCACATCAGTGGTGATCAGTACGGGGAAGCGGCCCGCCCGGAAATCGGCGACAGTCTTGGCCCGCTCCGCCTTGCTTGCGTCCCGGTGCAACAGGCGGCAGTCCAGGTGGTGGTACCGAAGCTTCGCCTGAATCTCCTCCACGCGGTCGATCTCGTTGACGAAAACGATCGCGGCCCGCGCGTTGACCAACCGCAACAGCCTGCGCAGGGTATCCACTTTTTTGCGCGGCTCGCTCACCAGGTAAAAATGGAGAACGCCCGCTCCGCCTTCGGGTGCCTTTTCGCGGATGATCACAGGATCGCGGGTCAGTTGCGCGAGTCGCTCCGTCACAGCCTCGGGCAAGGTGGCGGAGAAAAACAGGCGCTGCACGTCACGCATCGTCCGCTTCAACACGTCCCGCACCGGCTGGGCGAAGCCTTCGTCCATCATCCGGTCCGCCTCGTCGACCACCACGGTTTTTACGGTATGAACCTTCAGCTTCCGCTTCTCCAGCCATTCCAGCACGCGTCCCGGCGTCGCCACCACCAGCGCCGGGCGTCTCTTCAGTTTTTCCCATTGCCGCTTCGGGTCCACTCCGCCGATCAACGCCGCGATTTCGAAGCCACATGCACGCGCGTACGGCTCGGCGACGCGCACGATCTGCATCACCAGTTCGTGTGTCGGCGCCAAGATCAACGCCTGCGCTTCCCTAAGCCCCGGATCGATCCGCTCAACGATCGGCAACAGATAGGCAAGCGTCTTGCCCGTTCCGGTCGGCGACTCGGCGATCACGTCCCGCCCGGCCAGGGCCTCTGGAATTGCCGCCGCCTGCACCGGCGTCGGCTGTTGGATGCCACTTTCCCGCAGCACAGTCCGTATGTGTTCGTGTTTGATCAGATGAGTAAACGTCTCAGACACACCTATCCTCCTGCGATGTAAACATTCATAAGGGATAGCTTACCATGTCCGGCCCGCAAAAGAAAGTCCATTGCCCTGCGAACAAGCGAACGATTCTGTGCGTTCGCAAATCAATGAAACTTTTTGCTCCCCCATTCGTCTTAGGTAAAAGGTAACCAAGAAAACACCTGAAAACAGAGAACAGGATGGGAGACGGAATGCATTCTCTTTCACGGACACAGACGAGAAAGCGGCAGAAGCGCCGTTTTGTGTGGCGCGCGGTAAAAACGCTTGCCGCTTACACGTTTCTTTGCGCCTCGCTCCTGTTTGCCGCCGGATTGGTCTTCTTGTTCGCCACCGACACCGGAACCAATCTGCGCGAATGGGCGGCGGGGACGCTGTTGACCACCCAGCACGACTACTGGGCAAAGTACACGTTTTTGCCGAAAGCGAAGCTGGATGAACTCAAACAAGAAATTCAACACCCGGAAGTGATCAATTCGCTGCCGATCGACGGCTCTTCGGCCAACCAGCAGGAGGCGGTACCTGCCTTCGCCCCCGCCAAGCCGCGTGAGTTGATCGAGATCAAGGACGTGGATGTCAAGAAAGGCAGCTACTATTTCAAAGGCAAGCTGATGTTTATCTCCGATCCGAAACGGGTTCACCTGGTGGTGACCAAGCGCAAGGACCGGGGCGATCTGTTGGACGAGTTCACGAAGACGTACAACGCGCTCGGCATCGTCAACGCCAGCGGCTTCTACGATCCGGACGGATACGGCAGAGGCCAGCGGGCGTTCGGGCTGGTGATCCAGGACGGCAAAATCCTGCAATCATATGACCCCAAAAGCGGCGAAACGGCGCTCGGCATCACCTACGACGGCACGCTTGTGACCGGCAGTTACACCGCGCAACAGTTGATCAAGATGGGCGTGCGGGACGCGATGAGCTTCCGACCGCAACTGATCGTCGACGGCAAGAACCTGTTTGCCGACAAACCGGCCAAAAGCTGGGGGATTCAACCGCGAACCGCAGTCGGCCAGACGGCGGACGGACGAATCGTCTTCCTCGTCATCGACGGCCGCCAGCCGGGCCATTCCATCGGCGCCAGCATGAAAGACGTCGCCGACCTCCTGGCCGAAAACGGCGTGATCAACGCGATGGCGATGGACGGCGGCTCCAGCTCGATGATGCTCTACAAGGGAGAAGCGATCACCAAGACCTCTTGTCCCTACTACCGGGGTCGGTACCTGCCCAACGCCTGGGCGGTGTACTAGGGCCGGTTAAAAACAGATGAAGTCCCGGCGGCAACCGGTTTGCGTGGGCTCGCTTTTTTGACGACTAACCAGAGGGCGTTTCCGCCATGATAAGAATAGGCCCGAAACCGAAAAGGCCCGCGCCTACAACTGGAAAACGGAGGCGACCCGGATGCCCCGACACACACCCGACCCATCCAACGCGGATCGCTCGGATGACTTCTTCTACTTCGACCTGGCGGAAGAAAGCCACGAAAAACTGCTGGAAAACGAGTTGAAAGAAGCCAAAGAAAACCCGTTGGAACCGATCAGCGAAGTGACAAAAGTGGAATACTGAGCCATACGGCGCGAAAACGGCACCCTGATCGGGCGCCGTTTTCGTCTTCCCTGTTTGTCTGTTACCAGTTGACGCTTTCAAAGCGGGGCGGTTGATACCGCTCCCGGTACCCTTGTCCGGCAAGGACGGATTCGTCCAGGCGCGCCTGCAACTGTTTGACTCCGATCCCTTCCGCGTACATGTTGAGCAAGGCGGCGCGGGCGATTCGCGACAACAGGAGCACTTCTCCCTTCAGCCGGTTGCCCAACTGCTTGCCGCTGTGCACGATTTCCGATCGATGGTTGTACGATGTCTTGATGAAATCGGCCAGCCGTTGCCGCTCCTGTAGCGTGCCGCCAAAGTAAAACGCCATGCGCAACCGCAGCTTGTAGGTGATTTCCCCTTTTTTCCCGTCGGGGACAAACAGGGACTCCAGGGCAATCCACAGATCGAGCAGACGGTCCTCGTAGCTGTCCTTCTCCAGCGACGACAAATAGCGGCTGTAGGCCAGCGCGGGAAATTCGCCCTGTGCGGTTATCAACTGGCGAAACGTCTCCTCTGTCTGTCCCGCAAACACCAGTTGCTCGCCCTCCAGCGAACGCTTCAGGTACGTGATGCCGTAATGGGGTTGCTCAAAGGTAATCACGTACGGAATCGAACAGACACCGGTTTGCGCGGCCAGATTCAGCTTGTTCTCGATCTCCTGTATGTACGCCCGATCGTCGTTTGTCACCTTCATTCGGGGATACTGGGCGCACAAAAACATGCTGTCGACCGAAACCTTTTTGGCAAAGTGCAGCCGGTTTTCGTTCATCGCGTTTTGCAGGAACCGCTGAGACATCTGGTACAACTGTTCATTGCCCGAGACGAGCGTAAACGGGCCGTCGAGCCGCAGCGCCACCGGTTTGGGCGAAGCGGAATTGAACACAGGCGCAATCAACAGCGGCATGCGCACTCCCCCTGTCGCGTCAGGTTTTTTGCTGCTGGCTCAGACGGCGAATCGTCTGTTCGTGCGCCTGTAAATCAGCCGGATCGCCCGCGTACAACAGGTCGTATTTGGTTACCACGGCGTTGAGATGTCCCTTGCTGTTTTTAAAGACGAACATCACGGCCTTGTGGTCGAAGTCGTAATACTCCAGCCCATCCTTGCTCTCACGCGTCGGTTCCCCGTACACGCGTTTGACGTCGTCAAAGCTGAGCGTCCCATTCTTGATTTTTTCCAGCAGTCCGCCGCGGCGCAAAAACACCGGCGCGCTGACCAACACTTGCTTGTCATCCGCCGTGAAGTACAGAGGGAAACCTGTGTCCAGCGGTTTTCCGCTAAGCGGATTCAGTTTGAACAGCGCGACGGTCTCCTCGATCTGCGGAAACGGGCCGCTGCCCGAGGCAAGTCCTTTGCGAAACGCCGTCTTTACCCGTTTGGAAGAAATCGGCGCCCCGTATTTCTTGCTCAACTCGGCATACGTGGTCTTCCCGATGACGAGCGTCGGATTTACGGTCAATTCGGGCGTCAAGTCGATCGGACCGGCTTGAACCGGTGCCGTCTGTCCATTGGCCGGCACGGTTTGCGCTTTGCCCGCCGTCGTTCCTGGCTGAGCCGCGCCAATCTCGCCTTTCGCCGCAGGTGCTTGTCCGGCCGAAGGAGACGCGGACGCATCCGGCGCCGCCGAAGGTTGGCCGGGCGCGGTTTGCGCGTTAGGCGACTGCGCCGCAGGCTGCTTCTCTGAGCATCCCGCCGCAAGCAAAAGGATGGCGGCCCAGGCCGCTAAAAGCGACTTCTTCTTCATCTGTGCTCTCACTCCTATCTTCATCCCCTTTAGCATACCAATTTCACCGCCCGGTCGTCACGCACTGAATTGACCAAATTGCCATCACTTGACGGGATGCGGATGTGGGCCCTTCGCCATACTAAAGGGAAAGGGGTGAGTGTATGCGCAAGGACAACGTCCTGTACGAAAATCCGCACAAAGCCACCAACAGAGACTATGAACCGCCGCAAACGAACGGCGAGCCGTTGGACGGTTCGAAAAAAGTGAAACAGGCCAACCACTCCAGGCAAGTAAAAACGCGCGAAGGCTAGGGCGATGCCCTGGCCTTTTTTACGGTTTGTATTGTCCCACCTTTTCCCCCTATGATCGGGGACAGAATCCGACGCAGGAGGTTAGATCCATGAGAACAATTGATCTGTCCCGGCTTGACCCGTCCCGCATCCGTTTTCGTCCCTCTCCCTTGTTTGAGCTGGCGGCAAGTCTGCACCGGTTGGCCCAGCCGGAAGCGTATCACGATTTTCACCACTGGGCGACAAACACATTGGACGCGTGTCGGCGGGAGGGACTGGACGGCGAGTGGCGGTACTTTTCCCCGTTGTTTGCGGTCGCTGTCCCCGATGTGTTTGCGCCCCACATTACCGAAAACGCCTGCGGACAGGAAGAGCAATACGCCTACCTGCGCGACCTGTCCCCGCACGCGTTCGCCGCGTCGGCAAAACGTCTGCTCGCCCTGCAAGCGCTCAACGGCGACGAGACGGTCTTCCCGCTCATGTCCGACCTGACCAGACATCCGGAGTTGGTCAAAGCGCGGTTCCACCTGTTTGCCGCCTCCTACCTGCGGCTGATTTTCGCGGCGGAATGGGACAACCTTTCATCCGCGTTCGCGCGGGAGCTGGCAGACAAACCGCGCTCGTTACATACCGCTCATGATGTCGGCCTGTTTGTGCGCACCCTCTCGCCGCAATTTTCTTACGACGCGTTGGCGCAGACGCTTGTCATCGGGTCATCCGGACACCTGCGGCCACGTCGGCAGATCGAGGCGCTGGCCCTGCATCCCAGCCGGTTCTGGTCCGGCGAGCCGATCACAATCGTCGCCGGCGCCACCCTGCATCTCTGCTACAGCTTGACTTCGCCCAGCTTGCGGGAATAAAAAAAGACCTTTACGGCCGCTTCGTCACGCTGATCATATGTTCTATGATCAACTTGTCCAACTGCTGGCTGATCTTGACGATGTTCGGATCGAGGAAATTGTAGCCGGCTTCCTTGACAGCCTGCTGCAGGCGTAATCGTAACTCTTCGATCTGTTTTTGTGTGCTTTCCATGAGGAACCTCCGAGCTTACGAATAGCCTTATTTTACAAGATTCTAGAAAAAAAGGGAAGTCATTCGACAATGTGCCAAAAAAGAAAAAGAAGGGCCGTCACAGCCCTTCTTTCGTTTTTGCTTCGGTTTATTTCACGACGTGGATCGGACGGCCCAGCGCCAGCTCGGCCGCTTCCATCGTCACTTCGGCCAAAGTCGGATGGGCGTGGATGGTCAGCTCGATGTCTTCGAGCGTCGCACCCATCTCGATCGCCAGCGCGATCTCGGCGATGATGTTGGACGCCTCCGGCCCGACGATCTGCGCTCCCAGCACCAGGCCGGTGCCTTTTTCCGCCACCAGTTTGACGAACCCTTCGCCGCTGTTGACGGAAAGCGCCCGCCCGTTGGCGGCAAACGGGAAACGTCCGGTGACGTAGTCGACGCCTTTTTCCTTCGCTTCTTTCTCGCTCATGCCCACACTGGCAATCTCCGGATCGGAGAAGACGACAGCCGGGATCACCTTGTAATCCACTTCCGCCGGATGGCCGGCAATCGCTTCCGCCGCCACCTTGCCTTCGTAGGAGGCTTTGTGCGCCAACGCCGGACCCGGGACGATATCGCCGATCGCGTACACGTTCGGGATGTTGGTGCGGCCTTGTTTGTCCACCTTGATATAGCCGCGTTCGTCCATCTCGACGCCGATGTCTTTAAGCCCCAGTTCGTCGGTGTTGGGACGGCGTCCCACCGTCACCAGGACGTATTCGGCTTCAAAGGTTTTGGTCTCACCCTTGACCTCCGCCGTGACGATCACGCCGTTTTCCGTCTCTTCCATCCCTTTGGCCAATGCCTTGGTGTGGATCTCGACATGGTTTTTCTTCAGCTTGCGCTCTACCAGTCGGGTCATCTCCGCCTCGAAGCCCGGCAGGATCTGGTCGGAGCCTTCCAGGATCGTCACCTTGGTGCCGAAGCGGGCATAGACGCTGCCCAGTTCGATCCCGATATAGCCGCCGCCGATGACCACCATGCTCTTCGGAATCTCGGTAAGCGACAGCGCTTCAGTGGACGAGAGCACGCGCTTGCCGAACGGGAACGCCGGCAGTTCGATCGGACGGGAGCCGGTGGCGATGATGCAGTGGTTGAATTTGTAGCGGTTGACGTCGTATCCGTGGAACACGCGCACCTCGTTTTCGCTGACGAAAAGCGCTTCCCCGTTGATGACCTGGATCTTGTTGCCCTTAAACAGTTGGCTGACACCGCCGGTCAGTTGTTTGACAATGCCCGCTTTCCACTCCTGCACCTTGGCGAAGTCCACTCGTACGTTATCGGCGAGAATCCCCATCGACTCGGACGCCTTGGCGTGTTCGTAGGTGTGGGAGGCGTGGATCAGCGCCTTGGACGGAATGCACCCCACGTTGAGGCAGACGCCGCCCACATTGCCTTTTTCCACGACCGTGACGCTTTTGCCCAACTGCGCGGCGCGGATGGCGGCCACGTAACCGCCCGGGCCCGCGCCGATGACGAGCACATCTACTTCTGTGGTGAATTCTCCGACTACCATGTTATCCCTCCATCACCAACAGCGTCGGGTTTTCCAACAACTGTTTCACGTAGTTGACGAAGCGTTGCGCCGGTTCGCCGTCGATCAGGCGGTGGTCAAAGCTGAGCGACAGCGCCAGCACCGAAGCGACGACGATCTCGCCATTTTTCACGACCGGTTTTTCGCTGATGCGGCCGACGCCGAGGATCGCCACTTCCGGATGGTTGATGACCGGCGTAAAGAACATGCCGCCCGCCGAACCGATGTTGGTGATGCTGAAGGTGGAGCCTTTCAACTCGTCCGGCGTCGCCTTGCGGTCGCGCGCCTTCGCGGCCAGTTCGTTGATCTCGCTGGCGATTTCGAAGATCGACTTGCGGTCAGCCGCTTTGACCACCGGCACCAGAAGCCCTTCGTCGGTCGAAGTGGCGATGCCGATATTGTAATACTTTTTGTAGATAATCTCTTGTTTGTCGTCGTCGATCGAGGCGTTCAGTTCCGGGAATTTCTTCAGACCGGCGACGACCGCCTTGACGATGAACGGCAGATAGGTCAGCTTGATTCCTTTTTGTTCAGCCAGCGGCTTGCCTTGTTTGCGCAGGGCCACCAGTTCGGTCACGTCCACTTCGTCGAAAATGGTGACGTGCGGCGCCGTGTACTTGGATTTGACCATCGCCTTGGCAATCGCCTTGCGGATGCCCTTGAGCGGCACGCGCTCCTCCACTTCGCCTGCTTGCGGCGCGTAGTGTACGGTCGGTGTCGCCGCCTGGGCAGCTACGTTGGCCGCAACGGCCGCTTGAGTCGCCTCTGCCGGTTGCGCCTCTTGCGGTGTTGCCGCTGCTGCCGCGCCCGAGAGGAAGCGATCCACGTCTTCGCGGGTGATGCGGCCCAGTTTGCCGGTGCCCGGCACCTGTGCCAGGTTGACGCCTTTTTCCCGCGCGTATTTGCGCACGGACGGGGTGGCCAGAATGTGCTCGCGGTTCACGACAGGCGCCTGCGCGGCCGCCGGTGCCGCTGCCGGTGTGTCAAGCGGCTGGCTTGCATTGGCGTTGATTTGCGCGCCGATGTCGCAGCCAGGCTCCACCCCTGCTGCCGGTTGTGTCGGTGCCGCTTGCGCGGGAGCATCGTGACCGTGTACCGGCTGGTTCGGTACCTCGCCTTCCACTTCAAATACGACAAGGGTATCGCCGACGACGGCGACGGTTCCTTCTGCCACCTTCAGCTCCAGCACTTTTCCGTTCACCGGAGACGGGATTTCGACGACTGCCTTATCGTTTTGCACTTCCAGGATCACCTGGTCTTCCGTGACGGTATCGCCGGGCTGCACGTGCCACTTGACGATCTCGCCTTCGTGAATGCCTTCCCCGATGTCCGGGAGTTTGAATTCGAAACGACTCACCGCTGTTCCCTCCTAGTCAATTCAACTGTAACGATGCGGAAAAGAAGGCGGAAAGCTGCCTTTCCGCCGTGTTCATCTCACCATCAGAAGTCCAGTACCTGTGTCAGCCCGTCGATTACGCGTTTCACGTCAGGCAGCCAGATATCCTCGGCTTGCGCAAACGGATAGACGGTGTCCGGAGCGGTCACGCGCAGGACAGGCGCTTCCAGGTGGAGAATCGCTTTTTCATTGATTTGGGCGATGATTTCGGCAGCGGCCCCCGCCGATTTTTGCGCTTCCTGCACCACAATCGCACGGTTGGTCTTTTTGATGGAGTTGATCACTGTTTCCATGTCAAGCGGCGCGATCGTGCGCAGGTCGATCACTTCCACTTTCGCGCCGCGCGCCTTTTCGATCTCCTCGGCCGCTTTCAGGCTGGTATGAACCATCGCGCCATAGGTGATGATGGTAACATCGCTGCCCTCTCTCACCACGTTGGCCTTGCCGAGCGGAATCGTGTACTCGCCCTCCGGCACCTCGCCGCGGAAGGAACGGTACAGTTTCATGTGCTCAAGGAAGATGACCGGATCGTTGTCGCGAATCGCGGAGATCAACAGTCCCTTCGCGTCGTACGGATTGGACGGGATGACCACTTTTACCCCCGGCGTTTGCACGAACAACCCTTCGAGCGAGTCGGCGTGCAACTCCGGCGTTTTCACGCCGCCGCCAAACGGCGAACGGATCGTGATCGGGCTGTGATAACGCCCGCCGGAACGGTAGCGCATCCGCGCCGCCTGGGAAGCGATCGCGTCAAACGTCTCAAACACGAAGCCGAAGAACTGGATTTCGGCTACCGGACGGAATCCGTTGATGCTAAGCCCCACAGCCAGCCCGCCGATGCCGGACTCGGCCAGCGGCGTGTCGAACACGCGGTGTTCGCCGAACTCTTTTTGCAATCCTTCGGTGGCGCGGAACACGCCGCCGTTTTTCCCCACGTCCTCGCCGAAGACGAGGACTTTTTCGTCGCGCGCCAGCTCAACGCGCAACGCATCGGTAATCGCTTGAATCATCGTCATTTGCGCCATGGCTTACTTCGACTCCTTCGCCTGATATTCTGCCTTTTGCGCTTCAAGCTCTGGAGGCAGGGTTTCAAACATCACATCGATCAGCTCGGACACTTTCATTTTCGGGTACTCATCCGCTTGCTTGATCGCGTCGGCCACCGCCTGTTTCGCCTCTTCGATCGCCGCTTCCTCGTCTTTTTCCGACCAGAGCCCTTTGGCTTCGAGGAACTTGCGGAAACGGATCAGCGGGTCGCGTTGCTCCCATTCGCCCTGCTCTTCGCTGGTGCGGTAGCGGGTCGGGTCGTCCCCGGCCATGGTGTGCGGACCGTAACGGTAGGTCAGGGCCTCGATCAGCGTCGCACCTTCCCCGTTCAGCGCGCGTTCTCTTGCATCCTGGGTCGCCTTGATGACCGCAAGAACGTCCATCCCGTCGACGCGCACGCCCGCGATACCGGCGGCCACCGCCTTGACGGCGATGGATTCGGCAGCTGTTTGCTTTTCAAACGGAACGGAGATGGCGTATCCGTTGTTTTGCGAGAAGAAGATCACCGGAAGTTTGTAGACCCCGGCGAAGTTCATGCCTTCGTAAAAATCGCCCTGCGAGGTGGCACCGTCGCCGAAGTAGGTAATCGCGACGCGCTTTTCATTGCGCAGCTTGAAGCCCATCGCCACGCCCGCCGCTTGCGTACATTGGGCGGCGATGATGATTTGCGGCATCAGCACATTGACGCCTTCCGGAATTTGGCCGCCGTGAATGTGGCCGCGCGAGTACAAAAACGCCTGGTACATCGGATAGCCGTGCCACACCATTTGCGGAATGTCGCGATAGCTCGGAAGCAGGAAGTCTTCCTTGGACATCGAAGAAATCGAACCGATCATCGACGCTTCCTGACCGGCAACCGGCGCGTAGAAGCCGAGACGGCCCTGCCGGTTCAGGCTGATCGCCCGTTGGTCCCAGACGCGGGTAAACACCATGCGGCGCATGATTTCGCGCATCTCTTCATCGGTGAGGTTCGGCATCAGGTCCGGACGCACGACAGTCCCGTCCAAAGACAGGATCTGCAACGGAGCATGATTGCCTTTTTGTTCTACTGCAGCAGAAACGCTCATCGTTTTCACCTCTTCATTGGAGTGAGAAATAGCGGTACGACGTGATATGCGTGAAGCGCTGTCATATTGATTCCCGAAAACTGTTATACTTCAGTTTCGAAGCTGTTTCCGTTGTTACAATACCGCTAATACAGGGTTTATTTCCTTCCTGTTATCATTTATCATAAGTTCTGTACCATTAATTTTCAAGCACTTTTTACTCTTTGCATTGTAAAAACGTTATTAAATAGAAGAAGGAGGCTCTGTCCGTGACCGACTACCTCAAACGCACCATTGTCAAGGAAGAGGTGCCGAGCACCCTGCTCGATGCCCCCCGCTCGCTGAAAATCTATCTGCCACCCGGATATAACGAGATGTTGTCATACCCGGTGGTGTACTGCCAGGACGGCAACGAATTTTTTACCATGGGCCGCATCGCCACCCTGGCCAACCGTCTGATTCTGGAAGAAAACATGGACCCGATGATCATCGTCGGCGTCTCGGTGGAGCGCAACAAGCGGACCAGCGAATACTCTGCCGTCGGATCGCGCAACGAGGCGTACAAGCGTTTTTTTGCTGAAGAACTGCTGCCCTACATCGAAGCGCGTTATCCCGTTAGGCGCGAGGCGTCCGCTCGCGTGCTGGCCGGCGACTCGCTGGGCGGCACCGTCTCGCTGCACCTGGCGCTCGACTACCCGCACTTGTTCGCCAACGTGCTCTCCCTCTCCGGCGCCTACTTCCAGCCGACGCTGGAGCGGATCGCCCGGGAATCCGACCTCTCGTGGCTCCATCTGTGGATGATCGTCGGACTGGACGAGACCAGTGTGGAGACACACATCGGCACCTTCGACTTCGTCGACTGGAACCGACGGGCGAAAGAGGCACTTCAGACCAAAGGCGCCCGGCTGCTCTACACGGAAAAACCGGGCGTGCACACCTGGGGATTCTGGCAGCAGGTGTTACCCGAGGGGCTGCGCCACTTTTTCCCGGGCGTGCCTTTGTGACGGAAACGGCTTTACGCTCCGGTTTGCCAGAGATAAACCGGAGCGCACACAAATTTACATAATAATTATTATGTCAATATAAGCCGTTGATCTCGCGAATCTGCTCGTACGGGTAATGACGTCCGTCGGTCAGGGTGATCCCCTGTCTGGTCGCCTCGGCAATCTCGCCTGCCACCTGTTGTTCGTCGTGCAGTATGATGTTGACGATTTTGCTCTCGTCGCGATGCATCTGATTGTTGATCTTCTCCCGCTGTTTGGCAGAAATCATCCGCATCCCTCACTTTCTGTCAGAGTACCCATAGTATCTCTTGCGCCGAATGGATTTACTCGCCAGACCAGGAGACTTCCGTCCGCTTGGTTGACGGACAATTGATTTATTGATAAAATGATTCATGTTGTGAAAAAACACATACGAATCCTCATCATTGTTCTCGGATGAGGTAGAGGTCGCGGTTGATCAAGAGTAGCGGACGTGAGGCCAGTGGGGCCGTTAACCGTCCGGCGAAAGGGATCGCCGCCGAAGCTTGCGCGAGGCCACTCCCCGCGCTTGCTGGGACTGCATCGAACAGGTGCAGGACTGTCACAGGGCCACCTGTGGAGTGCTATCTTGGTGAGACGGGGTGCGGGTTTCCAGATGGAAACGCCGTGAACGTTCGTTCACAGCGTTTTTTTGTTTTTTGTTTTTTCATCGCATTACTGCACTACAGGAGGAAAGAGTATGCAAAACAGACAATGGGGCTTCTGGATGCTGGCGGCGTTCGTCGTCGGCAACATGGTTGGCTCCGGTATCTTCATGCTTCCCAGTTCGCTGGCCAACACCGCCAGTCCGCTCGGCGTAACCCTGGCCTGGCTGTTGACCGGCCTGGGCGTACTCGCGATTGCGCTCGTCTTCGGCACGCTCTCCGTCAGGCGGCCTGAATTGACGGCCGGTCCGCAAAGCTACGCCCGTGCCATGTTCCGCTCCACGCGCGCCGGCAACGTCGCCGGGTTCAGCATGATCTGGGGCTACTGGGTGGCCAACTGGTCGGGCAACGTGGCGATTATCACCACGCTGGCCGGTTATTTGTCGACGTTTTTCCCCATCATGAAGGACGAAACCGTCCTGTTTACGATTGGATCGTTCCCGGTGCAACTGGGCCGTCTCGCCACGTTTTTGGTCTGCACCGCACTGTTGTGGGGCATTCACCTGATCCTGGTGCGGGGGTTGAACGGAGCCGGCAAGCTGAATTTTTTCGCCACCGCCACCAAGGTCATCGGGTTTCTTTTGTTCATCGTCGCCGCCTTGTTCGCGTTTGACAAGACCAATCTCCTGCCGTTTTACGCGCCGGTAACCGACAAGGACGGCGGGGTACACCTGCTGGGCGATCAGATCAATCTGGCGGCGCTCTCTACCCTGTGGGCGTTTGTCGGGATCGAATCGGCCGTTGTTCTCTCCGGCCGAGCCCGCTCCCAGCGCGACGTCAAATGGGCAACCATCTGCGGCCTGTTGATCGCCGTGGGCTTTTACATGGGGATTACGATGCTGACGATGGGCGTCCTGCCGCAAGACGCGCTCAAAGCTTCGGACAAGCCGCTCGTCGACGCGCTCAGCCGCATCATCGGCGACTCGGGCGCCACCTTGATGGCCCTGCTCGCCGTCGCATCGCTTCTCGGCGCCACGATCGGCTGGATTCTCTTAAGCGCTGAAGTTCCTTATCAAGGGGCTGTGTCCGGGACGTTCCCGCGCTACTTCGGCAAGGTTAACAAGCACGGCAGCCCGACCAGTTCGCTGTTGACGACCAACCTGATGTCGCAGGCATTCATCTTTTCCACCATCTCCGGCACCATCGCCGAAGCGTTCACGTTTGTGACGACCGTAGCCACCCTGGCCTACCTGATCCCGTACTTCGTCTCCGCTGTCTACCAGACCAAGCTGGTGCTCACCGGCGAGACATACGGCAATCAGACCGGGTCCCGACTCAAAGACGGCGTCATCGGTCTTTTGGCCCTGATCTACTCCGCGTGGGTGATCAAAAGCGGCACATCGGATGTGAAGACGTTTATTCTCGGCGTCGGGTTGTTCCTGGTCGGATTTGCGATCTACCCGTTGTTCCAGCAAAAATCGCAACCCGTCGAGGCTGGCGCCACTGTGGCCGCCGACCAACAGGCCTAAACACCGCAACAGCAAAAAGGAGAGGTTCCCCAAAGGGCCTCTCCTTTTTTGTGCTTACAACATCGGATGCTCGTGTTTTGCCTTCAGTCTTCTCCAGCGGAATTCGACTTCTTCTTCAAACTCTTTCACAATGTCGGCGTATTCCGGCTGCAGCAGGTGCTTGGTTTTGCCCAGCAGCTTGAGCCATTCGGTCACCGGCACGCGTTTGCCTTTTTCCTCCGGATCGTACGTGATCGTGGTGATGCCGTTCTCCACTTCGTACAACGGGAAGAAGCAACTGTTGACGGCGGCACCGACGATCACTTCGCCCATGTCGTCCGGCGTCTTCCAGTTGAGCGGACAGGTGATGAGGATTTTTCCGTACACCATGCCGACGTTTTGCGCATACCATTGCGCTTTGGCCGCTTTTTTCAGCAGATCTTGCGGGAACGCCTCGGTTCCGGTGAAGACGTACGGGATGTTGGTCGCCGCCATGATCTGCGGCGTGTCCTTGTGGTGGAACGACTTCCCGCGCTGTCCCTTGCCCACGTTGGACGTGGAGGTCATGTGCCCGATCGGCGTCGAGTAGGACATCTGGCTGCCCGTATTCATGTAGCCTTCGTTGTCGTATTCCAGAATGATCATCTTGTGGTTGCGCAGGGCCGTACCGATGGACGGACCCATCCCGATGTCCATGCCGCCGTCACCGGTAACCATGACGAACGTGAAGTCTTCCGGCAGGTCGATCTCGCCGCGCCGCTTCAGCTCGTGGAACGCCTCCACGACGCCGGACAACGTGGGCGCGCCGTTCTGGAACAGGTTGTGGATGTAGGTTTGTTTATGCGAGCTGTACGGATACCCGGTGGTGACGACCATCGCGCACCCGGTGTGGAACAGGGCGACAATGTCTCCTTCGATCCCCTTGAAGAACAGCTCCAGTCCCGGGAAGATCCCGCAGCCCGGACATGCGCCATGGCCGGAGGCGATGCGTTTCGGCTTGCCGGTCAACGCGCGCAGCGGCGGAATTTTCACGTCCAGCTTGCCGGTTTCTTCGTTCGGCTTGACCGTGATCAGGCCGGTTTTGAACGCGCTGCCGTACAGCGGCTGAAGCACCCGTTTCGGCTTGACGTCCGGGTTGCCCGGCGTGTGGCCGTAGTAGTCAAACGGCACGTCCGCATAGCCTTTTTCCGCCGCGTCCAGCGCCAGACGGAAGAACGCTTCCGCATCGTCGGCGTAGAAGTCTTTTCCGCCCACCCCGAACACGCGGCTGAGCACGATCGTTTTGTTTTCCTTGTCGTCCTGCAGGGCGGACTTGACCTCGTGCGTCAGGTTGGCGCCGTGGCCGCCGTAGGAGTCCGCGCGTTCGCCCACCAGGAGGGCCTTGACGTTTTTCAGCGCTTCGCGGATTTCCTTCGCCGGGAACGGACGGATGATGTTCGGGCTGATCACCCCTGCCTTGATGCCCTGGGCACGCAGTTTGTCCGCGACGTCCTTCGCCGTTTCGGCGGCGGAGTTCAGCAGGAACACGGCCACTTCGGCGTCCTCCATCCGGTACAGGTCGAGCACCGGGTACTCGCGGCCGGACAGTTCCTTGTACGCGGCGGCGATCTCCTTGAAGATTTCGCCCGCGCGGTACATCGCCAGCGATTGCTGGTAGTTGTTGTTGATCAGGTCCGGATCGTTCATGTACGGACCGATGGTCACCGGGTTGGCCGGATCAAGCGCATGCGGGAAGTCGGTCGGACGCGGACCGACGAATGCTTGCACAACCTCTCTGTCCTTGAAGTAGGAAACGCGCCGCTTCTGGTGCGAGGTGAAGAACCCGTCGTACGCCACCAGCACCGGCAGTCGGACATCCTTGTGTTCCGCCAGTTTGAGCGCCATGATGTTCATGTCGTACACGGCCTGCGGCGTGCGGGCCAAGAGAATCGGCCAGCCGATATTCAAGCCATAGTACAAATCGGAGTGGTCGCCGCGAATGTCAAGCGGACCGGAGACAGCGCGGGTCACCAGGTTCATCACCATCGGGAAACGGGTGCCGGACTGCACCGGCAACTGCTCCAGCATGTAAAGAAACCCGTTGGCGCTGGTCGCGTTGAACACGCGCGCCCCGGCAGCCGCCGCCCCGTAGCAAATCCCCGCCGAACCGTGTTCGCCGTCCGCCGGAATGAGCACGATGTCGTGCTGGCCCCGGGCCTTCATTTGATCGAGGAATTGCGCCACCTCGGTCGACGGCGTGATCGGGAAATACCCCATGATGTGATAGTTGATTTGCGCTGCCGCCATGGCCGCCATTTCGTTTCCGGATTCAAAGGTCAGGACCTGTTCCGGACGGTTGCGCTCCTTGGAGTTTTCCACTTCTTTTTCCAGATTGATCGCCATGATTGAATCCCCCCGTTCTTAGTTGGCCGCCAATGCCCATTTTTGTTTGACCTGATGCTGTTCGGCGTAGCCGATTTCCTCGCGCATCGCCTTCAACGATTCGGTCGGGCACGCTTCGACGCACTTCAGACAGCCTTTGCAGTATTGATAGTCGATGCCTCTTAAAAACATTTGCGGTCTGCCTTTCTTGTCCGTCCCCTCTTCCCAGACGAAGCAGTAATCCGGACACACCGTGTCGCATGCCGCACAATGGATACAGGTGTTGACGTCAAACGACGGCAAAAACCCCTGGCGCGAACCGCTTAAATCCTTCAGGATGCTGTTCCCCGGGTTGATAATCGTCCCCCCGATCGGCTGCGTCTCGTATCCGTACATCGGCAACGGCCGGACAAACTCTTTGCCCTTCGCCCCTTCCGGCACTTCGTAGGTTTTGAACCGCACCTCGTTGTACCCGCGATCAAACGTGCGCAGGTTGGGTTCGACCAGATGCGGGTATTTTTTCTCAAACGTTTTGCGGATTACGTCGCGCATCGACTCCGGATCGAGGAAATCACAGATGCGGAACAAGGCCCCGAGCATGGCCGTGTTCACTTTCGTCTTCTCCTCGACGGCGATGCCGAGCGCATCGACGATGGCCAGGGTGCCGTACTCCAGCTTCAGGTCTTTGCGCACTTCGTCAAAATCTCGCGTCGTGTTGACCAGCACGATCCCATCCGGATCCAGTCCGCTGACGACGTCCACTGTTTTGTACAGCGCTTCGTGGAACACGCCGACCACGTGCGGACGCTCGATCGGACTGTGCGCGCGAATCTCCACGTCCGGATCGCAGAACCGGATAAACGCTTTCACCGGAGAGCCTTTTTTCTCCGAACCGTACGAGGAAAAGTTGGAACCGTTCAGCCCGAGCCCGAGCACACCCGCTTCCGCCAACATTTTACCGGCCAGGTTGGCTCCGAGACCGCCAATGGACTCCAGGCGGATCTCAAAGAAGCCCAATTCGTTTTTCTTAGGTAATTTGGACATGTTCGACCTCTCCCCAGTAATGATGGTAAACAAACTGTTCAGACGTGCGGTTGCGTTCCCTGAACAAGTATCGCTAGTTTATACATACACAAGGATAACAAAAATCAGTACAGGAGGATGTGATGTACCTCACACCCTTGATGTCATGCGGTTTTCCTGTTTCAACCCTATGTGCCAGTTGCACTATAACAGTTAGTGAAACAGCGAAATGTGCGCTATTACAGTTTTGCAAAAAGTCACAAAAAAAAGGCCCGGCACCCACGGCCGAGCCTGTCTGTTGAACCATATATGAGTCGCGGTTTTATCGCAGCAATTTGAAAAACTCGCGCATGAATCCGGGCAGGTCGGGCCACGCGTGCGCCGACACCAGCCGGTCGTGGACATGCAACGTCTCCGTGCGGTAAACCGCACCGCACGCCTCCACGTCGGGGCGGCATGCCTGATACGCCGTCAGCTCTTTTCCGGCCAGGTACTCCTTCACCAGCGCCAGCACCTGCGAACCGTGGCAGATCACGGCGACCGGCTTGTTTGCCGCGAAAAAGTGGGCGACGATCGGTTTGAGGTGCTCGTTTAAGCGGATGTACTCGGGGGCACGTCCGCCGGGGATGATCAGCCCATCGTACTCCTCCGGATTGACGTCGACAAACGCGACATGGGATTCCAGCCGGTAGGCCGGCTTTTCCGTGTAGGTCTCGCTGTGAGGTTCGAAGTCATGACAAACGGTGTGCAACGTCTTTCGCGTCGGCGAGGCGATGACCGCTTCAAAGCCTTCCTCCAGGCAGCGGTAATACGGGTAAAACACTTCCAGCGCTTCCACGGCATCACCTGTGACGATCAACACTTTTTTGCTCATGACACAGCCTCCCTTATCGGTTTGGTGAGGTGTCCACCTCTTTCCTCCGTCATTTTATGAGGGAAGATTGTGAATTATTAACTATGGTAGAAAATAAAATTAATTTAGTATAGAACTTAAATGCATATGGAGGTGGCTTTAAACAGGTACTTCTTCACTTTTTTCAAAAGGGATTAATGAAATAATAGGGTCTAATATTTCTTTTACTTTTTCTGGATATGCCTGACACCAAACATTAAGAAATGCACTTCTGACTATGGTTTCTGGAATTAATCCAAGCCTTTTTCCAACGGCTGAATACAATAAATGTCCATCTCGATTTAATCTTCTAACCTCCTTCAAGGTTTCTGATATTTTCTCATGATCTTCGTACTTTTTATGTAGAGATACAGCAAGAATTCCACTAACTTGATCTATTACATCAAGTACACTATCAAAGATAAAAGTTTCTGGCATTTCGCCTGGGAGTCTGAAAACTCTATCTAATACAGAATCTTTTTGCTTTGAATCTCCGTCAATATAGCAAACAGAAGGATATTTACTACTTGGATCCAAATTATGAAATTTATTTACGTTTACAGCAGTACCATCTCCTGCCATAGGATGTACCTCAATAGTATCAATAGCAATGCCTCCATATGAGTTGAGTACAGCTTTTACCCACTCAGCAGAGAATACGTCCTCAGTAAAGATAACAAGTTTTGCTTCTATCTGCCCTGTAATTGCCCTTAAAGAATGTATATCTAATTTTCCTTGGATTGTTTTTCCGTTAATTGCTGCCCAAATTGCTTGCGAAGGCAAGGGAATTAATGCGTCATTTGAATGGGTAGTAAATATAATTTGTGCTTTTTTTCTATCAGCGACGTCAATCAAATACTCTACCATTCTAATAGTGGCAACAGGGTGCAAGCCGTTCTCGATTTCTTCAATAAGTATTAGGGAATTTTCGGGTAGCGACTCGATCCTCATTACCATACGGATAATACTGGACTCTCCTGCTCCAAAGTGAAATTCTGAATACTGGACTCCATCACTTGTAGTTCCTGTCAGAAGAGACAATCTACCGTTTTCGTCAATCTTCACGTAATTATAATCAGAAATATCTTTACCTAATATTTTTTCGACAGCAGATGTTATATGACGATCAATATGAATGATATTTGCTGAATCAACTTTAAAGGAGCTTGTTGTATATCTTAGCAACTCAATTCTTTCAACGGCTGGAACTGTCCTAGAGACACCGAATGTAGCGACTTCTCTACGGAGTGCATCACGTGACCACTTTATATTACCGAAAGTAGCGGTTCTTCTGACGATATCATTTTTATTTACAGTTCTATCTAACAACTCATATTCGATTTTCCAATGACGCATGCTTTGATCAAGCTGATTACTACGTGCAAAGAATTATCTCGGTTTTACTTCTCTATAAATACAGCCTGCAGCACCAAGTATTGTGGTTTTACCGCCACCATTAGGACCAATCAATGCTGTTACAGGAAAATCAAATTTTATTACTTGATTTTCAAACCCTCTGACCTTTGTAAGATAAATTTTGTTAAGATATTTTCCATAACTTTGGTTGGATACCTTTTCTAATAACTTTCTAATTTGGGATTCTCGGATTTCGCTTTGATACATAATGTATTCTCCTTTGATATGTAATTCAGATAGACAAATCCAAATCAAATTTTATCATAGATGAGACGATTGCGAAAATCCTTCATGAACAAATATAAAGGAAACTAATCCAGTATGGGGCTTAACTGCCCCACGTCAAACACTATTAAATCCTCGATTTTACTCCAACCATTGTTAAGACATAAAATTGCAAGAGTAAGTGTATTCACCAATTTCATTATCATCAGAAAGATTTTTCCATACAGTGACTATGTCACTGATTGATGAGATTGTTAACAATAGTGAAACAATTGTCTTTAGGGTTTTTTAGCCCAACGCTTCACAATATTTCCTCCTAATCGTTTTTCATAAATTCTATCCCTGTTAACTTAATCGTTTAATTCATCCTCTTCTCAGTAATTTGAAGGTTTAACTCTTTAAAGTATGCAATAAGTTTTTCTGCTTCTTCTTTAAATCCAGTTGAATAATGAACTGTCTTCCCATTTATATCTGTATAATTAAAACTTAAGCTTTTAAACCCACCTCTTTGCCCAACATATTTTACGATATTTCTGGCAATTTTGTATTCTTCCAACTTGTCTTTTCTTCGTTCTTCTACTTCCTTAAGATATTCTTCGTCGATAATTTCAAGAGAGGACCATAACACATCCAATGACCCTATTCCCGGAAAATGCACACCAATAAAATTATCATTAGCTCGTGACCACATACCGTAATTACCAATTGTATAACCTTCTGATCCAGCGACTAATCCCTTCAAATATTGAGTTAAATCTACTTTCAGTCTTACTTTTACTCTATCTTTCAAACGGAACCCCTCCGATTTAATCTTCTACCTTCCCTTGAACCACTCAACTTCCGAACGAATGTTTGTGGGATCAAATATTAGAAAAGCTCCATACTGATAATTCAAGTTATTACATTTAGTAGGGTCTGTGTACGCTATTAGTTTATAATAAATATTCTTCCCCATCAATATCCACTATATTTCCGATTCCTAGAAATTTTTTAATTTCATCCTGTAATACACATATTGTTTTTCTTTTATCATCATTCAAACATTTCTATTAAAACTCACATCAACATCATAAAAGGAACCAATCTCCCATTGTAAGTATGTACTTTCGAAATAAGATGAATGGAAATTTCGATACAAACCTCATCATTCCCTCCCTTTTTCCAAAAAGGACAGACTAATTAAAACAATTCTCCCAATGATTTTGATTGTTGCCATTCACTATAACTACTCCAATCCGGACATTCATTTTTACAAAAATAAAAACTCCAGATCGCCTGGAGTTGAAAGATAGTTTATGGTGCGGTCGAGAGGACTTGAACCTCCACGGTGTTGCCACCACTAGAACCTGAATCTAGCGCGTCTGCCAATTCCGCCACGACCGCACATTGGTATGAAAAAGTTGCTGGCGGATGGGGTGGGATTTGAACCCACGAGACGAGTTATCCCCGCCTACACGATTTCCAATCGTGCTCCTTCGGCCGCTCGGACACCCATCCATCTCGCACATTCCATACGGGAACAACGAGATTAAGTTTACTATGAGTGAACAAAAAAGGCAAGAGTTTTTTCTGTCCGGACGCACCTTCCCCCCTCCCCCCTCATGATCCCGTCCCGCTCTGGAAATCCTAGGGGATGAAAGGAGGCGCAAGTATGGATCCGAACCGCTATCCGGAGCCATCGGACATGTTGCTCGGCGATTTGTACGAACTGTACTTCCCCCCGCGCGACGAGGAATGGTACGACGAGTTGGCCGAATGGACCCAACTGTACGACCCGAAGTGAGGCCCCACCGCGTGCGCTCGCCTTTGGACACGTTCATGCCCAAACAGGCGTTGCATTGGTGAAACGTTCTCTGGTAAGATGGGGAAAACCGCCAACGTGAGGAGAATGCCCCGATGAATTGTAAAATCACCCGCAACGCCGCAAAAAAACTGTCCGAGGTGCTCGCCCAGGAGGAGGACAAGGAATTGAAACTTCGCGTCTATGTCGCCCACAAGCACGGCGACCACGCCCACTACGGTCTTGCGCTGGACAAGCCGACCGATGACGACGTGGTCGTCTCCACCGACAAGGATATTGACGTGATTCTGGAAAAAGACGAGGCGCTCCTCGACGGGGTGGTCATCGACTACCTGTACACGCCGCAGGAGGGCTATGTGGTCACCAACCCGAGCAAAGGCAATCACGGCGACCATTAAGCAACCCCCGATCAAGCGCGGAAGCAACTCCCGCGCTTGGTTTTTTTATGCCTGCCCCCCGTCGTCCGCCAACAGGGGACTGGGTGCTTGCGCACAGTAGAGGAGCAAACGATGCACCGGCCGGGTCATGGCCACGTAGAGCAGTTTCGCGTCCTGTTCGTTTGCTTTGTAGTGCTTTTCGTCCACGTCCAAAAGAAGCACGGCGTCAAACTGCAACCCTTTGGTGAGATAGGCCGGGGCGACGATGACGCCGCCGGGATACTCGCTGTCCTTGCCTCGCAACAGCACGGCTTCCGGCAGATCGTTCTTAAGCGCCTTGTACGCTTTTTTGCTTTCCTCGACGGTTTTGGTGACGATGGCGATAGCGGAGAATCCCTCCTGCTTCAGGGTGTGAACCTGATGGGCGATGTCGGCCAGCATCTCGTTTCGCGTCCGGCAGCGGATGAGCATCGGCTCCGTTCCGTGCCTTAGCACCGGTTTGGCCTTCACCAAACCCGGGATGTCGATTTTCCTCAACACGCGGTTCGCCCAACGCATGATCTCGATCGTCGAGCGGTAACTTTGCTGAAGCGTGTAAAACTCCGCCCCCCGACCGGCAAACACCCCGGCAAGCAACTCGTCCCACCCGCCGAGACCGCGGTAGGCGTGGATCCCCTGGGCAATGTCGCCGACGATGGTGAGCGACTCCCGTTTGGTCAAAAGGGCGACCACTGCGATCTCCAGAGCGCTCAAATCCTGGGCCTCGTCGATCACCGCATGGTCGAACGCCTCTTCTTTGGCCAAACCTTCCAGGAGGTGCTTCAAATACA